>CALVLV010000006.1 GCA_944341075.1 uncultured Clostridia bacterium
ACGGCTATGGTGTGACCTACCATCTGGGGGAATATAGTGGTAGCCCTTGACCACGTTTTAACGACCTTCTTTTCGCCGGCTTCGTTCATTGCCTCTATTCTGGAGAGCAGGCGGGGTTCGGCGAAAGGCCCTTTTTTAACGCTTCTCGACATTTCCTATATCCTCCTTAATTGATCCTCTTTAATATGAACTTGGAAGAGGTGTTCTTCTTCTTTCTTGTCTTATAACCAAGCGCAGGCTTGCCCCAAGGGGTCATAGGGCCTGCATGGCCTACAGGGCTCTTGCCCTCGCCGCCGCCGTGAGGGTGGTCGTTGGGGTTCATGACGGAACCACGGACGGTGGGACGAACGCCGAGGTAACGGGTCTTGCCCGCCTTGCCCAGGTGAACTATCTCGTGTTCCAGGTTGCCTACCTGGCCGATGGTCGCCTTGCACTTTACGGGGATGAGCCTCATTTCGCCGGAGGGCATCTTTATGGTGGCGTATGCGCCTTCCTTTGCCATTATCTGTGCAGAGATGCCTGCCGCCCTTGCTATCTGGGCGCCGCGGCCGGGCTGCATTTCTATAGCGTGCACCACGGTACCTACGGGGATTTCGGAAATGGGAAGGGCGTTGCCCGCCTTGATGTCTGCGCCGCTGCCGGAGAGCACCTTATCGCCTACCTGAAGGCCTACGGGTGCGAGGATGTACCTCTTTTCGCCGTCTGCATATGCAAGCAGCGCGATGTGCGCCGAACGGTTGGGGTCGTACTGTATGGACTTTACCGTTGCGGGGATGCCGTCTTTATTGCGCTTGAAGTCGATTATTCTGTACTTGATCCTGTTGCCGCCGCCGATGTGACGAACGGTGATCCTGCCCATGTTGTTTCTGCCGCCGCTCTTGCGCTTATCGTGCAGGAGGCTCTTTTCGGGCTTGTCGCCCGTAAGTTCGCTGTACGCGAGCACCGTCATGAAACGGCGCGCGGGCGATGTGGGCTTATATCTTTTAACTGCCATTTTCCTTGTCCTCCTTTACGATAATGAGGCGAAGAACTCTATCGCTTTGGAATCAGCCTTGAGCTGAACGATAGCCTTCTTGTAGTCGGGGGTGTAGCCCTCGTTTCTGCCCATTCTCTTGAGCTTGCCTTTGCAGTTTACGGTGTTTACGCTTTCAACGGACACGCCGAAGAGCTTTTCAACCGCTATCTTTATTTCTGTTTTGCTTGCCGCCTTAGCAACCACGAAGGTGTACTTTTTATCGGCGATGCCGTCGTAGCCCTTTTCTGTAAGGAGGGGCCTTATGATGATGTCTTCTGCCAACATTATTCTCCGTAGACCTCCTCTATCTTTTTAACAGCTTCCTTGGTGAGAACCACCTTGCTGTTGGAAACCACTTCGTACGTGGAGATCTGGGCCACGGGAAGGGTGGAAAATTTCTGAATGTTCTTTGCCGCGCGGATGACGAGCTGGTCGTCGTTGTCCATTACCACTACGGCAGATTTTTCAAGGTGAAGGGCGTTTTTGAATGCAACCATCTCCTTGGTCTTGCCTTCCTTTACGGAGAGGCTTTCTACCACGATGAGCTCGCCGTCGGCAACCTTTTTGGAGAGCGCCGAAACAAGCGCCGCCGCCTTTGCCTTGCGGTTCATGTCCTTGGAAAAATCACGGCTCTTGGGTGCGAATACCACGCCGCCCTTTACCCACTGGGGAGCCCTTATTGAACCCTGGCGGGCATTGCCTGTGCCCTTCTGCCTCCAGGGCTTGCGGCCGCCGCCGCGCACTTCTGTACGGGTGAGCGTTGACTTTGTTCCCTGCCTTTCGTTGGCGAGGCGGGTAACTACCGCCTGGTGAATGAGGGGCTCGTTGTATTCCGCCCCGAATACCTTTTCGCTTAATTCTATGGTGCCGGCCTCGGTGCCGTCCATCTTATATACTTTTACGCTGGGCATCTTCTTTCTCCTTATTTAACGGTGTCGTTAATGGTTACGACGCTGCCCTCGGGTCCGGGAACGGAGCCTTTGATAAGAATGCAATTTCTTGCAACGTCTACTCTTACAACTTCGAGGTTCTGAATGGTCACGTTTTCAACGCCGTAGTGTCCGGGAAGGCGCTTGTTTTTGAATACCCTTGAAGGGGTGCTGTTTGCGCCCATGGAGCCGGGCTCCCTGTGAACGGGGCCTACGCCGTGCGTTTCCTTAAGCCTGTGCTGGTTCCACCTTTTGATAACGCCCGAAAAGCCGTGGCCCTTTGTTACGCCGTGAACGTCAACCCTGTCGCCCGCGGTGAACACGTCTGCCTTTACTTCGCCGCCTACAGCGTACGAAGAGAGGTCTGCAAGCCTGAATTCCTTAAGCACCTTGCAGGGCTTTACGCCTGCCTTTTTGAACTGGCCGAGTTCGGGCTTGTTGAGGTTCTTTTCGCTCGTTTCGTCAAAACCGAGCTTCAGAGCGGCATAGCCGTCTTTTTCAACAGTTTTGATCTGAACAACGGGGCAGGGGCCCGCTTCTATTACGGTTACGGGAATGACCTTGCCCTCTGCCGTAAAGACCTGCGTCATGCCGGCTTTGCGGCCGATGATTGCTTTATTCATTGATAAAGTTCCTCCGATAAAATTTATGGATAATACCGCATTTTCAAGTCGCGCCGGACGCCGCAACGTGCGCCGTCGTCTTAAAAACGTAGAGTATTGAAAACATATTCACGAATTTTTCCGGCCGGTGTCGCCGTAAAAATTCCGTGATTCGGGGAGCCAGCTCCCCTTGCCCCGATTTAAGGGCTCTCATTTTAATCAATCGGGGCAATTCCCCTCTGGTGAGCCCGCTTTCGCGGCAAATTGTGTCGCGCCGGCGCAGGGAAACCCTGCTTGCGCACATATTTATTTATAATTTATATTATATGGTATAGATTTTACCGCGGCGGTGCTTGAGGCCGTCATTTCGACCGAAGCGAAAGCGGAGCGGAGAAATCTTTTACCGCAGCTTTCCAGCCATGATAACCCTTGGAGATGCGAGCACAAATCCCACCGTCACGCTTTGCGTGCCACCTCCCTTTGGCAAGGGAGGCAAGGGCGCGCGAGGAAAACCTGAAGGAGCTTACTTAGACGTAAGTGACTGAAGGTTGCCACAGCGCAACAATGTATTGAGAAGTTTATACAAGGGAAAGCGGTTAAAGTTTAATCTTGATATCAACGCCTGCGGGAAGGTGAACAGTATCCAGCAGCTTTGCGTTGGGGGTGTATATGTCTATGATCCTCTTGTAGGTGCGCTGTTCAAACTGCTCGCGGCTGTCCTTATACTTGTGGGGGCAGCGGAGTATGGTAACTATTTCCCTTTCGGTAGGAAGGGGAATGGGGCCTGAAATTTTGGCGCCGCTCTTCTTCATGGTTTCAACTATCCTTGAAGCTGCAAGGTCTACGAGTTCGTGGTCGTATGCCGCAAGTTTGATTCTGATCTTCTGTCCTGCCATTTTGGTCTCCTTTTTTATACTAACGATAGAGTGTTATAAATTCGCTTCAACTTAGCCGTGCGTATCGCGGCTTTAACATAAAAAAAGCCGAAAAAATCGGCGCAAAAAGAAAAAGCCACGGTTAGTCGCCGGAGTCGCGCCCCGACATTTGTCAGCATAAATTATCTGTCCCGCCGGGCTTAAACGGCAGGTTTTGCAGTAACTTTACGCCTCAACCCATACGCACTTCCTGAATACGCTCGACTATTATATTAAAGCCGACGCCTTTTGTCAAGCGTTTGAAAACACTTTTTTTGCAGGTTTTTGCCATATTTTTACCCGATTTTGCCCCGTTTTGAGTATTTTTTGAGCGATTTGCGCCACCCGCGGCGGACGCCGCTTTTCAGACACAATATATTGACGATTTTGCCCGAAAATATTCAATATTTAGGCGAAAAAAGCCGCCGCCGAGGCGTATAAACGCACGGCGGCGTACAGTACAAATATTTTTACATTCAGGTATTATATTTTCTTATACCCCCGATAATTACAAATTTTAACAGAATTTTGAAAATTTATAACATGGTTTTCACCGTTCCGCTCCGCATGCACCTGTAAAATTTTTATGAAATTTTTGTATGCAGGGCGGCGCGCAGCCCGTTCAGTCAACCGATTTAAGCGAAGAAGTCATATCTATGCTTAAAATTTTGCGGCTGAGAAGCAGATCGGTGATACACGTGAAACACAGTATGAGCAAGAAGCTTACAATGTACGAATACCATTTTACATCTGCCAGAGATCCGAATTCAAGGTACCCGAACACCGCCCGGAGCAGCAGGCAGCCCAGGCCTATGCCGAAAAGCGCGCCCGCAGCGGCCATCATCATTATTTCACGGTAGACGTATCCGAGTATTTCGCCCTTGCGGTAGCCGAGCACGCCGAGGGTGGCTATTTCCCTGTGCCGCTCGCCTATGTTGAGGTTGGTGAGGTTATAGATGACGAACACGCACAGGAGCAGCACAAAGATTATTATTACGACGGAGATAGGCCTTAGCGAGTCCTGAAAGCCCGCAAACGAGCCGCCGCTTTCGGCATCGGCAACATTGAACAACCCGAAGCCCGCAAAGGCTATTGCCGTTGCCCCCCGCCACGGAGATGACCGTCATAAACAGGTGCTTTTTATACTGAATATGTTGCGCAAACTTGCTTTGTATTTGAACGACAGCCTGTTCCATATAAAGCCGACCCTTTCGAGAAAGACGCGCTTGCCCGGCTTTGGCGCCCTTTGCACGAGCAGAGCGGCGGGCTTTTCGCGCAGGCGGTTGCAACACACGGCAGCCGTGACGGCAAGCACCGCAACCGACGTGGCGATAAAAGACATGACGCCGGTGAACGGATAGACGGCGCCCGTTGAAGCGGGAAGGAACAACACCGTATCAAAGGCGGGTATTATGACGGCAGGCAGAACGGCAAGCCCCGCCGAGCGCCGCCTCCGCCGCGGCGGCATACTCTGCCGCCCTTTCGCCGTATGCCGCGGAAAAGCGGCCAAACATGCGCAGAGCGCCTATGCCGACATATACGTCTGTGACGGGCATGGAGAAAGGCAGCCATTCCGCAGTAAAGTAAACTATCTTTTCAAGCGGCTGCATGTCGGCCATGCCGGGTTCGCCCAGCCTGTCGAATATGGCGGGTTGGAAACTATGCCGCAGACTGTATACTCCGCGCCCATGACGTTGACCGTGTCGCCTACGGAATACTTCTGCGTGTAATTATTCTGCCGCTCAACAAGCACTTCGCCCGGGCCTTCGGGCAAGCGGCCATCTATATCCAGCCTGTTGAGAGCGGTATCGAATGACGAGTAAACGTAGATGCGAGTATTTACACCACCGTCGTCCATATCGGCAACCGTCAGGCTCTCCGCCTCGTCTGCAAAATCAAGGCTTTCGATACGCGCAAGCTGTTCGCCGGTAAAGCCGAGCGGCGACGTGCTTTTTATCATAAGGTCGGGAGCGTTTCGCGCGTCGAGTTCTGTGCCGAGGTTGTCGAGTATGGTGGGCGAAAGCGTGCCCAACCCCGCCACAAACGCTATACCGAGCGCCATTATAACTATTAGCGAGACAAGCTTGGCAACATTGCCCCTGAATCCGCGCATAATAACTTTGAAATACGTCTTCATGAACGATACATCTCCCGCGGGCGCAACAGCCGCGGCTGCGCACGAATGCTTTGACGCAAATATATAGACTTATTATAAATCGGCATGCGGCCGCAAGTCAAACATAAGAGGCGGAAGAACCCGCACAGGCAGAATAAAGTGAAGATATTTTTTGCACTACGCCCACAGAAAAAAAAACCAATGGTAAGTACATGTATGCGGGTCGGCCATATTGCCGCCACACATGCCGCCGCAGCGGAACCGCCCGGCACGGCACAGAGCCGGATACGCAGAAAATGCCGCTGCGCAGACAGCGCGGCGGCATTTTAAAATAAATTTATATGCTGTTCCTGGCGCCCTTCCATAACCGGACAGGGCGCTCGTCATCACAAAAAAATCCGCGCAAAGGCTTGCACGGAATTTTTGCAAATAACTTTAATAAAAGGTTGCAACCTGCTGTTCGGGCGGGTCGGCGGGCTCAAGCTTTTCGGCGAGGATGACGGGGCCCTTGGAGCGGTACACCGAGTTGTGCTCGTAGATTATTTTGCCTGTGACGTACAGCCAGTCGCGCGTCTTTATTCCCTCGGCAAGCTTGCCGCAGCGCACAGCAAAGCCGTCGTAGGCGATGTCCGCCTCGCAACACGTCATTATATACCTGCCGAGCACTATGTAGCCCGCGGGCACCTTTTTGTTGACGGCCGCCATGCCCTTGAAGCGCACCGTTTTGCCGACGTAGCTTTTGAGCTTTTCGGCAATGTCGCGGTAGAACAGGGCGTAGTCCTTGTCCTCTATCTCTATGACGGGGGCGTTCACGTCGAAGGGCAGCGGGTCTTCGATATCGTCGAACTCCGCCTTGCCGCCGATGTATTCGTACACGATATCCGCCCTGCGGCTGATGGCACGCACCACCTTGTGGAATGCCATTTTGTCGTATTCGCCCTTGAAGCGGTTGAACACTACCATCTGCGTGAGCTGTATTTTATCGTACACCAGCTGGCGCATATTGCGGTTGTAGTTTAAGAACGTGGCCGAATCGAAGAAGGTCATCATCTGGTTTATCACCCAGTCTTCGGGCATGGCGTCGAAGAAGGACTGCAGCAGCCAGGTGCCGTTGTATTCCACTATGACGCGGTCGCACCGGTGCTTGAGCGCAAGCGCGCTTAAGTTTTCCTGCGTAAGGTCGGCCTCGCTTTCAATGTACTCTATATCCACGCGACTGACCTTGAACAGGTGCGGGTCGTACTCCTCCTCCCCCTCTTCGCAGATGAGCAGCAGCGTCTTTTCGCCGCTCTCCATGCGGGGGTCTTCGAAGGTCTCCTGAATGAATTTGGTTTTGCCCGACTCTAAAAAGCCGAGGAACATGTATACCGAAATTTCTTCTGCCATTTTTTTACTACCTTTTTACCAACTGAACGCCGCCCGCGGCTTAAGGGATACGGGCACAAATCCCACCGGCTTGCCCTCGCGGGCAACCCACCTCCCTTTGGCAAGGGAGGCACGATTTAAGGAGCAGATTTCTCCACTCGCTGTCGCTCGGTCGTAAGGAGCCGCAGGCGACGGAATAGCGTAAGGAACGGAATAGCGATTGTTGCGCATAGCGCCAATCGCGTCTTGTTACGCGTAGCGCACTCTGCCGCTTTCCGCAAGCGGAAGTCCTTCGGCAGAGTGTCGTCGGCTGTGCCTCCTCGCGCGCGTCAATGACAAGGGAAAATATGGCACTCCTGCCAATAATAACTTCAGAGAAGCGAGCAAGACGAGAAAGGCGAGCATTTCTTACGGAGAGTTTACTTTGAGGTAAATGACCCTGAGAAAGCGGAGCCTGACAAAGTATTGCGACGTTTATATGAAGTTTTGCGGTGTTAACAGAATGTAGATTTTAAACGCCGAAGAGGGCGGCTAATTCTTCCTTATCCAGCTTGCTGCCTATTACGCACAGGCGGCCGGTGTAAGAGGCGCAGCCTTCGTGCACGTCAGGCTCGCCTGGGTTGTAGTCGAAGTGCAGCCACTTGCCGTTATTTGAGGGGACTATGCCCTTTGCGCGCAGCACGGTGCCGAACTGTACGGCATTGGTGAGCTGCATGAGCATTGATTTAAGCTCTTCCGCGGTAAAAGCTTTGGGCGTTTCAACGCCCCAGCTTTCGAACACTTCGTCGGCGTGGTGGTGATGGTGATGTCCGCAGCCGCACCCTTCGCCGTGCTCATGGTCGTGGCCATGGTCGTGATCGTGATGACAGCAGTGGCCGTGTTCATGGTCGTGCTCATCTTCGTCGTGGTCATCGTCGTGGTCGTGATGGCAGCAATGGCCGTGTTCGTGGTCGTGCTCGTCTTCGTCGTGGTCGTGGTGATGGCCTTCGGCGGCCTCTTTGCGCAGCTTTTCCATCTGGTCGGCGAGCGTGTCGCTGTGCTCCATTGCGGAGAGCAGTTCCGCGCCCGAGAGCTGCTGCCAGGGGGTGGTGACGAGCGTGGCCTTGGAGTTGTGGGCGCGCACCAGCTCTACCGCCTGCCTGAGCTTTGCCTCGCCTGCGACGTCTGCATGGGTGAAGATTATGCAGTTTGCCGTTTCTATCTGGTCGTTGAAGAATTCGCCGAAGTTCTTCATGTACATTTTGCACTTGGCCGCGTCCACAATGGCGGTATAGGTGTTGATGGTGCAGTCTTCAAGGTCTGCGCTGTACACCGCGCGGATTATATCGGAGAGCTTGCCCACGCCCGAGGGTTCGATGAGGATCCTGTCGGGGTGGTACTCCTCGCACACCTTTCTGAGCGCCTTGGCGAAGTCGCCCACCAGCGAACAGCATATGCAGCCCGAGTTGAGTTCGTTTATCTTTATGCCCGCCTCGGCAAGGAAGCCGCCGTCTATGCCGATATCGCCGAATTCATTTTCAATGAGCACCAGCTTTTCGCCGCCGTACGCCTCCTTTATGAGTTTTTTTATGAGCGTGGTCTTACCCGCGCCGAGAAAGCCTGAAAAAATATCTATCTTTGTCATTGCAAATCACTTCCTTAAAAATTTTTCCTTCTGCTTTATTATATAACCCGCTTTTGCAAAAAGCAAACCGCAGACAGAATATTTTACCCGCCCGCCCCATGCGCAGGGCGCCCCGCGCATGGGGCGGCATGACCCTGTGTTTTTGCAATTGCCCGCCATATATAGCCTAACTAACGCGCATACAGCGCATAAAACGGGCGCCCTTCCGCAAAGTGCGGAAGGGCGCAATTATTGCAAAATATTACTTTTTACTTATTGGGCTTATCGTAGCGCAGCCTGCGGAAGGAGCCGTCTTCCTTATGTATCATTATGCTGGCGTCCTGGTTTACGGCCAGCGCCTTGGCATATTCTATTGCCTGAAGCTGGGTATCGAACAGCTTGATGGCCTTTTTGCCCTTGTTGAACTTTATCTGCCACTTGCCGTCGGAAAGACGCTTGGTTATGTGATATACCTTGGGGCCTGCAGATTTTGCAGCCTGAGCGTCGCCGTTGTCTGCGGCGGGCTGCGCAGACGTTTCTGCGGGAGCGGCAGCGGGTTTGGTTTCTGCCGCAGGCTTTGCGGCAGGCTTTACCACCGCCTGAACTTTTATTACCCGCCCGGAAGACGTTTTTTCTGCGGGCTTTGACTGTGCCGCAGGTTTAGCTTGTTCGGCGGGTTTTTCTGCAGGCTGTTCGGCGGCGACAACGGCAGCAGGCTCCCCATCCTCTTCGGCGGGCCGATCCTCGTCCTCTTCGGCGGTAACGCCGTCGGCTATTATCTCCTCTTCGCCGTCCTCTTCGGTGGCGATGCCGTCCTCTTCGGCGCAGGCGCGCTTTGCGCGCACGGCCTTTGCCGCAAGTACTGCCACGACGATTATTATTACGAGCAGCACCGCGGCGGCTACTATCCAGCCCCACAGCGGCATGAACAGCACGTTATCGGTAAGTGCGATCAACAGGTTCACTTTTGCTATCCTCCTGAAAAATATTAATGGCGGGCAAGTCTGAACAGGCAGAAACAGCCCGCACCCCTTATAAAAATTATACCAAAAAGCCGCGCAATGTCAAGCAAACTGAAAAAAACTTTGCAGAGAGTAATTTGGAAGCCATGCACGGCGCACACACGAAAGCAGAGATTTCTCCATGCGCTGCCGCGTCAAAAAGCCGCGGCGGCTTAGTCGAAATGACAGGGGCGGTTGCATAGCGCCAATAGCATCAATGACAATGAGATTTCTACGTGCGGGCTTTGCCCTTGGTCGAAATAACAAGTACTACAGGCGGCGCGGCGGAAAGTGCCGCCGCGCCGCCGCACAAAAACAATATTATGCCTTTGAGAGCGACTGAACAACGTTTTCGGGAGCCAGCTCGAAGCGCTCGAACGTTTCGATGAACTTGCCCCTGCCCTGAGTGAGCGAGCGCAGTGCGGTTGCGTAGGTGAGCAGTTCCGACTTGGGAGCTTCGGCAGTTATCACCTGCAGCCCCTCCTGCGCGTCCATGCCTATTATTCTGCCGCGGCGCTTGTTCAGATCGCCCAGAACGTCGCCCAAATATTGTTCGGGCACGCCTATGCGCAGCTTGGAATAGGGCTCCAATATGGCGGGTTTGGCCGCCTTCATGCCCTCTTTGAATGCGATTTCCGCCGCCGATTTGAAGGCCGCCTCGGAGCTGTCCACCTCGTGATAGCTGCCGTCGGTGAGCACCGCGCGCATGCGGATGACGGGGTAGCCGGCTATAACGCCGTGGGGCAGGCACTCTATAAGGCCCTTTTCAACGGCGGGTATGTACTGCTTGGGCACGGCACCGCCCACCACTTCTTCGGCGAACTCGAAGTCCTGTTCGCACGGTTCGAAGCGGATCTTGCAGTGGCCGTACTGTCCGTGGCCGCCCGACTGCTTTTTATACTTGCCTTCGGCAACGGCGGTGCCCAGAATGGTCTCTTTATAGTTTATAAGCGGCGTGCGCAGGTCGGCATCGGCGCCGAACTTGCTTTTGAGTTTTTTGCAGATTATTTCAAGGTGCACTTCGCCCTGGCCGCCTATCTGCGTTTCGCCCGTGTCGGCTATCTTGCGCACGCAGAAGGAGTGGTCTTCCTCCTCCAGCCTTGCAAGGCCGCTGAACACCTTGTCTTCAGTGCCCTTGACCTTGGCATATACCGATTTGAACAGCACGGGGCGGGGGAACAGGATGGGGTCGAACTTTACTGGGGAAGATTCGTCGCACAGCGTGTCGCCCGTGTTGGTGTTGGCAAGCTTTGCAACGGCGCCTATGTCGCCCGCGGCAAGTTCCGAAACCGGCTCCTGCTTTTTGCCCTTTAAAAGGTATATGGCGTTTATGCGCTCGGGCTGGCCCGTGGTGGCGTTGAGCACCGTCATGCCCGTTTTAAGCACGCCGCGGCACACCCTTAAATAGTTCATCTTGCCCACAAAGGAATCGACTGCCGTTTTGAACACCTGCGCAGCAAAGGGCTGGTCGTCGTCGCACTCTATCTGCACAAGATCGTCCTTTGTAAGGTCGGTGGCAAGCATGTCGCCGCGTTCGGAGGCGTCGGGCATATACTTGACTATTTCGTTCATCAGGTTGATAACGCCGCGGTTGTTGAGCGCGCTGCCCGCCATTACGGGTATGGTGTTTATGTTCTGAATACCCTTTCTTATGCCGTGTATTATTTCGTCGCGCTCAAGGGCGCCCGTTTCAAAGTACTTTTCAAGCAGAACGTCGTCGTTTTCGGCGGCAGTTTCCATAAGCGAAAGCTGCATGGCGGCAAGCTCTTCGCGCTTGTCTTCGGGGACGGGCATCTCCTCCGGCCCGGTGCCCGTGAAGTGGAAGGCGCGCTCGGTGAGGGCGTTTACAAAGCCCGCCATCTTGGTGCCCTCCATTATGGGGATCTGTATGGGCGCTATTTTGCCGTGATACTTTTCCTGCAACGCCGCAACGGTGCCGTTGTAGTCGGCGTTGTCCTTATCCATGCCGTTGATGAATATTACCATGGGTTTTTTTGCCTTGAAGCAGGCGTTTATGGCCTTTTCCGCGCCGACGGTAACGGTGCCGTTTGCGCCCATTACCACCAGTGCGCCGCCGCACGCGCGCATGGCCTGGTTGAATTCGCCCTCGAAGTCGTAAAAACCGGGCACGTCTAAAAGGTTTATCTTTGTCTCCCTCCACACGGTGTATGCCGCGGAGAGCGACACCGACATTTTGCGGGCTATTTCCTGCTCGTCGAAGTCGGAGACGGTGGTGCCGCTATCCACCTTGCCCATACGGTCGATGGAGCGGCCGTTGAAGAGAATGGCCTCGCACAGGGTGGTCTTACCCTCGCCGCTGTGCCCGATGATTGCAATGTTGTGAATGTTTTTAAGTTTGATGCTCATAATTTTAAGTCCCTTACCATTGATGTATGCGGCATGCGCCGCGATTTTGTACGGCGGACGCGCCTGAAAGCGCCGCCGCGGAGCAGGTTGTCGCACCGCGAAACCCCGCGTAAATCAATTATACTATATGTTTTTACAAAAATCAATACCCAATTTTTGCGCGGGAGCGCCAAAAGCATGCATAATTCGAAATTAATTTGCCTTTACCCGCCATTTTAGTCTGACGAATACGGCAATGCATGATAAAACCTCTTCCCCCCCCCACTGTCATTTCGACTAAGTGAGCGCAGCGAACGCACGGAGAAATCTCAAAAAAATCCCACCGACTTAACTTCACTTTGTTCAGTTAAGTCACCTCCCTTTGGCAAGGGAGGCACGATTGAGGAAGAGATTTCTCCACTCGCTGTCGCTCGGTCGAAATGACAGAAGTCAAAACGCAAGGATTTAAACAGTATTACAAGAGAAGATAAAAGCGCCGCCGCGCCTGCTGGTCATGCAGGCGTGGCGGCGCTTAAACAATATAAATTTATGCGATAAAAATTATTTGGCAGTGGCGGCTTTATATGTTAAAAATTCTTTGGCGGGGCCGCGCTTATATTTGCGGCCTTTGGCGCAAGCGGCGCCGGCATTTGCGGCCTCAGCGGTGCGCCTTACTTGCCCTGACGGCCGCCGCGCATATAGCTGCGGCGGATCTTGAGCTTGCTTGCCGCGCGCGCCAGCTGCGCCTGCGCGGACAGGTATTCCTGCCTGCCGAGCTTTTGCAGCATTGCCTCCTTGGCCATGGCCAGCTCGCGTTCGGCGCGCTCTTCATCTATCTCTTCGGGGCGGAGGATAGAGTCTGCGAGCACGAGCACGTCGTTTTCCTCTATCTTCATGATGCCCGCAGACACGGCCACCTCCTGTTCCTCCTGCCCGGGCGCGCGGAAAGAGAGCTTGCCCGGCACAAGCGCGGTTATGGTGTTGCAGTGGCCGGCGAGCACGCCGTACTGCCCGTCTACCGCGGGGATGACAAGGCTTTCGCACTCGCCCTCGTAAAAGGTGCGGTTGGCACTTAAAAGATGCACTCTGAATGTATTCATTTGTAGGTTTCTCCTCCCACAAATTCAGTAATATTTATATAATGTTCGGGGCATATATCGGGGTGTATCGCAAAAATGCACGCCGATAGCCCTGCCTGATAAACGAGATTTCTCCACGCGGGCTTTGCCCTTGGCCGAAATGACATAATCGGGCACCTGAACCTCACTTAGCCGCAATAAGAAAAACAACTTAAGCAACTATTGTCCCCGCAGGCGCAAATGCATCATGCGGTGGTAAAGCCATGCGACCGCCTACGGCTGGCTTTACTGCTCGTTTTTGAGCTGTTCGGCCTTTCTGATGACGTCCTCTATGGTGCCCACGTTGTAGAAGGCGGCCTCAGGGTATTCGTCCATTTCGCCGTCGATTATGGCCTTGAAGCCGCGCACCGTCTCCTTCATGGGCACGTATACGCCCTTGATGCCGGTGAACTTTTCCGCCACGTGGAAGGGCTGCGACAAAAATCTCTGTATTTTGCGCGCGCGGTAGACGGTGAGCTTATCTTCTTCGCCGAGTTCGTCCATGCCGAGTATGGCGATTATATCCTGCAGCTCGTTGTACTTTTCCAGCGTCTCCTGCACCCTGCGCGCGGTTTCGTAGTGCTCCTGCCCGACGATATCCGGTTCGAGTATGCGCGAGGTGGATTCCAGCGGGTCTACGGCGGGGTAGATGCCCTGTTCGGCAATTTTACGGCTCAAGACGGTGGTCGCGTCGAGGTGAGCAAAGGTGGTTGCGGGGGCGGGGTCGGTGAGATCGTCCGCGGGCACGTATACGGCCTGCACGGACGTTACCGAGCCGCTGCGGGTAGAGGCTATGCGCTCCTGCAGTTCGCCCATGTCGTTGGCAAGCGTGGGCTGGTAACCTACCGCCGAGGGCATGCGCCCGAGCAGGGTGGATACCTCGCTGCCCGCCTGAACAAAGCGGAATATGTTGTCTATGAAGAGGAGCACGTCCTTGTGCTCTTTATCGCGGAAGTACTCTGCCATGGTGAGGCCGGTGAGCGCCACGCGCATACGCACGCCGGGGGCCTCGTTCATCTGGCCGAACACGAGCGCCGTTTTGTCGCCCACGCCGCTGGCCTCCATTTCGCGCCACAGGTCGTTTCCCTCGCGCGAGCGTTCGCCTACGCCGGTGAACACCGAATAGCCGCCGTGCTCCATGGCCACGTTGTGTATGAGTTCCTGAATGAGCACCGTTTTGCCCACGCCGGCACCGCCGAACAGGCCTATCTTGCCGCCCTTGGCGTACGGTTCCATGAGGTCGATGACCTTTATGCCCGTTTCAAGCACTTCGGCAACGGGGCTCTGGTCTTCAAACGAGGGGGCGCTGCGGTGTATGGGCCAGTGCTCTGCCGCCTCGGGGGCGGGCTTGCCGTCTATGGGGTCGCCCAGAACGTTGAACATTCTGCCCAGCGTACATTCGCCTACGGGCACGTTTATAACGTCGCCTGTGGCGTAAACCTCGGTGCCCCTTGAAAGGCCCTCGCACGCGCCGAGCATTATGCAGCGCACGGTGTCGCCGCCCACCTGCTGGGCGACTTCCATAACGAGCTTTTTGCCGTCCTTTTCGCAGTAAAGGGCGTCCTTTATTTTGGGCAGCTCGCCCTGGAATTTAACGTCTGTTACGGGGCCTGATATGTGGACAATTCTTCCCTTTTTCACTTTCACACCTCTCCTTTGTTTTTAAGCTGGGCGCGGGCGCCTGCGGCGACTTCGGTTATCTCCTGCGTGATCGCCGCCTGCCTCATTCTGTTATACTGTACCGAAAGTTCTGAAATAAGCTTTTCGGCGTTGTCGTTGGCGGCCTTCATTGCCGTCATGCGGGCGTGCTGTTCGCTGCAGAAACTGTCTACCAGCGCGCTGTATATAAAGCCCGCGATATAGCTCTGCATTATGTGGTCTAACACCACCTCTACCGAGGGGACATATTCAAACGGCGCACGCACAGGCTCTTCCACGGTGGTGGTGACGAACTCCTTGCGGTGAAAGGGCAGTATACGCGTTAAAACGGCCTCGTCGGACATGCCGCGCATATCGGTATATGCCACATATATCTTGGTGAATTCGCCCTTGTTGTAGTCGGCGAGCAGGATATCGCATATCTCCCTGGCGCGGTGCATGGTGGGGTTCTGGGCGGTGTATAAAAAGCTCTTTTCCACGGGTATGCCGCGCTGGCTTAAAAGCTGGCGGCCGTATTCGCCGACAACGTACCACTTGATCCGGCAGCCGTAGTCCAGAAGGGTCATCGCCTGTTTTATTACATTGTAGTTGTATGCGCCCGCAAGGCCCTTATCGCCCGTTATAAGCAGGCAGGCAAAGGTGCCCGTAAGCTTTTCGGTGACGTTTACGGGATAGAAGTAGCGGTTTTCGGCGGGCATGTCGCCCTGACGGAATATGCGCTTTATTTCTACGCGGAGCGCTTCGAAATAGGGGCGCGTTCTGTCCAGGTCTGACTTGGCCTTGCGCATTTTTGTAGACGAGATAAGGTACATGGCGTTGGTTATTTTACGCGTCTCCTTAATGCTGTCTATTCGTTTTTTTATTCCTTGGATGTTAGGCATAAAACCTCTCACAGATTTTACGGCTGATGCCGCCGTAAAATCTTCGTGATTTTGGGGAGCCAGCTCCCCCTTGCCACGATTTTTAAGTGCATTAATATTATATAATCGTGGCAATTCCCCCTCTGGCGAGCCTGCTGGCCGCAGCAAATAGGGTCTTTCTGCGCAAGGAAACCTTGCTTGAAACATTTATTATTTATGTTCACAAATTTTTCTCGCTGGCCGAGCACGAAAAATTTCGTGATTTTGAGAAACCAGGTTTCTCTGGCGGCATTTTTTAGCGCCCACCATTATAGAAATGCCGCCATTCACTTCCGGTGAGCCGGCTTGCGCCGCAAATGTAGTCGCGCTTAACGGCGAACCAAATTCGCCTTGCGCACATTTATTATTTTAAATGTTCCACAATATAGGCTCCTCTGACTAAGAGGAGCTGGCAACGCAGTTGACTGAGGGGTTCGGTTATTGTCTTGTGCACATTTATTATTTTATAAAATAATATGTCATTGACGCGATTGGCGCCATGCGCAACAATCGCTATTCCGTCGCCTTCGGCTCCTTACGACCGAGCGATAGCGAGCGGAGAAATCTATTCCACAATCGTGCCTCCCTTAATAAGGGAGATACCTTAACTGAATAAAATGAAGTTAAGGCGGTGGGATTTTTTGAGATTTCTCCATGCACCGCCGCGACTTTCTGCTGCGGCGGCTTAGTCGAAATGACATTGAGGGGCTTTTTCTTTGTCATTGGCACTATTGCGCCTACGGCGAACAATAACTGTTCAGTCGCTTCGCTCCTTACGACTAAGTGACTGAAAGGAACGCATGGAGAAATCTCTTCCGCAATACAGCCTTCGCTTACAGGCAAGATATACCGCGGGGTTAAATGCGGCATAGTATGCGCCGTTTTGGGCGCATACAGCTTTTTTTGCCAAGTAAATTTATGCGCCGTACTTTGTGGCGGCGTACCTTTCGGCAAACACGCGCGCGGCGTCGGCTATCTTCTTTTTGAACTCGTCGGAGAGCTTTGCGCCCTTTTTGACCTGTTCGCAGATGTCGGGCTGCGACTGGTCGAAATACTCCAAAAGCCTGCCCTTGAAGTCGGGGATGTCCTCCGGCTTTACGGCGCCGATGCCGTGGCCGAGCGCCGAGGCGAGCAGTATTACCTGCTGATACATGGGCAGGGGGCTGGCCTGGGGCTGGCGGAGGAGCATCATAAGGCTCTTGCCATAGAACAGCAGCTTTTTGGTGGCGTCGTCCAAATCGGAAGAGAACTGCATGAACACTTCCATCTCCCTGTACTGCGCAAGGTCGAGGCGCAGGGGGCCTGCGGTGGATTTCATCGCCTTGGTCTGGGCGTCGCCGCCCACACGCGAAACGGAGATGCCCACGTTTACCGCGGGGCGCTGGCCCGAGAAGAACAAATCGCCCGCAAGGAAGATCTGGCCGTCGGTTATAGATATGATATTGGTGGGGATATATGCCGAAATATCGCCCGCCTGCGTCTCTACTATGGGGAGCGCCGTTATGCTGCCGCCGCCCCTTTCATCGGAGAGGTGCGCCGCCCTTTCGAGAAGGCGGGAGTGCAGATAGAATACGTCGCCGGGGTATGCCTCGCGGCCGGGCGACCTGCCCAGAAGCAGCGAGAGCGCGCGGTATGCAACGGCGTGCTTGGAGAGGTCGTCGTATATGATGAGCACGTCCCTGCCCTTGTTCATGAAATATTCGGCAATGGCGCAGCCCGAATAGGGGGCTATATACTGCAAAGAGGCGCTGTCGCTTGCAAACGAGCTGACTATTATGGTGTATTCCATTGCGCCGCGCTTTTTGAGCATCTGCGCGAGGCGCGCCACCGAGCTGGCCTTCTGGCCGATGGCAACATATATGCAGATGACGCCCTTGCCCTTTTGGTTGAGGATGGTATCTGTGGCTATGGTGGTCTTGCCCGTCTGCCTGTCGCCTATTATAAGTTCGCGCTGGCCCCTGCCTATGGGGAACATTGAGTCGATGGCAAGTATGCCCGTTTCGAGCGGGGTGTTTACCGGCTGCCTGTCCACTATGCCGGGCGCGGGGTTTTCTATCGCCATATAGGCTTCGGCGTTTATTTCGCCGCCGCCGTCTATGGGGGCGCCGAGGGCGTTTACCACCCTGCCTATCATGCCGTCGCCCGCGGGTACGCCCGCCGTTTTGCCCGTGCGGTATACCGAAGATCCCTCCTCTACCTCTCTGTCGTCGCCGAAGAGAATTACGCCTACGTTGCCTTCGGCAAGCTCCTGAACCATGCCCTTGAGGCCGCATTCAAACAGCACTATTTCGCCGTATTCCACGAGGTCGAGCCCGCTTACGCGCACGATGCCGTCGCCTACGGAGAGCACCTTGCCCGTTTCGCGCGCGCCGAGGGGCATTGCCCAGCCGCCTATGGCCTGCTTTAAGCCGTCTACCGTTTCGCGGAGCAGCGATGTCACGCCGCCCGCCGACTTTATGTCTTCCTTGAGTCTATTTATCCTGCCCTGCGCCGACCAGTCGTACACCTTGCCGGCAAATTCCAGGCGGAAGCCGCCGACTATTGCCCTGTCTATGACTATCTCTATTTCGGGGCGGACACCGTAGGACTTTTCAAGGAAGTCTGCAAAGCCCCTGCGCTGAGTATCGGTGGGGGGAGTTATGCAATACAGGCGCGCCACGGGCGCGGAAGAAACTGCCTGCTGCTTTGCGGGCGCCGCGGTGAAGTCTGCGGCGGCGGCGCCTATCTGCCCGCTTATCTTTTGTACGTTGCCCTTTGCAGACCAGTCGTACACGTCGCCGTTATATTCAAGGCGGAAGCCGCTTACCAGCGACTTATCTTCTGTGATTTTAATTTCGGGGCGGGCGCCGTACTTTTTTTCAAGAAAGTCCGAAAGACCCTTTTTCTGCTCCTCCGTGGGGGGAGTAACGCAGTACAGACGGGCTATATCTGCGGGGGAATTACGCTTTTTTTCCATCTGCGCTCCCTCCGTTCACCGATTTTAAGAACTCGTCGTACACGGCGCTGTCGCTGCCCTCTGTCCTGCCGCGCTCTATGGCGGCAAGGGCGGCCTGACCTATGACGTCGGCAACGCTTTCTTCCGCCTTGCCTTCTTCTGCGGCGGAAACATTTTCTGCGGAAAGGGCGGCTTCGGCCCTGTCTGCGGCGCCGCTTATGGTTATATCTTTATCTGCAGTGGAAAGGTAGCTGTCGTAAAGCGCCCTGTCGCTTTCGGGCGTGCTGCCCACGACAAGCAGTTTTTCGGCAGACTTTACCACCATGTCGGCTATCTCGCTGCCGGCGCCCGCAATGTATGCGGCGCGCTCCTCTTCGGAACGCTTTCTGCCCTCGGCGAGTATGCCGCGCGCCTCGCTTTCGGCCTCGGCTATCAGCTGGCGGCTGCGCGTTTCGGTCCGGGCGAGCACCTCTTTGCGGTGCTCTTCAAGCTCGGCGTCAAGCCCGGCGAGCTTTTCCTTGCGCTCCTTTTCCATCTGCTCTATTTCAGCCTTCTTTTTTGCGTGCTCTTCGGCGGCGGCCTTGTATTTTTCCTCGCGCTCGCGCATGAACTTGCGCACGGGCTTGTAGAGTATGAACGTAAGCCCCGTTGCGAGTATTATAAAGTTGAATACGTGCAGCAATATCTGCTGCCAATCAATACCCAGTATTGTACCGGCAAGCATTGTCATGTTGGGTTACCTCCTCCGCGCGTGACGCGCGTGCCGCGCCTTATAATACAAATATGAGAAGAACGGATACGATGAGCGCGTAAATTACTACTGTCTCTATGAACACGAGGCCGAGCATCATTGTGGAGCGGATGTTGCCCGACGCTTCGGGCTGGCGGGCGATGCCCTCCGACGCCTTGGCTATTGCCATGCCCATGCCTATCGCGCCGCCGAGGGCTGCAAGGCCGATGGCTATTGCGGCGGCTATAGCTTTGCCGCTTGTGCTGTTATCTGCCGTGCCTTCATCGGCTGCGGGTGCGGGGGTCGTTTCGTCTTCGGCATAAAGCTCTATGTCTTCATCCTGCCCCTGAACTTCTTCCGTAACGGAAGTTTCGGCAGATACGGGCGTGGCAACGACCACCTGCACTGCGGCGGTTACTGCCGCGAATGCGACGATCGCCATGAGCGCTGCAACTACAAACGACATAACTTTTTTTGCAAGTTTCATAATTTCCTCCGAAATTTGCTGTACAAATTTTATTTATAAATTTTATTTTTTACGGTGTAAGGTTTACGGCGTATCCACGCCCGGAATTTTTCAGGCGGCAGCCCTTGCCTTTTTGGCCCTTTTGGCCTTGGGCTTTTTGATATGCGGCTCGGTCACCTCGCCGAAGTATGTTGCGGTGAGCACGACGAGGACGTACGTCTGAATGAGCGCGTGCAGCAATGTGAACAGCACGCCGACGATTACGGGCAGCACTATGCTGAGCGAAACGGTATAGTAGACGAGCTCGGTGACGAGCAGGCCCGAGAGCAGCGCGCCGAACAGACGGAAGCTCATGGAAATGGGCAGCGAAAACTCCTTGAGGGCAAGGCCCAGGCCGCGGGCGCCGCTCTTTATTACGCCGCCGAAGAATATTACAAGGTAACTCATGCAGCCCATGGCGATGGCGCCGTTGATATCCGAAAGCGGCGCGGGCAGCGACACGGGGTATCCGTTTGTGGAGCTTATCTGTATGCCCGCAAGCTCGAACAGCGTGCCAACGCAGATATAGCAGCCCGCGGCAAAGATATAGCAACCCAAAAAGCCGTTTGAATGGGGGCTGTTGCTGCGGGCCATGTCGTCGAAGAAACCCACGAGCTTTTCTATGAGCAGCTGGAACTTGCCGGGCACCTCTTTAAAGCGGGGCAGGGCGAACACGCGCACGCATACCGCAAATATTAGCAGTATGGCGGTGACTATCATGGCAGAAATCGCCGCGGGGTGCACCTCCCAGCCGAAGAGGCTTATCCTCTTTTCTTCGTGCATAACGGCATCGGTAAGCTCCTCCGAAACGCTGCCCGAGCGCGCGCCCTGGCCTATGAGCAGCGCCGCCACGAGTATGGCGATGAGAAGCACGCCTATCACCCCGAGCACTATATATTTTTTACTGAGCGATCTTTTTACAGTTTTCATACTTTCACCATATACATGCGGTTTTTGGCCGCATCAATACGTATTTGTACCTTTTGCGCCGCGCGGAACAATTGCCGAAACAGGCGGAGCTACAGGCACGCGCGCGCAGACAAAAAAATAAACGCCGCAACTGCAGCTGCTGCCAGCAGAACGGCGTTTTTGCAAACGGCACAAAAAGCACCGCAACCGCACCCGCACGCAAAGCGCATTGCAGGAACAGAACGCCGCACTCATCACCGCCGCCCGCGGAAAGACCCGCGGCCCGGAACATTATTTCCCCCAAAATTCTACCAGATACGCAACAAATATAGCAAAACTATTGCAAAAAATGCACCCGTTCAAGGCATATCCGATATATTTTTCACGGTTATTTTACGCCAAAGTGCGGCAACTGTCAAACATTAGCGGTATCAAGAACCTTAATTATTTTTTATACCCGTATGCAAAATTTATACTATATAGCCTAAACGCAGCTTATAGCAGGGCGCCTTTTGCGCCCGTTTGCGCCGCAAAAATCCCATAAACATGCAAAAGGGGCCGCGCCGCAGTAAAAGCGGGCGCAGCCCCTTCAGGAGTATAAAGTCATGCAAACAGCTGCACAAACGTTGCGATAAGCACGGCGACGACTATGGCAAGCACTACTATGCGGCTTACAATGTAGCGGGTAAATTGGGCGCGCGTGCAGCCGCTGAGCGAGGGTTTTGACAGAAAGGCGAACGCCACATAGCCCGCGACGCCCGCCGCAGAGGGTATGGCAAACCACGGGATATGCGAGAACCCCGCCGCGGCGGCGAACGCCGCAGCAAGCACAAGGCAGCCCACGGCGCACCAATAGAATATTTTAGAGCGATTTTGTCGCCGCGCCCTGGCCGCGGCGACGTCTTCATCGGAGACGAGCTCGTCAAGGCTGACGCCGTACACCTTTGAAAGCAGCTTTAGGCTGTCTATGGCGGGGTAGCCCTTGCCGTTTTCCCACTTGGATACGGCTGTGCGGGTGACATACACCTTTTCGGCCAGCTCCTGCTGGGTCATGCCGCTCTTT
Organism: uncultured Clostridia bacterium; assembly: GCA_944341075.1. GTDB lineage: Bacteria > Bacillota > Clostridia > Christensenellales > Borkfalkiaceae > Coproplasma. The sequence goes on from CALVLV010000006.1 coordinate 21,710, forward strand.
TTGCGCAGGGCGACAAGTTTTTGCGAAAGTTCCATAAATATTTTCCCTTATTATTTTTTACGGAAATTTTATTTTAAATTTACGCAAAAAAATAAATAATTTTTTTATTATTTTCAAGCATTTTTCCGTGCCGTAAAAAGCGCGCTTTGCGGCCGCCGCAGAAACGTTAAGCCACGCATAAGGCCACCCGTTAAGGCCGCCGCGCGGCGGGCCGTATATATGCTTAAAAATTTATTACGGGAATATTATATCACTTTTTTTCGTTTTATACAGCGTTTTTTACACATTTGCCGCGACACTGTTGCTCACCCCCGCATTTTTGCGCACGACGCGCGCTTTTGCCGCACGGCACGCGCTTTTTCAGCCCGCCTTGAAGTTATATACAGGCTCTATTCTGCGCACGCCGCGCGCAGTGGGCGAAATGTTGGAGATTATGTCTTCGGGGCGCTTGTATGCCATGGGGCTTTCGTCGAGCGTGGCCTCGCCTACCGAGGTGGTGAACACGCCGCGCATCTGACGGCGGTACTCCTCCAGCGACAGCGTGCGCGCCGCGTTGCCGCGGCTTAAAAGTCTGCCCGCGCCGTGAGGGGCGGAAAAGTTCCAGTCCTCGTTGCCCAGCCCCTCGCATATAAGCGAACCGAAGCGCATGTTTATGGGAATGAGCAGCCGTTCGCCCGTGCGGGCGGACACCGCGCCCTTGCGCAGGATCATGGCGTCGGTATCTATATAATTGTGCACGGTGGTGAAGCCATCCGCCTCCTCAAGCCCCATGCCGCGCAATATGTCGTCCACTATCGCGAGCCTGTTGATCGCGGCATATTCCTGCACCAAACGCATGTCGTGCAGGTAGTCGGCAAAGAGTTCTCCCTCTGCCCAGGCGCTGTCTGCGGGCACGGGCGCCTCGGCAGACCCGAGCGCGGCGAGCGCGGAAGATATCTCCCTCTGCCGGCCTTCGGCCTTTAAGCGGGCGATGAGCTCGTTCCGCTGCGAGGCCGAGTTGCCGCACAGCCTGCGGTATGCCTCCGCCTGGTAATAGCCCGCCACCTCCACGCCGAGGTGACGGCTGCCGGAGTGCACAACAAGGTACAGGCGGCCGTCTTCATCGCGGTCTACCTCTATAAAGTGGTTGCCGCCGCCCAGCGTGCCCACGCTTAAAAGGGCGGTTTGCACGTTGATATGGCTTAAACACCGCAGCCCTTCAAGGTCTGCGCGCGCGGCATAGGCATGCGGAATGCTGCGGCGGGCGGTGCCCGAAGGTATGTTTGCGCGTATAAAGCAGTCCAGCGCGGAAAAATTTATACTGCGCGCAGAGAGCTGTGAAAGCTGCATGCCGCAGCCTATATCTACGCCGACCATGTTGGGCACGGCGCGGTCGGTTATAGTCATGGTGGTGCCCACGGTGCACCCCTTGCCCGCGTGCACGTCGGGCATTATGCGTATGCGGGACGAGGCAAACACGGGGCTGTTGCACATATCCAGCACCTGCTGCATGGCAGCCGGCTCTATCACGTCGGTAAATATTTTGGCGGTATTGTAAGCGCCCTCCGCTATCTGCATTTTTTTCTCCGTTTAATTGATATTTTTATTATTTTTTAATTGATAAAATTAAATAAATTTTGGGTGAATAATTTAAAAAAAAATATGTGCGGCGTATAACCCCGCGGGGGAGGCCCGCCCGAACCTTACCGCACGCAGCGCGGTGCGCTGCAAGGTTTTCGGCGGCGGAACTATATAAAAACGATCGCATGATCTCTCTGCGCTGACTTTAAACTATATTGCAAAACATACGCGTGGAAAATCTGTAACCCTGACGATAATACCTGACATTGACAGCTTTTAAATACTATTTGCCGTATTACAGCCTGTTATCCCGGGGACGATGCCCCGGGGCTGTCCGCCGCACGGGAAATTAATTTATTCGGTTTTTATAGGGGTGCCTGTGCCCGCGCGGGCGCCTACACCTCTATATAGGTGTTTAGGTTGGCCCTGTCTATGGCAAGCTGCAGGCGGTATATGCGTGAATTTATCTTCTCCGCGTCCTTTGCGGCCTGTTCGGGGTCGTAGTTGCACTCGGTATACTCCAGCACGCCCGTCTGCGTTATGCGCCGCACAAGTTTTTCGCGCGAGGCAAGCATGTTGAGCCGCTCGGCACGGGCGTTGAGCTGCGCGACGAGCACAAGCGCCTCGCCTATGGTGCACCCCTCCTCCGCCTCTGCCGTGCAGTTTGCCCGCGAAATGGCGGTGCGTATGGCGCGCACCTCGTCGTCTATCTTTGATACGGCTGCACGCGTGGCGGCATAGTCGTAGTCTGCGGCCGCGGGCGTTTCGCCCTCGCGGTAGCTCACGCACATTCTGCGCGTCTCGTTGAACAGCAAGGCCTCTTTGCGCTTTTCCAGCTCCTTTATGCGCTTCATTCCTTCGCTCAGGCACATCTTCATAATTTTTTCCTCCTTCGGCTTTGTTTTACACATATATTATACCGCCTGCAAATGATTAAAGTAAATACGCAGTTCAAATAATTTTTACACCCCCTGATTTTTTGATATTTAGCGGTATTTTTGCGTATTTGCGCCGCATTATCGTTAAAAAATATATACTTTAACTATTGTATTTGCCCCCTTTTTATGGTATACTGTAAGAAAATAAAACTATACGGGCAAAAAGCGCCGCCGCACGAAAAAGAGGCGCCCCGAGGAAGGGAACGCCCGCACGGAAGGTATAAACTGTGGATAAAATAAAAATTTACGTAACTGCGCGCATAGCCGACATACTTTTAAAGGACGCCGAAGGCTTCGAGTTCTTCAAAGCAGACGGGCGCACTGTGAACAAGAACGCGCTGCTTACCGCCCTGATAATAAACTATCACGCCGAATTTGCCGCGCGGCAGGCAGAGATAGCCGACTTTGTAAAGCGGAGGCTTGCGGGCGCAGGGCTGGGCGAGGGCAGGCTTGCGGGCGTATGCGCCGACATATGCGGCATGTTGAACGAGCGCTCGGCGGCACCTGCGGGCGAAAAGTTTGACAGGCTTATATCGCTGAAGCCGACAAAACTTTCTGACTCGGTGATAGAGTACATAGAAAAGTACGAGCTGGGAGGGCGCACCCTTTCGGAATACTTCCGCAGCATGCTGGCGGGCTACTGCGCGCTGCCGCAGGACATGCGGGAGAAAATAATCTTCCGCGAACAGTACGAAACGATAATGCAGGCCATTGCAAGGCGGCGCAAGGTATTTTTGGTGCGCAACCCGCGCGGAAACGCCCCTGCAAAGAACAGGCGGAGCGAAATTTCGCCGTACGCGGTGAGCCGTTCGAAGGAGGAACTGCACCTGTACGTTACGGGAGTGCACGAAGGCAACTGCGTGCCGATAAGGCTTTCGCGCATTGCAAGCGCAAAGATGCTGCCCGAAGAGGCTGCCTTTACGCAGGAGCAGACGGCAACGCTGGAAAAGATGATAAAATACGGCCCCCAGTTTGCATACAGGCCGGGCGAGGGCGTTGTGGCGGTACAGCTTTCACCAAAAGGAGAAGAGCTGTTCCGCAAGCTGTATGTGCACCGCCCCGTGCCGCTGGAGACGGACGGAAATATACTTAAGTTTGACTGTTCGCACATGCAGATAGTGCAGTATTTCGAGCGGTTCGGCGCCGCGGCGAAGGTGCTCTACCCCGAAAGCCTTACCGAGGAGCTTTACCGCTTCCACCGCCGCGCGGCAAAGGCGTACCACCCCGACCTGCGCTGAGTTTATTATTTAAATATGGAGGGATATATAAAAAGGTCGGCTGTTGCCCGCCGACCTTTTTGGAAATTCTTTAAGATACCGTTAAAATTCATTTAATTTCTTTTTTTCAGATTGCCTGCCAGATTAGTGAATATATAATTGTATTCGTAAACATCATAGCCCAGCTTATCACGGCCAACAGGAGAAACATTTTTTAACCTATCTGCCGCATCTGTATTAATTTTTACCAATTCATTTATGAAGAACGAATATCTCTTCTCGTAACCTTCAAACGAATTGTCTTCTATTAGGCATTGGATTTTATCATCCAAACTATGTACACCATAATATATCTGATAACCACCAATTACCACTGTAGGCTCAAAATATTCACTTAAGTAAGTATTTGCAAGAACGCACTTATCTAGCAACCCGGCTATATCTGCTTTTTCCGGCATATTATAATCTGAAATTTGTATAACAACGTCATTTTCCGATATAAAAGAACCATCACCGCCACGTGAGTACGAAATAGATTTACCACGGAATATTTCCGATATAAAATCGAGGACGGCTGTCGTTTTAATGTCATTTATACGAATAATAACTTTACCGACAAAAAGCTGCTTATTCTGAATACCTTTAAGCTCTTTAAAAAATCTTACTCCTGCAGCAGAATCATAAAAATCAATAAAATCATTCTGCTCAGCATTGCCACTTTGCTCGTTATTTTTTATTTCATAATGATTCTGAACTTTAATAATTTCAAATTTTTCCCCATTCGCTGAAAAACAAGGAAACTTATCGGCCTTTTCGTCGTTCGTTTTGATATGACAGCATATTAAGTTGCTTTCTGTTGTTTTTCCGCCTCTGCTTTGCGGCAAAATATGGTCTATATTCCAGCCATACTTACTATTCCTGTCGTCATAGGCAGCTTTAGCAATTTCTCTTCCGGAAAAATCAACAGCTTTTTCGTTTTTGCCAAACGCTTTGTTCCAAAGACGCATAGCTGTTTCGCGGTTGATAACCATTATTGTATTTGTTTGCATAGATATAAATCCTCCTTGAATAATAGAAAATTTATATCTTAAAGAACCTCCTTTGCAGTTCATTACAAATACATTGACCAACCATTAGGGCAACCTAATTGCTGTAAACCTCTAAGGGTAATCCTCATAACAGCGTTCCAGAAGATTAGTTGACCTGCTTTCTATGAAAGCTTTTAGATTTGTTGCAACTGCATTTTTATTATATAAATCTTTTTATTAAATGTCAATAAAGATTAAATAGTTTTACTGTAACACGTTATTTCTTCCCCTCCTCCGCAGGCAACCAAAAAGAAATCCGCCCGCCTTGCGGGCTCTTTCCTCATTGCAGGCTCCCTTGTGTAAAGGGAGCTGGCTGAACCGCGAGGTTCAGGCTGAGAGATTGCTTTATAAATAATTGTGTCGCTCCACCTTACTTTGCGCATAGCGCAAATCATAACTTGCGCCGCAAGGCGCAATCATCACTAATCACGTTTCCGCATGGAAGCTCATAACTTCCTACAACAACAATCCCCCCTTAATCCCCCCCTTTACACAAGGGGGGCACGGTGTGGGGTACCCCCCATTCAAAAGAGAACACGGTGTGGGTATCCTCTTTATACAAGGAGGACTTGTCCGCTGATTGCCCATATAACCTTTTTACTCATCAGCAAAAGCCTACTACTGAACCTTCGGATAGTCCGGGGGTTTCTTTATACAAACAAAAAAAGCCCCCGATAAAAGGGGGCTGTGGTGCATCCGTCGGGGCTCGAACCCGAACCGAAGGCGTCGGAGGCCTTTATGGTATCCAATTCCACCACGGGTGCATGATATTTGCGTAATAATTATTTCCGCAAGGCACAAAAATAATTTTACTTGTTTATAAAATGAAAACATGGAAAGGGCACATTTGCGTTGATTTCGGTTACAGGAAAAACCTAAAACGCCGCAGAGTATGCTTGAAATAAACAGCTCAGCCGATGTATACAAAGGCGTTTTTGCACGCATCGTAGGCGTAGCCCATGGCCGCCAGCCTGCGGCAAAGTTCGTCGCAGTCCCAGTCGTTTTGGGCGCACAGCTCCTCGGGGGAGCACACGCCGTCGCGCAGCTTCATATTGACGACAGAGAGCAATATGGCTCCGTCTTCGGGCATATACACGAAAAAGCACCTCCCGTCGCCACAAGCTTTTTAACGTGCGGCTTTACGGTAAAACATTATACCACACCTTATTTATATTTTGCAATCAGTTTTGTTTATGTTATAATTTTGGTAACATGAACTGCGGCGGCGCCGCTTTACACGGCGCCGCCGCGGCTCAACAGAAAAAAAACGGAGAACAAAATGAGCAAAAAGACGGCCGTGGTGGGCCTGAGCGGCGGAGTGGACAGCTCGGTGGCCGCACTGCTTTTGAAGGAGCAGGGCTACAACGTGATAGGGCTTTTTATGCTGAACTGGGAGGAGCAGGGCGAAAACGGCGCCTGCACCGCCGAGGAGGACTTTGCCGACGTGCGCCGCGTGTGCGCCACGCTGGACATACCCTATTACAGCGTGAACTTTGCAAAGGAGTATTACGACAGGGTGTTTGCCTACTTTTTGAAGGAGTATGCCGCGGGCAGAACGCCCAACCCCGACGTTTTGTGCAACCGCGAGATAAAATTCGGCCCCTTCCGCGAATATGCCGAGGGGATGGGCGCCGACGTGATAGCCACGGGGCACTACTGCGGGATATCGCACGAGAGCGGGCGCAACCGCCTTTTAAAGGCCAGAGACGCGGGCAAAGACCAGACATACTTTTTGAACCAGGTGCGCGAGAAGCAGCTTGACAGGGTGATTTTTCCCCTGCAGGGGCTGACAAAACCCGAAGTGCGCAAAATTGCAGAGCAAAACGGGCTGGCAGTGGCCAAAAAGCGTGACAGCACGGGCATATGCTTTATAGGCGAGCGCAACTTCAGGAATTTTTTAAAGACCTATCTGCCCGCGCAGCCCGGCGAGATACGCACGCTTGAAGGCGAAAAGGTGGGCATGCACGAGGGGCTGATGTACTACACCCTGGGCCAGCGCAAGGGGCTGGGCCTTGGCGGCATGCACGGCGAAGAGGGACGCTGGTTTGTGGTGAAAAAGGACGTTGCAGACAACATATTATATGTTTCGCACGGGGACGAAGGGCCGCTGTATTCGCGCGCGTGCACGGCAAGGGAGCTGAACTTTATAGGCTTTGAACCGCCCGCGGGCGAGTTTGAGTGCACCGCCAAGTTCCGCTACCGCCAGCCCGAGCAAAAGGTGCGCGTAAAAGTTGAGGGCGACGAAATGCACATAACCTTTGCCGAAAGGCAGCGCGCCGTTACCGAGGGACAGTACGCCGTTATATACCTTGGAGAGCAGTGCATAGGCGGCGGCGTGATAACAGAAGCAGAAAAGTAAAGCGGTGCGGTAAGCAAAGAAATCAACGGGCGCCGCGCGGATGGCGCAGGTGCCTGAAAATACAATAAGAGGTGGGAAATATGGATATGAAACAGGCAGCGATGCAGAGACATTCGGTGCGGGCATACAAAGACAGGCCGATATCGGCACAGGCAAAGGCGGCGCTTGAAGGGCGCATTGCAGAGATAAACGCGAAAAGCGGACTGCACATTCAGCTTGTTACCGACGAGCCGAAGGCGTTCGACGGCTTTATGGCGCATTACGGCAAATTCAGCGGCGTTAAAAACTACATAGCCATGATAGGCAGGGCGGACAAAGACCTGCAGGAAAAGTGCGGCTATTACGGCGAAGATCTGGTGCTGTTTGCCCAGACGCTGGGCCTGAACACCTGCTGGGTGGCGCTTACATACAGAAAGATAACTTCGGCCTACAGCCTTGAGCGGGGCGAAAAACTTGTGCTTGTGATAGCCATAGGCTACGGCGCCGCACAGGGCGCCGCGCACAAAAACAGGCCGCGCACGGAAGTTGTAAGCGCGCCGCTGAACGCACCCGCCTGGTTTGAGGAAGGCGTAGACGGTGCGCTGCTTGCCCCCACCGCCATGAACCAGCAGAAATTCAGGTTTATTTACAACGCAGACGGCACAGTGACCGCGCGGGCGGGCGCAGGCTTTTACGCAAAGACCGACCTGGGCATAGCAAAATATCACTTTGAGCTGTTTGCCGGCAAACAGAACTTTGAGTGGAAACAGCCGTGACGGCGGCACAGCGGCAGCCCGAACGGGAGGCGCGCGGCAACAAAATAAGTTAAATAAAAATATTTTAATTAAACGGTAAAAATTCAAAAAGAAAAGGCCGCGGGGCGCACATTTAATTTGTGCGCCCCGCGGCTATATTTATTAAAAAATTATATTTTTACTGCAAAATAAATGTGAATTTTATTGAAAAAATAAATGTAATTTTTTTAAGAAAAACAGCTGCGGAAGACGGGCGGTCAGGCCGTCTTTGCGCGCGGTTTTTTTCTGAGTTCCGTTTCTATATCCCTGCACGCTTCGGCAAGCTCCTCTTCGGTCTCGTCCACCTCTATGCCGTCTAAAATATCCTGCAACTTATATTCCCTGTTCAGGTAGCGTATGGTCTGAAAGCCTATCACGGCGGTCATGGTGCCGTTTGCCAGCCCCTGCACCGAGCTGTCTACAAGGGCAGATATAGCCGAACCGAGTATGGGTATGCCCTTTACGGCGTCGCCCATGGTCTTTACTATGCCGTTGCCTATGTTGAGCGAACCGAGGCCGTATGAAACGAGGGAATTGCGCACCACGGCGGCAAATATCTTTAAAAGCCTTGTTTCCGACGGGCGGAAGCCGTATAAAAACACGATATCCTTGATGAGCTGCAGGTTGACCACCGCCACCAGCGCGGCGTCTGTGCGGGAATTCTGCGAGAGCGCGGAGTATGCCGCCGACCTGAGCGCATAGCGGAATATGTAGTCCTTTGCCGTCTTTTTTACCCTGCCCGAATACATGGCGGTAAGGGCGCGTTTGATGCCCTCGTCGTCGTTATTTCTGATATATGCGGCCAGCTCCGCAAGAATAGCGTCGTCGTACCAGCCCGCATTTTCAACCCGCGTGCCGAAGTCCACCATGCGCACGGCAATATCGCGCCGCACCCTTCTGTTGTGCCGCTTTGCTGCGGCCGCGCGCGACGCGGGAATGTTGGTCTGAAAGTAGTTCATGCGCAGGATCTTTACCAGCGGAACGATAAACAGCAGCACGAACAGCACCGCCGAAACGCCCGCCGCAACGTAGCCCGCATAGGCGTTGATGCCCCATATCTGCAGGGTAATTGAAAGCAGGCACCACGCAAGGAACACGCCTATCACGCCCGCAACAACGCACAGCAACAGCCGTGCGGTGCGGCCGTTGCGCGCCTTTACGTACCGTTCTTCATAGTCGTATATAGTCATCTTTTTTTCTTCTTTCTTTTTCATAGCGTATTTCCGTTATTTAATTATTTCCGTAGGAAAAGGGAAAATATGGCACTCCTGCCAGAATAGCATAATATTTAAAAAATTCACAATAAATTCATATAAAAATTAATTTTTTTAATAAATTTTTATTGAATAAATTATAAGATAAATTACAGATCTATTCCGAATTTATAAAGCTCGCTTTTTGTGACTCCCCTGTCCTTTGCGGCGCGCTTTATTGCCTCCTTTTTGTCCAGCCCCTGCGCCATGTAGTGGCGGATGTGCTCCACTTCTGAAAGGGCGCAAAGCTCGTTATTTTGTTCGGCTGCGCCGCCGATGACAAGCACATATTCCCCCCTCTTTTCGCCCGGAAGGCCCTGCGAAAGGGTGAAGGGCGTGCTCTCTTCGTGCAGCTTGGTTATCTCGCGCACGGCGCAGGCGGGGCGGTCGCCGAACACCTCCAGCATGTCGGCTATATACCTGTCCACATCCTGCGGGGCGGCATGGAAGATGAGCGTTAAGTCAAGACAGGCGTACCTTTCAAGCAGCCTGCACCTTTCGCCCTGCTTATCGGGCAAAAAGCCGATAAAGGCAAATCGCTCTGCGGGCATGGCGGAGAGTATCAGCGCCGAAAGGGCGGCGTTGGCGCCCGGCACCACGGTATATTCCACGCCTGCATCCCTCAAGGCCCTGCATACCTCGCCGCCGGGGTCGGAGATGACGGGCATGCCCGCATCGGAGATGACTGCCACTTGCTTACCCTCGCGCGAGGCGGAAATTATCTTTTCCGCGGCGGAGCGTTCGTTGAATTTATGGCATGCCACAAGCGGCTTTTTTATCCGATAGGCGTTTAGCAGCCTGAGTGAATGGCGCGTGTCTTCGCAGAAGATGACGTCGGCAGCGCCGAGAGTTTCTATCGCGCGCAGCGAAATATCTTTTAAATTGCCTATGGGCGTTGCAACAAAATATACCATATTTTTACCGTATGAGTTTGGCCGCGCAGGCGCGCGGGAATGTAATAAAAAGCGTTGGTTGCGGCATATATGCGGAGCAATTGGCATTTTCAGCCTTAAAAACCCACGCGCGCACGCTCAGTTTGCAATATTTACGGCGGAGGGCAGCACTTCTACCCCCTCTTTTCCGCCCTTGGCGGCTTCCACCATTACAAGATAGGGCTTGCCGCCCGGCGTTCCGCACACAAACTGCAGCCGCTTTGGCTCCAGCGAGCGCTTTTTTAAGCCGTAGATAAGCTCGGCCACCCTGTCGGCGCGGTTGATGATGGCAAGCCTGCCGCCGAATTTGAGGGTGCGCGCCGCAACGTCGAGTATTTCGGAAAGGGTTATGGTTATCTCTTTGCGGCAGATGGCCTTTTCGTAAGTGAGGTTTTCAAAGCCGCCGCGCTCGTAGGGCGGGTTGCAAAGTATCAGCGAAAGCCTGCCGTCGTACTCCCTGCCGATATCCTGCACGCGCGTGCATACGGCGCGCGCCTTTTCAAAACGGTTATACGCTATGGTGCGCGCGCTCATATCGGACAGGGCGGGCTGCATTTCGAACAGCGTAAGCGAGCGGACGTGCGTGTTGAGGCACAAAAAGTGCAGCCCCACTATGCCGCTGCCCGCGCAGAAGTCGGCCACGTCGTCGTTCTTTTTGCCGCGGACGAACTTTGAAAGCAGCACGCTGTCTGACGTAAAACGGTACAGGTTTACATTCTGTATTATTTTTTTATCCTGGAAGAGGTCTTCAAGCACCTCGCCCTGTTCAAGCCCGATTTCCATAGCCCGATTATACAACAAATGGCGGCGCGTTGGCAAGGGCTTTGACGGCATACAGCCGGCGATATGTGCAATTTGAATAGCCGCCGCGGGCAAAACGGCGCAATATAAAGAATAAGGGCGGGGAAATACCCCGCCCTTAAGCTGTTTTAACTTTAAATTATTCAGCCTTGATAGCGCCGGTGGGGCAGCCATCTTCGCAGGCGCCGCAGTCGATGCATACATCGGGATCTACAACATACTTGCTGTCGCCTTCGGAAATTGCGGAAACAGGGCAAGCTGCTGCGCAAGCGCCGCACATTACGCATTCATCGGAAATAACGTGTGCCATCAGATAACCTCCATTGTTTTAGATGCTTTTTAAGTATAATAATTATATCACACGTATTTTACAAAGTAAAGGGGAACGAAAAAATTTTTGCCGCCCTTTCGGGCTTTTTTTATGTAAAATACGCGTAAAAATTTAACCTTAAACGGCAATTAATTCCTATAAAAATAAAAGGATATTGCCGTTTTGCCAATCCCACCGGGTAGCCCTCGCTGAAGCTCATGCTACCCACCTCCCTTTGGCAAGGGAGGCACGATTGCGGAAAGATTTCGCGTGAACATAAATAATTAACGTTTCAAGCAAGGTTTCCTTGCGCAGAAAGACCCTATTTGCTGCGGTCAGCAGGCTCACCAAAGGGGGAATGACTGCAATTATATAATAAGTGAGCCCCTAAAAATTGCAGTCAGGGGGAGCTGGCTCCCCCAAATTCACGAAGATTTTGCGGCGGCACCAGCCGCAAAATCTGTGAGCCTAGTCGATGAGCCCCTTTATTTCCTCGTCTACGACGTCTTCGTCCTTCTCCTTTTTGTCCTGGCGGCGCTTGAAGCGGAGCTGGTCTACGGGGAAGTCCTTATATACGGTGGCGTCGCCCTTTTCTATGCGCACCTTTACTTCCATTTTAAGCATATTTACGTTTACCACCGTGCCGGCGCCTTCGGGCGAGGTTACCTCGCTGCCCACTTTGGGCATTTTTTTGCAGGCTTCGGCATAGTAATCGTTTTCGTACGCAAGGCAGCACATCAGCCTGCCGCACAGGCCTGATATTTTGCCCGGGTTGAGCGAAAGCCCCTGATTTTTTGCCATTTTTATTGAAACCTTTTTAAAGTCGGGCATGCAGCTTGCGCAGCAGCACACCCTGCCGCACGGGCCGAGGCCGCCGAGCATCTTGGTTTCGTCGCGCACGCCTATCTGGCGAAGCTCTATCCTTATGTGGAACACTGCGGATAAATCCTTTACCAGCTCGCGGAAGTCCACGCGGCCGTCCGCCGTGAAATAAAATATCACCTTGGTGCCGTCGAAGGTGAATTCGCAGTCCACCAGCTTCATATCCAGCCCGCGGGCGGCAATCTTTTCTTCGGCGGTCTTCAGGGCGGGGGCGCGGCGCTCTTCGTTGCGGCGCACAGTCTCTTCGTCCTTTTCGGTGGCGACGCGGAGCACCGGCTTTAAGGGGGCGACCAGCTCTTCGTCGGGCACGTCCTTCAGGGGAACGCACACGGTGGCGTATTCCACGCCGCGGGCCGTTTCCACTATTACGCCCTGACCCTCACTATACGTATCTTCGCCGGGGGCGAAGTAATATAACTTTCCGCTGTCTTTGAATTTTACTCCGATAATTTTAGCCATTTATTATTCTCCTCTATCATTGCAAGCATGGCGCTGTATAACAGCGCCGAAAAGTAGGCGTTGAATTTTATGTCGCGCAGGGCCTTGCCGTAAATTTCTGCGCCCCTTAAAAGTGCGGGGAGCTGCCAGCCCGCGGCAACCTTTTCGTCGCTGTCCGACCTCTTTCCGCCGGCCGCCGCGCGCGCCGCCGAAAAGCATATGCGCTGGACTTCGGCCACTACCTGCCGTTTGAACTTGCTTTCTGCATACTTCATGGAGACAAGCCCCGCGGCGGAAGCCGTCTTTGCCGAAAGTATCTCCTCTGCGGCGGTGCGTATTTCTTCCAGCTGGCCCTGCGCAAGCGCAAGCGCCGTGCCGTATACCCCGCCGCAACTTGCCGCGGCCATGGCGTTGTACTTCCCGCCCGGGTTGGCCCGCTCGAGCGCGGCGGCTATCTGCCCTTCGGTGAAGGGCGGTATCTCCAGCAGACGCACGCGCGAAATTATTGTTGGCAGCACGGGCGAGAGTGTGGAGGCGCCGAGTATGAACGATACGCCCTCGGGCGGCTCCTCTATCACCTTTAAAAGTTTGTTCTGAACGACGGCCGAACATTCTTCGAACGAGCTTATCACATACAGCTTTCTGTCGCCCTCCGAAGGGCGCATGGCGCTGTCCTCTATGAGCGCGACGGCGGCCTCGGCGTTGAATTTTTTGCCCTGCTCGGGGTAGAACCTGCAGTCGGGATACGCCCCGCGCACAATGCGGCCGCCCAGCTTTTGGGTACGGTCGGTGCCGAAAAACCGCAGCGCAAATACGGTGAGCGCCTCGCTTAAGCATGCCGTGTCTTCAAAGGCTATCATATAGGCGTGCGCCAGCCTGCCTGCTTCGGCCTCGCGGCAGAAAATTTTGTATGCAGTTGTCTGTTCTATCAGATTTTCCATGATTTTTCTGCCACTATACTGTAAGGGATTAATACGTTCGTTTTATTCCCTTACACTATACCCAATAGTTACGGCATATGTGCCGCTCAATCTATTATTTTGCGCTCTTTTAATATGTCTGTTATGTTCTGCCTTGTCTGTTCGCGCGGGCCGCTGCAGTCCACTTTTGCAATGCGGTCGGGGTAGGCTTCGGCAAGTTTTAAATAGCCCTGATATACCTTTCTGTGAAAGGCAAGCCCGAGCTGTTCCATGCGGTCGCCGCGGTCGGCGCCGTGCTTGCGTTCAAACGCGGCGTCCGGCGAAAGGTCTAAAAACAGCGTTAAATCGGGGCGGAAGTCCTTCATGGCGAAGCTGTTTATGCCCTCCACGAACTCCATGCCCAGACCCCTTGCATAGCCCTGATAGGCGAGCGAGGAATCTACGTACCTGTCGCACAGCACAAGCTTGCCCGCATCGAGGGCGGGGGCGACGATCTCGCGCAGGTGCTGGGCGCGCGCGGCGGCGTATAACAGCGCCTCGCACTCGTCGCACATGGCGGTATTTTTGCCGTTCAAAATTATTGTGCGTATCTGTTCGGCAATGTCGCTGCCGCCCGGTTCGCGCGTAACTATGTGCGGAATACCGCGCTGCGAAAGCCACGCCGAAAGCAATTTTATCTGGGTGCTCTTGCCGCAGCCTTCGCACCCTTCAAAGGTAACAAACCTTCCCTTCATTTTTTTACCACCTTGATTTTTCCGTCTGTCAGCCCGAACGTGTGGCCGCCCTCCTTAAGTATGCGCACAGCGCCCTCGGTTATTATTTCGCCCGCTGCCACCGCGGGTATGCAGGGCGGCATCAGCCCCGCGTTGCATGCGCTCATTCTGCCTATAGCCGCGTCGAGGGACACGTATTCATACGGCCGCGAAAGCGCATAAAGGTAGCTGTATGTGCGCTCGGGCGGGGGCAGTGCCGCGCGGCGGAAGTAGGTGCCGCGCACTCCCTTTTCCTTAAGCGCCCTTTCAAGCGCCTTTGCAAGCGCCCTGAAGTGCGCCGCCGTAGTAGCCACCGACAGGTAGAAAACTATATACCTGCCGTCGGCAAATTCGCAGAATACGCCGCTCTTTTCCAATTTGTGCGCAAGTATGCGCGAATCAACGGCCAGAGGCGCGCAGTCGAGGCAGAGTTTTGTGTAGTCGGCAGAGGGGTAAAAGCGGTAGTCGGGCCACTTTGCCTTAAAGTCGTTTACGGCGCTTTTTACCGCCGCAACGGCCTGCGGGTTGGCGGCGACATACTTATAGCCGAACTCCACCGAGGCCATTACGGGATAGGAGGGGGAAGTTGTTCTGAACACCGAAAGCCCCTCCTTGAGCTTTTCTTCCAGCGAAAGGTCGTTGAGCAGCACGGCGGCGCCCTGCGTGAGCGAAGGCAGCGACTTGTGCGCGCTCTCCACCCACATATCGGCGTACACGCCGGCATAGCCCCTGCGCCCCTGTTCAAAGGCGAGGTGGGCGCCGTGCGCCCCGTCTGCAATGAGCACCCTGCCCGCGGAATGGAGCGCTTCGGCATACTTTTCGAGCGGGGCGACGTTGCCGTAGTAGTCGGGGGATACGGCTATCATGCCTATTATGTCTTTGTCGCGCGCGACAAGTTCGGCTATCTCGCCGCCGTCGGGCGGCAAAATCACGCCCTCGCGCTCCGGCCCCTGCACTATCACCGGCTCTATATTCAGCAGGCGGCAGGCGTTCCACACGCTTTTGTGGCTGTTGCGGGGGACTATCATCTTTCCGCCGCGGCCGCGCACGGCGTACATCATGGCGAGTATGCCGCTTGTAGAGCCGTCGGTGGTGATATACGCCCGCTTTGCGCCGCACAGCATGGCTATATCTGACTGCGCCTCGGCAATGGCGCCGTGCGGGGAAGAAAGGTCGTCCGTATACGAAAGCTCGGTGACGTCTTCGCCGCAGATCTTAAGCTGCGCGGCAAGCGCGCCGCCGCCCTTGTGCCCGGGGGTGTGAAAACTCACGTGCCCCCTGCCCCTGTTTATGCTGTCTAAAATTTTATATTCGCTCATAAAGCTCCTCAGCGGGATGCCCCGATCGCAAACAATTTTATATTTTTATCTGCCGTTTACACGGCAAAAACAAGCTGCGCTGCCGCGGACAAAGTGAGTGCGCGCCCGCGTTGAACGGGGCATATATGCCGCCCTTTTGCGCGGGAATTGTTGTAAAAAAGGCGGGCGGCGCTGAAATGCGCCGCCCGCCTTAAAAAGCTTAATGAAAAATCTGTTATTTTTCCGCGGCGCTCAATATTCCGGCCTGTGGGTATTTTTGTGATTATTTAGGTATTTGTAAATATCTGCGGCACCTTTATTACTGTCATTTCGACTGTAGCGAATGGAATGAGCGGAACGAAGAAATTTGTTAATACCATTGCTACGATTGAGATTTCTCCATGCGTTCGCTTTGCTCACTTAGTCGAAATGACATATTGTTTTTTAATAATTAATGTTTCAAGCAAGGTTTCCTTGCGCAGAAAGACCACAGCATCCCCCTGTACAGATAACCCTTGAAGAAACGAGCAAGACACGAAGCGTGCGGAACGTTGCGAAGGAGCTTACTTAAAATAACTCACGTTTGCAAGGCGGGTTTCCCGCCGCAGCAGGACACAATTTGTCGCGGAAGCGAGCTCACCAGAAGTGAATGGCGGCATTTCTATAATGCAGGGCACTTAAATATGCCGCCAGAGGAACTTGGTTCCTCAAATCACGGAAATTGTCGCGCACGGCCTGCGCGAAAATTTCGTGAGCCCTTTATTTTGTTTTGGGTTTCATTGTGGGGAATAGTATCACATCCCTTATGGTGGGGCTGTCGGTGAGCAACATCACCAGCCTGTCCACGCCCATGCCCAGGCCGCCCGTGGGGGGAAGGCCGTATTCCAGCGCGGTTATAAAGTCTTCGTCTACCTGCGCATTGCAGCCGGGTTCCTGCGCCTTCTTTTCCTTTACTTGCTTTACAAACCTCTCCTTCTGGTCGATGGGGTCGTTGAGCTCGGAGAAGGCGTTGCCGAATTCCTTTGCGCAGATAAAGTACTCGAACCTTTCAGTGAAGGCGGGGTCAGCCGGCTTGCGCTTTGCAAGCGGCGAATTTTCTACGGGGTAGTCGTATATTATAGTGGGCTGAATCAGCTTATCTTCCACAAAGGCCTCGAAGAGTGCGATAAGCACATGACCCTTGGTGGCATGCTCGCCCTCCTCTACCTCAACGCCCAGCTGCTTTGCGCAGTCGCGCGCGGCGGCGTCGTCTGCCCAGCTGTCGTAGTCGGCGCCGCAGAATTTTTTAACGGCCTCCTTCATGGTGTGGCGCGCCCATGGTGCGCCCATGTCTATCTCTGTGCCCTGATAGGTTATTTTTGTTGTGCCGCACACATTTTGCGCTATGGTGCGGTACATGTCCTCGATGAGATCCATCATGCCGTGATAGTCG
Organism: uncultured Clostridia bacterium; assembly: GCA_944341075.1. Lineage (GTDB taxonomy): Bacteria > Bacillota > Clostridia > Christensenellales > Borkfalkiaceae > Coproplasma. The sequence continues at coordinate 38,663 of CALVLV010000006.1, forward strand.
GTATAGGCCTGGTACATCTCCACCGAGGTGAACTCGGGGTTGTGGAAGGCGTCCATGCCCTCGTTGCGGAATATGCGGCCGACTTCGTACACCCTTTCAAGACCGCCGACGATGAGCCTCTTTAAATACAGCTCCGTTTCTATGCGCAGATACATGTCTATATCCAGCGAATTGTGGTGCGTTTTGAAGGGGCGGGCGGCGGCGCCTATTTCAAGCGTGGTCAGAACGGGGGTGTCTACCTCCAGATATCCGCGCGCGTCGAGGTACTTGCGTATTTCGCCTATTATCTGCGAGCGCTTTACAAACGTGGAGCGCACTTCGGGGTTTACGATGAGGTCGAGGTCGCGCTGGCGGTACTTGAGGTCGATGTTCGTAAGGCCGTGCTGTTTTTCGGGCAGGGGGCGGAGCGACTTCGAGAGCATCTCTATATGAGTGCAGTGCACGGAAATTTCGCCCGTCTGCGTTTTGAACACAAAGCCCTTTATACCGATTATATCGCCTATATCGTAGTCCTTTTTATAGGACATGTAGTCCTCTTCGCCCACGTCGTCGCGCTTTACGTATATCTGTATAAGCCCGTCGCGGTCTGAAAGGTGCGAAAAGGACGCCTTGCCCATTATGCGGCGGGACATGAGCCTGCCGGCAATGGAAACCTGCTTGCCTTCAAGCTCTTCAAAGTGCGACTTTATATACGACGAATTTGCCGTTACGTCGTACCTGGTCTTTTCGTAGGGGTTCTTGCCCTCTGCGGCAAGCTTTGCCAGCTTTTCGCGGCGGATGCGCGCCTGTTCGGCAAGACGTTCAGTTTCCTCCTCCTCGGTGAGGGGTGTGTTGTTTACATTATTTTCCATAGTCGTTAAAAATTAAAAAACTTATTTTTTTGAAGATATCGCCGCATTTTCACGCACAGATAACCCTTGGAGAAACGAGCATAAATCTCGCCATCACGCTTTGCGTGTAACAATCCCTCAGTCGGCTTCGCCGCCAGCTCCCTTTACACAAGGGCGCAAGAGAAGTGCGACATGCCCATTACTGTCATTTCGACCGAAACGAACGAAGTGAGTGTAGCGGAGAAATCTATTAATGCTATTTACGCGATAGAGATTTCTCCATGCGTTCGCTTTACTCACTTAGTCGTAAAGAGCGAAGCGACGGAATAGCGTAAGGAACGGAATAGCGATTGTTGCGCATAGCGCCAATCGTGTCTTGCTATGCAAAGCGTCAATCGCGTCAATGACAAGGTAAAAATGACCGAAGGTTGCCGCAGCGCGACAAAGTATTGCGAAGTTTATGCAAGGGAAAGCACGAAAAATTTGTGAACCAATAAACACGCAATAGATGCAAGCAAGACAAGAAGCGTGCGGAATGTTGCGAAGGAGCTTACTTAAAATAATTTACGGGCGCAAGCAGGGTTTCCCTGCGTTAGCGCGACACAATTTGTCGCGGAAGCGAGCTCACCAAAGAGGGAATTGCCCCGATTATATTATCGTGGGCCCCTGAAAAATCGGGGCAAGGGAGAGCTGGCTCTCCCAAACTCACGAAATTTTTCGGGCGCGGCCCGAACGAAAAAATTGTGAACCAATAAACACGCAATAGATGCAAGCAAGACAAGGAGCGTGCGGAATGTTGCGAAGGAGCTTACTTAGAGGTAAGTGACTGAGCAAACCCGTAAACGCGACACAGTATTGCGCCGCATATATTGTGCGTTTTAGGCTATGGCGATTATTTTAAGCCTGTACGACGACCCGTCGGGGCAGCTTACCGAAACTACGTCGCCGGCCTTGTGGCGCATGAGCGCAGAGCCTACGGGCGATTCGCTGGAGATGCGGTTTGCCATTACGTCTACATCGGTAACGGAAGTTATGGTGTACGTTTCGGTATCGCCGAACTCCTCGTCCTCTACGGTGACTTTGCTGTTGAGGTGCACGTATGAATTATCGGTTACTTCGGCGATTATAACCGCGTTTTTGATCTGATATTCAAGTTCGGCGATCTTGCCCTCGTTAGAGCGCTGTTCTTCCCTTGCGGCGTCGTATTCGGCGTTTTCCGAAAGGTCGCCGTGGCTGCGCGCTTCGGCAATGCGTTCGATTATTTCGGGGCGTTTTTCCTTTACGAGGTATTCGAGTTCCTTTTTTAAGTCCTCGTAATTCTTTTGAGTCATTTCAAAATACTGATCGGCCATGTTAATTTATATCTCCTCGCCGCATAACGCGGCATAATAATACAAAAGTGATTCCGCAAAACAGTGGAATCACGTTTAACACTACTATATTATAGAGTTAAGATTAAAATTTGTCAACTAAATACCATTTTGCTGAAAATTTTTTAAAGCGCCGCCCCGGGGCCGCCCCACCAGCGTGGGACAAGCCCGCCAAGCGTTACATATGCCCTGTCGCTTAAGTCGGTGAGTATGCGCAACCCTTCGGCATGCGGAAAAACCTGCATTAGCATTTCGCGGCAGGCGCCGCAGGGCATACCCGAAGAACCGTCCGGCATTATAACGGCGAGCTGTTTTATGCGGCTTTCGCCCGCGGTTATCATTGAAGCAACGGCGGCGCGCTCGGCACACATGCCCAGCGAACAGGCGGTATCTATGCATACGCCCGTATATATGGCGCCGCTTTCCGCCATAACGGCGGCGGCAACTCCGCCCGCCTCGGCAAACGGCGACAACGTGCGCGCACCCTGAACGCTGTGCGCGGCGAAAAATAACCTGTCCCACGAGCTGTCGAACGAGGCAAGCGCAAGCGCTTCTATCTCCTTTACAAATGCATCCTTGCCATCGCAATACGACTGAATATCGTACGGGAACCTGCGCGCAAGCGCTGTTTTCAGGGCGGCATACTCCTCCCGTGCGGACGGGTGCGACCTGAGATAGTCGCGGAAGGCGAGGTGGCGGAATATGTTGGCGGTATCGCCCGCGCAGAAGATATGCAGCTGTTGCGTGCGCTCGTCGCCGCCCTTGCGGAGATAGCGCCTGCCCGGTATGCCGAACTCGCCCATATACTCATACCCAGCCTCTTCAAACAGGCGGGCGGCATTGTCTGCCGCGGAAAGGTCGGTGACTACCGGCATGATATCCACTATCGGCTTGGCGGCAAGCCCCTCTACGGCGGTGCTGCCTATGTGATATACCGCAACGCAGTTTTTGCCTAGTATGCGCCTTATGAGCGCCTCTTCGCGGCGGAATGCCTGCGGCCAGGCGGGGTCGTATTGCTTTACCGTTACATGCTGTGGCATAATTTTCCCCACAGCGGCGCGGAAAAGTTTTTCCGCGCCGCCGCATAAATTACAATAAATTTTATATTGACTTTACAAAATCGCTTATGCGCTCTATCGCCTCGGCAAGCTGCGACATGCCCGTGGCATACGAACAGCGCACATGGTCTTTGCCGGCTTGGCCGAACGCCGAACCGGGCACCACCGCCACCTTTTTTTGCTGCAGCAGGCGGTTTGCGAACTCCTCGCCGTCCATGCCCGTTTTTGCAACGGAGGGGAACACGTAGAAGGCGCCCTTGGGCGCAAAGCACTTGAGCCCCATGGAGTTGAAGGCGTTTACCATAAACCCGCCGCGCTTTTTATAATCTTCCCTCATCTCTTCAACCACGGCAAAGCCGTCTGAAAAGCTTTCGGCAAGGGCGCAGTTGGCGGCGTGCTGGCTCATGCGGGGCGCGCACATTATGGCGTACTGGTGTATTTTGAACATTGCCTCGTCTATCTCTGCGGGGGCGCACACAAAGCCCACGCGCCAGCCCGTCATGGCGAATGCCTTTGAAAAGCCGTTTATAAGCACCGTTCGTTCGGCCATATTGCCCAGCGAAGCTATTGAAACGTGCCTGCCCGTATAGGTGAGTTCGGCGTAGATCTCGTCGGAGATGACCAAAAGGTCGCGCCGCTCTATTTCGGGAATTATGGCCCGCAGCTGCCCCTCGGTCATTATGGCGCCCGTGGGGTTGTTGGGGTAGGCGAGTATTACAGCCTTGGTTTTGGGCGTGCACGCCGCGGCTATCAGTTCGGGGGTGACTATAAATTCGTTCTCGGCGCGGCACTCCAGCGGCACGGGCGTGCCGCCCGCCATATACACGAGGGGCGCATACGAAACGTAGCAGGGCGAGGGAACGAGTATCTCGTCCCCCGGGTCGCACACGGCGCGCAAAACAAGGTCTATGGCCTCGCTGGCGCCAACGGTGACTATGGTGTGCTCCGGCGAATACTTTACGTTGAACCGCTCTTCAAGGTAGCGGCAGATATTTTCGCGCAGTTCGGTAAGTCCCCGGTTGCCGGTATACTGGGTATACCCGCGCTTTATAGAGCGCACGGCGGCGTCGCGTATGTTCCAGGGCGTTACAAAGTCGGGTTCGCCCACGCCAAGCGATATGGCGCCCTTCATTTCGGACACGATATCAAAAAACTTTCTTATGCCGCTCGGCTCAAGGCCTGCGGCGCGGCTGTTGACAAACTTTCTCACTTTAGCCACCTTACGGCTGTATGCTCAGCCTTCCCCCCTCTTCGTCGTGCATAAGGGCGCCTTCCACCTTGTATTTTTTGAGTATGAAGTGCGTGGCGGTGGAAATTACGCTGTCGTAGGTGGAGATGCACTCCGATACAAAGCGCGAAACGGCGCGCAGCGAGGCGCTTTCGACTATCACGGCAAGGTCGTATGCGCCGCTCATCAGGTACAGGTTTTTTACCTCGGGGTGGGCGGCTATTTCACAGGCGATGGTGTCGAAGCCGTGGCCGCGCATGGGCGTTACCTTTACTTCGATAAGCGCCTCTACCCTTTCGACCTCGGCAAGGTCTTCGTTGACTATGGCGGTGTATTTTACTATAACGCCCTCTTCCTCAAGCTGCGAAACGGCGGACTTTACCTCCGCTTCGGATACGCCCAGCATGGCCGCCATGCTCGCCGCCGAAAGGCGGGAATCTTCGGTGAGAAGGGAGAGTATGTCCTTTTTTATCTTTTCCATAAGTTGCCCCCGTCTGCCGCATTTTGCAGGCACAGCCTGCGCGCGGCAATATTTTTTATAAAGGTTATTTATATTATATTAGAACTTTGCGCCGCCGTTGTCAACAAAAAAATTTAAAAGGAGAGTGCCCGAAAGGTGTATACGGCTATCAACCTGTCATTAACGCGATCGCGCCCTGCAGGCGGACGATACGCTATTCCGTTGCCTGTGGCTCCTTACGATTAAGTGAGCAAAGCGAACGCTCTACCATTGTCATTAACACTATTGGCGCTAACGCGCAACAATAGCTATTCCGTCGCTTTGCTCCTTACGACTAAGTGAGCATAAAGCGAACGCATGGAGAAATCTCTTTGCATAACGCTCATTTTTATTGAGATTTCTCCACTCGCTATCGCTCGGTCGAAATGACAAATAATAAATAACATACTTTTCGGGAACACCTTTAAAAAATAGGCGGGGAATGTGGCGCAGACAATTTACAAAGGCGTGCATTTAAGGTATAATATAGTTCACATTGCAAATTTGAGGTGACTGATGATAAAGATATGGGGCAGAATTGAAAAGGAACACAAAATTGTAAGGCAGACCACATACGAGAGCATTGCAAAGTTTGAGTGGGGCGACTTTTTTAACTACCTTTCGGACATATGCGAGGCGCTTGACGTTGCCACGCCCGTGCTTTTGAAGACGCACATATTCAACTACGCCAAGTTCAACCGCGTCACCTTTCTGCCGCGCGACTTTACCGAACCTGTAAATTTTGACAAGCTGATACTTGAAAACATTTTAAGATAGCCCGCCGACAACGGGGGCTTTACGCAAGGCGCAACTACATTTCCCCTTATTTTTCTGCGCCACCGTGCATATGCCTTTAAATGCGGCATATCCGCCGTCGTTTTCGGCAAAAAATTACATGTTTCACGTTAAACTGCCCTGCGCGCCTTTTTTGGTGCGCAGGGCAGACTTTTATTTTATTCCCAAAGCTTTTTCGCGGGCTTTTTTATATTCTTCTTCGTCTATAAGCCCGTCCTCGTACAGCTTTTTCAGATTTTCCAGCTCTGAACGGCGGTCTGTCTGCGTCATGCCGGCCACGACGGAGGATCTGCCTGCAGCGTTATTAAAGTTACGCCTTACTTTGCCGCTTTCCGCCGCTTTAGCCGCTTTAGCTGCGCGCGCGTTTGCCGCGGCCAGTCTTTTTGCTTCACGCTCTTCTTTCCGTTTCTGTTTTTCTGCAAGTTTTGTTGCCTTATATTGTGCCTTGCGCTCCTTTGGCGGAAGTTGCAATTCTTCCCACGTCCAGCGGAAATATTTAAAATATTGAATTAGATAATACAATACAAACGGCATTACCGCTACACTCACTCCAAAAAATATAACATGAAAAAGTAATTTCCAATCACCCAGATGACTTATTAAGTAGAAACAAAAAAATAAGCATGAAATAGAAATGAATGCTCCGATTGCCGTAATAATAAATATTAAAACCGCAACGCCATATGTAAGAACTTTTATTTTCTTTGAGATGAGCATATTTATGTCATTAGAGCAGCAGTGCCAACAACGACTAGAAGCAAGATTTATAATGGCGTAACCGACAACAGGTATGCTTATAAAACCAATAAAATACGCAATACCCGTTCCCCCTATTACTAATAATAAGAACATTACAACAATAATTTCCATAGCAAACGCTAGGCGGTATATAAAAAAAATACGGTCAAAATCTTTTTTCGCTTTTTTATATATGCGCTCATATTCACATTCGCCCGTAACACTGTATTTACCTATTTTCACAACCTCTCCTCCAATCTCTCTATAAACGCAACTGCTTTTTCGCCCTGTTCGCGAGAAAGACGCATTATTCCGCTTTCCAAAGCGCCGTTCAATCTGATACCGAGCTCGTCAACGTGTACAAAAGTACTGCTTTTTGCCCTGTTTGCAAATTTAAGGCACAAGTTTTCTACCCGACAAAAATAATCAAAATTTTTGCCGAACGGCGCAGAATATGGTTTATAACCGACATGAGAAGTTGCGCGGTAGCAACCTATAACGCGCCCCGCCCACTCCTTATTTTTAAATGATTTGGGAATATACTGAATGAGAATATCGCCGCGGCAGACCATGCCCGCAGCCACCTTGCTTAAAATTACGGTGCACTCGCTTTCCCAAAAAAGGCTTCCGCTATCCTCAAAAAACGGAACAGGGTCGCCGCCGTTCATTTTACTGTCGCCCAAAATTTTTAAAAAATAGTTCATTTTGTACCCCCGTTTTGCCGTATAGGCTATATATAGCCTAAATTGTATCATATATAGCCCACTACTGTCAAGGCATGCGTTGTATTATTAAAGAAAACAGGTATACAATGAACACATACACGGCGGTAAGAGAGCGGTTATTACAGCTTTTGGAACTTAAAAAAATTTCCATACACAAGCTTTCGCTTGAATCGGGCGTTTCCCCCTCCACTATAAAAAATATTTTATACGGAAAAAGCACCAATCCGGGGGTGGTTACCATAAAAATGCTTTGCGACGGGCTGGGCGTTACACTTGCAGAATTTTTCAGCACAGAGAGCTTTTTGCAGTCTGAAGATTGATCTGTTTTACAGGTAAATTATCTGCGTGAGGGAACGGATTATGATAACATTGGAACAGATACGCGAGCGATTGGCGGAATGTATAAAACAGAGCGGAATGACGCAGACAGAGCTTGCGCAAAAGCTGGGCATAAAGCAGCCGACGATAGGGCAATACCTTTCGGGCAGGGCGATGCCCGCGCTTGATACGCTTGCCAACCTTTGCAGAATACTCGACGCGGACGCTAATTACATACTTTGCCAGGACACAGATAAAGGCGGGGACGCATAAAACAGTCCCCGCCTTATTTTTTGCCGCGGTAAGCCAATAAAATATTAAATAAAGCCGGCTGCGCGCGGCAAAATATTTTTAAGTGTGCCGCCTGTGCCGCCAAATGGCGGTACAGGCGGCACATAATTTATTTCAATCCCCTGAACGGCCTGAAGGCAAGCAGGGCATATAGGCAGAATATTGCCGACACAAAGCCTATGCCGAGCACCACGCGCACGGCGGTAAGACTGCCGAAGCACAAAAACAGCAGCAGATTGAACCCCGCAAAGGCGTAAACGCCCCCGCATATGCCTAAAATAACCAGATTTAAAAGGCAGGCGATACACGATAACCTCATGCAGGCAGTATGCGCAACGCGCGGTTTTTTACTCCGCCGAACGGCGCGAAAAAAATTTATGGCTGCGGGCATATCCGCGGACTACACCTTTACCAGACTGCCCGTTTTTGCCGACTGGTACATTACCCAATAGCCGGAGCCTGCCCCGGCGGGGATAAAGCCCGCAACGCCCTTTAAACTTTGGGGGCAGCGGCCCTGCGGGGCGGGCACGCCGTAGCATATGTATGCGGGGACCCCGTCCTCCTCTATCACCCCGAAAACATAGTGCCCCGAGCCGTAAGTTATGCGCGCCCAGCGGGAATGTAAAACTGTTTTTTCAAGCACATGTTCGCGCGGGTAGCGGCTGAAGATACAGTCTATTTCCTCCTTCATCCTGCTGTAGAAATGCGTATTTTGCCCGTTATTCTGCAGCGGCGGTCGGGGCATATCTCCGCCCGTATCTACAGGTTTTTGTCCGTTTGCCGCTGCCCTGAGCGGTCTGGCCTCCTGCTCTTCACGTACGCCGATATCAGCCTCATCCGCGCCCCCGCCGTGCCGCCGCGGTTGCGGCGCACATTCGCATACATCGCCATCGCCCTCATCACCATGCCCGCCTTCTCCGTCCGCGGCTGCGAGATTTTCCTCATGCCTCCATTCGTCGGTTGTTCCCGCGATATCTGCGGCGGGGTCTTTGGAGATAGTTTCTGCGGGGGTTCCTGCGATATCTGCGGCATATGTGCCGCCCTTTTTAAGGTCGGCCGCGTTCTGCGCATCAAATTCATAATAATTTTCCTCGGCAATGGCCTCGTCTTCGTACGAAGAGGGCTTTGATTTTTCCTGGCGCTCGGCCTCGCGCACGGCAAGCGGGACTGCCCACGCCATATCGCCGCAGACGGCGGCTGCGACGGGCGTTACCGTGCCGTTGACAAAGCATATTGCCGCGGCAAACCCGCGGGAAGTATCGGCCTCGGTGAGCACCTCGCCGCCGCTCCCTTCAAACAGGGCGCATACAGTGCCGTCTGTTATTGCGGTGACATACCTGCCCGCCGAAAGCGGGGCGAAATTTATGAGCGATATTTCGGCGCGCAGGCAGGAGCCGTACTTTTCTGCCTTTACAAGCCCCGAAAGATTGGCGCCGAAGGTGGAAAAACCGCCCCTTAACGCCTTTATTACGGCGATATTTTTTGAATAACCAGCCATATTATTTTTTACCAGCCTTTGCCGCGGCGCCGCCTGCATATATTGCGCCCGACTTTTAATATATTATATTGCACGCGCATGCGTAAAATATTGTATTATTTTAAAATACGGGCGCGCATTAAGGCGAAATTATGTGCGCGCGTTAAAACAAAAATATAAGGCAATGCCGCATTTTATGCGCCCGTTGAACCCGCACAGTCTGCAATATGGCCGATTATTTGCGGCGCAAACGCATAAATATCAGCTTTTTTATATTATTTTTTATTTAAAATTATTGCGTTTGCAAAAAAATTACGATATAATTATTTTGAAATAAAATTTTACAAAATATTAAAGGAGTAAAAAATGGCACTTACGAAGAATAAGAAAATACTCTCCTTTGTTGAAGAGAGCGCCGACCTTGCCCAGCCCGACTATATAGTTTGGATAGACGGCAGCCAGAGGCAGATCGACGAGCTCAGAAGGGAGGCCGTTTATTCCGGCGAGCTTATAAAGCTCAACGATACCCTTTTGCCTGACTGCTACCTGCACCGCACCAAGGTGAACGACGTTGCAAGGGTGGAGGACAGAACCTTTATATGCACCACCAATCGCGACGACGCAGGCCCCAACAACTACTGGATGGACCCCAGGCAGGCGCACGAACTGGCAAACGAGATAGCGCGCGGCTCTATGCGCGGCAGGACGATGTACGTTATACCCTACTCGATGGGCGCCGTAGGCTCTTCGTTTGCTCGCTACGGCATAGAAGTGACCGACTCCATTTACGTTGTGCTTAACATGAGCATAATGACGCGCGTGGGCAGGAAGGCGCTGGACGCGATAGGCCCCCGCGGCGACTTTGTAAAGGGCTTCCACGCAAAGTGCAACGTTGACGCCGAAAACAGGTACATTCTGCACTTCCCCGAAGAGAACGAGATAATTTCGGTAAATTCGGCATACGGCGGAAACGTGCTGCTCGGCAAAAAGTGCTTTGCGCTGCGCATAGCCTCTTACCTGGGCAAAAACGAAGGCTGGATGGCCGAGCACATGCTTATACTCGGCGTAACCTTCCCCGACGGCGAAAAGAAATATATTGCGGCGGCTTTCCCCTCCGCATGCGGCAAGACCAACCTTGCAATGCTGATACCCCCCAAGCACTACCTTGACAAGGGCTATAAGATAGAGTGCGTGGGCGACGACATAGCGTGGATACGCGTGGGCGACGACGGCAGGCTGTGGGCGGTGAACCCCGAAAACGGCTTCTTCGGCGTGGCGCCCGGCACCAACGACCACTCCAACCCCAACGCCCTTGCCACCACCAAGCGCGGCACCATATTCACCAACGTTGCGCTGAACACCGACGACATGACCGTATGGTGGGAGGGCCTTACCAAGGAGCTGCCCGAGCACGTTATAGACTGGACGGGCAAGCCCTGGGATCCCAAAAAGTTTGACAAAAAGAACAAGTCTACCTGCGCGGCGCACCCCAACAGCAGGTTTACGGCGCCCGCAAAGAACTGCCCCTGCATTTCGCCCGAGTTTGAGAGCGCAAAGGGCGTGCCCCTTTCGGCGATAATCTTCGGCGGAAGAAGGGCCACCACTACTCCCCTTGTATACCAGTCGAGGGACTGGAACCACGGCGTGTTTGTGGGCAGCGCCATGTCTTCCGAAACGACGGCGGCAGCCACCGGCGCGACGGGCGTTTTAAGGCACGACCCCATGGCAATGAAGCCCTTTGCAGGCTACCACATGGGCGACTATTGGCAGCACTGGATAGACATGGGCAAACTTGTTAAAAACCCGCCCAAGATATTCAACGTAAACTGGTTCCGCCAGGACAAAGACGGCAACTTCATATGGCCGGGCTTCGGCGACAACATGCGCGTGCTTGAATGGATTTTGAAGCGCTGCGAAGACAACGTGGACGCAAAAGAGACGGCCATAGGCTACGTTCCCTACGCAGAGGATATAGACATATCCGAGCTCGACTACGAAGTAGCGCCCGGGCACAAGTTCGGCATAGAAGACCTTGAAGAGATACTCAAAGTGGACGAAGCTCGCTGGGGCTACGAGGCCGAGGAGCTTGAGGGCTACTACAGGAACTCCATAGGCGACAGGATCCCCAAGGAGCTTTGGGACTGCCTTGAGACGCTGAAGGCAAACTGTGCCGAGGCCAAGGCGGCGGCAGACGCGGCAAAGCCCGCAGAGGCACCCGCTGCAACCGAAGAGATACCCGCAGAAAAGCCCGCATACACCGGCAAGAAGCGCGGCAGAAAGCCCGGCTCCAAGAACAAGCCCAAGCAGCCCGAACCCGCACCCGTAAAGCGCGGCAGGGGCAGGCCCCGCAAAAACCCCGTGGTTTAAGCCTTGAACGCTATATTTTGTAATTGACCCACGCATATGCGGCAATTTATGATATTTGGCAAATGGTATTGTAAGTTTTTTAAAAGCAAAATTATAGTTTTTTGAATTTTTTAATGGAATGGTAAATGCCGCGGCGCTTAAAAAGCGCCGCGGCATTTAAATTATATAAGATAGGAATTGTGCAATACTATTGCGGCATAAAACTTACCATGTGTAAAGAGATCTCTCCATGCGCTCGCTACGCTCGCTTAGTCGAGATGACAGGGGGGGGGATATGTGCCACTTAAACTGTCGGAATAACCTGAACCGGGGGTCATTTTGACCGAAACGAACGCAGTGAGTGAAGTGGAGAAATCTCAAAAAACCTCCGTCACGCTATACGTGCCACCTCAATTAGTGAGGCAGCAATACGGCAATAATTGCGCCATATTGTGGCCCCAATCACGAAAATCACTCCCTTTTTAAAAAACCTTCTTCATTTTTATGCTTTTTATCTTCGCCCTTGCCGTCGGGCACGCCACTGAATATATCGGCAACGCAGTCCAGCCCCATGTCGCCGTCTTCAGAGATAATTATCACCGCCACTATCACCGCGACGGCAAACACCGAATATGCCGACAGGGTGAGCGCGCGTATAAGTTCCTTTAAGTTGTGCGATCCCGATACCATGGCATAAGTAAATGCCGCCACAACGAGCATATAGTACCCGAATGTAGACACGAACGTCGTATTGGTGAATATTACCACAAGTATGTACGCGACGGCGGAAATTGCCAGCCATATAAAGAAGAACGCCTTTATGTGCTTTGAAATGAATGGTATAAGACATAGCGCGAAGAACACCCACAGATATGCCACGCAGGCGAGGCATATGAGCAGCATGGTGACAAAGTTATTTTCCAGCCCGCGGAAAAAGTACCACGCGCGTATGCAGAACCCAAGCGCCACGGCATTGGCGGCAAAGCATGCCAGATTTACGGCGGTGTTGCCCCTGACCACAAAGGCGACCAGACCGCTCAAAATGAGCAATATTACGCCGACTATCAGAAAGAGCCAGCCGTAGGACTCGTGCTCCAACCGTACGTACCCGAGCGCCAGCGCCACTGCCGAGGCTACGAGCAGGAAAATAAAGGTTGCAAGGCTGACTATGCCCGCCTTTTTGAATTTATTCACAGTTCCCCCTTTGCCGCCGCGCATAATGCGCCGTGTGCGCTTTTTGCAGTAACGCGGCTGCCTTATTTATCATTCACTTTACATTCTCTCCGTCTTCTTTGTCCGCATTCGCGGCGGAATTTGTTGGCGCGGCCTCATTGTTTTTATTCGATTGCGCCTCGCTTTTTTCAATTTTTGCAGGTTGAACGGGCGGCGTTGACTGCGCGTTATCTTCCGCTCCGCCCGAAATAAGGCCTGCTATGCCGAAAATAATGCCGAATACTACAAGTATCAGCCCAAACACGTCACCGAAAGTTGAGTCGAAGGCGAGTATAAGAAAAAATATGCCGGCAAGCGCCAGAATTATGCCGAACAGCAGCGGTTTTATACCCTTCATGATTGCCCCCTGAAATTTATTTTTTTTTATTATATCACAAAAAGAAAGCTGCCGCAACAGTTGCGGCAGCCTGTATTATTTGCGTCAATTTTCCTCTTTGTTTTCCGCAGGCATATTCTCTGCAGGGGCCGACGGGGCGGGCTTTGAAGCGCCTGCCGCGGCGTGCACGGGAGAGGTGAACACCTTAACCCCCCTTTCGCGCAGCCTGAGCACGGCAATGTAGAGCGGCGTGCCGAGAACGTATACCCATACCGCCTCTGTAAGCGCGGTCGCGCCCACTTCCACCCAATACACAACGTTTGGCTGGCCGGCAAGTATCCACACGGCGGGGATTATGAAGGCGTTTAAAATTACGGGGAATATGCCGCCTATTGCCACCTTGAGCACATGGTTTTTGATGGCTATGCCGCAGATATAGGTGAAGAAGGCGGCAAACAGCGTTGCAAGACTGCCGAGGAATATGTCGTATACGCCGTACGATGAGAAAAAGTTGGCGAGTATGCAGCCTATGTACAGCGCGGGCACGCTTTCGGGGAAGAACAGCGGCAGAATGGTGAGCGCCTCTGTGGGCCTGATCTGGAAGGGGCCGTAGGCAAGCCCGCCGCCCAGGCCGAACAGCCAGGTGACTACTGCGTAGATGGCCGCTATAACGCCCGCGCGGCAGATCATCTTCGAGTTCCAGTGCGAAAAATCGTTTGCAATGGTTTTTAGTAATGTTTTCATACTTTTTTACCGACCACGGCGCAGTACTCTCTTTGTGTTTTTTATGGCAAAACATGCGATTGGGGCGCACATATGCCTCAATCAACACAAAAAAACGGGACGGCAAAAACCGTCCCGAAAAATACTTGGTCAGTATTCTCCTTCGGTTTTTTTATGGAAGTGTTGAGCCGAAAACCTTCCGCATCAAGCCGCACCTGCGGCGTTGAAAATTAAGTTATGAATTTAATTTTTTCTTGATCGCGCCATATAGCGCATTTCGTATCAAAGTAAAATTAAATAAGCGAGATTTTGGCAAAGCTAAAATTATGTCTGCCCGGATAAAATAGTTTTAACTATGCTGTCTATATATTCGCAAACGCCACAAAAATTTGTGTTTATCTGAATATTTTGTATGCGTATTACAATTATGCCGTATTCGGCAAAATATGCTGAACGTTTTTTGTCGTACTGAATATTTTCTTCAGAGTAATGCTGCGAACCATCAATTTCTATAACCAGTTTTGCAGCCGAACAATAAAAATCAGCTATATAGCTACCTATTATCTTCTGCCTTATAAATCTTACGGGATAAGTATTTAAAAATGTATACCACAGCCTTCGCTCTTCCTTAGTCATGTTTTTACGCAACTCTCTGGCAAACGGAAGCAACGATTTATTATGCTTTCTGGGCATTAATTTTTAATCCCCCCTTTAATTCCCCCCTTTGGCAAGGGGGGCAAGGTAACGGGTAATTCCCTCTTTGCAAAGGGGTAAGGTAACGAGTAACTACTTTTTCAAAATAACGAGGTAACGAGTAACTACTTTTTTCAAAATAACGAGATAACAAGCCTCTTTTTTGCAATGGAACAATGTAGCGGGTAACTACTTTTGATAAGGGTAAAAATATGGCTTAATATAATTCACCATTTTTGTTGCACCCTCTCTTGGCTCCACTTTTTAAGGGGAGCTGGCTTGCGAAAGCGTTAGCGAAAGCAAGACTGAAGGGTTTATTATCTGCACCACACTATAACACGGCGCTACACGACGAAACTTGAAAAAAAATTATTCCTCGCTGTTGCCGTTGCCTTCATCCTTTCCCGCGCCGGAGTTGCCCAGGAAGGTACCAAGGTAGATCTGCTTTTTGCCGCGGGGGGCAGACGAACGGGGAGGGCGTGCGGGCCTGTCGCCGCGGTCGCGCCTATCGTCCCTTCTTTCGCCGTCGCGGCGGTCGAAGTTGCGGCGGGGCCTGTCGCCATAGCGCCTTTCGCCCCTTTCTTCAAACTTTTTATCGCGGTTGAACTGCCTGCCGCCGCGCCTTTCGCGGCGCTCGAAGGGCACCTCGTTTTTGGGTATTATTACCACCCTGCGCATGGGCTCTTTGCCCTCGGATACGGTGGTAACGTCCTCGTTGTCTGCAAGTACGGAGTGCACCACGCGGCGCTCGTAGGGGCTCATGGGTTCAAGCGCCATGCGCCTCTTGCGTTCCACAGCCTTTGCGGCCTTGGCAACCGCCACTGCCTTCAGCTTTTCTTCGCGCTGGGCGCGGTAATTTTCACAGTCCACAACAACGCGGCGGTATTCCTCCCTGCCGATGTTGGCAACGGCGCCGGCTATGCACTGAATGGCGTCCAGCACCTCGCCCCTGCGGCCGATGACTGCAGAGGTGTTGGTGGTCTTTATCTCTATTTCGATCTTTTCGCCGTCGGATACTATCTCGCTGAAGGCGGGTATCTTTATTATCTTCAACAGCCCGTCCACAAAGGCTGCGGCGCGCTCGCCGTCGGTGGCCTTTTTAACTATTTTTACCTTTGCCTTTACAGAGCCGAACAGCTTCTTTTTGCCCTCTTCAAGAACGGTTATTTCGGCCTGTTCTTCGGTTATGCCAAGGGCCTTAAGCCCCTCTGCAATGGCCTCTTCCTTGGTTTTGCCGGTAAATACGTTTTCCATACTTTCTTCCATGATATTACTCCTTATCAGTTATCTCTTTTTACCGTTTCTGCCCGCCCTTTCTGCCTTGGAAGGCTTTCTGAGATATTTGTCGAGCTGCTCGGTCTCTTCAAGTTTTTTAAATTTAACGTCGAGCACTTTGTTTACTATAAGCGTCGTCAAAAAGCTGTACAGCGTGTTGGTTATCATGTAGATAGAGAAGCCCGCGCTGTAGAAGAACGAGAACACGCCGTATATGATGGGCATTATGATGAGCATCCACTTGTTTGTGCGCTTGCCGCTGCCGTCTACGGTGCCCAGCTCGTTCATGCTCTTCTGCATGCGCATGGTGACGAACTGCGAAAGGAACATCATGCCTATGGCAAGAACTATAAGCACAAAGTAGCCGTTGTAGGTATTCTTTTCGGCAGTGAGGTGAGCGGTGACTTCGTTATAAGATTCCTCGTAGTTGCTCAAGTCCCCCGCCCTTGAAACAGAGCTTGCAAAGTTGGAGAAAGAGGGCACCTCTTTGTTGAGCATAGAGTCGGGATACCATATGTTGCCCACCCATAAAAAGCCCTGGTTTTCGGTGCGGTAATATTCGGCCGCGGCCTCGCGCGCGCCCTCGGCAACGTATTCCTTTATCACCACGAACATCTCGTTTTCGGTGAGCACGCCGTCGGCGCCTGCCGCCTCTTCCACAAGCTGCTCGTAAGTGGGCTGGTTTTCGGCGCGGTTGTCGTTATAATAGCTTTCGAAGCGCAAAAAATCAACGTAGTAAACAGTTTCGCCGTCTGTATCTGTGCCGGCTATCAGAAAGCCGCTGTTGTCCTCTTTATCGTCGTAGACGTAGTTTACCGCAACGCCGTTGTAGGCCGTTACCATGACGCGGTAAAGTTCAAGGTTGGCGTACTGCGAATACTGCGAAAACTGGCTGAACACCAGCATGAATATGATGAGCGAAACCAGGGTGGGAAGGCACACGCCGAGCATGCTGTATCCGTTCTTTTTATACAGCTCCATCACCTTCTGGTTATACATGTTTTTATCGTTGGAATACTGCTTTTGCAGCTTTTCCATCTGCGGGCGCATGCGCTCCATTATGAGCGACTGCTTTTTTGTTTTTACCTTAGAAAACACGTCCAGCGGCAGAACTATAGTCTTTAAAACTACGGTGAATATTATTATGCCCAGCGCGATTATGCCCACGCTTTCCACCAGCCACCTTACTATGTCGCCGATAAAGTTGAGGTCTATGGTGTTTTCTATCTGTTTCACCATGAAACTTATAAAGTTTTCAGAAACGCCCTCAAGGTTTGCCAATAAATTCATTTTACAACTTTAAGGCGGGGTTAGAGCACCCACCTTACCTTAAAAAAATTTTCGTAGGCGGGGTCGTACCCACCCTTTGTAAACGGGTTGCAGCGAAGTATGCGCCATGCGCCCAGAAGTATGCCTAAAATAACGCCGTTGTTGTTTATAGACCGCAGGGTGTATTCCGAACAGGTGGGCGTGAACATGCAAGTGCCCCTTGAAATGTGCCGCTGGTAAAAAACTATCATGCGCATGCACACCGCCTTTAAATAGGGGCGGAACACAATTTTTTTGAGTTTTTTTATAATACTCCCGGCGCGTGCGTTCATCTTACACTTTTTTCAGCTCTTTGCGCTGTTTTCGGCCTTTGCGGCCGACATCTTTTTAAGGCATGTTTCAATCGCCCTTTCAAAGGCATGCAGAGAATACTCTTCCGCGGGCTTAGGTATGAGCACCGCGGCGCACTTTAATTGCGCGCACTTGTTTGCAAAGGCCTGCCTAAGAAGCCTTTTTATCCTGTTCCGCTTTACGGCCTTGCCGTGTTTTTTTGAAACGATCACCGCCATTTTAAGCTGCTCAGAAGGGGCATATATAACGGTGAGCGCACCGGAATACGCCCGCCTTCCGCTTTTGAAAAGGCGCTGTATTTCGGCATTCTTTTTCAACCTTGCATACTTCATTTTATCTGTGCGCCGCACGCAATTGCCTGCGTACGGCAAAAATGCCGCCATGTTGCATGCCGGCAAATTAAGGGCGCTGCGCCCCGTTTTAAGTTATGCGGAGAGGTGCTTGCGGCCCTTGTTTCTCCTTCTCTTCAAAACATTCCTGCCCGCCTTGGAAGCCATGCGCTTCCTGAAGCCGTGCACTTTGCTCCTCTGCCTCTTCTTGGGCTGATAGGTACGCTTCATGATTAGTCCTCCTAAAAAAAGTATTCACGCGAAATCTTTTGCCTTTGGCAAAATCTTCCGCCGTGATATTACGGTAAGTCGTAAAAATGCTTAACAGCGGAAGTAAATTCCGCTTTGCATTTTTTCGGCGTTATTGTTTTAAATTTATTGTTGCGATAAGATATTCCTTGTAAAGTTCTTTACGCGCGGGCCACCGCGCTGAACTTTACTGCGGGAAGAAATTCCGCAATAAAGGCGCCCTTGTGGAAAGACGAACGAGGCATTTCATAGCACAACGGACACCCGTTGTGTGTGCCGATGTGAGATGAGCAAACGCATATGCAAGGCGTTTGCGGTGACCGCGTGAGGAGCGCAAGCGACGCTACTTTGCGGAGGGTTCCCTTTGGGAAACCGCAAAACCGCCATGTATTTACCTTGATGGCGGCGAGACGCTGGCTTGCGAAAGCGTTAGCGACAGCAAGACTGAGGGATTGTTACCGTAAATCCCCCTTTTACTTTCCCCCTTACTAAGGGGGACTTGGCCGCGTAAAGTTGCCGGCTTTATTAACAGGCATTTAAATTATCGCACAGCCCGCCAGTCTCCCATAACGTTTGCCGCAAGGCAAACTTACAGGCGGCATCTTGTATCCTTCTATTATTTTTGGCGCGGAGTATCTTCCGCGCCTGCGTACTATTATACAATTATAAAAAACTTAAAGTCAAGCGTTATTGGCCGTTCTTACGGGTAAAATTAAATACAGCGCATTTATATCCTGACTGTTTGTGCAGATGAACGGCTGCACCTGGTTGTTGAACGAAAGTTTTATCACGTCTTCCGAAAGGGCGTTTACCGCGTCTGTTATGAACTTGGAGTTCATGGCGATGCGTATGTCGTGCCCCTCCACTTCGGCCTTTACCGGCTCCTGCACGTTGCCTATTTCGGAATTGGAAGATATCTCTATTCTCCCCGCGGATATGTCGAAGATTATAAGGCTGTTTTTATCTGAGCGCACGAGTATGGCGGCGCGCTCTATGCTGCTGCGTAAGGCCGTCTTGTCCACGGTGACGACGGTGGAAAAGCTCTTTGGTATGATGTTCTCCTTTTTGATGAATTCGCCGCCGTACAGCCTTGAGGTGAGCACGGTATCGTCCACAGAGACGAGTATCATGCCGCGCTGAACGAATATCTCCGTTTCGCCCTCTGAAGGGAGCATCTTTTCCATCTCCGAAAGCGTTCTTGCGGGGCAGATTATGTCCAGGTCGGCGGTGGCCGACTTTACGGGAGCCGTTATGGTGGCCAGCCTGAACCCGTCGAGGGCGGTCACGCACACGCTTCCGTTCTTTATAAGGAACTGGCAGCCCTTTAAGTTGGGGCGCGAATCGTCTGTGGCGCAGCAGAAAGTGGTGGAGTTTATCACCTTTTTAAGGTCGGCAACGTCCATCTTAAAGCTGTTTTCGCTTATATCGGTGCTTATCTTAGGGAAATCGTCTGCGGCGAGCACCTGCATGTACGACTGGCTGTCGGCATAGCCTATCTCCATCCTTCCGCCCTCTACCGAAAGGGTTATCTGCACGTCCTCAAGCTTTTTTATAAAGTCGGAAAAATATCTGCCGGGCACGCAGATCTCTCCCTCTTCATACACCTCGGCCTTTATAGTCTGCTGTATGGATATTTCGCCGTCGGTCGCCGAAAGGGTGAGTTCGTCGTTGCGGGCGGATAGCTTTATACATTCCAAAAGGGGCACGGTGGTGCGCACGGCGCACGCCTTTACCACCTTTAAAACGGCTTCTGAAAGGTTTATTCCTTCGCAAACTGTCTTCATGTGTCTTCCTGCCTTTGAATTGATTTATATTTTTGCTCTCTGCCCCCTCTGCGGGCGCATGCGGGGACAGACTATGTTAGTTAGTTTATTTATTAAAAAATTAAATGGTAGTAGTATTATTAGTGGCGGTGGAATTATGGATAACTCTTTCGCCCCGCCGCCCGTTTTGTATGTTACGAATACTATAATATCAAATATGCCGTCAAAAATCAAGTTAAATGAGCTTTTTTTGAGGGGCGCGGATGTGAAAATAACGGTTGATAAAGTTGTGGAAAGGCTGTGGAAAAGTGTGGGCGGTTCTGTGGATTGGTTGATAAAAAATTTACCGGCTTTTTGGGGTGATTTTGTAGAATTTTGCCGAAAAAGGCAGTTATCCACAAACTCACCGTCAAAAAAGGGGCTGTGGAGAGAAGTTGTATACATTTCCCGTATCCCTTCAAAATGGACGGCATGGCGGCTTTTTTGGCGCAAAAGTGATTGAAATGACGTCGCGGACGTGATATAATGTATTTCGCGACGCACCTGTATGTGCGCAGTTATCAACTTTGTTCTGGTGGAAAAGTGACTTATAAAGACGGTTTTGTGCCGCCCGAAGGCAGTGACATGCTGCTTAAGCAGTTCTTCGGGCTGATATCCGACTACAACAACAAGATCAACCTTACGGCAATAACCGGCGAGCGGCAGTTCTTTATCAAGCATGTGTGGGACAGCCTTGCCGGGCAGAAGTACTTCCCCGCGGGCGCCTCTGTAGCCGAAGTGGGTTCGGGCGGGGGGTTCCCCTCGCTGCCATTGAAGATCTGCCGCCCCGACCTTTTTTTCACACTCTTCGAGAGCGTGGGAAAAAAGTGCGCTTTTTTGAAGCTTGCCGCAGACAGCCTTGCCATTGACGGCGTTGAAGTGGTGAACTGCCGCGCCGAAGATGCGGGAAAGAACGGAAAATTCCGCGAAAAGTACGACGTATGCTGCGCCCGCGCCGTGGCAAGGCTGAATACCCTTCTCGAATACTGCGCGCCGCTTGTAAAAGTGGGCGGCAGGGTGGTGGCATACAAGGGCGACGCCGCCGAGGAGATCGAGGAGGCCGCCAATGCAGCAAAGCTGCTTGGCCTGGAGCTTGAGTGCGCGGAGCATTACGACCTGCCCGAGGGCGAAGGGGCGCGCACGCTGGCAGTTTACAGAAAAATAAAGCCCACTCCGCCAAAATTTCCGCGCGGACAGGGCAAAGAGAGGAAGGATCCGCTTTGAAAGAGAAAAGTTGCGCCTTTTCCGGGCACAGGCTTTTGGGGGACGACTTCGACAGGCAGCTTCTGGAGCGCGTCACCGAAGGGCTGATGAAGCGCGGCGTGCTCACCTTTTACTGTGGAATGGCAAAGGGTTTCGACCTGGCCGCCGCAGAGACCGTTTTAAAGTTCAGGGACAGGTACGGCGCAAAACTTGTGGCGTGCATACCCTACGAGGGGCAGCCCGAACGGTTTTCTTCGTCGGACAGGGAGAGGTATTTGAACATACTTGAATACTGCGACGAAAAGGTGGTTTTTTCAAAAAACTATAACCGCTGTTGCATGCACGCGCGCGACAGGTATATGGCGGAAAATTGCGGGGTGCTTGTGTGCTATCTTCGGAAAAAGAGCGGCGGCACGTTCTATACCGTGAACTATGCCCGCACCCTGGGTGTAAAGATAATAGAGGTATGAATATAGGTCTGAAGGGCAGGCAAAGTTCTGAAAGGCCGGCAAAATCTGACCTTCGCGCAGCGTTTGAGTGTCATGTCTTTTGTGAAATTATGTAGTATGCCGCAAAAATAATACTGTGGGCTTTGTGTTGAAACGGCCCTGCCTTGCAGAAGATTTTGTATGTAATTAAAAAGGTTGTAAAACAAAATAAAAAAGGTCTTGCGAATTTCAGCAAGGCCTGTTTTTATTATAAAAATAATCAAAAAATTGTGAAAATAAAATGCGGTTTTTAAGTTAGTAGACCGAAAAAACCATTATATGTATTATTTGGGTGTATTAATGTATAAAACAGTTATAATCTAATAAAATTGACCGCATAATATGCCTTTATCATTACATTTTTATGTAAATTTTTATCGCGCAGCACAGCGGAAAAATATAATTAAAAATTGATTAAATTTAATAAAAAAATTCAATTAAATATATATTTTTTATTATTTTAATTGCTGTTTTTGCAGTATTTTTATCAATTAAATAAAATTTGTCTGCTATATCGTGATTTATAATTGAAATTTTCTGTTTTTTTGCAAAAATATTTGCATTTTGAGTATTTTTGCTATATTAATATAGGGTTGAACAATTAAATTTGAAATGTTCCTCATGATGCCTGTATTTTCAGTCTGTAGCAGTAGCCGCCTAATGTACGCACCGCAAGTTCGTCCTGCGTAAGCTTAAAGTCGGTAAAGTGCTATCATCTGTTACAATTACTTGCTAATACGATAAGCTGTTGCCTCAGCTGTAATATTGCCTCTCCCTCCACTCGCAGAATAAAGGCGGATAAAGGATTTACTTTTTCTGTATAAGTTCTTCCCTTTCTGTGGCAGCTGATTTATGAATGTACATGGACACTTATCTACTATTTTGAATCATTCAGTTCATTTTTTGATTATTCGGCAGTCTTAAGGTTATTGACGGCATTGCCTGTATTGTGCGGCGGGATATTCTCGCCGCAGGCGATCCTGCGCATATTGTCTAGAACAAAGTCTGCCACGCCCTCGGCAATTATATCTGCCATGCGGTAGACTATGTTCAGGCGCGTCGCCGTGAGTATGGAAAAGTTGAAGATAGATTTTTCGGCAATGATCCCTATTATAGAACTGTCGCCCACGCGGGCAAGCTTTTTGTTTGCGCCCGCCCCCGGCTTTACGCCGCGCTTGGCAATTTTAATAAGACCAATGTCGCCCGCAGAGCCTACGGCGGCGTCGATAGCTATTACAGGGCTTTCTGGATGAGTAGAATGCACGAACGAATTTATATACTTAACCTCGTGTGCTGTCACGGGGGAGGAGAGCGTTCCGTAAATAAAGCAGTTGAGACCGCGCAGACGCTCTCTCAGCTTTGTTCCAGTCACCGGGCCCAGGCTGTCGCCCACAGAGAGGTCGCTGCCTATGCACACAATAGAGGGGATGCATGCCGCAGTATACATTTTTTTAAGCGCAAGACATATTCCGCTTGGCGCCAAAGTGTTATAGAGATTAAAAGAAAACTCATTTTGCATATATAACTTTCCAAAATAATATATAATTCGACAATATAACTTTGTATTTTTGTTTAAATTAGGCTATAGAGTAGTGTTTGTTAATACTGTATCGCCTTATATACTTCGGTATATTTATTGACTCTGCTGCTATATTTTATACGGTCACAATACATAGTTTTTATTGGCAGCTTTATTTTTTTTTGCTGTTTTGTATAACTGATCTGTCTATCTGTAGCCGTTTTGGTCTTCCGATTTAATGCTCAGGGCTGAACAATTTATCTGTATATTTGAAGTAGCAGATTCTTGAGCTGATAGATGTTTTTACAGTCATAAACAGATATGGTGAGCTATTTCTAATCGCTCTGTGAGCCATAGTTTTCTGCTGTTTTACTCTCATTTTTAAATTTACTGGAGTTTTTATCGGAACGTGAAAAATATAGCGCTATGATTTAATTTGTGCGCCATGTGTTTTTTGCACTTATTTTTTGTTTCATAGCACCATTATTAGCTTACTGTAATAAATTTTATTAACAATTTATCAACATATCAACAGTGATGTGTTTATATTTTATCAACAATTCCACAGTGGGTAGTGCTTATTGCATGTATATTTTTATGATACGCATGATTTTTTAGTGTTTTTTCATCTATATTTTGCATTAAATTTGGTTGGATTTCTTTAATTTTATCCACAATTCCAAGGGTGAATAAATACTTTCGATCAACAAATCAACAACAGTTTTTATTAAAATTTAAGCGTTTAATATTATTTAAATGCGTTTCATGTTTCACGTGGAACATTGTTTTGTTAAAAAATTTGGCTGAATGTTTCCCGTGAAACACATTTTTTAGTAAAAATCAGTATTGCGCTACAGATATTTTTAACCAAAATATGTATTTTACGAAGTGTTAATGTGTTTACATATGGTGTGACAGGTACATAAAATTTGCGTGATAAAAGCTGAAACTGTATTCAAACACTTGAAATTAGAAATG
Source organism: uncultured Clostridia bacterium (assembly GCA_944341075.1). GTDB lineage: Bacteria > Bacillota > Clostridia > Christensenellales > Borkfalkiaceae > Coproplasma. Next base: position 62,766 of record CALVLV010000006.1, read on the forward strand.
TTATATGGTAGAATTATTATAGCAGAAAGTGGAGAGATATTTCACCGCTTATTTTTCTCTTTCTGCCGATATAAATCAGGACTATGTGCTGCATTTTTAGGATGAGTGCAACTATTTATTAAATGCTATAGCGCCTGATGATATATATAGCGCTATAAATATTATATATGTATGTAAAATATAATATCAAAGCTGCCATCTGCAAAATGTGCACCCCTTTAATTGCGCTCAGATATTGATTGTTGTACTTTTAAATGCTCTTATAAGGCTTTAAACGGCCTGTAGGCGTGTCTTGCCACCAACAAAATGAATTTGCCTTACAGGCCGTAAAATGGCATTTTAAAGCCATTTGGCGGTTTCAGGGGTGAAGTAGAGGAAACACACTGCTTAATACGGCTATTCGGCTTGCAGGGCTGTTTAAACGCGCGTGTGCAGGCTTTTCTTAACATTCCAATTAAAGTGCATTCCGGGCAATATAGCGTGTATTTGTAACCAGGACGGGCCCGGTGTATGTTTGTTTTAGCAAATAAAGGCGCATACACTTACCTGCCGGCAGTACACTTGCGTTACTTTTGCGGTACATTTGCGGCATATTGAGTAAATGGCAGTATTATGCTTATAAGTTTTTAATTGTGCGGTAATCCTTACAGTATGGCATCGGAGCGTATTCGGCATACTTAGCACCAAAAAATGAAGGTCTGTAAAGGGTTTGATTTATATATTTTCAGACATATTTAAATAAAACTTTGCATAATTTTATGCCAAGTTATGACAAAATTCGCAAATAAAAGGCATTTGCGCCGCGAATTTTTAAGTATATTTTATCGAGAATATAAATAAAACTTTACATTAGCTGTCTTTTTTAATGTTAGCATACATTTTTGAGTGTTTTGCAATACTTAGCACTAAAAAATGAATGTCCTGAAGTGGCTGATGCTTGATATATTGGTTGTTGCCATTGTTGTGTTTTTTCTGCACTGTGAGCGGGAATATACACCTTGAATAGTGGCTATATTTAACTGTGGTGCTGTTCAGGGGGCTTTGCTGTCTGTCGTGCCAACGGCTCATCTGTTTGTAAATAACAATGTGGCTGACGGGCGAAGAAATGCGGCAATAGCTGTATTTTTTAAAAAGACTGCAAGATATTTTGCGCCGCCGATTTTTTATGGCGCATAAAATGTTAAGCGCCCAACTTCATTTCATGCGCTTCAAATTTTTGCGCTTATATAGATTTGGTGCGCTGTATTATGCACCATACCTGGATATAATTGCTTGAAATATGCCTGCGCGGCATATAAATTTTTACGCGCGTGCGCGACATAATAATATAAAAGCGGCTGTAATGGCTGCGCAGTTTTACCCTTACGGAATGGCGCGGCCTTTTATATAGATGACTGCGGCGACAGCGGTGCGCTGCACTAACACTAAATTCAAGGGGGAGGATCCCCCGCAAAAGGAGTAGGATTTGAGTAAAAAAAGTAAAATCATCATGTGGGTGGTTATCGCTGTGCTCATTATTGCTGTCATAGCGGTAGTCGTTGCAACCAGCCTCGACAGGGGCGTTGCGCTGACCTACGACCAGTTCTACAGATACTCCAATAACTACGGCTACGCTGTTGATTACGCAAAGCAGAATGGCGGAGTGAACGAGCAAGGAGAGGTGGAACTGATAGAGGCGTCTGACGGCGAGTATTACGCGTTGGTGCCCGATGAATCTGCCGAGGGCGGCACGACTGTTGAAACCGTTCCCGCAGGCCAGATCATCAATCGCATGACAATTGACCAGTACTCTATTACTGCCTATGCCGTGAATGGCGCTGTATACAGGCTCTCAGGCCCCTCGTATTATTCCGAGAACGGCGACATCAACAGATGGGCGAGTTATGGAATATCTATCGAGTATTCAAACCCCAATTCGGGCAGCTACTGGTCAACGATAATCACTGTAGGCGGGCTTATACTTCTGTGCGTTGTATTCTGGCTGATCATCCGCTCGACTGCCGGTGGCGGCGGGCGCACAATGTCGTTTGCCAAGAGTAAGGCGCGCGTATCAACCAACATCAAGGTGCGCTTTACAGACGTTGCAGGCGCCGAAGAAGAGAAGTTGGAGCTTGCAGAGGTAGTTGAGTTCTTAAAGCAACCCAAAAAGTTCTCCGACCTGGGCGCGCGCATACCAAAGGGCGTGCTGCTTGTAGGCCCTCCGGGTACGGGTAAAACGCTGTTTGCAAAGGCTGTTGCCGGCGAGGCGGGCGTTCCGTTCTTCTCAGTCTCCGGTTCCGACTTCGTTGAAATGTATGTCGGCGTAGGTGCCTCAAGGGTGCGCGACCTGTTCGATATGGCAAAAAAGAACCAGCCCTGCATCATTTTCGTAGACGAAATAGACGCAGTGGGCAGGCAGCGTGGCGCAGGCCTCGGCGGCGGCAACGACGAGCGCGAACAGACGCTCAACCAGATCCTCGTGCAGATGGACGGCTTCGAGTCGAACGAGGGCGTAATAGTTATGGCGGCCACAAACCGCGCAGACATTCTCGACCCCGCGCTCATGCGTCCGGGCAGGTTCGACAGGCAGATATATGTAAACCTTCCCGACGTGCGCGGCAGGGAGCAGATATTAAAGGTGCACGCGCGCAACAAACCGCTTGCACCCGACGTAAACTTCAAGACCATTGCAAGGATAACGAGCGGCTTTTCGGGTGCAGACCTTGCAAACCTTTTAAACGAGGCCGCCATACTTGCGGCAAGGGCAAACAAGCAGTTTATAGGCAACCAGGAGCTTTATGAGGGCGTAAACAAAGTGCTCATGGGCCCCCAGAAAAAGAGCAGGATAGTTACGGAGAGCGATAAGAGGATAACCGCCTATCACGAGGCAGGCCACGCCATTGTCGCCCGCAAGTGCAAGCACTGCGATCCCGTGCAGGAAGTTTCAATAATCCCCCGCGGCAACGCCGCAGGTTACACCATGACCAGGCCCGACACCGACGATTCGTTTATCTCGAAAGACAAGATTAAGGACTTTATCTGCATGGCCCTCGGCGGCCGAGTGGCAGAGGAGCTTGTGATACACGATATCACCACAGGTGCTTCGAACGACCTTGAAAGGGTGACCGAGATGGCTAAGAAGATGGTGACCGAGTGGGGTATGTCTGACAAGCTTGGCCTTGTAACTTATGGCAGCAATTCGCAGACCGTGTTCCTCGGCCGCGATATGGAAACTCACAACGCCTACAGCGAAGAGACCGCCAGGGCTATAGACGAAGAGATGCACGACATAATCAACGGCGAACACGACCGTGCCGTAAACATTCTTACCGAAAACCGTTCGGTTCTCGATAACATGGCACGCGTGCTCATCGAAAAAGAGACCATCTATTCTGAAGAAGTTGACATGCTGATGGAAGGCAAGGGATATGCCGACGTTATCGCCTATATGGACGAACACGACGCCGCCCGTGCCGAAAATCCCTTCAAAAGATATGAATAATTGATGTGACGGCGGGAATGTTTCCCGTGAAACATTCCCGCCGGGCATTAACGGGGGCAATATGGCAAAAGTTGTTTCATTTACAAATAAAAAGGGCGGCGTGGGCAAAACCACTACCGTTGTGAACATGGCGGCATACTGTGCCGACTTTGGCAAAAGGATGCTGCTTATAGACCTCGATTCGCAGGGTAATGCCACAACGGGGTTGGGATTTTCTAAAAGTGCGTTAAAAAAATCGGTTTATAACGTGCTTATAGACGACGAAAAAATTTCGGCGAACATCCTTCCCACGCAGATGCCTCTGCTTGACATTCTGCCTGCAAACGTCGACCTGACGGGGGCGGAGGTAGAGCTTGTTTATAAACGCAACCGCGACCGCATATTAAAGACTGCGCTTGAAGAGGTAAAGGACAAGTACGACTACATATTTATCGACTGCCCGCCTTCGCTGGGTCTGCTTACTATAAATGCGTGGGCGGCCTCTGATTCGCTGATAATACCGCTGCAGAGCGAGTATTACGCGCTTGAAGGCGTAAGCCAGCTTATGAACACCATTGCAATGGTAAAACAGCACCTTAACCCTCACCTTACAATAGAGGGGGTGGTGATAACCATGTATGGCGGCAGGGCAACCGTTTCAAAGCAGATAGCGGCCGAAATAAAAAAGTTCTTTAAAAATAAGCTATACGAAATAATCATTCCGCGCAACGTAAGGCTCTCCGAGGCACCCAGCCACGGCAAGCCGATCATTCTTCACGATCCAAAGTGTATCGGTGCACGCGCTTATAAGGCGCTGACCGAAGAGTTTTTGTCCAAGCAGTGATTTACCGTTAAATTTTATTTAAAGGAGATTTGAATATGGCAAAAGGTTTAGGTAGGGGGCTTGAGGCACTGTTTGCCGATACAAGCGCAGCTTACGAGCACATGTACGAAAGCGGTAAGCCGTTTGAATATACCGAAGAGGAGAGGAAGAATGCACAGGATATGCCTTTGGACAAAATAAAGGCAAATCCCAACCAGCCGCGAAAGAACTTCGACGAGCAGGCGCTTAAAGAACTTGCCGATTCCATCAAAAAGCATGGCGTTATCATGCCGATAGTTGTAAACGACAACAACGACGGCACATACATGATAATTGCAGGCGAACGCCGCTACCGTGCTTCAAAACTTGCAGGCAATACCACAATTCCCGTTATCATCCGCAACTATAATGAGCGCGAGATAAAGGAAATATCGCTGATAGAAAACCTTCAGCGCGAAGATCTTAACCCTATAGAGGCGGCCACCGCCATGAAGCAGCTGATGACCGATTATAAGCTTACGCAGGACGAACTTGCAGAGCGCATAGGCAAGTCGCGCCCGGCAGTTGCCAATACGCTCAGGCTGCTTACTCTGGCGCCGGAAGTTATAATGATGGTTTCTGAAGGTCAGCTTTCTGCGGGGCATGCCCGCACGCTTGTTCCGCTGGCACCTGAAGATCAGCTGACATTTGCCAAAGAGGCGGTAAAGAACGCGTCATCCGTCAGAGAGCTGGAAAAAAAGGTGCGTGCATACAACATGCCGCCCGAGCTTATTGAAGAGCGCAAAAAGAAAAAGCGCGCGCTCGCCTCGATAGAATTAAAAGATCTTGTAGAGCGCATGCGCTTTACTTTCCGCACAAAGGTCAGCCTTATCGGCAACGATAAAAAGGGCAGGATCTATATCGACTACTACTCGCGCGACGACCTCGACAGGATAGTGGAGATACTCGATATAATCGACAAGCAGAAGTAAATATCTTTGGTACATAATATATTTCGGCACATGTCTGTGCCGGAATATATTTTTACGGTAAAATTAAAAATGCTGGCAGTAAGAGGCTGTTGTTCGTCTGATAAGACATTTTTTATCTGATTTTACATTAAAAATGTCCAAAAAATTCCGTCAAAACGACTTAAAACAGGGCAAAATTCTGTCTCAGAGGCTTTAAATGGCAAAATTTGCCATAAAATCGGGTAAAAAATGGGTAAAATCGGCCTTATTAAGGGGTAATTCTGTATAAATGGCTTAAAATCAAGGGGTATTTTTGAATGCCGCCCATTACGGCAGGCCTTACAATTTACCCGCAGTACAGTAAAAATCAGCTAAAAATAATATCGGAAGAGAAAATTCAGTAATATGGAGTTCAAAAAATTTACAACAGAAGATGCGGTACGTTTGAGTGAGTATTTCAGGCGTTGCAACTTTCATATCAGCGACTATTCCGCTGCATTCAAGGTGATCTGGCAGGATTACTATACAGAATATTTTGCAGAAGTGGAGGGGTGCCTTGTATTTCAGGAGTATTATCAGGGGCGCACATATTTCCATTACCCGCTCTCCCTCGGCGACGATGATGCGGAGGATAGGGCGCTTGACGCAATAGAGGAGTATTGCCGCAACAACAATATCAGGCTGCACTACACAACAGTGCCGCGTGAAAAGTTATATAAGTTTGCCGACAGATACGGCGCCGAACTTCGTATAAATAATAAGCGCAGGTGGCGCGACTATCTTTATAACGCGCAAGACTTTGTTGAATACGCTGGAAAGAAGTATTCGGGCCAGCGCAACCATGTAAATAAGTTCAAAAAACTCTACCCGCAGTTTGAATATTGCACGCTTACACAGGCCGACAGACCTGAGATAGAGGAGTTCCTCAAGGAGTTTGCGCGCAGGCAGATAGCAAAGGGTACAGTTATAGCGCGTGAGGAGCTGGCCACCGTATTCAAGTTGACCGGACTTTTGGACGTTCTCGGCCAGAGGGCAGGGGGAATAAGGGTGGACGGCAAACTTATCTCTTATTCGGTCGGCGAGGTGTGCGGCGATCAGCTCATTATTCATGTTGAAAAGGCGCTTACCCAATACGAGGGCATATATGCAACAACAGCGCAGCAGTTTGCCATTCATAATGTAACGCCTGAAGTAAAGTATATCAACCGCGAAGACGACTCGGGTGACGCGGGGCTTAGAAAGAGTAAACTACAGTATAATCCTGTTGCGCTTGTGGATAAGTTCAACTGCTACCCGCACCGCGCGATAGATAACGTTGCTCACCTTCCTTCTGTCAGATGTGAACGCATAGAGATCAGAGAGATAGCAGATATGTATTCAAATGCGTTCTACAGGCTGGAGTTTGATGAGGAACGCAATAAATATTGGGGCTATAACTGGCGTGAACACTGCAATGAAGAGCCAACGCCCGAATACTTTATGCGCGGCATACGCGAAGATTTCAGCAGCAAGGAGGAGATCCCCCTCGGCATATACTTCCAGGGCGTGCTTGCGGGTGAAGTTGTTCTACATAACTTCGGGTTCAGGAACGACTGCGAAATCGGTGTTCGCCTTCTCCCTGAATACGAAGGCATGGGGCTTGCCAAAGAGGCATTGCTTGGTCTTATGAGGTATGCCTTCTTTGAACTTGATATCGAAACGGTGCTTGCAAAATGCTATAAGCAGAATGTGCGCAGCCGCAATACATTGCTCTCTGCAGGCATGAAGCAGACGGGGGAGGACGATACCTTCTTCTATTTTAAAAAGACTGCCGCCATGTAAGTGTTGTCGGTCAAATTCGTCTTTTCCACAGTATGTTTGCGGTATTGTGGATAACTATTTGCTGAATTTTCCGTTTCACGGGAAACATATTGTATAAATTGCACAAATAACTATATGCGCCAATCAAAAGTATGTATATATTGTACAGATAATTGCGGGCGCAATTCAAATGATATGGATAAAAAGTATATTATTAAAGTAATTTTGCTCAACGCCCTCTGGCTGGCATGGATAGCTCTTTCGGTATTCTTCGGGTATCTTATTGCAAAAGAATACTTTTCCGATAACATTGCCACGCTTATCCCGTTCAGCCTAATATTTATAGCTGTCGGCGGCGTAGTCGCATTTATCATCTATAAGTTAATTGCAAGGTGTAAGAGAGGGAAAGCCGCTCAATCCCCTGCAACAAAGAGTGCCGAAGATGGCACAAATGCACTTGATTCCGAACGTCATAGCAGCGATGATACAGGTAGTTCCAACGGCAGTTGATACTATGCAATTAAAAATGCAGCCCATGTATAATATGGGCTGCATTTTTATAGTGTAAACATCAAAATCATATCATATCAAATTTTATTTACATAATACATGATATTATAACAATATATATTTGCATTTATGTCTTTTCACTATACCGCAGCGGCTTTATACGCTGGGTTTTTACGCGACCACTCGCCATATGGCAGGCAGTTACCTGCCCATCTGCGTGTTTACCATGCTCATAAACCACTCTACCGTGACGGGATCCTGGTGGGAGAAGAACGCACTCTCGTCTTCGTCAAGCCCTTTCAGCGTCTGCATGTCTTCGTTCTTCAGCGAAAAGCCGAACACGTTAAAGTTTTCAGCCATTCTGTTTTTGTGAGTAGACTTTGGTATCACTATCACGCCGCTCTGCAAAAGGAAGCGAAGCGCCGTCTGCGCGGGCGTCTTGCCATACTTTGCAGCAACTTCCGCAAGCGTCTTGTTCGTAAAAAAGTCCTTCCTGCCCTCGGCAAAGGGGCCCCAGCTTTCATGTGCCACGCCGTATTTTTCCATCACATCGTGCGCCGCCCTCTGCTGGTGGAACAGGTGCGTTTCCACCTGGTTGACGGCGGGCTTTATTTCGCAAAAGTTATAAAGGTCTATCAGCCTGTCGGGCGCAAAGTTCGAAACGCCTATCGCCCTCACCTTGCCGTCGCGCACAGCCTTTTCCATTGCGCGGTATGTTCCGTAGTAGTCGCCGAACGGCTGGTGTATCAGCAGCAGGTCAATATAGTCGGTCTGCAGCTCTTTAAGCGAACTTTCTATCGACTTTGCCGCCGCCTGTTCGCCCGCGTTGGTTATCCACACCTTTGTGGTAATAAAAAATTCTTCGCGTGCAATGCCGCTCTTTTTAACGGCGTTGCCCACGCCGCGCTCGTTGGCATATGCCTGGGCGGTGTCTATCGAGCGGTAGCCTACGTCTATCGCGTCGCTAACGCACCTTTCGCACCCGGCGGGGTCGACCTGATACACGCCGTAGCCCAGCACGGGCATCTGCACTCCGTTGTTCAAAAGCCTGTATTCCATTTTGTTCCTCCTTATGCGGCACGGGGCCTGGCTCACTCCGGCCGCCTCTTATTTTGTTGATTTTGTCCGCTTGTCCCTGCTCCGCTGCAAAGGTGGGGGAGGTGGCGCGGCCCTTATTTATGGTTTTATTATACCGCACAGGCGCTTGCCTGTCCATTTTAAATATGTTACAATAGTGTTAACCAAAAGTTTATAGTGATAATATTCATTTACATAAAGTTAGTGGTAGAGGGGGTGACAGGCATGCTTGAAAGTATAAAAATTTTTATATCGGCGGCACAGCGCGGCAGCATAAACGCCGCAGCCGAGGCCAACTTTATAACGCCGCCGGCGGCGCTCAAAAGACTGAACTCGCTCGAGGACGAGCTGGGCTTAAAACTGCTTGAGCGCAGCGGCAGGGGCGTTACGCTCACCCGCGCGGGGCAAAGCTACCTTGCCGACGCCATATCGCTTGTTTCGCTCTCCGAACAGGCCACTGCCAGGGCGCGGCGGGCCGAGGCTGGCACCTGCGTAATTCGTGCGGGCACGTCTGTGCTAAACCCCTGCAACAGCCTTGTGGAGCTGTGGAAGGAGTGCGGCGAAAATTTTCCGCAGTACAGCATAGAGATAGTGCCGTTCACCGACAGTGTTGCCGAACTTTCAGAAATTTATGCCCGCATGGGCGCGCGCTTCGACGTGATGATGGGCATTTATGATTACACCGCCCCGCGCAAGCCGTTCTGCATGCTGCCCGTGGGGCAGAGCGCGTTCTGCATATGCATGCCCGCAGCGCACAGGCTGAGCGGACAGAGTACGGTGAAGATAGAGGATCTGCGCGGCGAGCGGGTGATAATCGTGCGGCAGGGCATGTCGCCCAAGGTGGACAGGCTACGCGCGCAGATGTCGGCTTACCCCGATATTTCGCTGATAGATGCGCCCGAATTTTACGATATAGGCGTATTCAACCGCGTGGCGGCGGAAGGGGTGCTGCTGCTCTCTGTAGAGTACTGGGCGCACGTGCACCCCTCGGTCGTCTCCGTGCCGTTAGAGGGGGCGGAGGGGCAGGCCTACGGCATAGCCTATGCGCACAACGCACCCGCGGGCGTGCAGCGCTTTGTTTCGGTCATAGCCTCATATCTCTCCCGCGGTCGCAAACCGTAAGGTATAACAATTTTTCCGCATGTGGTCAGACGACGGGCGGAGCGGGTTTTTAAAGTATGGGTTAATTATAAGTTAATAAAATTGACCCGACTTAAACGCGTTTTTTGTCTGATTTTATTCAATTGCCCCGCATATATGCTGTAAACAAATGTTCCTCGTGAAACTTTTTGCCCGCCTGCCACACTGTTTTTTGTGCGGCAGGCGGGCATGTTTTTAACTTTTTAAATACTGCAGCGGCGTGCGCAAAAAAGCGCACGCCGCTGCATAATTTATATTATTTTTGCAATTAGTCCGGCTGTTTTTTCTTACAGCAGCATGTCGCCCACAAGGGTGAACACTTCAAGTTCGGCGCCGCCGTCGGCGTCAAGGTACACGTAATAAGTCCTTCCGCCGTAGTTTATAACAAATTCGTATGCAAGTTTTTCGCCGCCGTCAAAGGGTATAAGGGCAAGCCGCGCGCTCTGCACGTCGTAGTTTTCCACCAGCGACTTGGCCTCCGCCATGTTCATTTTTGGCCTTGCAATGCTCCTTGCGGTGTGGTTGAGAACATAGGGCAGCGCCTCTATGCCTGTTACTATGCCGCGCTCTTCGCACACCTTTACCTTTATCATGTCGGGGTATACCGCCACGCCGTTTTGTTCATAAACGTAGTTCAGGTCGCAAGTGGTGCCGTTTTCGCCCGCCCATACGCAGGTCATGCCGCCGTAGCCCGCCTTTTCAAGGAAGTCTTCTGCTATCCTGCGGCAGTTTTCAACGGTGAAGTTCCTGTCCTTGCATTCCTTGTAGCTGTCGAACATCACCAGCTTTCCGCCTGCCTTGGATATCTGCGCAAAGTATTCGCCGTCGTCCGTCTGCATGGAGATGTTGAACAGCATAAGCTGCCCGCCTACGGCCTCGCCGGTGCACTGCGCGTCGGTTATTTTATAGTCGGCAAAGTACTGCAGCGCAAGTTCTTCGGCGCGCTCCGGCGATATCTCCTCTGCGCCCTGCACGTATTTTGCGTTGCCCTGCTGCACGTTTTCGGCAAACGGCCCGTCGTGTATCTCGCTTGGGGTCTCCACCGCGGGGTCTATATAGCCCTCAAAGTTCTCAAACATAACGCCCTTGCCTTTGAGCGCCTCAATTATCTGCTTGTCGTCGCAACTTGCGGTCAGCTCGTTCAAAAACTGCTTTATCTTGCCGTTGCACTCGTACATATACTCTATCGCTGCCGTCTGCGAACTGCTCAGGCTTCTGCCGCGCGCCACGGTGTAAAGCATGTTCTGCGCGCTTTCGCCCACTTTATTTATAAAAGAGGTCATGTTGCGCGTCATCTCGCCCGCCACCGGCAGGCGCTCCAAGGCGCTCTCGGCCATCTCGCTCTCTATGGCTATGTCGGTAAATATCTTTGTCCTGTCGCCCGCAGAGCTCGCTATGCGCGCCTTGGCAAGGTTGGCGTCAAGGTTGTCCACAATGGCGTTCAGCTCGTAGAGGGAGTGTGAGGCATCCGCCGCCATGTCGGCCTGTATGCCATTCATATTTATCCAGCCGAAAGTCAGCATCGTGCCCAGCGCAAGGGTAGATACACCCAGCGCTATCACCGCTGCCAGCCAGCCGCCGAACCCCGGCGTGCGCTGTTTTTTGGCCTTGCGGCGCTCTTCGCGCACCTTTAAATTGTGCTCGCGCCTGGCTATCTTTGCGTTCAGCCTGGCCTCGCGCCTCGCCTTGGCGGCCTCTATTTTCGCCATGCGCGCCTGCTTTTTGTCCTCTATCTGCTGTTCGCGCGTCTTGCTCTTCAGCTGCTGCGCCTTCATCATGCGCTCGTGCCTGCGCTCTTCCCGCCTTTCCTCGGCGGTGGCCGCCTGCTCTTCGCGCTTTTTCTGTTTTTCCGCCTTCAGCGCCTGCTGCTTTTTCTCTCTTTCGGCGCGCGCCTTTGCGGCGTTCAACTTTTTCTTCTCCGCCTTTGTAAGCTCGGGCGCGGCCTCTGCTTTGGCGGTACCCGCGGTCTTTGCGCCCTCTTCGGCGCTCTCCGCGGCCCTTGTCTTTTTATTCTCTAAGCTCTGCGCCTTTTTTGTTCCGCTTGAAATTTTCTTTTCGCTCATTGCCGCCCTCCTATATCGCAAATACGTGCTTGCCTATCGTCGTCACCGTCTGGCGTGAAAATATCCAGCTGCTGGTGGCGGTGGCGGGGTTGTAGTAATAAAGGCACCCGTAGGTGGGGTCCCAGCCGTTCATTGCATCGCGCGCGGCGTTTATCGCCGTCTGGTTGGGCGTAAGGTTTATCTGCCCGTCATCTACGGCTGTAAAGGCACCCTTCTGGTATATCACGCCCGAAATGGTGTTGGGGAACTGTGAAGACCTCACCCTGTTCAGCACCACCGCGCCCACGGCAACCTGGCCCGTGTAGCTTTCGCCGCGCGCCTCGCCGTATATGCACCTCGCCAAAAGGTACAGGTCGGAACCGGTGTAGTCGGAACTTCCGCCCGAACTGCCCTTATTCGCGTCCTTGTCGCCCTGTTCCAGTACGCGCACCGAATCGTTCATTCCCAGCGCCGCATATGTCGCCTTGCCGCAGATGCCGTCCACGGTCAGCCCGTTCTTCTTCTGAAAGGCCTTTACGGCCTTTACCGTGCCCGAACCGTAAATTCCGTCCACTTCTCCGCTGTAATAGCCCCAGTTTTTCAGCCTGCGCTGTACTTCTTTTACTTCGCCCCCGCGCGCGCCCTGCCTTAAAACGGCGGTGTATGCCGCAGGCTCGGCAAAGTAATCGTGCCCCGCGCCCGCCGCGGCAAATGCCGCGCCGCCCGCCAGAACGGCAGCGGCAGAAAGCGTTGCAAGGCTTACTTTAAGTGCTTTTTTCATTCTTCCTCCTGAAAATCCCGCTCCCTGCGCGGGAGCCTTTAAACTATGTGTTATAAAAACGTATAAGCAGGTGTTGCGGCGGTATTTCAGCTGCGCAGATCTTTGCGCCGCTTGTCTGCATGCATGTTGACGCGCAGACATGCAAATGCATGTTTTTGCTGCATGCTAAGGCAATTGACCGCCATATATGCCGCAACTAACGGTCGCGCACCGCGCGGCGCTCAGCCGAAAAACCTCTCAATTATGTCAAGTATCAGCGAACGGTAGGTCACGTCTGAAGTGGCAGAAGTAAAGCACAGCGGCGGGTAAAGCACGCACCACCAGTTGTCGCCAGTGCCCGTGCCAAGCTCAACTATAAGGGCGTCGTATTGCCCGCTCTCCAGTGTAAGGTCGCCGTAAACGCGGGTGGGGAACGTTTCCCTGCGCACCTCGGCGCGCGCGCCGTAATCAAAGCCGTTCTGCCTTAAAACGCCGTCGCATACGTCGGCTATCTCGTCGGTCAGCCCGCCTATAACGCGCATTGCCGTCTGCTTGTCGCCGCATTCGGCGGCATACGGGGTGATAAACTCCACCACGGCGTCCTTCACCTTATACTTCACCTGCTGGTCTTGCTCCGAATTGGAGTTTGCCCGCACGTGTATGCGCAGGTATTCGCAGTTCTGCACATCGCCATTGGCTTCGCCCGCGGGCATGGCTGCCGCAAAGACCACCGTTGCAATTATTATGATTATTGCAAAAAAAGTTATACCAAAGTTTTTCATGTGCAAGGTATTGCCCGCCCCGCCGCAGTTTATACATTCATTTTTTTGCAGCCGTCGTGCAAATTTACACAACGATGGGGCAAAACTGAGCGGTCGAAGGGGGAGAGGTATGGCCCGTGCCGCGCATTTTGTTGTTGAAATCTTCGGCGGAATGTGATATACTCGACGTGTATAATGAAGATTTTTGAAGTTACGGCGAAAAAAAGAGAATATCTTGACCTGCTTCTGCTCGCCGATGAGCAGGAGAGCATGATAGAAAGGTATATAGACCGCGGCGCCATGTATGTTCTGGACGACTGCGGGGTCAAGGCCGTGTGCGTCGTCACGGACGAGGGTTGCGGCGTGGCGGAGATAAAGAACATTGCCGTGTTGCCGCACTTTCAGCGCATGGGGTACGGCAGGCGCATGGTTGAGTTCGTAAAAAATATCTGCCGCGGAAAATACCGGATATTGCGCGCAGGCACAGGCGACAGCCCGCTCACCGTTCCGTTTTACGAAGCATGCGGGTTCAGACGTTCATATACGGTCAAAAATTTTTTTGTGGATAACTACGATCATCCCATATATGAAGCGGGCGCTCAGCTTAAAGACATGGTGTATTTTCAGCTAACGTTGTAAAAAGCACCCGTTGCGGGTGCTTTTTATATAAATCAGTTAATATCAGGTTGCGCCGCAAAAGAATACCTATGATAAAAAACGGCGAGGCGGGCAGAGCGAAAATCGCTCTGCCCGCCTTTTCATGTTCAGAACTTTTCAAATTCCTCAATATAACAAAATAACCTGAACATTCTTTTTACAAAAAGAAGTTCAGGCTATTAAGACTTGGTGCCGCAACCCTGTCATTTCCGCGCATAGCGCAGAAACGGCAGGGCTGCATTATATTCTTGCGGCATAGCTTCGGGCGTTCGCCCTCGCACGGCCATTCAAACCTTTTTTGCCGCACGCAAAAAGGCACCCGCAACGGGGTGCCTTTGGTGCCCCGCGTGAAAACAAAGTTGAACTTTCGAGTTCTGCAAGGCTTATTGTTTCTTCTTTACCGTTGGCATTATATATAATTTTTAAATGGTCGTCATAAAGGTAAATGGCATTGATAAATGTATCTATTATCTTGCGCTTACCTTCCTGCGTGGTTATGTCTATCTTGCGGAAGTTGGATAGCGCCATTTTAAAATGGTCTTGCGAGAAGATTGGGGATTTGAGCTGTTCTTTGGCAATCGCGTCGCCTATCTCTCGCTTTTCCTTTTCCAGCCCGTCAAGTCGTTTCAATAATGTTTCCGTCGCGTAGCCCTTCTGCACGGCGTTGACGATATTTTCTATCTCTTTTTCCTTTTGCTTTAACTGCTCCTGCAATTTTGGAAGAATAGTACTTTCTGTATACTGCAATTCGTACAGCTTTGCCGAAAGCCTTTCAATAATGTCATCGTCTTTTAGGAACTCCATCGTCTTGTAGACTATGAAATCTTCCAGCTTGGTCTTGCTGACTGGCTTCTTTTCGCACTGGTGTTTCTTCTGCCTAACACATGCGTAATAGCGATAGACAATTCCTTTCGTGCCGCTTGTTCCAGCCTGCGCAACCATCATTGCTCCGCATCTCCCACAGAAAAGTTTTGTGGTGAGCAGATAATCTTCATCTGCCGTATGCCTTGCAGGTGCCTTTGAGTTCTTGGCAAGTTCCAACTGTACTGCATTGAACAACTCTTCCGCAACAAGCGGCGGCACGCTGTTCTCTATCACAACGCCCATATGGTGATACTCTCCTATATAAACTCTGTTAGAAAGCATGTAGCGGATCGCATTGTATCTCAGAGCCTTGCCATTCGAGCGCGTTACTTTGCGCTCGTTCATTATGCGATAGATTTCTTTTACCGTCTTTCCGTCATTGCACAACTTAAAAATTTCCTGAACGACGGGCTCGGCTTGCGGGTCAATATCGAGCTTGCGCTCATTATTTATCACATAGCCGAACGGAACGTTGCCTCCATTCCACAAGCCTTTTAAAGCATTCTCTTTCATGCCGCGCGTTACCTTTTCGGCAAGCTCGGCTGAATAGTATTCTGCCATGCCTTCGAGGACACTTTCCAGCAGTATGCCCTCGGAGCCTTCGGCTATTGTCTCCTTTGCAGAGATGACCTTAACTCCATTTTTGCGAAGCAGCGCTTTATAGTGCGCGCTATCATAGCGATTGCGGGAGAATCTGTCCAATTTCCACACGATAATGCAGTCGAAGGCGTGCTTATAGCTGTCCTTTATCATTCGTTGAAATTCTGGACGGTGGTCTGTCTTAGCCGAAAACGCGCGGTCTATGTAATCGCCGATGACCTGAATATCGTTATAGGTCGCATACTCCATACATTCTCGTATCTGACCTTCTATCGACGCTTCGGTTTGATTGTCGCTCGAATAGCGGGCGTAAATGACTGCTTTCATTTTTTACCTCTCTGGCGGCATTATACCATAGTAAATATGACAGATATAGTCATATATAAAAATTTTTTTAATTTTTTTCTTCGGAAACATCAATGCCGAGCAATACGCCAAACCTGAACCCCTCTTTATAGAATGTTTCGCACTCCTCGCAGGATGCCTCGTCTATGGCATCTTTGAATTGTTTGTACAACTCTGCGGATTCTTTGTCATATTTAAGTTTTTCAGTCAATTTATCGTCAAACTCGCATACTTTGTCCATCAACTGACTGTATTTTTCAGAGGCGCGCACGCTTTCATAAGTGCCGCGCAGCCCGAAACACATTTGCTCAATTGCAGATTTCATAGCAACTCCTAAACATTTTTTCTATATTATATAGCTCTAAACGAGCTAAGTCAATAATTTTAGCTCAATTCGTGGTAATATTTAGGCATGATAATATTCAAAGAAAGACTGAAAGAGTTGAGAATTGAAAGGAAACTTTCACAGACAGAGCTTGCGAAAGAGCTGAACGTCAGCCAGCGCAGCATAAGCAGTTGGGAGACTGGTTTCAGAGAACCCGATTTTGCAACATTGGAACGCATTGCCGTATTCTTTGATGTAACTACGGACTATCTGCTCGGTTTAGAAAATTAAAATAAAGATTTATTATGATTAAATAGCCTCGGGAACTCTGTTCCCGAGGCTATTTGAATAACTTTATGCTAATTGTATTTACGCCTTCCCCCTATTAAAACTGCCATTAGTACAATTAACTTTGTTTATTACAAAGCTATGGTCCCAACCTGGATTACCATTATCTATTTCAAGCCATTCTGAAGTTGTCCCTCTAAAATTTAAAGTATGCAGATTATTGCAATTAATAACTGCGGCAGAACGCAATGTTTTACAATAAGGATACATAATTAACGACTTTAAATTCTCACAACCGTCAAAAGCATATGTCGCCAAACATTCTACATAAGAAGGTATTTCAAAACTTGATTGAGTCTTGCCAACAGGATAGCTTAATAGTGTTTTTAAATCTTTTGAATATAATACTCCGTCTTTTGCCGCAAACTTTGGATTTGTACTGTAAACTTTAAATTCCGACAGATTTTGACAGGTCATAAAATACGAAATGGCTACAGTTTCTACATTTGCACTTATAGTTATTGTTTTTAGTGAGGTGCAATTTTCAAACCATCCTAAAGTGAAATCTGTAATCATATTAGGAACGAGAAATTCTTTAAGTGAAGAGCATCCACCAAAAGCGCGAGAACCTATATCATAAATACTGTAAGGCATTTCAAGGTCATAAAGGTTAGTAAATGAATATAATGCCTTAGTATAAATGATCTTACAGTCCTCATTAACTTGGAAAGACTGTACTGATTTATCAAGCCCTTTCAATAAAACAAGATAATTATTTTCCTCATTTCCCAAATAAGCACCGTTTTCAAATGTATAATATTTGAGTGAACTGCAACCGCTAAACGCATCTGTACCTATTTTAGAAATACTGCTTGGTAACGAAATAGTTTCTAACGCACTGCAATTATTAAATGCGTTGGCGCCAATTTCTGTAACTCCTTCCGGGATAACAACCTTCTTGAGAGAAGAGCAATTTGCAAACGCATTATTTTCAATACCTGATATTTTTTTATTATTATAACTTTCCGGAATTTCCAGCTCAGTGATATCATCAGATTTAATACTTTTTATGTAATACGTATCTCCAACTTTTAAATTGAACTCAAAAAGATCGGAGGCATTATCTGAAAAAAGGCTACACCCCGCAAATAATATTGAAAATGTAAGACAACAACCAAATATAGCGGAGATTATAGTTTGTTTTATTTTCATATTTCCCTCCATGTTTTAATATAATGAACGCACAAAACCGCTAAAAACATATTCAGCATCATTATTTTAACATATATTAGATAAAAAGTAAACTGGCTTATTGCCAATCGCGCTTAAAAAAGACATAGCTATGGGTATTCATTCCGAAGACGTTATCGAACGAAGCCTTAACAGATTGCCTTCATTTAATGAGTTTAACACGGTTAAAATTCAAACCGATAATCGTAGCATAGACCAGATTGCAGATATAATTATATCCCTTTAACCCGATAAAACGACAAAATATTACAAACAAATGTTTGTACTTCTATTGACAACGGTTCTTTTTTATGATATAATGCGAGAGTACAGGCAGATATGTTGCCTGTGCTCTTTTGCTGTACATTCAAGTACAGGTACTCCTCTTTCACGAGAGAGTTTAGCGCAGATATGACTGCGCCGCAGAGCGTATTGCTCTGTATGGATTTCAGCGCAAAACGCGCTGCACCCGAGCCGTCTGAAAGACGCGCCATAACGGGGTTTTGTAGGCGTACAATTTTTTGCTTAAACCCCGATAAATGGTCGTCTTTCTTCGAGCGAAGACAGGCTTATTTTGTGTTACAGTTTTTTTCGAAATAAGTCGTTATCTCCTTTGTTCGGAAAAGATGTGCGATGAAAGGCTTTTAAGATGCCTTAAACTTTTGCCAAGCGGCGCAAAGCGACATTTGAGCAAAAGTTGCCGGTATCGCAATCGCAAAAATACTTTTTGCGATTATTGTTGTACTCTTTTTTATGGAGTTAAGCCTCTTTATCACGCATTTTTAGATGTGCCGTTAAGGGCTTTTTTAGCGTACAAATTTTCAGACAACCGAGGCAAAAGCAAAAGTAAATAAACCGAAAATTACATAGAATGGCTAACCACCATAAAGCTTAAGTCGGTGATCGCGTTACAAGCATCAGCGACTTTTTTGCGTTCTTTTTTAGGCTATCGAACTCATGATTTTGCTCGTGGGTAATGATAAATAACAATCAAATCAGGAGGTAAAAAATGAACAAGCAAACGACAATCAGACCGCCATAAATTAGGCAAGCAAACGAAAATTACAAGACAAACCAAAGCCTAAATTCGGCAAGCAAACTTGAAGTGCGTTATTGATACTTCTTCCACTTCGTGGGTTCGAAGTATAGCTCACTATACTTCGCAAGCGAAGTACCGTTCGCTCTGCCGAGGGCTTTTAACCAGAAAAATCAAGGAGGACAATGAAATAAGCTACTTAGTTTGTCACATGGAAAAATATCACAAGACGGACATTGCGCCCGTCGAACAGGAGAACGAGCGAGA
>CALVLV010000007.1 GCA_944341075.1 uncultured Clostridia bacterium
AGCTGCTAACCGGATTTGAACCGGTGACCTCGTCCTTACCAAGGACGTGCTCTACCTGCTGAGCCATAGCAGCATATAACGATTTATTCAAGCAACGCGCCCTAAGCGCGATTACCTTTGATATTATATGTTAAACGACCGTAGTTGTCAAACAAATTTTGGCATTGCACAGTAATTTTGCGCCAAAAAAACCTTATTTTTTTATTTTAACTTCAAACGGCAGAGCTATAGCGGGCCGAGCGCCCGATTATTTGACAGCAGAAGCAATTTTATGATAAAATTTTTCCGATCACTGCCTTTAAAAAGGAGGCACTTTTGATGACAAAAGAAGTTAAATTATATATAAGCTCCGTAACACTGAGCGCGCTGTATCTGTTCGAGTTTCTCGTTACAGGCATTTTTATATTCAGCAATATGTTCTACACATGGGCGGGCCTGCCGTTTGTACTCGGCATATTTGCCCTTCTCCCCCTTCTGTTCTCTGTTCTCAATTTAAAAATATTTAAAAGCGCCCGCCTTTCGGTGGGACTGATATGCGCTGCAGTGGCAATGGCGCTGGGGCACTTTCTGTTTACGGCCTATGTGCTTTCAAAGCTTACTTACCTGCTTATCACGGGCCTGCCGATTTTTGCGGCGCTTGCCGTGGTGGGGCTGTTTCTGTTCCTTATTCTGGCATACCCCAAATTTAAAAGACTTGGCAAAAGGATATCGGTAATTACACTGAGCATAGTCATATTTTTTGTGTGCATATTTGGAATATTCAGACTTTTCATCTTCAGGTTCACGTCCGACGGAGTGGTTTTTGCCGTTGAAGACGAGTATCAGATAGCATGGTCTACTTCGGTTAAGTCCACAGGCTACGTAACGGTAAACGGCAAGACCTATTACGACCAGAGCAACGGCCAGAACAGGGTGAGCACGCTGCACAAAGTCAGCGTGCCAATGGCGGTGCTCGACGAGGCGAAGGGCTACGAACTTCACTCCGTTCCCGTCTATTCCGAAGCCGCATATCTTGCCATCCGCGGAGGCGAACGCGTAAAAAAATATAACTTCAAACCTGTGGACGGCAGCGACGGGCTGCAGATTTACAACATCAGCGACAGCCACGAAACGCTGCGCGGTGCAAGCGCGGCGGCAAGTTACTTCGGCAAAGACCTTGACATTCTTATCCTTAACGGAGATATAATCAACGACGTTTCGTCGCTGTGGCAGATCTCGCTTATATACAAGACGGCAAGCCGCATCACGGGCGGCGAAAGGCCGGTGATATACACGCGCGGCAACCATGAGTGTAACGGCAGATATGCCGATGAATTGCCCGAATATGTAGGCAGCAACGGCAGAAAACTGTACTACACCGTAGAGCTTGGCGGAGCATACTTTCTGGTGCTTGACACCAACAACGATATGGCGGACGACAACTTTTTTATAGGGCCCGCCGCCAATTTTGAGCAGCAGCGCAGAGAGCAGACCGAATGGCTGAACGGGCTTGAACGCTTCGGCGAAAGCTGCGAATATAAATTCCTGCTTGCCCACATGGCGTTCCCCCTTTCGGATTACGAACGCTTTCCCGAATGGACGACACAGCTAAATGAGGCAACGAACGGAAAATTTGACCTGTGCATAAGCGGACATTCACACAAACTCGACTTTGCCGAAGCCGGTACGGAGACGCGCACCGATTACCCCGTGATACGTGGTTCGTTGCGCAGCAACTACCGCACCGAGGGCGTAGACCCCGCCGCATTTACCGGCACGGCGATAGAGTGCAAAGACGGCAAAATAACAGCCATGTTTACAAACGCAAAAGGTGAAGTCAGGCAGACTATAGCCGTGAATTACTGAACGCTTTATATATAAATGTTCGGGGGCAGGCGCCGATAAAGCGCCTGCCCCCGAACATTAAGGAGTTAAATTAAATAGTTGTCAATCAATAGCGACAAGATCGCCCGAAGTTACCGTATAATCAGTCAGCGTCACTTCTTCACCGCCTCGTTCTACCACAAACGTGATCACGTCTCCCGCGCGGATAGTGAGTGCAAGGTCGCTTATATCATACTCTCTGTTGAGCGTGTAGGTCGTGCCGTTCACAACAAGCTTTTTGAGGATATCGCCGCTCTGCACGCCAATTGCCGCCGCTATGGTATTGCTTTCTACAGATTCAACGTTGATATCTTCCACTACTTCGCCGTAACCTTTATCGGAGTCATATACATACGCCGAACCGGATGTTGTAACGTTTACGCCGAAAGTAATATCGTATGCTCCATTTGTAGAATCATTATTGTCGTTTGCATAATAGATGATATTGTTTGCAACGCCTGTAACAATTTCAAGCGGGACAGCATAGTTTATGTTTTCTTCCTGACCGGCCCCTGCATTGGTTATACCTATAAGTTCCCCGCTTATGTTGAACAGCCCGCCGCCCGAATTGCCTTGATACATAGGCGTATCAATACGCATTGAGCGGTAATAGCTGCCAATGTTGTCGCCGTCTATGTCAAGCAGGATGTTTTCATCTACGGTGCTTATAACGCCGCGCGTTACGCTTATGCCGCCATCCTCAGGGTTGCCTATGGCTATGGCCGTCTGCCCCACATGGTAGCTGTTTGCAATTTCAACTTCGCATGCATTGGGATTGATGGCCTTTATATTCGATGTGCGCGTTCGTAATACCGCGATATCATTATCTATAGAGCCGCCCACATATTCAAGGGGAATTGCGTAATCGCCGTAATTATATTTCGTGTAGCCGTTTTCGTCGCGTACAACAGTCTGATTACCGTAGGAATCGGTCTGTGTCTCTGCATACGGACTACCCTCACTGCCATACAGATAGCCGTATGTGTAGAGTGCGGTATTTTTTCCGCCGTTCAACTGAGTATCGGCAGAAGAATCGTAGACGACGTGGTAGTTGGTAACAAGATAAGTATAACCGTCAGTCGATTCATCCATATCATAGATAACGGCCGCACCTGTATAAATATTGTAGTCAGAGCTCTTGTACAACCCTTCGCGCGGGTTGTAACCGTAAGTCGACTCGACAAATTGCGCATAGATCTTCATTGAAGACTGAAGGCAGTAATTGGTAACAACAGCCGACTGGTCGGCAGAAACAGTGAGATATTTCTCGAGAAACTGTTCGTAAGTTATATCCTCGCCCGTCTGAGCCTTGTACTCTGCATACAGATCTTCGGCAGAAACATTTCCGCTGCTGTTGTTTGCAACCGAAAAAGTTGTTGAACTGCCGTCTGAATAATAGACGGTGTATATATCGTTACTTCCATCTGTACCCGTCTTTGCAATAGACGTTACGTACGACTGCGAACTGCAGCCCGCAAATGCGTGAACGGCAAGCACCGCCGCCGCACACAGCGTGGCAATTGCAACTTTAGCATAAGTCCTCATAACACTATCTCCTTTTACGGTCGGGCAGGCATACATCAATGCCCCTGACCGTTCTTGTGCCATAAATTTACAACACAAATATTGACGTAAGGTTATAAAAATATGAAGATTGTGAAAAAAATTTATGCAAACTGGCTGTTATACAGCGCCGCGTATGCACCGCCCTTTTTTAAAAGAGTTTCATGATTGCCCTGCTCGATTATATTTCCGTTTTCCATGAAGAGTATATTGTCGGCATCGCGTATGGTTGAAAGCCTGTGCGCTATAACAAAACTTGTACGGCCGCTCATAAGCTCCTTCATCGCCTTGCCTATTTTCGCCTCTGTGCGCGTATCGACGCTTGAAGTAGCCTCGTCGAGAATGAGCACGGGAGGGTTGCAAAGGAACACCCTCGCTATGGTGAGAAGCTACCTCTGCCCGACAGAAAGATTGCCTGCCTCGTTTTCAAGCACGGTGTCGTATCCCTGCGGCATGGTTCTTATAAAATAGTCCACTTTTGCCATTTTGGCAGCGTTTACTATCTCTTCGCGGGTGGCATCGGGTTTGCCGTAGGCAATATTTTCCGCGATAGTGCCGCCGAACAGCCATGTGTCCTGCAACACCATGCCGAAGTTTTTGCGCAACCCCTTTCTGGTGAGGTCTGTAGAGGTTATCCCGTCTATTGTGATTCTGCCGCCGTTAACTTCGTAAAAACGCATCAGAAGGTTGATAAGCGTAGTCTTACCTGCGCCCGTTGCCCCGACTACAGCGATCTTCTGCCCGGGATTTGCAGTAAAACTTATATCCTTCATAAGTAACTTTTCGGGCGTATAGCCAAAGCTTACATGTTCAAAGGCAATTCTGCCCTCTGCCCTGTCTATATTCACAGGCATAGACGTATCCGGGACTTCCTCTTCATCGTCAAGGAACTCAAACGTACGCTCGGCCGAAGCAAGCGCGGACTGAAGGGAATTGATCATGAACGAAGCCTCCGTCACCGGTTCGGCAGTCATGTTCAGGTATTGGAAATAAGCCTGCACTACGCCTATCGTCATAGAGCCGTTTATCATCCAGTAACCTGCGATAAGCAGGATCACCGCCTGCGATATACGCGACAGGAACCTTACGGCGGGGTTTACAGCGTTTGTCAAGAAGTCGGCGTCGCGGGTAGCCAGGCGAACCTCTTCAACGGCTTTATATACTTTGCCGACGCTTTCCTCTTCATGATTGAAAGCTTTAATTATATCTCTGCCGGTATAGTACTCTTCGGCAATACCTGTAAGGCGGGCTATTGCCTCCTGCCTTTCAGAAGCGCATTTCAGATTCTTTTTGGATATAATTTTTGTAATAATTACAGCTATAGCCATAAACGCCAGGAAAATAAGCGCAAGTATCCAGCTGTAATAAAACATAAATGAAAGAGAACCGATTATTGTGCCTATCGCCACTACAAGCTTCAAAAGGCCGGTCTGCAAGGTTTCGGATACCTTGTCAAGGTCGCTTGTAACGCGGCTTAAAATCTCGCCCGGCTTGTTGCGGTCGAAAAAGCGCATCGGCAGCTTGTTGAGTTTATTGCTTATCTGCCTGCGCAGTTTTAAAATAAGATTTTCGGCAACGCTTGCCATGAGACATGACTGAAAAAAATAGAAACATGCCATAATCATGTACATTACAAAGAGAATGGTCATTTCTCTTCCGAGCGGATCCCACGCAAGCGAGAATTTGCCCGAAACCACAGCCTCATCCACAACAGCCTTCAACGCGTCTATCACGATGGCGCTGTAATAGGGGGTAACTATGTTGAGCACAGTATAAATTACGATAGAAACAGCCACGGCAATAAGCCTGAAACGCTGATCTTTGAGCTGGGAAAATAATCTCTTTGCCGTCTTCATGGCATATTGAGGCGCATCGTATTTGCGCGACGTATTTTTGATTTTCTTATTACTCATACCTCGTCTTCCTCCTTTGTCTGAGACTTATAAATTTCCCTGTATACGGAGCAGTTTTCCATAAGTTCATTTTGTCGAGCAGCTTCTGCAGTTTTCTGAATAGCGGCGAGGAACTTTTGATAATAAACACGGCTATGACAGATATAACTATCAGAATACCGAGCAATATCAGCGCCATTGCCCAGTCAAGAATAAACGCCATGACCACTGACAGCACAAATATGAGCGGAACGGGCAGCACTAGCATGAATGTGTTGATAAGCGCGGTCTGAATATTTGTTATGTCTGAAACCGTCCTCGTCGTAACCGACGCCGTGCCGAATGTGCGGAAGTCAGAAACAGCAAGTTCAAGCGATTTTTTATACAGCGCATCACGCATGCCGGCGCCTACTTTTGCCGTAAGATCCGCGCACGCGAAAACACTGCCTATGGCCGCGCCGCCCGCCACAAGTGCCGCCACGCCCATAAGCACAGCCGTTACTATAAGGTTGTTGAAGGCCATGCCCTTTTCGGCTTCGTTCATCAGTTCAGCCGCAAATGTAGGTATAATGAGCGCCCCGACAACATCTACAAAAAGCAGAAATACAGTGAGAACACACATCCTCCAATGCGGCTTTAAAAAGCGTAAAATCAGTCTCATATATTCTCCTTTAAACAAATTTATTGTACGGGCAGTTCTGAATAAAAAAAGAACGTGCAGTCCGCTGCACCTGGCGTTCCGCCTGAGAGGCATAAAAAAAGGGCGCTGCTCGACTTAAAAAGCCGGGCGCACCCGCTATCTTTCTCAACAACGCGGCTACGGCCGCGCGTTCTCCGATTACACTTCTATTAAGTTTTCGTCCGTACATGAGCATAGCGATTATACTATATACATATTATGTTGTCAACGATAGAACAACATATTTTTATTAATATTTTCATATGCCCGCACAATCGCTTAAACAGCGCCTTTCTGCGTGATTTTACCGGGTGTTTTTTTGCCTCTTTTGGTTATAAAAACATAAATAATTACGGCGACTGCGGCAACCATTCCCTCCGTTACGGAGTACGATAGCCATACGCCGTCAAGCCCCATAACCGAAGACAGAATATATGCCGCAGGTATTATAACAATCAGCCCACGGAGCAAAGACACCGCCTGGGCAGGCAAAACCTTTTCGGAGGCAGAAAAGTATGCGCATATGACTATATTGAACCCGAGAAAAGGCGTTGCGGCAAAGTAGACGCGCATTCCGCCCGCGGCGAGTTCGGTCAGCAGGGCAATATTTTCAGAATTAAAAATATCGGCGATGGGAGCGGCAAATGTAAATATCATGGCATAGACGACTGCCGAAAATATCACAGAAAGCGCCACCGCATAGAACAGAAACGCCTTGCCCCTGCCATCTTCGCCTACGCCGTGGGCGCGGCTGATGAGCGGCTGCACGCCCTGGGCTATGCCTGTAAATACCGAAGCGACCACAAGCGATATGTTTGCAACAACGCCGTAAGCGGCCACGGCGATATTTCCGCCTATATCCAGAATGATAAAGTTGAATACAAGCACGACTATAGCAGACGAGAACTGCTCGACAAGCGACGGCAGGCCGATCGCAAAGGTTGAACCCGTGATACGCGGCGAAGGCGGCATTTTAACGGCACGGAAATTATTTTTGCGGCGGAAGACATGGATAAGCGAGATGCATATTCCGATAACAGGCGCAAGCCCGGTGGCGAAGACTGCGCCGAACATTCCCATATTACAGGGAAAAATGAACACGTAGTCGAGCAGAATATTTGAAAGGCTACCCGTAACCGTAGACGCCATTGCTATCCTGGGCGCGCCATCGTTGCGCACAAAGCACACAAGGATATTATTCAGCACAAACGCGGGCGAAAAAAACATCAGAACCCTTATATAAATTTCCGTCATGTCATAAGTAGCTTCGTCTGCCCCGAGTAATACCGTCAGCCTGCCCGAAAGAAAAACGCCTATAAAAATAAAGACAAGCGAAAACAATGCCGCAAGGTACAATGTGTTGGTAAACACCCTGTTTGCCTGTTCCTCTTGCCCTCTGCTGCGGCACACCGAATATTTTGTTGCGCCACCCATGCCGAGCATGAGCCCCGCGCCGTGCATGAAGTAATATACAGGAATAGCCAGGTTGAGGGCGGCAAGTCCGTTGCTGCCAAGTCCCTGCGATACAAAAAACGTATCCGCAAGGATATAGCAAGACATTGCTATCATTGCCAGCACGCTGAACGGCACATATCTGAAAAAGTCGGCTATGTTGCCACGGTTTAAAAGCTCTGACTTCATGTAAACTCCTTTGCCATAAAAAAAGCGCCGGCAACTCCGCATCTTCAACGGCCTAACGATGCAGAAACCAACGCAATGCCTGCCCGGCGGCAGGCAATATACTTATTTTCTTTCCTATACAATGATGTTAACAGATACGGCCGTTTTTGTCAACTCTTTATGTGCCGTCGGCGGCGACTATTCATGAGTACTTCTAATGCCAATACAAAATGAAAGCAAAAAGGGGCGCGAAAAATGCGCCCCTTTAAAAATAAATAGACTTAATTTTCTGATATTTCAGACTTATCTTCCGCGGTGTCTGCGGCATCGGAAACTTCAATTTTTTCTTCGGTTTCTGGCATGTCGGCAGTAACGGCTATTTCGTCTTCGGCCTTAACTTCGGCGCCTTCGTCTGTCGTTTCCTCAGCGGCATTACCTGCAGCACCTTCAGAAGTTTGATCTTCGGCCTTTACCTCGGGTTTTTCAGTACTTTCCTCAACAGCCTTTACGCGCCTTCTGGCAATACCTATCCTGAAACCGCGGCGCACAGGTTTTTCGGCAGGTTCTTCTGCAGGCATTTCTGTCGGAACTTCCGCAGAAACAGCTTCTGCGGCGGAAACCTCTGCTGGCTGTTCTTTCGCGGCAGCAACTTCGCCCGACGTTTCTGCAACGGTCTCTTCGAGGGCCTGAGTAAGTGCATCGTCCCAGCGCGGCATGCTTATTACCAGCTCGCCGCCGGTCTGCGACGTGAGCGCCTTGGTAGAAAAGCCTTCGATAGCTTTATACTTCAGATAGGCCTGTCCGCAGGGGAGATCGTCTTCTTTATCGCACACGGCGCAGAAAGGCGCGTATCTTCCGCACAGGTCGACGCCGAGGCTTTGGCTGGCAAGATACTTGTCCATGTCGACTATGGCCTGAACGACCGCAGGGTCGTCCGCGCAGGCAGCGTCGAGCATGGGGCAGACTACATTCATCCTTTCATTGATCCTGTAGGCGGTGACGCAGGGGTTTTTTGCCCACTTTGCGCACACTTTGCAGAAAGGCGCAAAACTGCCGCACAGATCTCTGCCGAGCTTGTCGCCCTCTATGTACTTTTCCGCATCAATGACGTGCTGCATAGTAAACGAATCAAACCACAGCGCCTTCATCATCTGTACAGGTTTATTTTCGTCCCACATATTTAACCTCCAAAGCCTTGCCGTGCGAAGTTTTCAGATCTCGCGGACTTCAAGTCCGTCTAAAATCTCTTCGTATTTTTCCTTTTTAAATGTAATATTGTCGGGCGTAGTTACTGCGGCAGTACCGCCCGCAACGCCGCAACGGAGAATATCTTCCATAGGCGCGCCCTTGGCAAGCGCAAACGTAGCCGCGGCTACCATGCCGTCGCCCGCACCAATCGTGGAATTCATGGCTACATTTATGCTCTTGCAATAAAGGTTTCTGTTTCCGTCGGTAAGGATCGCACCCTCCTTGCCCAAAGACAGGAGAACATATTTCGCCCCGCGGGAAAGCAGCTGGCGGCAGCCGTACAGCGCCTCGTCTTTATTGGTGATACTTATATTGAGGGTATTCTGCAACTCCTGCAAATTCGGCTTTATAAGGTCGACACCGCAACTTAATGCGGAGAGCAACCTTTCGCCGGACGTATCGACTATCTTCCTGACGCCCGAGGGCACGGCAGACAACACGTCTGCATAGTACGATGGCTTCATGCCCCTTGCAAGCCCGCCCGAGAGGATGACTGCTTCGCACTTTGCCGAAAGTTCTTTGACCCGCGCAATGAGCTCTGTCTTCTTTTCTTCGCTCACCTCGGGGCTGATATCGTCCACTTCCGTGAGCATAGACTTATGGTCGACAAACTTATAGTTTTCGCGCACGCGCCCGGGACACCATACAAACCTGTAAGGAACGCCCTCGTAGTGCAGCTCCTGTTCAAACAGACGGCCGTTGTCTTCATACATAAAACCCGTGGCCTGCACCTGCGCGCCCAGCCTTTTAAGCCCGCGCGCCGAGTTTATGGCCTTACCGGTAAAATATATGCGTTTGTTGAGTATTTTATTGGATTTGCCCACGCTTAAACTGTCAACTTCCATGTTGACGTCTATGCAGGGGCTGAGGCAAATAGCTAAAATCATAGACCATCCGTAAAAGCCGCCGCGGTGACGTATGATCTGCCGCAAAGCGGCAAATTTACATAGAGATCATCTGCAACGTTTCGTAAAGCTCGTAGTTAAACTTCTTTTTCATGTTGACGGCTTCGATGATATCCATATCTATGATCTCGTTTTTATGGATACCCACCACCCTGTTGCCTATGCCGTCGTTCAGAAGGCGCACTGCCTTGTTGCCGAACTGGGCGGCAAGCATTCTGTCTGCCATTGAGGGGGAGCCGCCGCGCTGAACGTGCCCTATGGTGGTAGGGCGCACGGAATAGGTGGTAATGGACTGCAGCTGCTTGGCAAATTCGTCTGCCGAGCATACGCCTTCGGCCACTACGACTATATTGGAGTGCTTACCGTTTGCGCGCGACCTGTTTATGCGCATTACGATATCATCGAGGTCGAACACGACTTCGGGCACTACGATTATTTCGGCGCCGCTGGCAATGCCCGCATACAGCGCTATATCGCCGCAACGCCTGCCCATTACCTCTACAACGGAAATGCGCTCGTGCGAGGTCATGGTGTCGCGAAGTTTGTTGATGATATCTATACAGGTGTTTACCGCAGTATCGAAACCTAAAGTATAATCAGTATATTCGAGGTCGTTATCTATTGTTCCCGGTATGCCTATAGTGGGGATGCCGTAGTCTTCGGAAAGGCACTTTGCACCCCTGAAAGAACCGTCGCCGCCTATTACCACAAGTCCCTCTATTCCGCGGGCTTCAAGCGTGCGGACGGCCTTTTTCTGCCCCTCTTTGGTGAGCATTTCAAGGCACCTTGCCGTACGCAGTTTTGTGCCGCCGCGCTGAACGATATCGGAAACGGAACGCATATCCATAGAGATCATTTCATCGTCGATAAGTCCCTGATAGCCGCGCTCGATGCCGTAAACTTCGATACCGAAGTAAAGCGCACTGCGGACGACCGCCCTTATGCAAGCGTTCATGCCGGGGGCATCGCCACCGCTTGTAAGCAAGCCTATTCTCTTCATAAAAACCTCCGTAAAGAATAAGTCTTTATTATTTTATTGTAAGCGCCTCTGCGGAAAACCGCAAGCCCCCTTAAAACGGCGCATTTGTGCAGCCGCCGCTGCCTGACATGACCGCGCACAGACTGATCATCATTTCAGTTATATATTATATCAAACCTTTTGCAAAATTTCAATAGATTTTTATCAAATTAAAAGAAAAAGTAAAAGCAGAGCACAAATGAAGCCATAAACGGCATGAACGCCCTGCTTTTTATATTCCGAATAATCAATAGTCAGACAAGCTTAACATCTTCCTCGCCGAGGAAAGTACTCAGCTCCGCAAGCAGGCCGCGGCAGTAATTTACGCCGCCGTCAAGGCGGAACTTTTTGCTTCCGCGCTTTATGTTGCAGAATGTTTCACCCTCGTAATTGCCGAGCATTGAGACCAACTCTTCAAAATCCTCGTCGCTCAGGTCGCTGGCGTTCAGCCACAGTACGCTGCGCTTTATTTCCTGCTCAACGGGTTTTTCCCGGCTTTGCGGCGCGCCGCCAACGTCTGCCGCCGTAATTTTATCGAGTATGATAGTTGGTTCCTTGCCGTTATCCAGGTCAAGCTTGCCCGAAATCCGCACGATTTTATCGTTTACGATAAGTCCCCTGTACCTTTCGTAGATTGCGGGGAAGGCAAGGCACTCTACGCTGCCGTAGACGTCTTCAAGCGTGAGGAACGCCATGTGCGCGCCGGTGCGCTTGGTAACCGTCTTTTTGAACGACGTTATTATGCCGCCCATAGTTACCTGCATTCCGTCGCGTATGCCGTTGTATGTGCGCTCGCCATCCTCGTCCTCGGTATAGTCGTCCAGCATGCTGCAGTTGAAACTGCAGTCTTCAAACTCGCCCATATACTTTTCAAAGGGGTGGCCGCTTACGTACACGCCGAGCACTTCTTTCTCTTTTGAAAGCTTTTCGTTGAGTTCGTATTCGGGGACGTCGGGGTACTCCACAGAAAGCTTTTCCTCCTCGATTATATCGCCGAAAAGACTCATCTGGGCACTGCTCTTTTGCTTTGCTATGCTTGACGCACGCTGGTACAGTCCGTCGTAAACGAGAATGAGCTGCGAGCGGTGAACGCCCATTGAATCGAAGGCACCCGCATAGATGAGGCCCTCTATCATGCGCTTGTTGACTATGGCGGCACAACGGGAGATGAAATCAGGGAAATCTTCGAACGGGCCGTGCTCGTTGCGCTCCTGTATAACAAGGTCTACGGCCGCCTGGCCCGTACCCTTGAGCGCCGAAAGTCCGAAGCGGACGCCGTCGTTTTCTACAGAGAAAACCGTTTTACTGCGGTTTATGTCGGGCGGGAAAACTTTCAGCCCCTTCTCCTTTAAATAGAGGACGTACTTGGTTATTTCGTCTATTTTATTGAGCCTGTTGTTTAAAAGCCCGCAGATGAATTCCTTGATGTAATACTTTTTGAGCCAGGCCGTCTGGTAGGCGAGCGTGGCGTATGCAGCCGCATGCGACTTGTTGAACGCATACGAAGCAAAACCCTCCATGTCGGCAAAAATCTTGGAGGCGACCTCTGCGGAAATACCGTTTTTGACGCATCCCTCTATGTGCGAACCGTTTACGTCGCTGGTACCGCCATAGATAAACTTGTCCTTCTGGGCAAGCAGCGTCTTCTTGTCCTTTTTGCCCATAGCACGGCGCACAAGGTCGGCTTCGCCGAGCGAAAAGCCCGCAAGATACTGGAATATCTGCATGACCTGTTCCTGATACACGGGTATGCCGTAGGTGACCTTGAGTATCTTTTCTTCCTGCGGACAGTCGTAGCTTATCGGTTCAAGTCCGTGCTTGCGGTTGCAGAAAGAGTCTATGAACTTCATGGGGCCGGGACGGTAGAGCGAAACGCCGGCTATAAGGTCTTCAAGGGTATCGGGTTTTAGCTGGCGCATGAACTTTTTCATGCCGCCCGCTTCAAGCTGGAACACTCCGTCGGTATCGCCTTCGGAAATCAGTTCGTAGGCGCCCGCGTCTGTGTAGCCTATCTTGGTGAAGTCTATGTCTATGCCGTAGTCTTCTTTGATATAGTCGCAGCACTTTTTGATATCGGTGAGGGTGACGAGGGCAAGGAAGTCCATCTTGAGCATGCCCAGCGCCTCTATCTCCTTTGCTACGAACTGCGTAGTTATGGCGTCCTTATCGTCGCCGCCGCCGCTGCTGTTGCGCGATAGGGGAACGTTGTCGGCAATCTTTTTGCGGCAGATGACTACGCCCGCGGCATGCATGCCCGTCTGGCGGGGCATGCCCTCTATCTTAAGCGCCATGTCTATTACGGAGTGCAGCGTGGCGTCGTTTTCGTAGAGTTCGCAGAATTCGGCATTGCGGGCAAGCTGAAGTTCATTGAGTTTGTCTGCGATAGACGCACGCTTGTCCTCATCCTGCTCGGCGAGCATCTTCTGCTTTGTCTTTTCTATGTTTTGGCCGAGCAAGTCCTTTATAGAGGTCTTGCCGTCCATTATCTTTGTCAGCCTGTCTGTCTCGGAATAGGGCACGCGCATTACGCGGCCGACGTCCTTTATGGAGTTCTTTGCCGCCATGGTGCCGAATGTGACTATCTGGCATACGTTTTCCGGGTGGTACTTTTTGCGCACATATTCTATCGTCTCCTCGCGCCTTTCGGTGCAGAAGTCGATATCGAAGTCGGGCATGGATACACGGTCGGGATTGAGGAAACGCTCGAAGAGCAGATCGTACTGCAGGGGCTCCACGTCGGTTATGCCTATGGAATAGGCGACGATAGAGCTTACGCCCGAACCGCGGCCCGGGCCGACTGGTATGCCCTGTTCGCGCGACCAATTTATGAAGTCCCACACTATCAGGTAATATTCGGCGTAGCCCATCGAGCAAATGACGTTGAGTTCATAGTCTGCGCGCTCGCGCTCCCTTTGGGTGACCGTGCCGTAGCGGCGCACAAGCCCTTCGTCGGTAAGCTTGCGCAGGTACTGTTCGGGCGTGCTGCCGTCGGGCGGCTCGTAGCCGGGAATGAGCGAAGTATCCCTTATCGGGTATCCCTTTCTATCGAGGTTGAACGCAAGCTCGGTGACTTTATCGGCAATAACGCGCGTATTCGATATCGCCCCGGGCAGGTTGGGGAACAGCTCGGCCATTTCGTCGCCCGTCTTGAAATAAAATTCGTCGGTGTCGAACTTCATGCGCTTGGGGTCGTCCAGCGTCTTTTTCATCTGGATGCACATGAGCACGTCCTGCATCTCGGAATCTTCCTTTTTAAGGTAATGCACATCGTTCGTGGCCACGATCTCGGCGCCTATATCGTCGGCAAGCCTTAAAAGCAGGGGCAATACACGCTTTTCCTCTTCTATTCCGTGGTTCTGTATCTCTATGTAAAAATCTTCGCCGAAAATGCCCTGAAGGTGCAGCGCAAGCTGCTTTGCGCCCTCATAGTCGTTGTTGAGAAGCCTGCGCGGAATACCGCCCGCTATGCACGCCGAAAGGCAGATGACCCCTTCGGAATGTTCTTTAAGCACCTGATAGTCTATCTTGGGCTTATAGTAAAAGCCGTCTACAAACGCCATGGAATCAAGCTGGACAAGGTTTTTATATCCCGCCTTATTCTTTGCAAGAAGAATGAGGTGCTCGGATATATTCTGCGACTTGTCGCGCATATCTTTTGTGACATAAAATTCACAGCCGATGATATATTTAAGCCCTGCGGCGGCGGCTTTTTCGGCAAAATGAAGCGTGCCGTACATGTTGCCGTGGTCGGTCATGCATACGGTATCTATGCCGTTTTCCTTACAGTAGTCTATAAGATTGTCGATTTTGCACGCCCCGTCGAGAAGGGAATATTCGGTATGGAGGTGCAGGTGAACAAAATCAGTCATATTTTCCTCTTTGATATCGTACGATACGCGCCCGCAACGCAGGCGGGCAGAACATTTGCAAAAAGCAGGACAAATTATCAGTTTTCGCCAAGCTGCCTTGCCATATCCATTATTTTGCGGAAGCGGTGATTCAAGCAGCTCTTTGAGATGTGCAGCCTGTCGGCAAGCTCCTGCATAGACGCATTTTTATCGGCAAGCCTGCCTTCGGCCACCGAAAATAAATTTTCGTCAAGGCTCTGCAGGCCGATGGTAGAGCGTATTATTTCTATCGCCTGCACCTGCTTGACCGAGGCTGAAACAGTTTTATCTATATTGGAGACCGAACAGTTATTCACGCGGTTATCGTTGTTGGAGTTGCCGCGTTCGCGCGCCACCTCTTTAAGTTTTTCAAGGCATCCCTCTGCCCCCATAGCGGAGAGCGCGGCAGAAATGGCGTCTATACTCTTTAGATACACCACTGCGCTGTCCTTGCGCATCACGAGCTTTGCAAGAATATCGAAGGTGCAGAGAAGGTCGCAGAAATCTCCCGCCGTTATCTTATTGCGAAAGACTACTTCAAAGTGATAGCCCGTGCTGGAATAACCGCCGGGGTCGGGCAGGGTGCAGCTTCCGCCGCCCAGGAACGCACCCTTGAAATAGGCCTGAACGCACCCGCTGCCTTCGGTTACTTTATCGCCGACAGAGAAATCGACGAACACCCCGTCTGCATCCTCCCCGAGCACGCCGCACTCCTTTAATAGCTGTGTGCTCTGCGGGCCAATGCAGGAAAATACCAGCTTGTCCCTTCCGCTGGAAACGTCTGAACGGGAAGAAAAATCGCTTATCTCCACGCCGAAAACGTTTTCAAGCATGTCGGCAAAAAAATGAGCTGTATTTTCGCTTTCGGTAGAAAGCTCAAAGCCGTAATACCCACCCGACCTGACAAGGCTTCCGCTCGTTCTGATAAACGCCGAAAGGGCGGAAAGACACTGCTCCCTGCCGCCCGAAAAATTTTTTAGTATTTCAGTTTTGATCTCTTCGGTAAAGTTAGTCATAAAAATTAAATGAGGCAAAGCACGGCACCTGAATACTTACAGGTGGGTGCGCTTGTATTCGGCAAACCTGAAATTGGGCAGGCGGCCGTCTATGTTGTCTATTTTTTCAAGCGGAACGCCGGCTTGGGCAAGCAGCTGTTCGGCTATTTTAGTATCGCCCACGCGGTCTGCGGAATGAGCGTCTGAATCAATGACGAAGCGCGCTCCCGCCTCTGACATTATGTTCAGCTCCTCGGGCGAAATGTGATACTTTTTTGTATTTATCTCAATGTAAGTGCCATAGTCCGCGCAACACTTTGCCACTTCCTTCACATCGCAGAAGCAACGGAAATTGATATGTGTGAGAATGTCTATGGGATTCTTTTTAACGGCGTTGATATAAGCCCTGGTAGTCGTTTCAAAAAGTTTTCCCGCAGGGCGCTTTCCTATTTTATAGGCAAAGTAGTTGCGTACGGAAAGATTGAAAAAATCTACCGGTGTTTTATACCACAACACCTCGTGCAGGCCGCAGAGATACAGATCGAAGTGCGCAAGGTCGCTCTCCTTCATGTCGGTATCGCCGTTTGCCGATGTAAGGTTGCTCTCCATTCCCATCAGCACTTTTACGCCGGTTGCGGCCTCCGCCTCGGTACACTCCTTTCTCAGCGCCTCAAGTTTGCGCCTTCTGAGCCCGAAAATTATGTGATTAAAGCCGTGGTCGGTTATCCCTACGGCCTTGAGCGACAGTTTCTGTGCCGCAACGGCATTCTCCATAACCGTATTCTTGCCGTGAGAATACGGTGTATGCGTATGGTAATCTGCAGTTAAAATCATTAAAAGTCTCCGATGTAACAAACCTCTTCCTTAAGCGTGACGCCGAACTTTTTGTATACTTCGTTTTTGACCAATGCAATGAGCGCGTACACGTCTGCGGAAGAATTTCCCTTATTTATTATAAAATTGGCGTGCTCTTCGCTTACATACGCCTTGCCGACGCTGACGCCTTTTAATCCCGCGTTTTCAATTATCTCGCCGGCGCTTACGCCGCAGTAATTTTCAAACACACAGCCGCAGCTTCTGCCGCCCGGCTGATTTGCCCGCTTTGCAAGAATACTTTTTATGTTTTTGGCAACAAGGGCAGGATTTTCACGCGATACCTGCAAATTTGTCTGGGTTATAAGGCATTTTATGCCACGCATAGTACTTTGTTTATACGCAAAATTACATTCATCATGGCTCAACACAGCCTTTTTAAGACCGCAAAGGCGCACGCTGTGTACCCTGTCGCCTATAAAACTGCCGAATGCACCGCCGTTCATGCAGGTAAGCCCGCCTATGCTGGCGGGTATCCCCGCCAGAAATTCAAGGCCTGAAAACCCATATGTTCTGCAGAAGTGCAGAAGTTCCTGAACGGTAGTTCCCGAAAGAACGTTAAGAACATACTCTCCCTTCATGGCGTGAAAAGTTATGCCCTTTAAACGGGAAGTGCAGATGATGCTACCTTCGTATCTGCCGTCCTGGGCAAGCACGTCGGAACCGCACCCCAATACAAAAAATCTTTCACCGGATGAGTTGAGAAAATTGAAGATCAGTCTTGCTTCCCTGACATTTCGCGGGAAAAAAGCGCGTTTTGCAACACCTCCGCAACCATAGGTCGTGTGCGCGGAAAAGCTGAAATTTTCTTCAAACGGCACGCAAGGCGGAGCGTCGCGACCCAAGCTGTTGTCACGCAAATTCTGTTACCTCTATATATTATCATTTTTTCAGAAATTTTACAATGGTTTGAGCAAAGTTTTAAGCAGATTTATATCTCCCGTTCGGGCAGCATTTTTCACTCGGGCAATATAGTCGACACCCGCTATGTGCGGTACAGTATAATCAAAGGTCAGATTTTCAAGTAAATGAAGGTTATCGCTGTACAGTTCCGTCCTGTCGTGAAACATGCACAGCGAGGAAATACCTTCCGAATGAGCAATCAGACAGTCTATATAGCGCGCCGCCATTTCACCGCGAACGCCGCTGCCGACAACTGCAATGTTCTGGTACAGGTCGTTGAATGCAGTCAGGGGCATGACATTGCATGCCACTCCGTGGACAGACATTCTGACGATATCACGCTGAGTACCGAGCAAAAAATCGTATTTGCCGTTTATAAGGCTTACATAGGCCCCCGTCGGAGTCTCCGTCGCCGCGCCGCCTATTCCCGCAAACACTGCCGCAACATCGGCAAGATTATCTTTGCCGCCGTTTATCACCGTGTTATCTTTATCGGCAAGAGTGAAGTCGGAATACTTT
This sequence comes from uncultured Clostridia bacterium, assembly GCA_944341075.1. Classification (GTDB taxonomy): domain Bacteria; phylum Bacillota; class Clostridia; order Christensenellales; family Borkfalkiaceae; genus Coproplasma. The sequence goes on from CALVLV010000007.1 coordinate 17,966, forward strand.
ACAGAGATGAGGCAATACGCTCCGCGACACCAGACTACAGGTTCGGCACTTTCAGTAAGTACGCTTTCAAATCCCTGAATACCAGACGGATAGGAGAGCGCGTCCGGCAGGATACCCTTTTCCATATTTGCACGGGCAGCCTCGGCAGTAAGCGAGGCGACCTCAACGTATGCTCCGCCGTCTTTATAGAATTTTTCGCCCACAGAGCGCAGATAGTCGCTGCGCGAGCCTTTGCCGCCCTCAAAGCCGTCTATCTGCCATACCGTTATTACACCCGGCAACGCCGCCTCGGCTTCCTTGGTATGTCCTGCAAAAGCTATCAGTGCACCGCCCGCCACGGCAAGACAGCAGGCAACGGAGCACAGAGCGGTAAAAATTCTGCGCATATTATATTTTATACCCTGCAGGCCGCAAAAATACATAGGGGAGCGTTCTCTCACAAAGAAAACACTCCCCACCGTTCCTTTCAAAACATTTTCGCACAAATAAAGGACAAGTCAAAAATGAATTTCATCTTTTTTAGATAAAGCGGAAACGCTTTAAAAAGAACTATATTGTTAAAGCGTCGCCGCTTGTACTAACAGATTGCGCAACCTTGCGCAAGTTATGCATATAATTGCGAAAGAAAATAAGAATCGCGCTACAGACATCAATGCAGGCTTTATATGCGGCCATGCATCTGATATCCGCGCGCGATCCAATTTCTTAACTTAAATTAAATCAGTCTTCGTCGTCCTCTTCGGGCATTTCTACGTTGTGGTATACGTCCTGCACATCGTCAAGCTCGTTGAGCCTGTCGAGCATCTTCCTGAACGTTTCCAGCTTTTCTTCGTCCAGAGAGATGTAGCTCTGCGGGATCATCTTCACAGCAGCCTCGAAGAAATTAAGGCCCTTTCCCTCGAGATAGCCGCGAACTGCCGAAAAGTTTTCGGGCGCGCAGTAAACTTCGTAAGCGTCGTCCTGAGCAGTATAGTCGTCGGCGCCCGCCTCAAGGCAGTATTCCATCATCGTATCGTCGTCAAGCGTTGCCGTGCGTTCTACCGCAATATAGCCCTTTTTGTCGAACAGGTAAGAAACGCAGCCCATAACGCCCATGTTGCCACCGTATTTCTTCATGGCAGCGCTGACGTCGCCCGCAGTCCTGTTTACGTTATCGGTGAGCGTGTTTATTATTACCGCCGCACCGCCCACGCCGTAACCTTCGTAGGTAAGCTCCTTGTAGTCCTTGTCGCCAAGCTCGCCTGCAGCCTTTGCTATGGAACGCTTTATAGTATCGTTGGGCATGTTTGCCGCTTTAGCCTTTGCTATGGCGTCTGCAAGTTTGCTGTTGGTATCGGGGTTGGGGTTGCCCTTTGCCGCAACGGCAAGTTCCCTGCCGAGTTTGGTGAACATTGCGCCGCGGGCAGCGTCCGTTTTACCTTTTTTTGCCTGTATATTATGCCATTTTGAATGTCCTGACATGTGTGATCACCTCATAAAATATGTCTTTGAGCGGAGTGCGCCTGTCAGCCCGCCGCCCCTTTCAGAAGATACATCAAGATCCCCGCCGAAACAGCCGCGTTAAGGCTTTCACAGGTGGGCGCCATGGGAATTTTAACTGTATATTTTGCCGCCGCACGAACGTTTGCGCTTATACCCGAACCTTCGCTGCCTATGCACAGGCAGAACTTTTCGGGCGGAGTAAACGAATATGCATCCGTTCCGTTCATGTCCGCACAGACTATGGGCGTGCCGCCGAGCGCCGAGAGCACCTGTTGTTCGCTTCCCTGCATTATGTCGGCAAAAAATACGCCGCTCATGCTTGCGCGTACGCATTTGGGCGAAAAGGGGTCGGCGCAGTTTATCATATAGATCTCGCCGTAGCCCGCAGCATTTGCCGTGCGGATTATAGTGCCGACGTTGCCCGGATCCTGCAGACCGTCCAAAAGAATACATCTACCTTTTGGAGCATGCGGAACAGTATCTGGCACCATGACGGAAGCCATGACGCCCTGCGGAGTCCTTTCGCAGGAGATATACTCGAACACCTGACGCGTAACTATAAGCGCGCCGGGAAATTTATCGGCGTATTCCTCCGTGCAGGCAACGCTGGTCACGTTTTTTTCAGCAGCGATACATTCTGAGACCATCTTTACGCCCTCTACAAGGTATTCGCCGCGCTCCTTGCGGAACTTTTTTTCCTTGAGCTGTGCAAGTGCCCTGACCCTGGGGTTTGATCTTGATTGTATAGTCATAAAAAAGCAAAAAATTAAGCCTGTATTTCAAGGCTTAATTATATGGTCTGCGCTCTTAAACGGCAGCCTTGGCCTTTTCGGCAAGTGCAGCGAATGCAGTTGCGTCGTTTACGGCAAGATCCGCAAGAACTTTTCTGTTGAGGTTTATGCCCGCAGCTTTAAGGCCGTGCATGAACTTGGAGTATGAAAGCCCGTTGATCCTTGCAGCGGCGTTTATGCGTGCGATCCAAAGGCTGCGCATATCGCGCTTGCGGAGCTTGCGGCCCTTGAAGGCATAGTTGAGCGACTTCATCACGGCTTCGCGCGCGATCCTGTAAGACTTGGACTTGTTGCCGAAATAGCCCTTTGAAAGGCGGAATATCTTTCTGCGCTTCTTGAGCGCGTTTACTGTTCTTTTAATACGCATACGGTTTTAACCTCCTCAGTGCTTGTAAGGAATCATCGACTTTACAGTGGATTCCTGGGTGGTGGAAACTAACGTAACCTTACGCAAATTTCTCTTTCTCTTTCTGTTCTTGGTTTCTGCCTTGTGGTTCTTGCCGCCATGCGCCCTCTTCACCTTGCCGGTGGCAGTAAGCCAGAAACGCTTTTTTGTGCTGCTGTGTGATTTCTGCTTAGGCATATTTATAACCTCCGATGATTTTTACAATTTAAAATGCGGGTAAACTTACGCCTTTACCGGGGAGAGCATCATTATTATGTGCCTTCCCTCCGTAGTAGGTTTTTTATCCATTACCGCTTTGCCTTCCAGCCCTTCAAAGAAGCTCTCCATTACCTTTACTCCCTGATAGGCGCGGGAATTTTCCCTGCCCTTCATTCTTATGGACACCTTGACCTTGTTGCCCGCCTCTAAAAACTTGAGGCACTGCTTTGTCTTGACGGCGATGTCGCCGACGTCGATAGTCATGGAAAGCCTTATCTCTTTTATCTCTACAACGGTCTGGTTCCTGCGGTTTTCCTTATCCTTTTTGGCCTGCTCGTACTTGAATTTGGAATAGTCCATTATCTTGCACACAGGCGGATTGGCGTTGGGGGAGATCTTAACGAGATCGAGATCCTGATCGTAGGCCATCCTCTGCGCTTCGGCTATAGGCTTTATGCCTATCATAGTGCCGTCAGAGGCTATAAGCCTTACTTCCCTGTCGCGGATATTTTCGTTGATGGAATAGGAATCTTTGATAAGTCATTTACCTCTCAGTTTATTTGCCCGCAAAAAAAGCGGATCGCAAAAGCAACCCGCCATAATGACACTACATACACTTTTTTTCAAAGTGAAAAATCATTATTTGCCGACACAGACTTTCCGTACGGCGAAAGGTTTTGCCTTTGCTTTCCTATAAATAATACAACAGGGCAAAAAAAATGTCAATCATTTTTGCAAACAAAATACCGGCAAAACCTGTTTTTTTGTATATATTGCGCCGCCGTGCTTTTATCTGCAGGCGCGGCGGCGCGCTTTGAACTTTTAAAACTTATTAAAAGATGACCTTTTCGCGGTCTTCCCTGCATACAAGGTCGGCAAACTCTTCGGCCTTCATGGAGAACTTCTCCTCCACTCCGCGCTTGTTTACGTTGACCGTGCCGTCGCGCTCCTCGGCGTCGCCTACCACGATGACGTAGGGAACCTTTTCAAGCTTGGCCTCCCTTATCTTATAGCCTATCTTTTCATTCCTTTCGTCAAGTTCCACCCGCACGCCCTTTGCACGCAGCATTTCAGCTACTTTGTTGGCATAGTCGTGCGTTCTGTCGGTTATGGGAAGAACTTTGACCTGAACGGGCGCCAGCCATACGGGGAACTTGCCGGCATAATGCTCTATAAGTATGCCTATGAACCTCTCCATAGAGCCGTAGATGGCGCGGTGGATCATTATGGGGCGGTGCTTTGCCCCGTCCTCTCCCACATATTCAAGTTCGAATCGCTGAGGCATCTGGAAGTCGAGCTGAATGGTGCCGCACTGCCACGTTCTGCCTATGCTGTCCTTGAGGTGAAAATCTATCTTGGGGCCATAGAAGGCGCCGTCGCCCTCGTTTATTTCATACTCCAGGCCGAGCTCGTCGAGGGCGGCGCGCAGCGCGTTGGTGGCCGCGTTCCACTCCTCCTCCGTGCCCATGCTGTCCTTGGGACGGGTGGAGAGTTCCACTTTATAGGTAAACCCGAACTGCTTGTAAATTTTATCGGTAAGCCTTACAACACCCTTGATCTCGTCGGTTATCTGTTCGGGAAGCATAAAGATGTGCGCGTCGTCCTGCGTAAAGCAGCGCACGCGGAACAGCCCGTGCAGCTGGCCGCTCTTTTCATGGCGGTGAACAAGGCCCATCTCGCCCATTCTTATGGGCAGATCCTTGTAGCTGTGGGGCTGAAGCTTATATACGAGCATGCCGCCCGGGCAGTTCATGGGCTTTACCGCACAGTCCTCGCCGTCTATCACCGTGGTGTACATGTTGTTTTTGTAGTGATCCCAGTGACCGGAATTTTCCCACAAAGTGCGCGTAAGGATAATGGGCGTCTGTATCTCCACATATCCCTCCTTGCGGTGAAGGTCGCGCCAGTAATCGGCGAGTATGTTTTTAAGCACCATGCCGTTGGGAAGGAAGAACGGAAAGCCCTTTCCTTCGGGCAGAAGGGCAAACAGCTTAAGCTCCCTGCCGAGTTTTATGTGGTCGCGCTTTTTTGCCTCTTCAAGCATGTCGAAATACTCCTGCATTTCGTCCTTCTTGGCAAAGGCGACGCCGTAAATGCGCGTGAGCATCTTGTTCTTTTCGTTTCCGCGCCAGTAAGCGCCCGCAAGCGACGTGAGTTTGAAGGCCTTTATTCTGCCCGTAGAGGGAAGATGGGGGCCGCGGCAGAGGTCGGTAAACGCGCCCTGTTTATAGAATGAAATGACCGAATCTTCGGGCAGGTCGTTTATTATTTCTACCTTATATTTCTCCTTGAAGCGCGTCATCAGCTCTATCGCCTCTTTCCTGGGCAGCTCGAAGCGCTCTATGGGCGTATTTGCCTTTATTATCTTCTGCATTTCGGCCTCTATCTTGCCGAAATCTTCCTGCGTTATGGGAGTATTGAACTCAAAATCGTAATAGAAACCGTTTTCTATCACGGGGCCGATGGCAAGCTTGCAGGTGGGGAAGATGTTCTTTACCGCCTGGGCGAGCACGTGCGCGCAGGTATGACGGTATACCTCTATGCCCTCCTTGTCTTTGAGTGTGACCAGCTCGAGCTTGTCCCCCTCGGAAAGCTGAGCAGAGAGGTCGCAGAGCGCGCCGTTTACTTTGGCGGCCACGGCATTGCGGGCAAGCGATTCGCTTATCGCCTTTGCGGCGTCTGAGCACTTTGCGCCGTCTTCCAGCGAAAGAGCGTCGCCGTTTTTAAGAAAAATTTTCATGATCTGTTCTCCTGAGATTTTTTGCCTGATCAAATAAAAATAAGCGCCCTTAAAATACCGCATACAGCAGTTTTTAAGGACGCAAACGTTAACTTTGCGCGGTTCCACCTTAATTGTCTTTAAGACCGCTTGTAAATTGTCGCCTGAGCGTATGCGAAGGCGGTTTCCCGCTACCCGTACACATTGCGGGATTTTCAGCTGCCTCCCGCTCTCTGAAAAGTGCACGGACGGTACTTATCTTCCCGCTCGACAAATATATCTTATTATTTTTTGCGGCGTTTGTCAACACTTTAATGCACTATCGCAAGTGAAAATATTTGCTATAAGCCGCGCTTTTATGTATAATAGTAGAGAAAACTTTTAATGCGCCTTAAAGGCGCGCAGACAGGTGACGATATGGCATACACCAACTTCAACGACGTTGAAAAAAAATGGATAAAATACTGGGATAAAAACGGCACGTTCCACACAGACCTGCACGATTTTTCCAAACCCAAGTACTATGTGCTTGACATGTTCCCCTACCCCTCGGGCGCGGGCCTGCATGTGGGGCACCCCGAAGGTTACACGGCCACCGATATAATTGCCCGCATGAAAAGGATGCAGGGCTATAACGTACTGCACCCCATCGGCTTCGATTCGTTCGGCCTGCCCGCGGAGCAGTACGCCATAAATACAGGCAACAACCCCGCAGACTTTACCCAGAGGAACATTGAAACTTTTACTTCGCAACTGAAAATGCTCGGGCTTTCGTACGACTACACACAGACCGTTTCCACCTGCGACCCCGAATATTATAAATGGACGCAGTGGATATTCAAGCAACTGTTCGAGGCGGGACTGGCAAGGTATATCGACACGCCGGTAAACTGGTGCGAAGAGCTTGGCACCGTACTTGCCAACGACGAGATAATAGACGGCAAGAGCGAGCGTGGCGGCTTCCCCGTTGTGCGCAAAAACATGAAGCAGTGGGTAATAGACATAAACAAATATGCCGAACGCCTGCTTGAGGGACTGGACGAGCTCGACTGGCCCGAGGCATCCAAAACAGCGCAGCGCAACTGGATAGGCAAGTCAGTGGGTGCAAACGTAGACTTCAGGGTGGACGGCACCGACGAAGAGTTCACCGCATTCACCACACGTTGCGACACGCTGTTCGGCGCTACCTACTGCGTTCTCGCACCCGAGCATGCGCTGGTAGACAAAATAACCACGCCCGCTCAAAAGGCAGAAATTGACGCATACAAAGCCGCCTGCGCAAGCAAATCGGAACTTGAGCGCACCGACCTGAACAAAGAAAAGACGGGCGCATTTACGGGGGCATACGCAATAAACCCTGTAAACGGTGCAAAGCTGCCCATATGGATAAGCGACTATGTGCTCACCTCGTACGGCACGGGCGCCATAATGGCCGTTCCCGCCCACGACGAGCGTGATTACGCATTTGCAAAGAAATTCAACCTGCCGATCATTGAAGTGCTCAAAGGCGGAAATATCGAAGATGCCGCTTTCACCGGTGACGGCCCTCATGTAAATTCCGGCTTCCTTGACGGTCTGGGAAAACAGGACGCAATAGACAAAATGGCGGCATGGCTGGAGGAACATGATTGCGGCAAGAAGGCCGTATCTTACAAGCTGCGCGAGTGGATATTCGCCCGCCAGCGCTACTGGGGCGAGCCCGTGCCCATCGTGCACCTTGAAGACGGCAGAGACGTGGCCCTGCCCGACGACCAGTTGCCCCTCACGCTTCCGCTGATGAAGGACTATAAGGCCCGCGGCGGCAAAGCGCCGCTGGACAACGCGACAGACTGGGTGAACGTGACCATAGACGGCGAAAAGGGCAAGCGCGAAACAGCCACCATGCCCGGCTCGGCAGGCTCTTCCTGGTATTTCCTCCGCTACTGCGATCCCCATAACACCGAAAAATTTGCCGACTACGACCTTTTAAAGCACTGGATGCCTGTAGACTTCTACTGCGGCGGCAAGGAGCACCTTGTGGGCCACCTCCTTTACTCCCGCTTTTGGAATAATTTCCTGTACGATAAAGGCTATGTGCCCTATAAAGAGCCCTTCAAAAAACTCTTCCACCAGGGAATGATACTCGGCGAAGACGGCGAAAAAATGTCCAAATCAAAGGGCAACGTTATAAACCCCAACGACGTGGTGCGCGACTACGGCGCAGACGTTCTGAGAATGTACGAAATGTTCATGGGCCCCGTTGCCGATACAAAGCCGTGGAACACCTCGAACATAGAGGGCGTAAAGAAATTCATAGACAGGATCCACAGGTTGTACTTTGAAATGGACGTTATCTATGACGCACCCAATCCCAACCTTGAAAAACTGTATAACCAGACGGTAAAAAAGGTGGGCGAAGACTATATGGCGCTGAAGGTAAACACGGCTATTTCGCAGATGATGGTATTCATCAACGCTGTGTATAAAGAGACGGCCGAAAAACGCCCCTTCCCCAGGGAGTACGCCGAAGGCTTTATAAAGCTGATAAACCCCGTCATCCCCTTCATCACCGAAGAGATATGGCATGAAGTACTCGGACACAAAGACACGATCGCCTACGAAAAATGGCCGGAATTCGACGAGAGCAAGTGCGGCGAAGACATGTTTGAGTATGCCGTTCAGGTAAACAGCAAAATAAAGGCAAAGATAAACATTCCCGTAGACATGCCGAACGGCGAGATAGAAGCACTCGTAAAAGCAAATGCCGACATAGCTCCGCTTTTAGAGGGCAAGACTATAAAGAAATTTATAATTGTGCCCCGCAGACTGATAAACATAATAGTCTGAGGGCAGGCAAAAGAAAAAGAGCCGCATACGATACAATTTCGCATGCGGCTTTAAAAAATCAAGCGACGGCTTTATGCCGTCGCTTTCAACTTTTACGCGTATTTTTCTGCATCCGCCGATCAACGCACGAACGGAAATCAAAGGGTTTCAAGAACCTTTGCAATATCGCCCACGGTCTTAATTTCGGCAACCTTATCTTCGGGAATGGTCTTACCGGTCTTTTCCTCAAGACCCATAAGAAGCTCTACCACGTCGAGCGAATCTGCGCCGAGATCTTTTATTATATCGGTTTCGGCGGTTATCGTCGAGGGGTCAACGTCAAGCTGCTCGCCGAGCATTTTTGCGATTTCTTCTAACATAATACGGTTTCCTCCGTGTGTTTTTATTACAAATAAATTTTACAATAAGCATTGCAAGTTGTCAAGTCAATTCGTAATTTTTTTTACCTGTTTGAGCGACAGACCTATGCGCTGCTTTTTAACATCTACACTTATGACGACCGCCCTGACCTGCTGCCCCACTTTGAGAACGTCGGAAGGATGCTTGATGTAGCGGTCGGTTATTTCAGAGATATGCACAAGCCCGTCCTGATGCACGCCGATATCAACAAATGCGCCAAAGTCTATAACGTTGCGCACGGTGCCGTCTACCACCATGCCCACCTGCAGATCCTCTATACCCATTATATCCTTGCGGAGCTTGGGTGCGGGGAGCGAATCCCTTATGTCCCTGCCGGGGCGCATGAGTTCGGTGATAATGTCGCGCAGGGTGGCAACGTCCAGGCCGGCGTACTCCGCAGCCTTCTTTTCACCGAAAGCCTTTACCTTCTGGGCAAGTTCGGCAAGGCCACCCTGCTTTACATCTTCTTCGGTATAGCCGAAAAGACTTAAAAGTTTTTGTGCCTTTTCGTAAGATTCGGGGTGCACGGCGGTATTGTCGAAGATATTGTCGCCGCCGGGTATGCGCAAAAAGCCCGCGCACTGTTCGTAGGCCTTTTCACCCAGCCTCTTCACCTTTAAAAGCTGTGAACGGCTGGTAAATTTGCCGTTGCTTTCGCGGTAGGCGACAATGTTTTTGGCGATGCCCGAATTGAGACCCGCCACATGCTCCAAAAGGGAGGCACTTGCAGTGTTGAGGTCTACGCCGACGCTGTTCACGCAGTCCTCCACCACGCCGCCGAGCACATTGTCGAGCCTCTTTTGATCTACGTCGTGCTGATACTGCCCCACACCGATGGACTTGGGGTCTATCTTTATAAGCTCGGCAAGCGGATCCTGAAGCCTGCGCGCTATGGATATTGCGGAGCGCACATTCAGGTCGTAATCGGGGAACTCCTCGGCGGCAAGCGGACTTGCCGAATATACGCTGGCGCCCGCCTCGTTTACCACCATATAGCTTACGTCACGATCGACTTCCTTTAAAAGGTCGGCAACAAAAATTTCAGTCTCTTTGCTGGCGGTGCCGTTGCCTATGGCAATTATATCGACTTTATATTTATCTATAAAGCCCTTTATCTTCTTTTTCGCGTCATCTATCTTATTGAACGGGGGAACGGGGTAGATCACGGAAGTTTCAAGCACCTTTCCCGTCTCGTCCACCACCGCAACCTTACAGCCCATTCTGTAACCGGGGTCGAGCCCGAGAGCAACTTTGCCCTTTACCGGGGGCTGTAAAAGCAGGGGGCGAAGATTGACTTCGAACATCTTTATAGCCTGCTCGCCCGCGCGGTCTGTGAGGGCGGCGCGAACTTCGCGCTCTATGGAAGGCTCTATAAGCCTGTCGTAACCGTCGTCTGCGGCCTCTTTGATAAGATCAGCGCAGGCACCCTTGGAATGGATGTATTTGGCAGAGCACACGCGCTTTGCAAGGTCGGGATTGAAATAGAGCTTTACCTTAAGGCAACCCTCTCTCTCGCCCCTGTTGACTGCGAGTATCCTGTGATTTTTGATTTCGGGAACAAGCTCGGCATAGTCGGCATACATGGCGTATGTACCCTTTCCGTCGTCTTCGACCATCTTGGACTGAAGCTCGCCGTGACTTTCAAACAGCTCCCTCAGCTTTTTTCTCAGTTCGGCATTATCGGAGATGATCTCCGCAATAATATCTTTGGCGCCGTTTATTGCAGCCTGCCTGTCAGGCACTTCTTTTTCTTCGTCTATATACTTATCGGCCTCTGCATAGGGGTCGCCCTCCTGGGCGAGGATAAAGTCGGCAAGTCCCTGAAGGCCGCGCGCAATGGCGACAGAAGCCCTCGTCTTTTTCTTCTGCTTGTAGGGACGGTATACATCCTCTACTTCGGTAAGGGTCTTGCAGGCTACAAGGGCGGCCTCTATCTCCTCGGTCATCTTGCCCTGTTCGGTTATCGACTTGCGCACCTCATCCTTGCGCTTTTCAAGGTTGGTAAGGTATTCATATCTGTCAACGAACTGCCTTAAAACCTGGTCGTCTATGGCGCCCGTCATCTCTTTGCGGTAGCGCGCAATAAAGGGAATGGTGTTACCTTCGTTTAAAAGATTGATAATGTTTTCTGCGTGTTCGGGTCTGAGGTTGAACTCCTCGGTAAGCTGTTCAGTTATTGTCATAGTAAAAATCCCGTAAAACTTTTTTCATATTTTCCGCCTGCATGCAGATAGCTTACGCAGTTTAACGATCGCATAAGCTCTGCTACACTGCAGGCGAAATGTTTTACCCTAAAATATTCTAATTTAAAAAGTACATTAAGTCAATACTTTTTTGCAAATTTAGTACAAGCAAAATTTTTGCGCACGCCGAAAGAAATGTATACCACGCAATTGAATAAAATCAATAATTGAAAGTTAATTGGCAGCAATCGGCGGCATTTCCGTCATTAAAAAAAGAGGTAGGAAGTCATGACTTTTTCGCCTTGCGCAAAGCCTTCAGCTGTTCTTTCTGCTCACTTGTTATTCTGTAGCTGTCACACGCCTTAGAAATTGCCTTATTTCTCATATTTATGTCACACATAGTACTGTTCAAATATTCAAAACCAATATCATAGTGCTTTACAAGAACAACAGAAAGCAGCCACGCCGCCGCCATGGTGACATAATATTTTTCGTTTTTACATTTATTGAGGCAGTCGATTATAAGCGGCAGATAACTTTCCTCCACGTAAAAATGGAGCAAAGTCGTATAAGCGAACCTGCGTATATACTCCCCTTCCGCATAGCCGTCTTTTGCGGCAAGAAATTTTTTGATAAACGGAATAAAGGCGTCGCGGTTGCGGCCGATACAGTCCGGAGCAAAACAATCACACAGCGCCCAGTCCGACAGCAGATTTACAAGCCTGTCACACTCACACACAAAACGCATATAGGGCATGCGCACAGCGATCGCAAGCTTTAAAAATACCACTTCGAAATATTCATCGGGGAAACCCATAAACGTTGCGTGATCCTCAAGAGAATACTTTTTTGCAACCTTTCTCAGGATAGGCATCCTGACGCCGAGAATATCCAATTTGTCGTCGTTTATTATGCGTCTCTGAAACTCGGCAAATTTCTGTTCAGACAGCGCCTTCAGTTCGGAAACTACGCTTTCATATGTAACCATACTTACCTTCCGCACATATTTATATGAAATGTTTCACCTGAAACATTAATTAATTAATTTTGTACCCGGCTTTCAGTCGTCGTCAAACACACACGCCAGCGCCGAATGCCATACCGCTGTGCCGTCTTTGGTGTTTGCAGGACTGGTCGAGGGGAGGCACACATAGGGAATACCGATAGTTTTATAGTGCTTTAAAAATATTTCGGCCGCCTTTCCCCCGTTTAAAATTATAAGCTCTATATGAGTTTCATCAAGCACTTCCTCAAGCGCTGCAACCTTGTAATTTCTGATAGAGCTGTCGCTCGAACCGTCTATTTCACACTCGGTGACTATATCCCACAGCGCTATTTTTCGGCGGAACAAAAAGTCTGTCTTTTCTTCTACGGTTGAAGGCTCAAGTTCGCCAAAAAAACCGCTCACCGTTTTCCAGAACCTGTTCTGCTTATTTCCGTAATAAAATTCAACTTGCCGACTCTTGACGGATGGAAAGCTTCCGAGCACCAAAACACGGCTGTTTTTGTTAAAAAAAGGTTTGAAACCATACTTTATGTCTGGCATAATACTAAATATTGAGCGGCTTTTCTACTTTTCCTACCACTGATGCGGCCATGTTGGAACTATCGAAGTTATTTTCTATAGCCTCGTACACGTCGTCTATGGTCACGGCATTGACCTTTGCCACCCTCTCTTCAAAATCATACAACCTGCCGCTGTATAAAAGTTCCTTACCGTATAAAAGCATCTGCGAGCTCGTGCTTTCCTGCGCAAATATGGATGACGACTTAAGCTGTTCCTTTCCGCGGAGAAACTCCTCTTTGCTGATATTTTTCCTCTTTATATCCTCTATACACTTGTACACGGCCTCTACAGACTTCATGTAGTTTTCTGCATTTACACCCGCGTAGACGACGAGCGTGCCCGAATGTGCATAGGCAGTGCCGTAAGAATATACGGTGTAGGCAAGTCCAAGTTTTTCGCGCACTGTCTGGAACAGGCGCGAGCTCATGCTGCCGCCGAGAACTGAATTCATCACCTGGGTCGCATCGAACAACCTGTCATATCTTTTTACCGAAGGAAAAGCCAGCGCAAAATGCACCTGCTCGATATCTTTGCAGCGAATGAGCGAGCAATGTTTCAGATTTACGGGGACTACTCTTTCGTCGCGCTTTGTTGCACGCAGACCGCCGAAATACTTTTCGGCGAGCTCTTCGGCAAGATGTATATCTATATTGCCCGCCATTGCTATTACAATGTTGTCGGTAGTATAGCGTGCCGCCATATACTTGTCCACGTCTGCCTTTGTAAATCGGGTCACGTTTGCGCGCGGGCCGAGAATATTTCTGCCGTATCCTTCGCGGCCATAGTACGCTTCGCTCAGCATGTCCAGGCACAGATCGTCGGGCGTATCTTCGTTCATGCTTATCTCTTCTATTATAACGCCCTTTTCGCGCACCATTTCATCTTCGGGAAAAGTGCTGTTCAGAAATATGTCGGCAAGTATCTCAAACGCCTTTGCAGCATTTTCGGTAGTAGATTTTGCGTAATAACACGTAAGGTCTTTGCCCGTGAACGCGTTGGTCTGTGCGCCTATCCTGTCCATTTCGTCTGAAATATCAAACGCCGAGCGCGTTTTTGTGCCTTTGAACATCATGTGCTCTATAAAGTGCGATATGCCGTCTTCCTCTTCTGTCTCTATATAAGACCCGGTTCCGACAAGCACACCCATGGATACAGACATTAAGCCCTCCATGCGCTTCACCACAAGTCTGATGCCGTTGTCAAGTGTTTTAAAATGTACCATTTACTCTCCTAAACTGCACGAAACGGTGCAGGCGGCCAGGCCGCTGTTTCTTATGTATCCCAAAATTTTCGGCAGGGCGCATAACGTTGCGTCTTCAGGGTGCATCAGAATGAAGTCGCCCTCAGTCAGTTGTTCCGTAGCACGCCTGAAGATGACGTCCTCATCCCTATCCCGCCAGTCTATAGTATCTTTACTCCACATTATAACCTTTAAACCAAGCTTTACGCAAGCGTTTACGGTATTTTGCCCGAATGAACCGGAAGGGGGCGCAAAAAGCCCCACTTCTGCGCCGCAGACCATTCTGATAAGGCGCACGCTCGGCTCTATTTCGCTGATGTTCTGCTCATATGTGAGCGCAGCATGATCTTTATGAAAATAGCCGTGGCTGGCTAGCTCGTGCCCGCGCGAGTAAATTTCGCGCAGACAACTTACGTTGTCATCCGCCCAGCAACCTCCGATAAAAAAGGTTGCCGAAGCGTCATACTCGTCAAGCACGTCAAGTATCTTATACACGTTCTGCGTATTGCCGTATACGTTGAACATCAGGCTGACCTTGCCTGCCCGCGTTCCGCGGTAATACACGTTATCGCCGTAATCGGATACGGTCACGGCGGCGCCGTTGAAACCCACAAGCGCAGCGGCGACTATCACGGCACAGATTATAAGATTTGTCACAAGTGCAATAACTCTGTTCTTCAACAGTTTACCCCGAACGACTGAATACTATTTATATAATATTAGCCTTGCGGGCGCAATATTTACATACATCTGAAATTGGCTGAAAAATCAAGGCAGCAATAAAGGCTATTTAAGCTTTATGAACGTGACGCCCGTTTCGCCTTCGCCATACTTGCCTGAACGGAAACTTTCAACATTTTTATGTCTCTTCAGATGTTCAGCGATGGCCTTGCGCAGTCTGCCTGTGCCCACACCGTGAATGACCTTTATTTCTTCAAGATTATCGGTAACGGCCTTATCTATGAAGTTATCTACCTCATAGAGCGCCTCCTCCACGGTCATTCCTATCACGTTTATTTCAAGCACTGGCCTTGAAGGGGCGATTTTGCGTACGACTTTAACACTTTCTTTCGGCTTCTGTACGGCAGGCCTGCCTATAACCAGCATATCGGCAAGTTTGCAGCGAAGTCTCATGCCGCCGCACGACACTTCGGCCTCTCCCTTCGCGGGCGAAAAGGAAAGCACTTCTCCCTCCGTCTGCATGGGTTTTACAAACACCCTGTCGCCTGCGTGAACATTGTCTTTATCGGCCGGCGCATACGGAGTCTGCCGCACGGGAGCCTGCTCCTCGCGGAACGCCGCGTCTTTTATCTTATTTTTAAGCGTGCGCGCCTTTATGAGATCGGATTCTGAAACTACTTCCTTTTTGAATATCTCTTCTATTTCGGCAAGCAGCTCCTCCGCCTCGGCGGCGCGCTCGTTGATTATGCGGCGGCTTTCGGCCTTTGCACCGGCAAACAGCTTTTCGCGCTCCCGTTCAAGCACCTGCACCCTGCGGTCAGCTTCTTCCAGCTTTGCTTTAAGTTCGCTGCGGAGAGCCTGATTTTCTGCCACCAACCTCTCTGCCTGCACCCTGCTGTCCTCTGCGCTGCGCACTATATTTTCAAATGCCCTGCCGCCTTCCGAAAGGTATGAAACGGCTTTTTCGAGCACATCGGAGGGTAGCCCCATTCTGCGGCAGATGGCAAGTGCGTTGCTTGAACCCGGCATGCCGATCTTTATGCTGTAAAGGGGCTTCAGCGTGGCCGAATCGAATTCCATGCTGGCGTTTTCAATACCGTCGGCACCGAACGCAAACTCCTTGAGCGCAGTAAAGTGGGTGGTGACTATTCCCTTGCAGCCCGCGGAGAGCAACTTCTCTACAACTGCGCGGGCAAGTGCCTGCCCCTCGTCCGGGTTTGTTCCGCCGCCAAGCTCGTCTATCAGCACAAGACTTTGGTCATTTACGTTGTTGACTATCTCGATGACAGTCTTTATGTGCGAAGAAAAAGTCGAAAGACTCTCCTCTATGCTCTGGCTGTCGCCGAGGTCGCAGAAAACATTGTCGAACACGCCCACGCAGCTGCCCTCGGCCGCGGGAATAAACAAACCGCACGCCGCCATAAGGCAGAACAGCCCCGTCATCTTCAGCGTGACCGTCTTTCCGCCCGTATTCGCGCCGCTCAGCAGCAAAAAGTTATATTTTGCACCGAGTTCAAGGCTTACGGGCACTATCCTGTCTTTATCAATCAGGGGATGGCGGCCCTTGATTATATTTATATATCCCCGCCTATTGACATCAGGCTTTACCGCCTTCAACGAATACGCATATTGGGCGCGCGCATAGCAGGCGTCAAGCCCGGCGAGCAGTTCGGCGTCCTCCTTCAGCTTTTCCGCAAGGTTGCCGAACCGCCTTGAAAAGCCCTTTAAAATGCGCTCCACTTCCTCTTTTTCGTCTATAGTGAGGGCGATAAGCTCGTTGTTCATTTCAAGCACGTATTCGGGCTCGATAAAAAAGGTAGCGCCCGTCTGTGAACGGTCGTGAACAAAGCCGCGCACCCTGTTTTTATACTCTGCCTTGACGGGAATAACAAAGCGGTCGTTGCGCATGGTCACTGTGGCATCCTGCAAAAATGCCGATGTGGGGCCCGTGATGTACTCGGAAAGTTTGCTCCTTATGCGGGCGTTCAAAGACTTGATGCGGCTGCGGATATCAAACAGTTTTTCGCTGGCGTGATCGTTTAATTCGCTGTCAGAAATTATCGCAAAATTTATATCGTCCTCAAGCGCGCGGTCAAAATAGAGTCGCGAACAGTCGGCTTTGAGCAGAGTCACGCCCTCGGAAGGGGCGGAATTTACCGAAGTGAAGGCCACGCGCGCCGCACGGTTTAGCGCATTTACCTGCATTATCTCCCCGCATGAGAGCGTGCTCCCCTTTGCCGCGCGGGTGAGCAAGTCGCTTACATCTTCAAAGTACTCCACGCCCGAAACGCCGCACCTGAACAACAGCTCGTCTGCTTCCGCCGTGCGGACAAGCCTTTCGCGCACCTCGGCAAGGTCGGAAGAAGGATCGCACGAACGGACAAGCGATTTACCGCTTTCTAGGGTGCAGTATTCGGCACAGCGTGCCAGCACTTTATTGAGTTCAAGTTTTTCGTAAAAATTTTCGTTCATAATATAAAAAGTTATCGCCCTTTTACTTACAGCACGGGCGCAGAACTATGCCCGCGCGTAACGGCGCCGAGCATATCTTTCAATTTTTCCGCAGGCGCTCCTCCGCTCACTTCGCGCATAAAAGATGCGGCGTTCAGCAGAGTGCAGTCGTAAAGCCCGCCAAAACTGCCTTTATCGCAAAAAAGATTTGCGCAGTTGTAGAGTTCAAAGCGGCACAGCGAAGTCTGATACCGTCTTAGAGGAAATTTGCGCCCCGCCTCGTCGGTGAGGGTGTATCTTCCGCGCCTGTCGCATGCCGAACACGTTCTGCCGAACGGGCAATATACAAGATCCATTACTTTTATGCCGCCAGCAGTGAGACAGAATGCGTTTTTTGCAGAAAGCGCGGCACTTTCGCGCAGGGTGAGCTCCTTAGAAACACAGAAATACTGTGCATTTTCGGCGAGGAAAGAAGCCGAGATAGTATTTGATACATTGAAGCCGACACCTGCAAAGAGCGGCATGCCGAGTTCCGCGGCAAGCTCAAGCCCGTAAAAGCCCTCGCAGTAGATTCCGTCGAACAGGCGGGCCGCGCGTTTTATATCGTCTGTCTCCGCACCCGTAAGGTATGCGGGCAGATATAAAAATTTTTCCCCTGCAAAGTTATGAATAAGCGGTGAAATGTCGGCAGAATAGTCCGCCGGCTTGAGTATGCCTATATCTGCGCTCACACCGCGCAGATCTGCAGCGACGACGGCAGTCATCGGGTTTTTATCTTTAAAAGGAGCGGGAATGGCCACGTTCCCATCGTCCGGCCTTCTGCTTTCACCGCAGATATGGGCAATAAATGCCGAATACACTGCCCGCCTGAACGAGTTTAGCGCACCCATGCCAAGGTAGGGCCGTCCGCTTACCTCCGTTTTGCATATGTCTACTTTGAACGGAAGTTCGCCCACCTTTTTAAAGCAATCTGCTACATCTTCTTCGCCGAGAGGGCGGTTCTGCGCACACGAAAGTCGCTCTCCGCCGACGTATTCAAAGCCGTTGATATTCACGCGGGGAAAATCGCCTGTGACAAAGCATGCCGAAACGGCGACGTCGAGCAGCCGTTTTTTTGATACAAGGCGCGCATTGAGCTCGACATCGGTGGTTATAAATACCTTGTCGCCGTTTTTCAGGCGAACCGAGCTTCCCACATAAAAGCCGCCCTTACCTTCACCGTCATATACAGCGCCGCACAGCTCCACGCCGCCGCGCAGTATCTTGAACCCGTCGCCCCTTACAAACTTTTTATCTGTAGGGCAGAAAAATCTGCCGCCGACGACCTTTACGGTGCCCACATATTCACCGATATGTCCCTGCACCGCCGAAGAAAGAAAGTTTTTATCCTGCCCGAAGGCAAGCCCCTTTGTATAGTTGCCGCGGTTGTAAGTGCGCCTGAGCGCAGATATATCTCCGCTGACGCCGCCAAGCAGGCTGCGGTAATGCCCTACCGCCGCCGCAACATATTCCGGGCGGCGCATTCTGCCCTCTATCTTGAATGAGTATACGCCTGCATCCCTCAGTCTTACTATATCCTCGCCCACACTGAGGTCGGATGGCGAAAGCCTGTAGGCGCGCTCTTCAAAGCCGCGCCTGTCTATTGAATAGAGTTTTCTGCATGGCTGTTTGCACTTGCCCCTGTTGCCGCTGTTTCCGCCTGCAAAAGAGGAAAGATAGCACTGCCCCGAAAAGCATGTGCAAAGGGCGCCCTGAACAAACACCTCTGTCTCTATTATCTCAGTTATCTTTTTTATGTCTTCAAAAGCCGTCTCCCGCGCAAGTATCACGCGCGAAAAACCAAACTTTTTTGCAAGGCGCGCCCCGTATTCGTTGCACACGCCCGCCTGCGTGGAAAGGTGCAGCGTGATTTCGGGGAATACCTTGTGCACCGCCATGCCTATAAATATATCCTGAATTATAACGGCGGCAACACCTGTCTCCCATGCGCGCTTTACGGCGCCTAAAAAATCGGCAAGCTCATCCTGTTTTACAAGCGTATTCATCGCCACGTGCACCTTGACGCCGAACAGCGAAGCATAGCGAACTATCTCTTCAAGTTCGTCGTAGCCGAAGTTGTCCGCCGAGGAGCGGGCCGAAAACTGCTTTAAGCCAAGATATATTGCGTCTGCGCCGCTATTGATTGCGGCCATTGCGCTGTTTTTATCCCCTGCAGGGGCAAGTATTTCACACATAATACTACGCAAGCCCGTATTTTTTTATCACATCGGCAACGCCGCCATCGTCGCACGAGGGGCAAACATCGTCGGCAAACGCCTTAAACTCTTCAACAGCGTTTGCAACGGCAATGCCTGTGCCCGCCGCCTTTATCATGGGCAGGTCGTTCAGGTTGTCGCCTATGGCAACGGTGCTTTCTGCAGGTATGTTGTAGTGGCCTGCTATAAACTTTAGCGCCTCCCCCTTGTCGTCCCCCTTGGGGGAAAGTTCCACGAGCACCGCCGCGCTGTAAGTAACTTCGAACCTTCCGCCGAATTTTTTGCACAGAAAATTATAGAGCGGGAGTTTTTTATCGGGAGGGACTATGCTTACTATCTTCTGGCAGAACAGTTTGTTTTGCTTCACAAAGTCGCTCATTCTGCCGCTGAAATGCTTGGCTTTTATGCCCGTTATATCTTCGTACATGCATAGCATCTTGTTATCTGCGGGCATTGTGGTATAAAGTTTGTTGTCGGCGTAAACGTTTATCTCTTCCCCGCGCTCTTCAAGCGTGCGGCAGATCTCAACGGCGTCGTCGAGTTCAAACCCGCCGCAACGTATAAGCCTGCCACTCTCTATATCGGCTATAACGGTGCCCTGATATGCGGCCACAAGCCCCTTAAGCCCCAACGCGCGCACCTGCGGCAGTATGGAGGCGAGCATTCTGCCCGTGCATACGGCAAAAATGCCGCCCGCGGCGATATACTCGTCTATCGCATCTTTTACGCGCCCGGGAACAGTCTGTCTTGTAGTAAGCAGCGTGCCGTCGAAATCAGAAATGATAAGTTTGTTCTTTATTCCGCTCATAATTTTTCTTCAAAATAATCCTTTATGTTGCGCGCAAGCACGGGGCCGATGCCCTCTGTCTCCGCAAGTTCTTCAACGCTTGCGCCCATTATCTTGTCTATAGTGCCAAAGCGCGACATAAGCGCCATTCTCTTCTTTTTTCCTACCCCGTCTATCTCTGCAAGAACGCTTTCAAGATTCCTGCGCGAATGAAGGTTGCGGAAATATGTTATCGCAAAGCGGTGTGCCTCGTCCCTTATTCTCTGCAGCATTTTAAGCGCAAAGTCGCGGTGGTCTATTTTAACGCTCTCGTCTGCGGTCAAGGTGAACACCTCCTCTTCCCGCTTGGCAAGTGAGATGAGCTCTATCCCCGAAATACCCATATCGTCAAATATCTGCTTTACCGCCGAAAGCTGACCCTTGCCGCCATCTATGATTATAAGGTCTGGCTTTGGGAACCGCTCTTCTTCCTCTGTTCCCAGCTTAGACAGCCTGCGCATGAGCACTTCCTGCAGCGAGGCAAAGTCGTTTGCGCCCTCTACCGTTTTTATGCGGAACCTGCGATAGCTGTTCCTGTCTGCCTCTCCGTCTATAAACACCACCATGGAACCGACCTTGTCCACGCCGCTTACGTTTGAAATATCGTAGCACTCCATTCTGCGGGGATATTTTTCAAGCCCGAGTATGTTCTGCAGCCTTTTGCAGGCGTTTACAGTCATGTCGTCCTTGTGTTTTATCCTGTCTACCGATTTTTCAAGATACTCGCGGGCGTTCTCCTGCGCCATGGCAAGCAGCTGCGCCTTTACGCCCTGCTTGGCAAATGTGATTTTAACAGATTTATCGTACTTTTCTTTAAAAAAGCCTTCAAGCAGCTCTCTCTCTCCCTCAAGGCAACTTTCGGTAATTATTTCGGATGGCGGCAGCCTGTCTGCATAGTACTGTGTAATAAACTGCGAAAGTGCCTCGGCGTCTGAGGAATGTGCCTCCTCAAGGGCATAGCTTGTGCCGCCCTGCATTACGCCCTTGCGCGTTATAAGCACGTTTACGGCGGAATACAGGTTGTTTGTGGTATACGCTATGATATCGGCGTCAAGGAAGTTTGAAAGCGACGTTATTCTGCGCGCCTCGAGTTTTGAAAGCATTTCGAGCTTGTTGCGGTAATCGAGCGCAAGTTCAAAGTTTTCGCCTGCGGCGGCAGACATCATCTTCTGCTTTAAAAGTACCTCGCCGTCTTTATAATTGCCTTCAAGAAAGTTTATCGCCTTTTTTACGCATGCTGCATAATCTTCACGCGTGCACTTATGTGCACACGGAGCAAGGCATCTGCCTATATGGTAGTTGAGACATTCCCGCTTGGGCTTTTCGCCTATCTGTGTGTGACACAGCCTTACCTGAAAGGTAAGCTGAAGTATCTCAAGAATATCCTTATAGCTCACTCCTCCCATATACGGGCCGTAGTAGCGCGCGCCGTCCTTTTTTACCTTGCGGGTCACGCCGAACGTGGGAAATGCGTTGCGCATATCCACTTTAATATAGGGGTAGGTTTTGTCGTCCTTTAACAGAATGTTGTATTTTGGTTTATACTTTTTTATCAGGTTATTTTCAAGGGCTAGTGCGTCGCGCTCCGTCTTTGTTATGATATAGTTGAAATCGGCGATATTTTCCACCATTCGCATTACCTTATCCGGCTTTGGCGAAGAGTGAAAATACTGCCGCACGCGGTTTTTGAGCACGCGCGCCTTGCCCACATAGATGACGTTGGAGTATTTATCCAGCATTATATATACGCCGGGATTGTCCGGCAGAAGCTTTAATTTTTCCCTGATAATGTCCATGATTCTTTTCCGCTGAAGTTCCTGTTTATTATACCACATTAAGGCGCATATTTGCAATATTTAACTGCGATAAATACAGCAAAAAGGCGCGGTTTTACCCGCACCTTTTTTTAAGAACAATATTTAAAGTGCCGCCGTAACAGCCTGTTCAGCAACCGAGAAACTCCACGCCCTTGAGCATGACGTCGTTGACGATATCGTTTACAAGGCTGTAAAAGATTATTTTGCCGTACCGCTCGCACTTTACTATGCCCAGGTTCTTCAAAAGCCTGAGCTGGTGCGAAACTGTAGTCTGATTTATGCCCAGCACCCTTGAAAGGTCTGTAACGCACATCTCCGATATGGCCAACGCCGAAAGCATGCGCACGCGCGTACTGTCGGCAAACACCGAAAAAAAGCACACTATGCTGTCCAGCACGTCGCCTTCGGGCACGTACTCCTTTATTAGCTCCTTTGTGCGCCTGTCAAGCAACATCATGTCCTGTTCTATCACATCCTGCATACCGTCACCCCCCGTCTTAAGGCGGCCATCGCCGCATCTGTTTCAATTATAATGCGACGTATGCTGATATGTCAAAGTGTAATATTGGCGCATGCTGTCTTGTATTATATAACTTTGTCGTTTAACAATTTTTCTTCCGCTAACACATTAGCAAACTGAATAAAAACGTTACTTTACCTGAATATCCGTAACGGTGTAGCCCGCGTCGGTCACTACCTTTTTTATCTCCTCTTCAGAGAGCTGCTCGCGACTGCGCAGAACGGCGAGGTTCTTTTTCAGCTTTACGTCGGCGCTCACCACGCCGCTCACGGCCGAAAGGGCATTTTCAACACGCTTTGCGCAGTGATCGCAACACATGCCGTCTATATTTACTATAGTCTTCATATAACCATCCTCCACAGATTTTTCAGTATTTTTTTCTTCACAGCCCTGCACGCCGTTATCCCATGCGGAACACTGAACGGCGCAGACAGTCTCGCGCTTGTGGCGCTTATTTTTAAAGCGCAGCAGTCTGAGCGCGTTGAACACCACAAACAGCGAGCTCAGACACATGCACAGCGCCGCCCACATGGGATTGAATTCAAAGTTTGCCCAGGCAAACACACCCGCCGCAACGGGGATCATTATAACATTGTATATGAACGCCCAGAAAAGATTTTCCTTTATGTTGCGCACGGTGGCTTTGGAAAGTTCGAACATATCGTCAAGCGTGCGCAGATCTTCGCTTACAAGCACCACATCGGCAGAATCTATTGCCACGTCGGTGCCGCTGCCTATGGCTATGCCCACGTCGGCCTGCTTAAGTGCGGGCGAGTCGTTTATGCCGTCGCCCACCATTGCAACAAAGCCCCCCACCTGCTGAAGGTTAGTTACCGCGCGCAATTTGTCTTCGGGCATCACCTCAGACATAAAGTCGTCTATTCCCACGCTGTCAGCAATAGCCCTGGCGGTATTCTCCTCGTCGCCGGTCAGCATGGCGACGCGCATCTTCCTGTCCTTAAGAAGGGAAACAGCCTCCTTGCTGCCTTCCTTCAGGGTATCGGCAACAGCTATCAGGGCGAGAACCTTTTTTTCGTCGGCAAGATAGATGACCGTCTTGCCTTGTCCGGAAAGTTCAAGCGCAGTATGCTTTACGTCGGCAGAGATCTTGACCCCGGCCAGAAGTTTTTCATTGCCTAACAGATATTTTTTGCCGTTTGTCACCGCTACAGCGCCCTTGCCGACGATATATTCGAACGACTGCGTAGGCTCGCCTTCATGCACGTAGTCTACAATGCACTTTGCCAACGGATGGTTGGAATTTTTTTCTATGCCGCAGGCGACGGACAGCGCCTTCTGCTCGTCAATGCCAAACGTCACTACGTCTGTGACCCTCGGCTTGCCCTCGGTAAGCGTGGCGGTTTTATCGAGAAGCACGGCATTCACGTCGCATACCTTCTGCAAACTCTCGGCATCCTTATAGAGTATGCCAAGCGAAGCCGCCTTGCCTGTCGCCGTCATTATTGCAACGGGCGTAGCAAGGCCGAGCGCACACGGGCAGGAAACGACAAGCACGCTTATGGCATATTTTATACTGTGATCGGGGTTGAAACCGCCGTCGATTATAAGCCATACCGCGAATGTTATAAGTGCAATGGCGGTGACCGCGGGCACAAACACGCCCGCCACTTTGTCGGCAAACTTCTGTATGGGCGGCTTTGAGGCACCCGCCTCGCGCACCATCTTTACTATCTTGGAAAGAGTTGTGTCGACGCCTATTTTCTGCGCGCGCATGCGGATCACGCCGCTCTTGTTGAGCGCAGCCGAAGTGACCGTATCGCCTACGGTAACCTCAACGGGCAGGCTTTCGCCTGTTATCGCAGACTTGTCTACGAATGTGCTGCCCTCTGTTATAACGCCGTCTACGGGGATATATTCACCCTGTTTTACCACAAGGATATCGCCGACGGCGACCTGGGATACAGGTACCTCTACAAGCTCTCCGTCTACCACTTTGGTAACTTTATCGGGCGCGAGCTTCAAAAGCTTTTCTATCTCGCTTCCGGTGCGGCGCTTGGACTTCTCTTCAAGCCATTTTCCTACGGTGACAAGCGTAAGAATGGTTGCCGCCGATTCAAAATACAGGCTGTTCATAGTGTATTCGTGCGCAGCCTCGGAATTTGGCGACACGAATATCAGGATCATTATAACAAACGAGTAAATAAAGGAAACCCCTGCACCGAGAGCGACAAGAGTATCCATATTTGGCACTTTTTTAAACAGTGCCTTTGCCCCGCTTGTGAAAAATCTGAAGTTTATACCTATTATCACCGCCGAAAGAATGCATTGGTAAAAGGCAAACCACTGCGGGTTTAAAGAGGGATCCAAAAGCCCTATCGGCAGACCGATCATGTGCCCCATTGACACATATAACAACGGAATCAGCAAGCACACCGAAACAATAAGGCAGACGAGCATCTTTTTATCCTGCGCGTCCTGCTTGCCATCGGGGACTTCACCTTCATTGAATATCCCGTAGCCGAGCGACCTGACGACTTCGAATATCTGCCCTTCGGTAACGGCAGTTTCATCGAAGTCAACATACATGGACTTGGCCATAAGGCTGACTTCTACCCTGTTGACCCCCTCCATTTTGCCGACTACACGCTCTATGCCGGAAGAACATGCCGAACATGTCATGCCGGTCACGGCATATGTTTTATTCACAAAACACCTCTTTAATTCCTACTTTTTTTATATGATTTAATTATAACCTTCCATAACGCCCTTGTCAAATAATTACGGCACAATTTTTATGCAAACAAAGGCAGACATACAACGCAACCCGACAGAAAAAAACCAATAAAAAAGCGACCTGCACAAAGCAGACCGCATAAATGTTCAACGACAAAACGGGCTGCCATAAAGCAGCCCGCCAAATTGCCTGACTTTTATAAATTTACGCCTTTTTTTCCTTTTCGGGAATAACTTCAACTTTGTCGTAATAGCCGCACTTGCCGCAAACCCTGTGCGCCTGCATCAGAGCGTGGCAATGAGGGCATTCCACAAGCGTGGGCGCCGAAGCCTTATAGTTTGCAAACCTTTTGTTGGTTCTGCTCTTAGATTGTTTTCCCTTGGGTACTGCCATATTCTACACCTCTTTTTACTTTCTTCTTACTCTTTATTATAATCTATTCCTTTGCAATCATCGCGGCACAGCAGCACCTGCGGCTGACTGAACAGAACAGCATCGTTTACGGCAGTGGTAAGATCCAGTTTAAAGCCGTTATACGAATAATTTTCGCCGTCGTCTTCGGGAAGGAATAAAACTTCGCACTCGTATTCCACCTGCTTTTTTGCAGGTTCAAGGCAATATGAGCACTGACCGCACAGAAGATAGCCGAGCCTTAGCAAGATACCTACGGAATCGTCCGCATAAATTTCGTACTCCCCCTCTACCTGTACTTTGCCCTGTATGCGGGCAGAGGGAAGAAGGACAAGCTCTTCGGGGCAGTCGTATTCAAACGAAAAACTGCCGCGGTAATTTTTTAAAGCTATCTGCCTTGCTACGTCAATGATCATACCGAAACCGACTATGCAATTATATTATATAGCTGTATGTTTGTCAACTTATTTTGTAAACGGGCAGACAATTTTTTACAGAAGTTCAGCCGTTTCCCTTGCAATGACAAGCTCTTCGTTGGTGGGAATTACAAGTATCTTTACCCTGCTGTCGGCAGCCGAAATATCGCGTATGGTGCCGTCGTTCTTGCCCTCGTTCTTTTCAAGGTCAAGCTTTACGCCGAGGAAATCCAGCCCTTCGCACACACCCTTTCTCACCTCGGGCGTGTTTTCGCCTATGCCCGCCGTGAACACTATGCAGTCAAGGCCGCCCATAACGGCTGCATAAGCGCCCACAAAGCGCTTTGTCTGATAGTTGAACATGTCAAGGGCAAGTTTGCACCTTTCGTTGCCCTGCTCTTCACCGGCGATAAGGTCGCGGAAGTCGCTTGAAACGCCTGAAATGCCGGCAACGCCGCACTTTTTATTGAGATAAGTTACCATCTCTGCATGCGTCATGCCCTTTTTGCGGGCAAGGAACTCAACTGCAGAGGCGTCTATATCGCCCGAACGGGTGCCCATGAGCACGCCTGCAAGCGGGGTGAAGCCCATTGATGTATCAACGCACTTTCCGCCGTCTACTGCAGTTATGGAAGAACCGTTGCCGAGGTGGCAGGTAACTATTTTAAGCTCCTCGGGCTTTTTGCCGAGGTACTTTGCAGCTTCCTGCGATACAAATTTATGGCTGGTGCCGTGTGCGCCGAACTTGCGCACGCCGTACTGCTTGTAATCTTCGTAGGGAATACCGTAAAGGTAAGCCTTTTCGGGCATGGTCGCGTGGAATGACGAGTCGAACACGAGCGACATGGGCGTGCCCGGCATTACCTCCATGCATGCACGGATAGCCGTTGCGGCCGCGGGGTTGTGCAGGGGTGCAAGCTCGAACGTCTTTTCTTCCAACGTCTTGAGGACCTCGGGGGTAACCAGCGTAGTCTTTTTGAAGTATTCACCGCTGGCAACTATCCTGTGGCCGACAGCGTCTATCTCCTTCATAGACTGTATAACGCCTATCTCGTCGTCGTGAAGAGCTTCAAGCACGAGCTCTATGGCTACTTTGTGGTTGGGCATGTCCTTATTGAACACCTTTTCCTTGCCGTTGCCCTTTGCCTTGAGCACCGAACCGGGTATGCCTATCCTCTCGCACCCGCCCTTTGCTATAACGCCCTCGGTCTCCATATCTATGAGCTGGTATTTGAGCGACGAACTGCCTGAATTTATTACAAGTATTTTCATGTCTTTTACATTTCCCCTTTTATATTATTCTGCCTGAAGGGCGGTAACGGCAACAGTGGCAACGATATCTTCTACGCTGCATCCGCGCGAAAGATCGTTGAGCGGCTTGGCAAAGCCCTGGCATACGGGGCCGATAGCCATGTAACCACCAAAGCGCTGGGCAATTTTGTAGCCGATGTTGCCTGCATTTATGTTGGGGAATACAAACACATTGGCATGGCCGGCAACAGCCGAACCGGGGGCCTTGAGCTGGCCGACTTCGGGTGCGACTGCGGCATCGAACTGGAATTCGCCGTCAAGCGCAAGGTCGGGAGCCATTTCCTTTGCAAGCCTTGTGGCCTCCTGCATCTTGGGAACGGATTTGAAGAACTTGTCATCGTTGCCCGAGCCCTTTGTAGAGAAGGAGAGCATTGCAACGCGCGGCTCTATGCCTGCAAGCGTCTTTGCCGTCTTTGCCGAAGAAATGGCTATGTCGGCAAGCTGCTGGGCGTCGGGCTCTATGTTGATGGCGCAGTCTGCAAAAACCGCCACGCCGTCGGGATTGTATTTATGCGCTTCGGGGGCTATCATGATGAAGCAGCTCGAAACAGTCTTTATGCCGGGCGCAGTCTTTACCACCTGAAGGCCGGGGCGCAGAGTGTTTGCCGTAGAGTGGCAGGCACCCGAAACATACCCGTCCACGTCGCCTGCCTTGAGCATGAGCGCGCCGAACATAGTCCTATCCTTTGCCTGCTGGGCAGCCTGCTCTTCGGTCATGCCCTTGGCCTTTCTGGCCTCGTACAGAATGTTTGCGTATTCTGCCGTCTTGTCGGACGTGAGGGGATCGATGAGCGTGATGCCCGCAAGGTCGACGTCGGGAGCTACCTTTTTGCACTCCTCTTCGTTGCCGATGAGCACGATTTTAGCTATGCCCTCTTTGGTGATCCTGGCCGCAGCTTCTACCACGCGCCTGTCCTCGCCCTCGCAAAGAACTATCGTCTTTTTAAGGGCTGCCGCCTTTGCCTTGATTTCATCAAGTAATGCCATGATAACTTTTCTCCTTAAAACACTTTATTTGTAATCAGATTTGATATATAATGCAAATACAGACATTTTGTGTTTGTACCGACTACCATTATATAATAAAATTTTTGCATTGTAAAGATTAAACGAAACATTTTCGGTTTTATATATGAAAATTTGCGCCATTATCTGCGAATACAACCCCTTTCACAACGGGCATAAATATCTTATAGAGCGGGCAAAAGCCTTTTCGGGCTGCGAAAAAGTGCTGTGCATAATGAGTGGAAACTTCACACAGCGCGGCGAAGCAACCGTACTTCCGAAATTTGTACGCGCAGAACACGCCGTCCGCGGAGGCGCCGACTGTGTGATCCAGCTGCCCGTACTCTTTTCCGTAGCCCCTGCCGAGGTATTTGCAAGGGGTGCCGTGAGCATACTTAAAAGCATACCGGCCGTAAAGTGCATTGCATTCGGCTGCGAAGACGACAACGCCGAAAAAATAATACGGGCAGCCGACGTATTGCTTGAAGGCGGCGAAAATTTTACCAAAGCTTTAAAAAGCGGGCTCACAGGCGGCGAAAGTTATAAGCGCAGCCTTGCGGCGGCGCTTGATAGCTGCGGTGCGGACGGTAAGCTTGCACTTTCGCCCAACGGAACGCTGGCGATAGAATACGCCCGCGCAATAAAGGCCGCAGGCGCAGACATAGAAATACTGCCTGTAAAGCGGGTCGGCGCTGGCCACCACGACGAAGAACTGAAAGACGGCTTTTCTTCGGCGAGCGCCATACGGGCAAACCTGAACAGCGACAGACTTTCAGGAAACGTGTCCCCGTGCGTTTTGCAGGCGCTAAAGGACACAGACGCGCAGCATGCCGACGAGATATACGATTGTATAGCAGGATATGCCGTAACCCGCGCAGACGCAAACACTCTTGCAAAAATATACGGCTGCAGCGAGGGACTGGAGCATAAGCTCAAGACTGCACCGCCGCGCGCCGCCGATATAATTGCCGCGGCAACGGGCAAAAGATACACTTCTGCAAGGATACGCAGGATACTCACCGCCAACATGCTGGGACTGTACTCCGAAGCCGCCGAAGCCGCCATACGCGGTGGCACTTATATAAAGCCCCTCGCCGTGCGTTCAGACGCAAAAGACGAAATTTTTGCCGAACTTGCAAAGGCTGCTCTGCCCGTCGTTATCAAAAAAATGAGTGTAAAACAGCTTGACGGCCGCCCCGCCGCCAAAGAGTGCTATGAACGCGACCGCACCGCCGACCGCGTGCGCGCAATAATTTACGGCGAACCGGAGGAATACGAATACACGGTAAAACTGATATGATAAGGCAAGCGGCGCCGCACAATGTGCGGCGCCGCCTTAAAGTAAAAATATGAGTTTGATCTGTAAGCCGAGTTCTGTCGTGTACGGTCATCTATCTATGCTTACCGTCGCCGATAAGCTAAAGCGATATTAACGGATAGGGGCGGACGGGCAGCCCCGCGATCAAACGCAGCCCCTACCCCAATCTTGCATCGGATGGGGTTTAATTGGCTCGCCCCGTTGCCGGGGCGACGGTGAGCTCTTACCTCGCCATTCCAACCTTACAGCATATTGCTGCGGTATATTTCTGTTCACTTTCCTTAAAGTCGCCTCCACCTGCCGTTAGCAGGCATCCTGCCCTGCGATGCTCGGACTTTCCTCACGCTGCAAAAGCAGCCCGCGACCGTATGACCAACTCACATTTTTTATTATTGTAGCACACTTGAAAAAAATTTGTAACTATTTTAATTAACTATTTGATTTTTTAAAGATTTTATCTTAAAATGTATACGGAAGAGATTTTATTTCAGGAGTTTATAGATGAAAAAAACTAAAATTATCTGCACGCTTGGTCCCGCCAGCGACACCGAGGAGACAATTTCTGAGCTTATTGACGCAGGCATGAACGTTGCGAGAATAAATTTTTCGCACGGGACTTACGAAGAGCAGGCCGATAAGATTGAGAAGATCAAAAGAGTAAGAGAAAGAAAAAAGGCGCCCATAGCCATAATGCTCGACACAAAAGGGCCCGAATTCAGAATAGGTACTTTTAAAAACGGAAAAATATTTTTAAAAGACGGAGATGCTTTTACATTTACAACTGAAGAAATCGAAGGCGACCAAAACAAAGTTTCGGTATCGTTCAAAGGAATGTGCGAACAGTTAAACCCCGGCGATAAAATTCTGCTGAACGACGGCCTTATGATTTTTGAAGTGACCAAGGTGAAAAAGCCCGAAGTTATCTGCAAGACCATAGTGGGCGGCGAACTTTCCAACAGAAAATCCATGTTCTTCCCCGATAAGGAACTGGACATGGTATACCTCTCCGAACAGGACAAGGCAGATATAGCTTTCGGAGTAAAACTCGGAATAGACTTCATAGCCTGCTCGTTCGTATCGCGCGCGCAGGATATAATAGATATAAGGAACTGGCTTAAGGAGTGCGGCTCGCCCGAAGGCGAGATAGAGATAATCGCCAAGATAGAGAGCCGCGCCGGCGTAAACAACATAGACGAAATACTCGAAGCCAGCGACGGCATAATGGTTGCCCGCGGCGACCTTGGCGTTGAAGTGCCCTTTGAGGAACTTCCCAGCATACAGAAAACCATCATACACAAGTGCCGCATACAGGGCAAGCGCTCGATAACCGCTACCGAGATGCTTGAATCAATGATAACCAATCCCCGTCCCACCCGCGCGGAAATTTCCGACGTTGCCAACGCCGTTTACGACGGCTCTTCCGCGATAATGCTCTCGGGCGAAACGGCAGCAGGCAAACATCCCGTAGAGGCCGTAAAGGCAATGGCAAGGATAGCCGCCCAGGCCGAAGAAAATACGCAGTATATAAACTACATCAAGCCCGAAGATTACCACATCAAAAACCTTTCCGAAGCGCTCTCACACTCGGCCTGCACGCTTGCGCAGGACATAGACGCCAAGCTGATAGTTGCCTGCACCAGGTCGGGCTACACCGCAAAACTTGTTTCGCGCTTCCGCCCCATGATAGACATTATCGGCATGACCACAGACGAGCGCGCATACAGAAAACTTGCACTCAGCTGGGGCGTTATACCCATCATGAGCGAAGAGTTCTCCTCCGTAGACGTACTCTTCCACTTCGGCAAATGTGCGGCTGCAGCGACCGGCCTTGTTACAAAAGGCGATAAGATAGTTCTTACCGGCGGCAAACCCAACGGAAAGAGCGGCAACGCAAACCTTATAAGTGTTGAAACAATTTAACTTTTATGTAAAATCGGCATACCCCTATGTCAGGGCGGGCGGCGCATGTTGCGCCGCCCGCCTTTTACTATATAAATAAATGGGTAGCCCCCGTGCAAGCACGGGGGCCAATCGAGAGAATATGAAAAAAGTTATGTGTGGTCGGCTTGAACAAAAGCGCAACTTTTCCGTATGCCCCTTTGTTTTTACAAGTCTATTATAATAGCCTTATGTGTTTAAAAAATGAAAGGCGTATATAGTTTTAATGATTTTACGCCTGCGATTTATGCAGTTCGTATATAAATTCCGCCGTCTTTATGCCGTCGGCCGCAGAGCTTGTTATCCCGCCGGAATAGCCGCTGCCTTCACCGCACGGATAAAGATTTTTAAGCGTCACGCTCTGCCTGTCCTCCCCGCGCACTATCCTTACGGGTGAAGAAAAGCGTGACTCTACACCTGTGAACAGCGCGTCGGCACTGTCGAAGCCCTTCAGACGCCCGGCCATATCGGGCACGGCGACTTTGAGCGCGTCTGCTGCGACCTGCGGCAACACTTCGCTCAAAGGGGCAAAAGTGACGCCGGCGGCGTAAGTGGGCAATACCTGTCCGAAATTCTGCGACGCCCTGTCCCTCACAAAGTCGCCGAATCTCTGGCAGGGGGCGCGGTATGTCCTCCCGCCCGCCTCATATGCAAGCCGTTCTATCTTCCGTTGAAAATTCATGCCGTCGAACAGTCCTTCACCGAAATCGGCGCGGCTGAGCTGAACCATGAGCGCGGAATTGGAGTTGACGCCGTCGCGGGCAAAATTGCTCATACCGTTCACCACCACTCCGCCCATTTCGCTTGCGGCAGGAATTACCACCCCGCCAGGGCACATACAGAAGGTGAAAACCGTTCTCTCATGCGCATGCGATACAAGCTTGTAGTCGGCAGCAGGCAGAAGCCTGTAGCTGTCGCCATACTGCGCAAAGCTTATGCTCTCCGCAAGGTGTTCCACCCTTACGCCTACGGCAAAGTCGCGCGGCTGCATATAAATGCCCGACCTGTCAAGCATTTCAAAGGTATCGCGCGCAGAGTGCCCGACGGCCAGCACCGCAGCTGAAACTTCAAGTTCGCCGCCTTCGCCGCCGTTTACGTCTTCATAAATAACTGTGCGCAATTCGCCGCCGCGCTGCGTGAAGCCGATAAATTTTTTATTGAACAAAAACCTGCCGCCGCACCCCTCTATATACGCGCGGATATTCTTCAGCACTCCCTTAAGCCTGTCGCTGCCGATGTGCGGCTTGTTCAGGTATAAAATTTCCTCGGGCGCGCCGAAACGGGCAAAAATTTCAAGCACGTCGCGGTTGTAGCCGTCCTTTGTCTGCGTGTTGAGTTTACCGTCTGAAAAGGTGCCCGCTCCCCCTTCGCCGAACTGCACGTTGCAGTTTTCGTCAAGCCTGCGCTCGGTAAAAAAGGCGTCTGTCGCGCGCTCGCGCTCCTCCACGCTGCCTCCGCGCTCCAAAATTACAGGGGCATAGCCCCGCTCGCACAGCCGCACGGCACAGCACAGCCCCGCAGGCCCCGAACCGATAATGCACACGCGCGGAGCATTTTCAAGTTTTTCAAGCGGCGGTTTTACGTCGCTCTCTTCGTTGCGCGAAAAGGCCACGGAATACAACCAGTGAATATTGCGCTTATCGCGGGCATCGAGCGATTTTTTTATTATTTTAAAATAGCCGAGTTTTCCGCCTGCCTTTTTGCACACAAGTTCATACAGCTCTTTTTCGCCCTTGCCTGCAGCTATCTTTACATTATCCAGTCTGCTTATCATAGGCCGTTCAGGCAAAGCCCCTCCCGTTTTGCAATGGCGTCCGCCACCTGACGGGCAGAGGCAAAGGCCCAGGTAAGGTTGTAGCCGCCGCAGTCGCCGTCTATATCGAGTACTTCGCCTGCAAAGAACAGGTTTTTGCACAGCTTGCTTTCAAGCTCTTCAGTCACCAGGCTGCAATCCACGCCGCCGTGAGTTACCTGCGCGTAATCAAAGCCCAGGGTACCCGTGACTTTAAGCGTAAATTTTTTTGCCATGGCGGCAATTTCTTCAGGGCTGTTGCCGTCGGCCCGCCTGATTATCGCCCTGCCTATCTGATTGTTGAGTGTAAGCGTGAGAAGTTCGCTTTCGGCATAGCCGAGCCGCTGTTTTCTTTCTATATCCGATTTTAAAAGTTCAAAAGAGATATCGGGGGCAAACTCTATTATAACTTCCCCCGTCTGTCCTGCAAAAGCGGGCGATATGCTGAATACCGCATTGCCCGAGATACCGTATTCGGTAAAAATCACGTCGCCGCGGGCACTCGCCCTCTCTCTGCCGCCGACAACGGCGGTGAGCCTGCAATCGGCGCGTATGCCGCGCAACGTTTTTATGTGCGCAGTGTCTGTTTTCAGCTGAACGAGCGAGGGATAGAGCGGCGTTATCTTATGGCCGAACGCCTCGGCGAGCGCATATGAAGATCCGTCCGTTCCGAACTGCTTCTGCGCCTTGCCTCCCACACACATGGCGACGTACCCTGCCGAAATTTTTCTTCCGTCGGAGAGCGTCAGGCGGAACAGTCCGTCCTTTTTCACAGATGTGACTTTAACGCCCGCAATAGTTGCCACCCCTTCCCTTGCAAGCTTTGCTATAAGGCAGTCGGTCAGGGCCGAAGCCTGCCTGCCCGCGGGATATATTCTCCCCTTGTCGTCGGCGGAAAACACGCCCTCAAACAGTAATTCATGTATATTCTGGCTGCGGGCAATTATGCCGTACGCCATATCTGCGGCGCCTTTTTTATCTCCCACGCTGTGGTAGTTGCGCGGGCCGACAGAGGTATTGCCCACATTGCCCTGGCCGTTGCCGGTAGACGACAACTTTTTTCCGAGGCGGGCGCCTCCCTCTATCACACATATATCAAGTTTTCTGCATTTTTCGCCTGTGCAGCCGCCCAGAAAGGCTGCCAGAGCCAGCCCGGAAGCACCGCCGCCGATTATCGCCACGTCATA
The DNA here is from genome assembly GCA_944341075.1 of uncultured Clostridia bacterium. GTDB lineage: Bacteria > Bacillota > Clostridia > Christensenellales > Borkfalkiaceae > Coproplasma. The sequence continues at coordinate 52,400 of CALVLV010000007.1, forward strand.
GTCCATAAAATTTTCAACCGATAGAAATGTTTGACAACATTTTATAATACGGCGGCTGTTATGTCAACTTTTAAAAGAACTTAAAATATCTTCGTATGCCTTAAGGTGCAGTCTTTCGTCTTCGCAGATGCGCTCGGTTATGTCGCGCACGCGGGTATCGCCAAGCAGTCTGCCCATGCGCTCGTAACCACGTATGGCCTGCCGCTCCGCGCGAACGCCGTCTTCGGCCATGCACCTCAGCGTGCGCGAATATGTAACGTATTTTGCAGAATAAAAGTTGAACATGCACGGCGGGTTAGCCGTAAATACGGGCGCGGCACCGAGCGCTATGATCACCTGCCCAAGCAATCTTAACTGCATCATTTCGGCAACAGCGATGCCCACTATAAGCTCTGCCGCCTCTTCCTTTCCCTCTGCGCCAAACATCAGGCTGTGATAGGTATACAGCATTATGGCGTTCAGCTCCCCCGCGGCGGTTGCATATGCAGGTGAAATTATGCGCAGCGAGCGCGCGTCGGGACAGATATTTTCAACTGACGGATACGGCTTTTTTACAATGAGCGGCGAAGGCATGGGCACTATCTCCTTTAAATATTATCGTACTAACAGCATATTCGCGCAGCGCCCGAAATGGCAACATCTTTATGGCACATAGGCATTTTATTTTGGCGCAGCACAAAAATTTTATATAAAAAACCGCGGAGACATTGCTCCGCGGCACCGAAAACAACAGTTAACTTCATGTTTTATCCCTTCCCGAAAAGGAGAGGTTTACTATAAAGCATACGGCAAAGTAAATTATCAGCGTGAATATGACTATCAGAGAAAATGACATAGTGGACGTGCCTAATATATCTACAATATACCCGAACGCCACAATATAGAACGCATAATACACCCCGGTAACTATGACCAGTATGGGCACCAACATAAACAGCCACACGCTTATGCGGTAATACTTCATCCGCATGTACGTTCTGATATCGCGATCTCTGAAAGAAACTATTATTTCAAAAATCACTACAGAGATTACGGTAAGGCCTATGCCCGCCCCGAGAAAGCACACAAACAAAAAGCTATTACCAAGCAAAAAACATGCCACGGAGTAGACCTCAAGCAACAGCACCATTATGTGCATGCACGCAAGCAGGATAGTCCCGCGCGACTTCTTTTTAATGTCGCTTTCCTCCGTCGGCACAACAGTTTTGTCCGCAGTGCCTGCCTGGGCAGGATCAACGATAGCAACAACGGTGGTTTTTTCTTCGTCTGCGCGCGGCATGGCGACGTCAGATGAAACTGTTCCGTTCTCCGCTTCGCCTGACCCGGCGGAACCATCGCATGGCGCAGCCGGTGCGGGTAAATCAATGCCGTCGTTTATGAGAATATCTGCCGATACGTTGAGTACGGTGCATATCCGCGCAAGATTAAACGAATCGGGCAGAGCCGAACCCTGTTCCCAGCGCGATACCGCCTGGCGCGATACGCCCACTTGTTCGGCAAATTCCTCCTGCGAAAGCCCCGCCATTTTGCGCAGTTTCAATAATTTTTGCGATAAGGTCATCCCATCCTCCGCAGCAAATTGCGCATCGCCGTATTATTGCAGCAAACAGTATTTTGCTGCCGACACAGCACGCATGCGGCATAAATTTACAAGACAGATTATAAATCATTACAAAATTTTTTGCAACCTACGTGACTTTACAATTCCGCAACTAAAGTTTACATATTAAAAAATTTAAGGGAGGCATGTAAAGTCGCCTCCCTAATACCAATGAATTTATACATTTTATGCCGATTATGCCACGCATAATACATAAAATCGGTGCATTTTAGCCAATTCAGGTCACTCGTCACCCGACTGACTGTTTTCAAGTATCTTTTTAAGGAACTGCCCCGTGTAACTTTCGGGGTGTGCGGCAATATCCTCGGGCGAGCCGCATGCAAGCACCGTTCCACCCTTGTCGCCGCCCTCGGGGCCGAGGTCTATTATCCAGTCGGAAGTCTTTATCACGTCAAGGTTATGTTCGATGACGAGTACCGTGTTGCCGCCTTCGCGCAGGCGGGCGAGAATTTTTATCAGCTTATCCACGTCATAGCTGTGCAACCCTGTAGTAGGTTCATCGAGAATGTAGAACGTCTTGCCCGTGCTCCTCTTTGAAAGTTCGGTGGCAAGCTTTACCCTCTGCGCCTCGCCGCCGGAGAGTGTGGTCGCACTCTGGCCGAGCTTTATATAGCCGAGGCCGACGTCTACAAGGGTAGAAAGTTTGTTGTATATGGAGTGTATCGGCCTGAAAAATTCTGCGGCGTCCTCCACCGTCATGTCGAGCACGTCGGCAATGGACTTTCCCTTATACTTTACCTCAAGCGTTTCACGGTTGTAGCGCTTGCCGCCGCACACCTCGCACGGAACGTAGATATCTGGCAAAAAGTGCATCTCTATCTGTATTATTCCGCCGCCCTCGCAGTGCTCGCACCTGCCTCCCGCTATATTGAAGGAGAAGCGGCCGCTCTTATAGCCGCGCTCCTTTGCATCGGGGGTGGCGGCAAACAGGTCGCGTATCATTGTGAACACACCCGTATAGGTGGCGGGGTTGGAGCGCGGCGTTCTGCCTATGGGCTGCTGGTCTATTGCTATAACTTTATCAAAGTATTCCAGCCCCTCTATCTTATCGAACTTGCCCTGCAGCTGACGCGCACCGTTGAGCGTGTTGGCAAGGTAGGGGTATATTATCTCGTTCACAAGGCTGGACTTGCCCGAACCTGAAACGCCCGTCACGGCAGTAATCAGCCCGGCGGGTATCTGAACGTCTATACCCTTGAGGTTGTTCTGCCTGCAACCGGACACGGTCAGGTATCTGCCGTCGGGCTTCTTTCTCACGGCGGGCACCTCTATTTTGCGCCTGCCCGCAAGGTAATCGCCCGTTATCGAACCGGGGGTATTCATTATGTCCTCCGGGGTGCCGCAGGCAACGACCTCGCCGCCGTGCACGCCCGCCTTGGGGCCGATATCAACAATGTAGTCGGCGGCGCGCATGGTATCTTCGTCGTGCTCAACCACGATGAGCGTGTTGCCCAGGTCGCGCAGCCCCTTCAAAGACGCGAGAAGCTTTTCGTTATCGCGCTGGTGAAGACCTATGGAGGGCTCGTCGAGAATGTAGAGCACGCCCGTGAGCGCGCTGCCTATCTGCGTGGCCAACCTTATGCGCTGGCTTTCGCCGCCGGAGAGCGTGGCGGCCGAGCGCGACAGCGTGAGATAACCCAGCCCCACATTTTTAAGAAAGCTGATGCGGCTGTCTATCTCTTTGATTATGCTGTCGGCGATCATGTGTTCCGTAGGGGTGAAGAAGGAAAAATCTGCAAATGCGGCCAGGTCGTCCACCGCCATATCGCACACCTGCGCGATATTTTTGCCGCCCACCGTAACGGCGAGCGCCTCCTTTTTAAGCCTTTTGCCGTGGCAGACGGGGCAGTCCGTGACGCGCATATACCTTTCGATATCCCACTTCACGCTGTCGGAAGAGGTCTGGTTATAGCGGCGCTGAAGGTTATTGGCAAAGCCCTCCCACGCCGTTTTATAGCTGCCGTTGAAGCGGTAGGCATTGTATGCAAGTTCTATCTGCTCGCCGCCGTTGCCGTACATGAGCATATCGAATACACCGTCGGGCAGGTCTTTGACGGGCACGTCAAGCGAAAAACCGTAGTGCTTGGCAAGCGAATTTATATACATCTGCGTAACGGTGGAACTGTCAAGGTTCCATCCGCTTATCTTTATGGCGCCCTCGCGCAGGGTCTTTGTCTTGTCGGGACAGATGAGGTCGGGGTCTACCACCTGTTTAAATCCAAGACCCGAACATTCGGGACAGGCACCCCAGGGCGTATTGAACGAAAAGAGGCGGGGCTCTATCTCTTCGATAGAGATACCGCAATCGGGACAGGCGTAATTGGAGGAATAAAGCTCTTCCCTGTCGCCGCTGTCTATTATTACAAGCCCGCTGCCAAGCTTAAGCGCGGCCTCAAGGCTGTCGGTCAGCCTCTTGAGTATTCCCTCTTTTATGACGAGCCTGTCCAGGATGACCGAGATGTTGTGGCGTATATTCTTTTCAAGGCGGATCTCCTCCTGCAGTTCATACACCGCTCCGTCTATCTTAACCCTGCCGTAGCCGCTCTTTTTAAAGCCTGCGAGCTCCTTGGCAAACTCACCCTTTTTGCCGCGGGCTATTGGCGCCTCCACCATTATTTTACTGCCTGCGGGCATGGCCATTACTTTATCGGCGATTTCGTCCACCGACTGTTTGCGTATCTCCCTGCCGCAGTTGGGGCAATGGGGAATGCCGACGCGCGCATACAGCAGACGGAAATAGTCGTAGATCTCGGTTACGGTGCCCACAGTGGAGCGCGGGTTGTGCGAGGTAGTCTTCTGGTCTATGGAAATTGCAGGCGAAAGTCCATCTATGGACTCTACGTCGGGCTTTTCCATCTGTCCGAGAAACTGGCGGGCGTATGACGAAAGACTTTCTATATACCTCCTCTGCCCCTCGGCAAATATAGTATCGAATGCCAGCGTAGATTTGCCGCTGCCCGAAAGCCCCGTAAACACGGTAAGGGTGTTGCGGGGAATGTGTACGTCTATATTCTTTAAGTTGTTTTCCTTTGCGCCCTTTACAAATATCTCTTCTTTCATATCTTACTCAATTATCACTGCTTTTTATCTTTAGGGAGATTTTTGCCTGCCGTCCGCATGCGTTTTTTAAGTTCGTTTATGGTGTCGCGTATCTCTATGGCGCGCTCGAAATCGAGCTGTGCAGAGGCAACCGCCATAAGCGCCTTCAGCTTTTCTATCTCGGCGGGGATATCGGCGGCCTTTATGTCGTCGCCCGCCTTCTTTTTGCCCGTTATGCCTATAGTGCTTTTTACCTCTTTTATTATGGTCTTAGGCACTATTCCGTGCGTCTTGTTATATTCGTCCTGCACCTTGCGGCGGCGCTGAGTTTCGTCTATGGCGCGCCTCATGCTGCCCGTTATGGTGTCGGCATACATTATGACCCTGCCCTCGACGTTGCGCGCGGCGCGGCCTATCGTCTGGACGAGCGCCGTTTCACTGCGCAGAAAACCCTCTTTGTCGGCGTCGAGTATGGCAACAAGCTTCACTTCGGGAAGGTCGAGGCCCTCACGCAGAAGGTTGATGCCGCACAGCACGTCAAATTCGCCGCTCCTCAGCCCGTTTATTATATCTATGCGCTCCAGCGCGTCTATGTCGCTGTGCATGTACTTTACCTTGAGGGAATGTTCCTTCAGGTAATCGGTAAGGCTCTCTGCCATGCGCTTGGTCATGGTGGTGACAAGCACCCTGCCCTGCGAGGCAATAGTCTTGTTTATCTCTCCAAGCAGGTCGTCTATCTGCCCCTTGGTGGGTCTGACCTCCACCTCGGGGTCGAGCAGCCCCGTGGGGCGTATAAGCTGTTCCACCGTATTGCCCGACTGCTCCAGTTCATACGGCGCAGGCGTGGCGGAAACGCATATCAGCTGCGGAACGCGCTCGTCGAACTCTTCGAATGTAAGCGGGCGGTTATCGTATGCAGATTTAAGACGGAAGCCGTAGTTTACAAGGTTCTCCTTTCTGCTCCTGTCGCCGTGATACATAGCGCGTATCTGCGGTATGGTCATGTGGCTCTCATCTATAAAAACCAGAAACTCTCCGCGGGGAAAGTAATCGAGCAGCGTAAACGAAGGCTCGCCCGGCTGCCTGCCGTCGAAGTAGCGGCTGTAGTTTTCAACCCCGCTGCAGTAGCCTATCTCGCGTATCATCTCTATGTCGAATGTGGTGCGCTGTTCCAGCCGTTCCGCCTCGAGCGGTTTGCCCGCGTCGCGGAAGGCCTTTACCTCGTCCTTCATGTCGCGCTCTATCATGGTGAGCGCATGTTCAAGCTTGTCGCTGCCAACGGCATAGTGGCTTGCGGGAAAGATGCACACATGCTTGAGTTCGGAAATAATATTGCCTGTCAGCGCGTCCTCTTCGCATATCCTGTCTATCTCGTCGCCGAAGAACTCCACCCTTATGGCAACCTCCGAGTTGCTCGCGGGAAATATTTCCACTATGTCGCCGCGCACGCGGAAGGACGAGCGCTGAAAGTCCACGTCCTTGCGCGAGTACTGAATTTCTACCAGCCTGCGCAACAACGCGTCGCGCTCCATCTCCATGCCGGGGCGAAGGGATATGGAGAGCCTGAAATACTCTTCGGGCGCGCCCAGGCCGTATATGCAGGAGACGGACGCCACCACTATTACGTCCTTCCTTTCGCCGAGCGCGGCCGTAGCCGAGTTGCGGAGCTTGTCTATCTCGTCGTTCAGGCTCATATCCTTTTCGATATAGGTATCGGTAGAGGGTATGTAACTCTCCGGCTGGTAGTAGTCGTAGTAAGATACAAAATACTCCACTCTGTTTTCGGGAAAGAACTCGCGGAACTCGTTGCACAGCTGCGCGGCAAGCGTCTTGTTGTGAGCAATGACAAGCGTGGGGCGGTTTACGTTGGCGATTATGTTTGCCATTGTAAACGTTTTACCGCTGCCCGTCACGCCGAGAAGCACCTGCGTGCGTATGCCGTCCAGCACCCCATCGGTGAGCTCGCGGATGGCCTCCGGCTGATCGCCCGTGGGCTGAAATTTTGAGTGAAGTTTAAAATCCATTACAATAGAACCCTGAAAAATTTCCGTTTGATATATCTGATATAATTATAAACCCAAACCCGCCTTTTTACAACAATATTGCCGCACTTGCGCCCGTTGCAAAACATAAACATTTGTTTGAAATATTTTATCAATCTGTTTTATCTTAAAGGTAGCCGGGCAAAAAACTCCGCGCGGGTACAACCCGCACGGAGCCAAAGCTGTAATTTTATTACGGATAACTACTGACAGTAAGCACTGCAAAAAACTGTCGCACTGTCAGTCGGCTGCAGGTTTTTCTGCAGTCCCCGCACCCTCCGCATCGGGCGATTCGGGGGGAACCGATGGGAAGTCTACCCAGAATTCAGAACCTTTGCCAAGCTCGGAATCTGCACCGAAGTCGAAGGCGTGCTTTTCAAGTATCGTCTTGACTATCGGAAGCCCCAGACCCGTTCCCTTTACGGGGCGCGCATGCGTCTCCTTTACCCGGTAATACCTGTTCCAGATAGAGGGCAGATCCTCCTTGGAGATACCCTTGCCGGTATCGCGCACCGCAAACCTGATGCGTCCGTTTTCTGCCTGCGCCTTAAGGCTTACAAAGACCTTTTTGTCCTCGCCGGTATAGTTTACCGCATTGGATATAAGGTTATACAGCACCTGGCCTATCTTTCCCTCGTCGGCACAGGTATAAAGGTCGGGGTCAATGTCCGTGACGAAAGTATACCCCTGCATATCATGAAGGTATTCGAACTTTTGCATTATACCATACAAAAAGTCGGTCAGATTGAACACCTTTTTGTTAATCTGGTTGATATCCGAACTTATCTTTGACATGTCAAGCACGTCGTTTACCAGCCCGGCAAGCCTGTCTGCCTCGTCGATTATCACCTGAAGGTGCTGGTTACGCTTTTCGGGGTCGTCGCCCGATATCTCCTTTATCATTGAAGCATAGGCCTTAATCATGGTAAGCGGCGTCTTGAGATCGTGCGAAACATTGGCGAGCAGTTCCTTCTGAAAGCCGTCAGTCTTCTTTATTTCTGCACAGGCATAGTTCAACGCATCTGAAAGGTGCGCTATCTCTTCATATTCCGCAGAGGCAAACTTTACGTCGTAATTGCCCTTGGCCATCTTGTTGGCCGTTGTCGTAAGACTTTTCAGCGGGTCGGATATCTTTTGCGACATGCTGTAAGCCACAAGAAAAGCTATAAGTATAACAAGTATGCCTACTATAATCATATACCTTTGCACGGCGCCCATAGTTTCATTTGCTATGTCCATTGAATAGCGCACCACAAGATAATTAGGCATGCCTTGCTCCGACGCAAACGGCGTAATTTCGGCATAAGTATAAACCCCGCCGGAAACGAACTGCAAGCTGTTGCCCTCAAAATCAGATACCCTGTCTATGATGCCGTCGTGAACACCCTTCCAGTATTCACGCTCGCTATCGCTCATACGCAATCCGATAGGCAACACAATATCGCCGTTAACAGCAATAACGGCGATATTCACGTTGTTTTCAAACGCCACGCTCTCTATATACTCGTCCATGGCTATATAAGCCTGCATCGACGCGTCAGGCGCCTGCTCAAGCCGGCTGCTCACCGACATTCCGACCCTGCGGATCTTATCCTGAGTGAACGACGTTATCGAACCCTGAACAATGAGATAGCAGATAACACCCACGAGCAAAATAATAAAGAAGGCAAGAAAACAAAAATTTCTCCACAGCGTTATATTTAGGCTTCTGAGCCTTTTAAACCCCTTCTTTTCAGACTTCAAATTTGTATCCAAGCCCCCTGAGCGTTACTATAAATTTTCTGTATTCTTTCAGGTTGCCGCGCAACATCTTTATATGCGTATCCACCGTTCTGTCATCGCCGTAAAAGTCAAAACCCCATACGTCCATGAGCAGTTTTTCGCGCGTGAGGGCTATGCCCCTGTTCTTTACAAAGTAGAACAATATCTCATATTCTTTGGGGGTAAGTTCTGCCTTTTCACCGTCTACGTATACGTTTCTGCCGGCCATATCTATAGTAAGGCCCTCAAACTTATAAACGTCGTTCTTGGGCTCTTCCTTTCCCGCGCTCCTGCGCTTTGTAACGGCATTTATGCGCGCCATGACCTCTTTGGGAGAAAACGGCTTGGTCACATAGTCGTCCACACCTATTTCAAAGCCGAAAAGTTTGTCGTATTCCTCACCGCGGGCAGAGAGCATGATAACAGGGATATCCTTGGTTTTTCTTATCTCTTTTACGGCCGAAAACCCGTCGAGCTTGGGCATCATTACGTCCATAAGGATTATATCATAATCGTTGTCGCGGCACATGCGGACTGCCTCCATTCCGTCAGCAGCCTCATAGGCCTCGTTACCCTCGAACACAACATACTCTTTGAGCACGTTGCGGATCATCTCTTCATCGTCAACAATAAGTACTTTCATAAAATTTTCCGCCTTTTAAAAGGTATTGCTTATTTACTTTTAACCTTTACCGTATTTATTTAAAACACTTTTATCACAAATATATTAGATTTAATTAAAGCTACCATGAAATCTCAGTGAAATTTACTCCCGATCCGCCTGCTCCTCCCCTGCGCATAATACATAATGCCGCGTCACACAAAAAACATAAAAAATTTTAAACAAATGTTTGACAAGCTGCCGATACAGTGCTATAATACCTGTACAAACAAACGTTTGCAATCGTGCCGCCGTTTCGGGTAAGTGCGGCACAAATACTGCCGCAAACGTTTGCATACCATGCGGAACAGGCATGCTGCCTGCCGCACGGCATGGCGGGATACACCTTATGTTAGACGCGACAACTTTGGAAATTCTTACAGAAAGTGCCAAATACGACGTGTCCTGCTCCTCCTCCGGTTCAACACGGGCGAACCGCAAGGGCGGGCTGGGCAACGCTTCCGTCGGGGGCATTTGCCACTCCTTTACCCCCGACGGGAGATGTATCTCCCTGCTTAAAATTCTTATGAGCAACGAGTGCATGTACGACTGCGAGTACTGCCCCAACAGGCGGTCGGCAGACGTGCGCAGGGCGAGAATAAGCCCCGACGAAATATGCACGCTGACTATCAATTTTTATAAAAGAAACTATATTGAAGGACTGTTTCTTTCATCCGCCGTATTCGATACGCCTGACCGCACCATGGAGCTGCTTGTTGAAACAGTTATAAAACTTCGCAAACAATACAATTTCAACGGCTACATTCACATGAAGGGAATACCCCGCGCCGACAATGCGCTTGCCCTTCAGGCGGCAAAATATGTTGACAGAATGAGCTATAACATAGAGTTGCCGTCGGAGAAGTCGCTGAAGCTGCTTGCTCCGCAAAAAACGCGCGACAGCCTTATCGTACCCATGAAAAAGCTGCAGACGGCCATCACGTACGACAGGGAAAACAGGGTAAAAAAGGGGCGCACTTTGCCCGCGGGGCAGACCACGCAGATGATAGTGGGCGCCTCACCCGAGAGCGACGGCCAGATACTCAGACTGACCGAATACCTGTACAGGCATATGGGGCTTAAAAGAGTGTACTACTCTTCCTACATCCCCGTGGTGCAGAGCAGCCTGTTACCGGCAAAACCGGCAGGGCTGCTGCGCGAACACAGGCTGTACCAGGCCGACTGGCTGTTACGGTTTTACGGTTTCAGTATAGACGAACTGTGCGAAGCAGACGAAAATCTGAGCGCCGATTACGACCCCAAATGTGCATGGGCGCTGAGAAACATGCACCTCTTTCCTGTGGAAGTGAACACTGCGCCGCTTGAAATGCTCCTGCGCGTGCCCGGCATCGGCGCAAAGAGTGCCTATAAAATAACGGAAGCGCGAAAATTTTGCAAGCTTGACTTCGATAATCTTGTAAAAATGCGCATAGTGATAAAGAGGGCAAAACACTTTATTACCTGCAAAGGCAAGTTTTACGGTGCGGAGGGTGAAGCAGCCAGGGCGGCCCTGCTGATAGAAGGCAGCTGCCGCAGCGTTTCAGAGGGGAGCGAACAGCTGTCGCTGTTCTCCACTCCCGCCACCGGCTACAGCGCCCTCACCGGGCAACTATGAAAGTTTTTATAACAGACGGAACAACAGAAGGATTTTATACCGCCGTGTTCGACGCTTACCGCGAAGACGACGCGGTAATTACATCGCCGGAGAACATGCAGCTGCGCTTTGATTCGGCGGTAGTCAATGTTGCGGCCGACAGCGGCAAGGCACAGCGAGTAAAAAACAAATTAGACAGGCTTGACAGATATGCCGCAGGCGACATAGACCTTGCGCTACGCAGCGACGACGCGCTCAGGGAGCAGGCGGCATTTGAATATATAAAGCTGCTTGTAAAGAGCGGCCGCCCCGTGCGCAAGATGCTCTCCCACCCCGCCGTGATAGACATAAGCGACATAATTTCGCGCGTGACCGGAGAGTTGCATAAAATGAAGGGCTTTTTGCGGTTCATGGAAACGGAGAGCGGCCTTTTATATGCGCCGTACTCTCCCGACAATGACATAACCGAACTGATAGCGCCGCACTTCAAGGCAAGGCTGGGCGAACAGAAATTTGTTATACACGACGTCAAACGAAAAAAAGCCGCGCTGTGCAACGGCAATACCTGGTTTATTGCCGCAGTGGGCGAAGCCGAGGTATACCTTTCGGAATACGAGCGGGCATTTGAAACGCTGTGGAAAAAATATTACGCAAGCGTTAACATAAAGGAACGCCCCCACGAAAAACAGATGAAGGGCTACATGCCTGTGCGCTACTGGAAATTTCTGCCTGAAAAAAACGGCCCGTCAGAATAATACCAACACAAAAATTCCTGTACATTAAAAGTCCCTGCATAAGTTTGCAGGGACTTTTATGCTTAAAACATCATATTTACCGATAAAAAATCGTAGTTATGCCACGCATAGTACCGCGGAACAATTATTTTTTTGCATTTACGGCGGTTGCAAAGGGCTTATCTTTGAGTTCTTCGACAATTTTGTCAAAGAAGCCCGTAAGGTAGTTGTTTTTTACTTCCTCTATTTTTCCGCTGTCCGCCGCGGCAGTAAGTTCGCGGTCTATGGGCACCTTGGCAACGGCGGGAATGCCGTGTTCCAGGGCAATGGCATCCGCCACGCTCTCTCCGAATACGTTTATCTTTCTGCCGCAGTCGGGGCAGGTGAGATAGCTCATATTTTCAACTATGCCCAGGATGGGAACGTTCATCATCTGCGCCATGTTTATGGCTTTAGAAACTATCATTCCCACAAGATCCTGCGGCGTTGTAACAACTATAATGCCGTCCAAGGGGATGCTCTGGAAGAGGGTAAGCGGCACGTCGCCCGTTCCAGGGGGCATATCTACGAACATGAAGTCTACACCCTGCCAGATAACGTCTGTCCAGAACTGCAGAACGGTGCCCGAAATGAGCGCACCGCGCCACACCACGGGGTCGTCCTCGTTCTCAAGCAGAAGGTTCATACTCATCATCTGCACACCGCCTTTGCTAACGCACGGGTAAATGCCAAGTTCATCCCCCCTTGCCCTGTCGTGCACGCCGAACATCTTGGGAATAGAAGGGCCGGTGATATCGGCATCCATCACGGCGGTAACGTTGCCCTTAGCCTGCGATGCGGCCGCAAGCAGAGCACACGTCATTGACTTGCCCACGCCGCCCTTGCCGCTAACAACGGCTATAACGCGCTTGATATCGCTCATAGCATGGGGCTGCTTTTTCAGGCTTGCCCCCTCGCGCGAGGGGCAATTTTCCCCGCAGGAGCTGCAATCATGCGAACAATTTTCAGCCATCTGAATAAAACTCCTTTTAACTGCAGGGCAGACTTAAGCCCTGCAGTTGATTTACTACTAAATTTTATGGCAACTGCCACAAAAAGTCAAGCCATTACATATTTTGCGCAAAAAAATAAGCTAATTGCTTGCAAAAACACGCCCAATCTGTTAAAATTATATAGCTGTGCTAGGCGGGGAGTTAGCGGTGCCCTGTACCTGCAATCCGCTACAGCAGGGCTGAATGATCTCTCTCGGCGTGGCAGATGGAAGGCCGCGCGCCGTAAGGGGCGTTGATCGCAAGGTCTTATGCAACCGGAAGCTGCGAACCGTGTCAGGATAGGGATATAGCAGCACTAAACAGTCTGAAGGTGTGCCATAAGGTAGCTTTGCGGGAGTCACCTGCGTCGTTTAACGCTTCGGTCTGTTGCGGCAAAAGAGATCTGCACAGTTTTTTTGTAAATATCGCCGTCCGTTTCTGCGGGCGGCTTATTTCTTTTTCTGTATACAAAAATTCGCATACAAGTGCAGCGGCGCAATTTTGCGCCGCCGCATCTGCTTTACGCTTTATTTATTGAACATTATCTTTTCGCTGTTGAACATGCGGGTAAGAAGGAATACAAGCAGTCCCGCTACAACAATGTTGGAGAGCATTGTAAGCGCAAACGCAAGCGGGCTTACCGAAAGCGCCATTATATCGGTAACTATCATTGCGCTGTTGTACACGGGGATAAGATACAGAAGGGGCGAAGCCGCGCCGCCTGCAAACGAGCTGAGCAGACCCACGACAATGACTATGATATTCAGCGGGCCAACGTAGCTGCTTGCCTCCTTTACAGACTTTGCCAGCGCCGAAACGCATGATATGACGCCTACAAGCAACAGAACCGTGGAGAGCATTACACCGAGCATCATGAAGTAATCGCCTACGCTGAACATAGACAGACTGAAGCCGTCGAATGCACCCTGCATAAGGTTAGGCAGCGACAGAATGAGCCCCAGAAAGCTTGAAACGCCGCTCAGCAGAGAAATACAGCTTAAACTTACTATCTTTCCTATAGCAATGTGCGAACGCTTTACGGGAGTGACGAGCATTGTTGCAAGCGTCCCCCTTTCCTTTTCGCCGGCAATAGATTCGGGCGCAACAGCCATACAGCCGCTGAACAACAGCACAAGCAGCACCATGGGAACTACCGCCGAAAGTATATAGCTGGTTACAGATGCATCCGAGGCAAGATCATATCCTCCGTCCTTTACATCGAACAGATTTGCGATGCTCTCTTCATATGCGTCAAGAACACCGACAAACAGCGAATACGCCAACGAGGAATTTTCATCGGCAGAATTATACCACATCTCTATTTGCAGAGTCTGAAAAGCGGGATCGTTTTTATCGGCTATCGCCTCGTCAAAATCTTCGGGGAAAACCACATACAGGGCAAGCCTGCCGTCTTCCACCTGAGCCTTATAGTCATCGTCGTTGCCGTCGGCATCCGTTATCTGCAGTTGCTGTACGGTAGAAAAGAGCGGGGAAAGCGACTGCGGCATATTTTTTACAGCTACGGCGTACTGCGAATCACCCGAAACAAGCCCCGAAACTACCGAACCCATAAGCGTATAAACGACGTATATAAGAATACCGGGCAGCAGTATTGTTGTTATAAGCATGCGCCTGTCCAAAAAGAAGCGCGCAAATTCCTTTTTGATTATTGCAATTATACCCTTCATTGCGCACCGCCCTGCCTTGCGGCATATATATCAAAAAACACGTCTTCAAGGTTTTTTTGCGCCGTGAGCGCAGAAACCGTATCAAGCGCTGCAAGCCTGCCGTCTATTATTATCCCCGCCCTGTCGCATATCTTTTCCACAAGGCTGAAGATGTGTGTAGAAAGAATTATCGTCTTGCCCTGCGCCTTTAGCTCAAGCAAAAAGTCGGTTACGGTCTTTGCAGTGAGCACGTCGAGGCCGTTAGTAGGCTCGTCGAAGATAATGAAGTCGGGGTCGTTGACTACCGAGATGACAAGCGAAACTTTTTGCTTCATACCGGTAGACAGATTTGCAAGTTTGACCTCGGCAAACCTGTCTATGCCGAAACGGGAAAAAAGTTCGCGCTTGCGGCTGTTGCGCACACCCTCTTCAATACCGTATAATTCGCTGAAAAAATTGAAGAGATAGTTTGGCGTGAAAAAATCTTCCAGTTTAAGTTCGCCGGTAAGAAAGCCGATGCGCGACCGCACTTTATCAGGCTCCTTTACAATGCTGTACCCTTCGACGAACGCATCTCCCGAATCAGGGGTGATAAGCGTGGCAAGCATGCGCAGGGTAGTTGTTTTGCCTGCGCCGTTGGGGCCGAGCAGCCCAAAAATTTCTCCTCTGTTTGCCGTAAACGATAAATTATCTACGGCGGTGATCACCTTTTTATCGGTGTTCTGCAGTTTTTGCTGCTTGTACGAAAGCCTGAACTGCTTCTTCAAGTTCTGCACCGAGAGAACTATATCCATCTGAACTCCGTGCCTGCGTGCGCAGGCAAATATTATTTTATTGTCTTGCCGAATAACTTCGACAAAACCATAAAAATTATACTATATATCACATGCCGGACGCAACAATATTGCATATATTTACATGGTGAACAACGCTCACCACGGCTTAATACTAGGAGAAGCAGACATAATTTTACAATTATTTTACATTCAGTATATAAAAAAAGGGAGACATGGTAAGCCTCCCCCTTTCACATTCAGAGTAATCCGCAAAACTTAAGCCCCGCACACACTATTGCAAGCAGACAAAGATATACGATAAAAGGCGTATATCTGCCCGAAGCGGCGCTCCGCTTCATCGCCATTATGGCAACCAGACCCGAAACAGACGATGCCGCAACAGAGAGGGCAACACACAGGCCGAAGTGCGCCGCCGACCCTGAAAAGAGCATACCGCCGCCGCGTATCGTCTTATACAGCGTAACAATAAACCCGCCGAGAATTACGGGTATACTCATAAGAAAGGAAAAGTCTGCCGCCTGTCCCCCGTCGGCGCCAGCGATCATCCCTGCGGCAACGGTTGCACCGCTGCGCGATATCCCGGGAATAACAGCGACCGCCTGTGCAAGCCCCATGCACAGCGAGCGGGGAAAATTGAGTGGCAAAGCCTGTTTTTTGCGGCGGGAAACGACCTGCGCGGCAGCGAGCAACGCCGCAGTTGCTTCAAAACCCATTGCAAGGTATGCGCCGCCGAAAAATATGCTGTCTATTATATCACCGAGAAACAAGCCGACAACGGCGGCCGGTATAGTCGCCACAATAAGCCAGAGAAGCGTTCTGAACGGCCGTCTGAACAGAGAGACGATCTGACGGCGCATAGCCACGCACACCGCAAAGAGCGTTCCGAGATGCAGCGTAAGATCGAACAGCATATCCGCCCCGCCAAGATCGACATTGAAAAGCCGCTGAAAAAGGACGAGATGTCCGCTTGATGAAACGGGCAAAAACTCGGTAAATCCCTGTATGAGCCCTAAAAGCACTGCCTGAAAAACCGTCATACACACACCGCATTGTCGTTTTTTAAAATATATGCCCGTCATTTGCGTTGTATGCAGCAAAACTGTTTTAGTACTTTCACAAAAAAATGCCGCACGGACGTGCGGCATTCAAAGTCTGTATATTATGCTCAGGTAGTGCTTGTGCTGCCCGAAGAGCTGCTGTCGGAGTTACTGCCCGTATTGAGGGAAGTAGTCAGACTTGTAAGATCGCTGAACCTGTCCTCAAACACCTCTACAGAAGAACCGCTCTGGTATAGGATCTGAAGGATATTGCTCTGCAACGTGGTAGTTGCACTGCTGAGTTCGGAATCTTTGATGGCGTTGAAGAAATTGTATTCAAACGTGCCTTCAGTATTTATCTTAGTCCAGTCGAGGGGAGAGTATATCTCGCCTGCGTCGAACACATAGGTGACATACATCAGATGCCAGCCATAGTCGCCCGCGCATACGATAAAGCTTCCTTCGCCTTCCCTTATGGCCTGCTGGGCGGCATATTCAAACTCTTTGATATAGCTTGTAGTATATGCACCGATGCTGTAGCCCACATACTGCGAAAGCACTGCCGTATCGGTAGTGTATGCATACTGAAGTTCGTTTACGGCACTCATTGCCCTGTAGTACGCAGAGTCCTCGTTCTGAAGGTCAGAGGCGGTAAACTCGCCGAAGTTTACGCGGCCAGCCGCATAGATGAACTTGGAGTAATCTATATCAGACTTATCGTTGCCGGCTTCCTTGTGGAAATCGGTCACGGCATAATAATCTGCGTTTCCCTTTACAGTGTCCGGAGTGCCCTCCACTGCCTGTCCGTCTGCCCAGTAGTTCCAGCTTACGTCACCGGCGTCGCCGAGAGCAAACTCAAGGTAAGACTGGAATTCGCCGAGAAGACCGTCTATCGAAAGAAGGTTGGGCAGAAGAGTGTAGCTGTCGTCTTCGTTCTTCACAGCCTTGCCGTTATAGGCATACAGGCCGAGATACCTTTCAAGCTTTTCATACTGAGAATTGTCGGTATCGAGCAGGTTATCTTCAAAGAACAGAATATTGCTGTTTTTATTATAAAAATCTATCTCTTCGGGGTCGGCAACAAAGCTGTAATCTTCGCCGCCGTTGAACCACGATGAACGCTGATCGCCCGAACGTATAGCGGCAAGAAGTTCATTGCGCGTTTCATAGTAGCCGTTCCAGTCGATCACGCCGTTTTCACGGGCAGATGAAGCCGAGCTGAGCAGCGAAGACTGAATTGAGCTGAATGGAAGCAGAATATTGTATACAAAACCGAATTTGTTTTCGTTCTCGCTGTCGCCCACCTTCTTGGTGGCGGGTGCATAGAGAATAAACGAAGTATCTGAGAACGAGCTCATAGCAGTTTCAAAGTCGGAGCTTGAAGCGTCATACTCCGCAGTCTGCTGCATGAGCATTTCGTTGTACCTCTCCTGAACATACCCGGTATCTATGCTCGCCTCAAGTTCGGCCTCGTACGAGTTGTAATAATTTACAAGCACGCGCTGCCTTAACAGTGTTACAAACTCGCTTTCAACATAGTTGAGCCCCCAGATGTCGCTTATGTCCTCGTTGTCGTCTATAAGGTAGTTGTTGTCAAGGTACTGTATAAACCTGTTATATGCCTGCCTTCTCTTCCATGTGTTGGTGCCCTCTACATAATCTTCGTTTTCGTAGTAAGCGCCGCTCTCTTCAAGCAGATAGCCCCTGTAGCCGGTATATACATTATAATTAAGCTCGCCATCTCCGGTCACGGGGTAGAAGTTCTCCTTTTCGGTACCCACGCCGCCGGGAACGGTAGCCGTAGAAGTTGTATTTGAAGAGGTATCCTCCTCTTCATAGCTGTCTATGGCGCTGTTTAAAGAGGACTTGAGCGAATACTCTACCAGTTTGACGTAGTCTACGTTATCGGTACCTTCAAACTCGTCGTGTTCTGCCTGGAAAGCAAGCATCGCTTTGTAGGCATCGAGCTCGGATTGTGTTTTGAACCAATCGACGGCAGCCTGGGCATTTGCAAACTCGCCCGCATCCACCATCTGCTTCAATGTTGCAAGCGTAGCGTACTGTATAAGTATCTCGTTGTTTACCAGCGTTTCGGAAAGCGTCTGGAAGGCCTGGCCGTAGGTGCTGCCGCTCTGAATGAGCGAACCGCCCGCATTGAGGAAGTAGGCGACAAGGTCGCGCTTTAAAATGTCCGTTCCGGAAGAGATTGCGCCTGTGTAAGGTTCAAGATCCTTATTGAAACGGCTGAAATTTTCCGACTGGCTTATGTCCACGGTTGCAATGACCTGTTCCATATCGGCTTCGGCATCAGCCGAAACGAGCGAGCAGCCTGCAAGCGTGGCGCCGGCGGCCACAGTAGCCGCCATGAGTATTGATAA
>CALVLV010000008.1 GCA_944341075.1 uncultured Clostridia bacterium
TCGCGGCGGCTGTAACGGTTACGGTCATACTTGTCCGCAGAAAGAAGAAAGCCAAGAAATTGCAAGAGAAAGCTATCAAATAAATTAAATTTGAGGGCGGGATATCGAAAAACCGTACCCAACGCATGAATGGCACATATCTAAGTATGACATACGACACATGTGGAAACGTTGGTCGTTTTGTCCCGCAGGTGACTGGCCGGCAAAGAAAGTGAGTTGGCGCGGGTATACTTAAAAAGTGTCACCGCGGAGACATTTTTCGGGTGTATGAAAAAGTGCCAACACTGTTGACACTTTTGTCCCTTTTATTGTTCGACCGTTACGTTATTCTGTGCCTATATGGCTCTTTAAGACCGAAGCGTCCCGTCATTTCGACCGAAGCACACGAATGTGTGCGGAGTGGAGAAATCTCAAATAAACTATAAAACAAAGAGACTTCTCCATGCGCTCGCTTTGCTTGCTTAGTCGAAATGCCAGAAACAAATTTCTCCACTCGCTATCGCTCGGCCGTAAGGAGCCGCAGGCGACGGAATTGCGTATCGTTCGCCTGCAGGACGCGATCGCTTCAATGACAGATAATAAATAACACACCTTTCGGGAACTCTATTTTCTAAAATCGGCCTTGACAGTTTTTGCCGGCCTGTGGTACAATTTATATGCAAAGCATATGTGGCGTCATGGCGGAATATTTATTCAAAAATTTTATATAAAACAGGGTCTGGCAGGCACGGTTTTTTTCGCGGCCTGCCTTATTTGCAATTTTCACGCCTTTTTTTCGCCGACGGGCATATTTTTCCGCGGCCTTTCACCGTTAAATGATATACTGCATTTCACCGCAATAATAAATTGCCTTAAAATACAAATATTTATATATAGGAGGGCGCACACAATGAACAAAGACATGCCGCCGACCAAGGTTGCAGGCGTGAACAATGCGGCCGCAACGGGCGCGGAAAACCCGGCCGAGCGGGCATTTTATACGCTCGATCCGGCAGGCGCCGTTGAGGAGCTGAATACAGACGCCGCGCGCGGGCTGAGCGAAGAGGAGGCGGCTTCGCGCCTTGAAACGTTTGGCAAAAACGCCTTCGCGCAGCAGAAAAAGCGCAGCCTTATAGGGCAGATCCTTTCGCAGTTCAAGGATGTATCTACAATAATCCTGCTTATAGCGGGCGGACTTTCGCTCGCCATGGCAATAATAGAGTGGGACGGCCCTGCAAGCCTTATAGAGCCGCTTGTGGTGTTCGCCATAATTATAATGAACGTCATTCTCGCGGTCACGCAGGAGCGCAGCGCAGAAAACGCGCTGGCGGCCCTTTCGTCGCTGTCCTCGCCCATGTGCCGCGTAATGCGTTCGGGCGCCTTGCGCGAGGCCGACCCCGCCACGCTTGTGCCCGGCGACATAATATCGCTTAAAACGGGCGACCTTGTGCCCGCCGACTGCCGCCTGCTGACCTCCGAGGGGCTTTCGGCAGACGAATCTTCGCTCACGGGCGAAAGCGTTCCCGCAGAAAAGGACGCAGCGGCGGCGCTGACGGGCGACGTGCCCCTCGGCGACAGGGTAAACTGCGCCTTTTCGGGCTGCCTTATAACGGCGGGCAACGCAACCGCCGTGGTCACCCATACGGGCATGAACACGCAGATAGGCAAAATAGCCGGCTACCTGACCGATACAAAGCAGCGGCGCACCACCCTGCAGCTCAGGCTGGACAAGGTGGGCAAGGTGATAAGCGGCCTTGCCATAGTTTCGGCCATAATAATGTTCGTGGTGGGGCTGTTCGTGTACAAGCACGACGTAATGGAGATGCTCATGGTGGCAATAACGCTTGCCGTGGCGGCCGTTCCCGAAACGCTTTCGCTGATAGTAACGCTCATTCTCTCATACGGCGCCAAGAAGATGGCCACCAAAAACGCGCTCGTGCGGCAGATGCAGGCGGTGGAAACGCTGGGCAGCACCTCCGTAATCTGTTCGGATAAGACGGGCACGCTTACAATGAACAGAATGGAGGTCAAGCGGGTGTGGCTTAGCGGCCTTTCGCCAGTGCCTGCAGATCAATTGACCCCCAAATATACCGCATTTATCGAAGATATGTGCCTCGCCTGCGCCGCCACAGTGGGCGTGGATGAAGATGGCAACCCCGCCATAATGGGCGACCCCACCGAGCGGGCCATAATCTCCCTCGCCGCGCAAAACGGCACGGACTATGCCGCGCTTAAGGCGGGCGCGCACAAGGTTGCGGAGATACCGTTCTCATCGGCGCGCAAGATGATGACAAACGTATACCGCACGCAAAACGGATATCTGGTGCTCACCAAGGGCGCATTCGACAGGCTGCCCATAGACCGCTCCGACCTGAACGCCCTGCGCGTGCCCGAAGAGGTGCACGCCGGGTTCGCCGCAAGCGCGCTGCGCGTGATAGCGCTGGCCTCCAAGACGGTGAAGGAGCTGCCGGAAGACATTTCGCAGCTGGAAAGCGGGCTTACCCTGCACGGGTTTGTGGTCATAATAGACCCTCCCCGCCCCGAGGCCGCCGCCGCTATAGCAAAGGCGCGCGCCGCGGGCGTGCGCACCGTGATGATAACGGGCGACCACGCGGCAACAGCCGCCGCCATCGCGCGCGAACTCGGTATAATAGCAGCAAGCGAGGGCGTTATAACCGGGCAGGAGCTTGCCGTCCTCTCCGACGAGGAGCTGGAGCGCAGCGTAGAGTTCTATTCGGTATATGCGCGCGTCAGCCCCGAAGATAAGCTGCGCATAGTGCGGGCATGGCAGGCCCGCGGCGAAGTGGTGGCAATGACGGGCGACGGCGTAAACGACGCACCCGCCCTCAAGGCGGCGGACGTCGGCGTTGCCATGGGCATAAACGGCACCGAAGTTTCAAAGAGCGCCGCCAAAATGGTGCTCACCGACGATAAATTCTCCACCATAATAGAGGCGGTGGAAGAGGGCCGCAATATCTTTTCCAACATACGCAAGCTTGTCTACTTTTTGCTTGTGTGCAACATATCTGAAATCGCAGTGATGCTGTTTGCGCAGTTCCTCAACTGGCCGCTGCCGCTCACGCCCATAATGCTGCTCATAATTAACGTTTTGGGCGACGGCATACCGGGGCTTGCCATCTCGCGCGAGGTATCCGATAAGCGCATTATGAACCGCAGGCCCATAGGCCGCCACGAAAGCTTTTTCGGCGGCGGGCTTATGGAAGTTATAATAAGGCAGACGGTGGTGTTTGCCGCCGTTTCGCTCATCGGCTTCCGCGTAGGCTATACGGTGGGCTTCGGCGGGCAGGCCTCGCTTGAAGCCGGCCGCACCATGGCCTTCCTTATCACGGGCTGGACGTCTATTCTGCACGTGCTCACCGTGCGCAGCCGCAGCATGCTGTATAAGTACCGCATACGCGATAACCCCCAGCTGTATATAAGCTGTTTTGCCATGCTTGCTGTGTTTGCCGTCATCGCCGCCGTGCCTCCCGTGGCTTCGGCCATCGGCCTCGGCGCGCTGGGCTGGCAGCAGTGGCTTATAGCTGCGGCGCTGTCGCTGGTGCCCCTTCTTGTGGCAGAATACGGCAAGTTGTGGGACGCCATACGCACAAAGAATACCGAGCGCACCCGCGTTTAAAACTTTTTGATTGCAGAAACGCGCCCGCCGCGGCAACAGCCGCGGCGGGCGCTTATAACTTGCGGAACCCGATAATTTGTTGCGCGTAACGCTTGTAATATAAGTGTAATAAAAATATATATGCGCGGCAACCCGCCTTATTTTGCTTGCCAAGCGCACGCATAGCGGTTAAAATATCTGCGTACAAAAAATTTATTTTATTACGGAGATTTATGGACGGAATTATTTTTGACCTGGACGGCACTCTGCTCGATTCAATGGGCATGTGGCGCAGGGCGGGTGTGATATACCTTGAAAAGTTCGGCATACACGCAGATGAAAGCCTTGCCGACAAAATACTGCCTCTTAAAATAGCAGACGCCGCAAGGGTGATAGGCGAATATTATAATCTTCCGCTTACGCCAAAGCAGATAGCCGACGGCGTGAACGGAGTGATGGAGGAGGGGTATAACCGCACCATTCAGCCCAAGGAGGGCGCCGCCGAACTGCTCGAAAAGCTGTATGCGCGCGGCATACCCATGGCCATAGCCACCGCAACCGACAGCTACCTTGTAAGAGCCGCGCTTTCAAGGCTGGGCTGGGAAAAGTATTTCAGGGGGCTGGCCACCTGCACGCAGGTTGGTGTGGGCAAGCGCGACGGCGCGGATGTATACATAGCCGCAATGAACCTGTTCGGCGGAAAAATACCAAATTGCTGGGTGCTGGAAGATTCTCCCCACGCCGCGCTCACGGCAAAGCGCGCTGGCTACCGCGTGCTGGGCGTAAGGGACGAAGGCGGCAAAAACGACCAGCAGGCGCTTATTGCGGCAAGCACCGCCTACGTGCGCAGCTTAAGCCCCGCAAGGGCAGTGCTGTCTGTAATTGGTATAGAATAGGCCATATACGGGCACGTTTTGCAATATCAAATCAAAAAGCAATATTTAAGGCATATGCGGCGGGCAATTTTAATTGCCCGCCGCATATGGCGTATTTAACGTATTATCTTCCGCACAAAAATTTCGCAGCGCAGCGGGGCAAATTTTTTACCGTCGGGGCCGCGCCCTTCAAGTTTTTCGTCCGCGCTAAGCGCCACAAATTCGCAGTCCTCTGCCCCTTCGGGCGAGGTAAAGCACTGCAGTTTTATGTATATGCCGTCCTTTCTCTTTCTGCGGGTGTGCCTTTCGCGGCACTTGAATATGCTCATCAGCTTAAAGCTTTCGCTCTCCTCAAACGGCTCAAAGCCCGCCGCGGCAATTGCGGCAAGCACGCCGCCCTCCGTCTTTTCGCGGTTAAGTTTTTTAAGTTCGCTCGTCTTCATGGCATGTATTATACCACAAACTTTTAAAAAATCAAACGGCCGCGCATTTGATATTTTTTTGCGCAAACTGTTTACGATTGCCTTAAATTGTGCTAAAATTTTAATCGGGCGGGCAATGTGACGCCTTTAAGGTATCACGCTCTGCCTTTATCGTTGACGCTATTGGCGCTAACGCTCAATAATAGCTATTCCGTCGCTTACGCCCCTTACGACTAAGTGAGCATATCGAACACTCTACCATTGTCATTGACGCTATTGGCGCTAACGCTCAATAATAGCTATTCCGTCGCTTTGCTCCTTACGACTAAGTGAGCGTAGCGAACGCACGGAGAAATCTCTTTGTGTAACGGCTTATTTAAATTGAGATTTCTCCACTCGCTATCGCTCGGTCGAAATGACGGCAAGGGAGGAACTTCGGTCATAATGAGCCACAGGCGACGGAATAGCGTATCGTTCGCCCGCAGGGCGCGATCGCGTCAATGACAGATAATAAATAACATACCCTCGGGAACATCAAAAACATATAAGGAGAAACAAAAGTGGAGCAATTCTGGCAGGCGGTAAAGGATTTCTTTTCCAATTTCGCCTCTGAAGGCGGCCTTATAATAGTGCGCACCGTGGCTTTCGCCCTGCTCGGGCTGGTCGTCTTAAAGGTGGTGCAGATAATAACCCGCCGCGTAACGCTTAAAAGCAAGCTGGATAACGCCGCCGCAACCTTCGTCATCTCGGTCATCACCGTGCTTTTATATATCGCGCTGGTGATAGTTGTGGTAAGTTCGCTGGGCGTGTCCACCGCGGGCATAATCGCCGCATTTTCCGCGGTCGCCCTGGCCGTGGCGCTCGCCTTAAAGGACAGCCTTGCAAGCCTTGCCAACGGCGTGATAATAATATTCACCAAGCCGTTCAAAAAGGGCGACACCATAATGATAAACGGGCAGGAGGGCACCGTGCAGGATATCCGCCTGTTCAACACAAAGATACTCACCTTCAACAACGAAGAGGTGATAATACCCAACAGCGACGTGCTTTCGGAAACGTTGATAAACGAAAGCAACCGCCCGCTGCGCAGGGTGGAACTTGCATTCTACGTTTCCTATTCCGCCGACGCCGACAAAGTGCGCGCCCGCATTCTGCAGGGACTTGAGGAGGAAGAGCTGGTGCTCGCCACGCCAGCGCCGTTTGTCGCGTTCGACAGCTTCGGCGAAAGCACCGTGCGTTGCACGGCGTATGCGTGGTCTGCCGTCGAAAACTATTCGGCTGCCAAAAACGCCGTAAGGGCAATAATTTACGCCGCGATACGCGACCTGGGCGCCGAACCTTCGGCAAGGCGGGTAAGCGTGGACATGCTCGGCGAAAGGGAGGGCAAAGATGAATAATCTGCTGCTTGCCGCGCAAATCGTCGCGGAACAGTCCGCCCAGACAGGTCAGGCCGCTGCGCCCGATGCGTGGGATCTCGCCCTGCAATATATAGTCTACGGCATTGTAATAGTCCTCAGTATAATAATACTCATATTCATCCGCAAACGCACGCGTCTGCCCCGCCACGGCGAGGTGAAAAAGAAGCTCGACGCCCTGCTTGAGGAGGTAGAGGCCCTCTCCGCCCCTGCCGAAAACCGCATGTCGTTCATAAAGCGCGCGTCGCGCGCGCTGTATCAGGCCGATAATCTTGTGTATATCTGCGCCATGCTCTCTGAAAAGGAACGGTATTCCGACCTCGGCACAATCTCTTCGCTGCTCGGCGAGGCGCGCGCCGAACTCGTGCCCTATAAGTACGGCAAAAAGGAGGCGGAGGAACGCGACGGTATAGAGGCCGCCGCCGAAAAAGTGCGCCGCGCCTCGGCAGTCATGGACGGCATACTCGAGCGCGACAGGGACATAAAGCGCGCCGGCAAATAACTCCGCGGCGGCATAATATGTCCGGGGCGTATGCATCGCTTAAAATATTTTGCGGCGGCGCACGGCTGTGCGCCGCCGCAATTTCATAACGCAAAATTATTCGTAAAAAAATTATTTTACACTGTGTTTAAAAGGTTTGAAACGGCGTTATAATATAAGTGAAAAAAGAATCAAGGCAAACCAAAGCGGTGCAACAATACCTGTAAAAAGGGTCTGCGGCCCGCCAAGGGTTTCACCCCGATCCCTTAAAAATAAATTTTAAAGGAGATTGAATTATTATGAAAAACTATTTACAGAAAAGAAGTTCTTACGCACGCGATCCCTTCTTCGAGGCTTTCGATGATTTCTTCAGGCCGGTATTTTACGATAACAGCGACGCCAGCATGCGCACCGATATAAAGGAAACGGACGGCGGCTATCAGCTGGACGTAGAAATGCCCGGCCTCGATAAAAAGGACATAAAAATTTCGCTTGAAAACGGCTACCTCACCGTGAGCGCCGAAAAGAGCACCAGGGAAGAAGAGGGCAAGGAAAAGAGCGAAAAGTACCTGCGCAAAGAGTGCAGCGTATCCTGCAGCCGCAGCTACTATGTGGGCGAGGATATTGAAAAAGAGAGCGTAAAGGCAAGGTACGAAAACGGCATGCTCACGCTCACGCTGCCCAAGAGCCAGCCTAAACAGCTGCCTTCGCACAATATCGAGATAGAGTGAGGAAGGCGCAGTATTTACCCGCGCAGTAACGTCTGCCCGCGCCGCGGCAAAGCGGCGCGCAAATAAAGGCCATGCGGAGGAAGATCCGCCCGGCTTTTAATGCGGAAGCATTTCCGCATAAAATTCGATTACCCGCCGCATATATTGCGGTCAATGCGTAAATCTCTCCTTAAAGATGCCGTACGGGGGCGCAGTTTGCTGCGCCCCCGTACAATGCTTTTTGATCGTGAATACCCTTGCCTGCGGCATATATGCGGGGATATTTTAATTTTGCCCACTCAGAATACCGCAAGTCGGTAACCAAAGAAACAAGGCGGCCGCGCACTATGTGCGCAGCCGCCGTTTTTTTTGTATTTTTGCCTTTCATGCGCCGGCTTTTTAAATTGACGGCGCACTATGCCGCAGCTAAGCCGTTTTACGCGTTTTTAACAAGCTCTACCACTTCGCGCGTCTTTGCCTCTATCTCTGCGGGCGTGCCCTTCATCATCCAGCTGCCGCCGCAGGCTATTATCTTGTCGCAGGCAAGGTATTCAAGCACGTTTTCCGCGGTAATGCCGCCCGTGGGCATTATCTTTATGTAGGGGAATGCCGCGCATATTGCCTTTATGGTTTTAAGCCCGCCGTAGTTCGATGCGGGGAAGAACTTCAGCGTGGTAAGGCCCTTTGCTATTGCCGCCATCGCCTCGGTGGGGGTAACTATGCCGGGCAGGTAAAGCATGTTGTGCTCTGCGCAGCAGTCGGCAACTTCGGCGGAAAAACCGGGCGAAACTATAAACTTTGCGCCTGCAACTATGGCCTGTTCGCACTGGTTTTTGTTAATTACAGTACCCGCGCCCACAAGCATTTCGGGGAAGTTTTCCACCGTCATCTTAATGGCCTCGGCGGCGCACTCGGTGCGGAAGGTTATCTCCGCGCAGGGCAGCCCGCCCTTTACAAGCGCGTTCATCTTGGGCATAACTTCTTCTATGGAGTTAAAAACTACCACGGGCACAACTTTTGTTTGTGCGATCTTTTCAAGCATCTGTTCGGTCGTCATTTTTATCTTTCTCCTTGATTTGCAAATTCAGCGGGGCGCTTCGCCGCCGCTCTTTACGGTCACTATTTTAGCACAATGCTTTTACAAATGCAAGGGTGGCGGCAAAATAATGCAAATTTTTTACGCTGCCGACTTACAGGCATTGCTTATTGCCCATATATGTATATGGTTGGCCTGTGTATCAATTTTTGCACAGATGTAAATTTTTTGTAAAATTTTATGCAAAAAAATTTAGTATATGACATTTATTTGAAAATAATTGCTTTTTTTTGTCTTCCGGTATTGACAGTTACTCGCATAAATACTATAATAAAGATACTTATAGGATGCGTCGCCTGAATATTTTTATTTTCTGAGGGGTACCCCTCAGCTCCTTATTGCAATAAGGAGCTGTTAAAAATGCCTCTTAAAATTAAAAAAGCCACGGCAAGGCACATGGTAAGTAAATCAACAGGAGGTATTTTTTATGTTTACGGCAAAACGAAGGGGCTTTATAGCATTGCTCGCCGCGCTTTTACTGGCCGCGCTTATCGCCTTCGGCATAAGCATGCTGCCCGCCGCGTCGCGCACGGCAAGCGCTGAAACCAAGTCGGTTTCAACTGCACAAGCTCTTTTGACGGCTTTCACAGAAGCCAACGAAGGCGATACTATACAGCTTGAGGGCAATATAGTTATAGATATGACTGACCCTGGTACGGTGCAGCAGACGGGCGGGCATATGGTGATCGCCTCTGAGGCTGCTCTTAAGTCGCTCTATCCGAGTTTGGACGAAAACGAGATCGGGAAAAATGCGGTAGCAAACAATATCACGCTCGACCTCAATCAAAAAACACTTACGTTAAAGACGACCAGTACTGTTGGCTGTATAGCCGTGTATGGGGTAAATTTAACTGTTAAAAACGGCACCATAACAGGCGAATCTGAAGCCGGCCTTGCAGTTGTGGGCAATGCGCGCGGAGATAACGGCGCGCTCACAGTTGGCGCGCTCACAGTTGAAGATACTACAATAAATTTCAAAAACTTAAATACGCAAGCACAGTCAGCCGCCCCCGTAATTTCCGGCAAGGGCGAACTTACGCTGTCAAACGTAGAATACGAGCTTTCTGCGGCAGAAGGTGCACAAGAACCTGTTGCCCCCTATGTTGCCGAAATCGGCGGCAAAGGCTATTCGTCTCTTCAGGATGCATTCGATAACGCAACTTCAGGTCAGACGGTAGTTCTTTCTGCAAATATTACTGTAGATAAATATATCACCGTAAACTACGATGACGAAAGAAAAATAGGTTCAGGCAAAGACGATAATTTAAATATTACCTTTGACCTCAACGGCCATGTGATAACACTTGCCGAATCTTTTACCACACAATTTTCAATGGACGGCAGAAGCTCGAATAAGCTTGCCGGCGGCGCATTTTTGCGCATTTACGGCGCTGATTTCACCATCATTGATAACAATGCGACGGCTAAATCTTCTGCATGGGAAAATGTCGGCGGCGGAATAGACGGCAGGAAAATAACTGCGATAGACAAAACTGCTGTGGGCGATAACGACGGCAACGAAGTTACGCTTATAGTTGCGCAGGACGGTGCAAAGGTCACCATATCCGCCGGCACATATGTTATAAAAGATAATACCGCCGCATGCGTATACGCCTTTGGCAAAAGCACTGTAAATCTTGTCAGGGGCGGAACGGAAGATATTGCTGCAAGCTATATCACCATTGAAGGCGGCGAATTTATCAATTTGTCTAACGCCGAATATGGTTACGGCACAGGCAGCGCGCTGGTCGTAAATCAGGCTAACGTAGCCGAACAGCTTGTCGCAATACAGGGCGGCACATTCTATGGCCGCAATCCTGCCCTCGGTGACGACAGTAAGGCGGCGGGCACATTTATAACTTCGGGCGTTAAACTTTATGAAGACTCGAAGGGCAACTATATCGCAACCGAAGGTGATGTTCCCGAAGGCGCTGTAAATACGTTCTATTTTGAAGACGGCCAGGTGGTTTCCGAGCTTAACAGCGCCAAGGCTATAAAGACCGCTATTGAGGACGGTGCAGACTATATTCGCCTTGGCGGCGATATTACGGGTTCGATAGAAATTCCTTCGGGCAAAACAGTTACCCTCGACCTGAACGGAAAAACTTTGAAAAATACCGAAGGTGAACACACCATAACCAACGAACACACCATAACCAACTATGGCACGCTTACCGTAACCGGCACCGGCACGGTTGACAATATCTCTGATGGGCGCGCCGCACTTTTTAATGCTTATAGCGGCACTATGACTGTTCTTGGCGGCACTTACAGAAGGAGTGCAGAAAATTCGACGAAAGTAAATGGTGCAGGTCAGGATAACGGCAATAGCTACTATGTAATACTCAACCAGGGAAATATGAGCATCGGCAGCGCCACCGAAGATTGCGACATATTTGTATATTCCGGCGATAGTGAAGAAGATAGCGTAAATGTGCATTGGGTTTCATCATTGGTATCTTCGGGCTGGTATTCGCCTGGTCAGAAGCCTACCGAAGCCGACAATGCCGTGCTTACTATTTACGACGGCACATATTACGGCGGCAACATTGTTGTAAAGGGTGACGAGCTCAGCTCGCTCAATATCAACGGCGGTACTTTTAACGCAGGTGGACAAGCTGTTCAGACTTGGGTAGATACTACCATAAACGGCGGTACATTCAATGGTGAAGTTGCCGCATGGGCTTATGGTTATAATAAAATGGCAGACGTAAGAGCCGATCTTGATATAACCGACGGCACATTCAATGGTATATTAAGTGCGAATTTCTTAGAACTTACGCCTGGTGCGCCGGAAACTCAGTATCCTGACGAAAATGACCAAGTATCTGTTTCCGGCGGTAGGTTTGCCACCGATGTTACGGAGTACCTTGAAGAAGGGCTTATGCAGTCCGCAGATGGTATTATTATAGAAGCAAACGCGGGTGCAGCGCAGATTGGCGAAGATATATACAGTACCCTTCAGGCGGCAATAGACGCGGCAATTGATGGCGCTACTATCACCTTGCTTGCAGACAGCGTTTCTGGAAATAGACTTGAAATAAGCGGCAAAACTGTTACGATTGTCCTAAATGGTCATAACATAACGCGCGAAAATGCTGCAGGTACAGCCATAAAGGTGGGGAACAATGCCGCTCTTACAGTAATTGGCGAAGGCAAAATAGATGCAGGCGACTACGGGCCGTTTACCGTTCAGACTTCAGCGCAGGGTACGGGCAGGCTTACTGTTAAAGGTGGTACTTACTCCCAACGTATTCCCGCCGAATGGCTTGAAGATGGCTTTGCCCTTATAAACAATGCGGAAGGTGACTTCGAGGTTACAGAAGGCGAAACCGAGGCAAGCATTATTTCGGGGCTGAATACTTATATATTCGCTACTCTCCGTGCAGCTGTAGTAGCTGCCGAAGACGGCGATACGGTAGTTCTTGAAAAGGATATAACCGTAGAAATGACTACGGCGTTGTCTACAGATTATATAGGCAATAAGTCTGTAACAATAGATCTCAATGGCAAAACAATTTCTTCAAATAACGATGGTTACGTCATTGGAGGCACGCTAAGCAAAAGCATTACCATAACCAGC
The DNA here is from genome assembly GCA_944341075.1 of uncultured Clostridia bacterium. GTDB lineage: Bacteria > Bacillota > Clostridia > Christensenellales > Borkfalkiaceae > Coproplasma. The sequence goes on from CALVLV010000008.1 coordinate 12,178, forward strand.
TCTAACGGCCTTGGCAGAATAGTGCTAAACGGCGGCAGGGCGCTTGGTATTACTGCTGCCGACGTCGGTACGGATATCAATGTGAACATAAGCAATATCATAATATCCGGCACTTCAAATAACTTTTCTCCTATAGTAATAGACGGCAGCAATAAAGAAGATTCGGTGTTTGTTGAAATGGACAACGTTACCGTAGATATTTTAAACGGTAAAAACGGCGCAAAGATTGCGGTTGAAGTGGACGGTGCTACAGTCGTTATGCGCGATTGTCATATAAGCATTGCAAACGTTGACAGCGTTACGGCAACTCAGAATACAATTGCAGCGTCGTTTAAAAATTCAGACGTCGTCATAATCGATTCTACCCTGATTTCCGCAGACGGTGCAGCCGCACTCTTTTATGGCAGTCTTTCTGTGGAAGAAGCAATAAGAGGCAATTCATTTGGTTATAAAACTTTAAATATAAAAGGCAGCGTCCTTGATGGTTACACGTTTGCAATTTCAGGCAACGCTTCAAATACGCTCGGCGATGAAAATACCGAAAGGTCAACTTATCACGGCACTATAATCAATATTGAGGGTAGTAAACTTAGCGGCACTATCGGCGCGGGCATATTCCACCCCCAGGTGGGCATACTCAACATTTTGGGTAACGGCAACGTTATAAGCGGCACAAGCGCAATAGAGCTGCGCGGCGGCTCGCTTAATATCGAAGGCGGCGTGTTCACGGCTACTTCAACCGCGCTTGACATAAGCGCCAACCCCGGTTCGGGCTCTACCATAGACGGCGCGGCGATAGTAGTTTCGCAGCACGGCTATAACCCTGCAATACAGGTAAGCATTGCGGGCGGCGTATTCAACGGCCTGTATGCCCTGTACGAAGATGACCTTGTAAACGAAGAGGGAACGGAGGATATACAGATTTCTGTATCCGGCGGCATGTACAATGGCGAAGTTTACAGCCAGAATAAATCCGGCTTTGTAACCGGCGGTACGTTCGCAGCGCTTGACGGAGAATATATCGCACCGGGGTATGCCTTTGACGAGGCCACGGGCACTGTAGTTTCGGCAACGCTGAACAACAATGCTCTTGCGGATGTGCGCGCTTACCTTGCGGCCTACGGACTGCTCTACGGCGATATAGAGGATCTTGCAGCCGCCGAAACTCCCGACGCCCTCGCTCAGGCTATAGTTAACGCATACGAGGCCATTGCGGCCGCTACGGGCGAAGAGGCCATTGCCGTAGCCAAGATGGATGCTCTCGACGCGATAGACGAGTTTATAGACAACCTCAACACGGTAAAGGCCGAGGCTATTGCTGAACTTGAAGAGCTTATCATGGAACCCGTAGATGTAACCGAAGGCGGCGAAGTTATAAAGGAAGCCGTTGTTGCAATGCCTACCTACATAGTTTCTGCAATAAACGGCGCTAAGTCTGCCGCAGAAGTAGAAAAGTATGTAGCGGTTGCCACGGCTGAGATCAACGAGCTTATCGACATGCGCGAGCAGGCAGCAGATGATCAGCTGGCTCTTGAAAATCAGCTCAACAGCATTATATCGGCGCTCGGCATTGTTCAGCAGGCAGGCGGCAGCTGGAGCAGCTCGTTCCTTGCAGGTATAGAAGAGTCTGTAAACACAGCAAAGGACAACATTTTCACTATCAGCAGTCTGCTTGGCAGGCCCACCGACGAGGCTACTGCCGAAACCATATTCGGCAAGCTGGAAGAAGCTAATGCCAATATACAGGGCGTTTACGATAAGCTTTCTGCAGAAATCTCTGCAATGCTCACAGGTGAAGGCGGCATAAGCAGCCAGCTTGAAGAACTCAAGGGGCTTGTAGATGAAAACAGCGCCCTTGCGGCAGATATCGACAATGTGCTTGCAACCGCGGGCAGAATAGAGGGAGCGCTTGGTAACATAAACAGCAATAATACTCTCTCTAATGTGCTTGAACAAATGAATAATCTGGTATCGGATTATCAATCAACTGTAACAAACGCCATTTTGAATATAAGAACAAGATTGGATCAGTTACAGCAGAACATGCCTACGGACAGCACGATAGCCAATGCTCTCAGGAGCGTGATAGCGGGCGTAGAAAACGACCTTGACATACTCAAGGCCGAGGTAGACGCGCTCGACGAGCCAAACGGCGCGCTTGTTACGGCTATCAATGAAAAGATAGAGGCGGCGTTTGAATCGTTCGGCAACACCTTCACTTCCGAACTCGATAAGCTCAACGGCACTATAGCTGGCCTCGACACGGCTATAGATAACCTGCCCGAAACGCTCGACATAGAGGGCATCAAGCAGGCCATAGCAGACGCAAAATCGGCCGCAGAGGCAGCAGGCACAAAGGTGGATGCGCTGACGGGCGAAGAGGGCGCGCTTACCACAATAGACGGCAAGATAGACGTTATAGACGGTGTTGTGGACGGCATTGCCGACGCTCAGGAGAGCATGGGCAACGCGCTTACAACGTTTGCAACGGCAACCGACACGGCGCTCAAGGGCATACAGTCGGATATAGACGGGCTTGAAAGCAAGCTGAACGCCATGGCAAATACGGCGGCGACCGACAAGGCGGACATTCTTGCAAAGATCGCCGAACTCAAGTCGGCGGCAGACGACATCTCCGAGGCCATAGCCTCGCTCGACGGCGACTCGGCGGAAGACCTTTCGGGCATAGCCGAAGACCTTGCCGCACTGCAGACGGCGCTTGACGGCGTAAAGGCGGATATCGGCAATGTATCGCAGCAGGTGGGCGGCGTTGCAGAAGACAACACAAACTCCATGAGCAACTTTGCAGGACTCTATCTGTTCCTGTCTGCGCTGGTGGTGCTTGCGATAGCCATACTCATCGTGGTATCCGTTAAAAAGCGCAGGTAAATAAAAACGGCTGACTTTTCTGCGGCGGCATGTCCGCCGCAGAAGGTTACCTCAATAAGTGAATAAGCCGCCGCGGGCGATCGCCCGCGGCGGCTTTACACATTTTGCAAAAATCTGTTAAAACAACATGTATAATTCAAATAGCCTGTATAAGGAAGTACAGCCCTATCAGCGGGGCAAGGAACGCCGCGTTGTATATGGTAAAGCGCAGCAGGTATTTCGCCCTGAGCGCGGGGTATTCCTTAGCCATGGCTTTATAAGATATAAGGCTGGCCATAGAGGCTATCAGCGTGCCCAGCCCGCCAATGTTGCAGCCCGCCATAAGCGCGGCGTAGTTATCTGAAAAGCCCGAAAGCAACAGCGCGGCGGGCACGTTGCTTATCACCTGGCTTGCCAGCACCGAAATTATCATCTCGTTGCCTGCTATCACCGATGAGAGGAAGTCGCGGAAGGGCGCTATCCTGCCCATGTTGCCAATAAAAATGAACAGCGCCACAAACGTGCCCAGTAGGGAATAGTCTATCTTTGCAAGCGACTTTCTGTCGGCAAACAGCAAAAATACCAGCATTGCCGCGGCTATTATCAGCGGTGGAATCACGTCGAACAGTCCCAAAAGGCACACCGCAAATGCCGCGGCGGGCCATGTCAGCCTGAACGCGCCGCCAAGTTCGGTGTGCATCTCCGTGTGCGCGGCGGGCACCGGTTTAAAGCACATTATAACAACGAACAGCCCTATGGCGGACAGGACGGCATACGGCAGCATTATAAGTATAACGTCGCCGAAGCCCATGCCGGAGGCGTTGTAAAGGTACAGGTTCTGCGGGTTGCCCATGGGCGTAAGCGTGCTGCCCATGTTGGCGGCAAGCGTCTGCAACACAACGGTGGGTATCACCAGCCGCTCCAGCCCCGCCGCCTTAAGCGCTATAAGCGCAAACGGCACAAAGGTTATAAGCGCTACGTCGTTGGTGACCAGCATGCTCAGCACAAACGGCAAAAATACCAGCACCGCCATCAGCTTGCGCGAGGTGTTTGCCTTTGCAAGCAGCTTTTCTGCCAGAAAGGAAAACAGCCCCGCGCGCTGAAAGCCCTTCATAACGCCCATCAGCGCAAACAAAAGGGCAAGCGTGTCCCAGTCAACGTAGTCTGCATACCCGCCGTCGGGCGGCACTATGCAGGCAGAGATTATGGCAAGCAGTATAGCTATGCACAATACTACTTCGCTCTTTATAAAGGCCCATGCCCCCTTAAAAAAAGCGAGCAGGGTATTTTTTACTTTTTTCATACCGCCGTTGATTATATCACCGCGCAACGTTTAAAATCAAGTATTTTCATCGTGTCCGCGCCCTGTATTTTGCACCTGTATTCTGCCCGTGTATTCCGCCCTGCGCATGCAGAAACTGCAGGTTTTTTGCAGTATGTTGCCGAATGGTGCAGTTTATAAAACGGCGCCGCCGTTGACAGTGTATTGACGGGTGTGGTATACTGTTAAAGTAAATATTTATCTGCGCTGCTGCATTGCCGCAGATCTGTCGGAGGAGTTGTTTTATGGGTGCGGAAGATAATGTGCTTACCAGGCATTTTCAGGTGTTTTTGGGCTATCACGGCACAGAGGATCCGAATGGTTCGCTGGCCGAGGCCGAAAAGCTGTACGATATACTTACCTATAAAAATAAGGTGGAGGCCTTTATACAGACCAGGTTCAATATTAAGGGCGGGTATAAAGATACGCCCATAGTTGCCTCCCATTCCGATATTCTGCTGTTTGTGGCAAACGGCAACGTGGCCGTAAATGCCGACGGCACCGTTGCGGGGGCGGACATCCGCGAGGAGCTGAAAAGGTTTTACGAAACGCGCGTCTACGGCGAACAGGGCGGCCTGCCCAGGGTGTTTGCCTGCGGCGGGCTTTCGCATAAGCAGGCCTCCCGCCTGCACATAATGTTCAACGGCGTAGCAAACTTCCGTGCTGCAGAGGAGGGGGAAGAGGGTTTCAGGGCGGCAACGCTCTCCCTTTTAAAGTGGCTTGCCGAGGTGCTCGGCAGGCCCGAGGATTACTTCGATGATACCATAGTCCACTTCTTCGGCGAAGATGCCCTGCCCAAGGGGCGCAGGCGTTCGGCGGAAAAAATTGCCCCCGGCATACCCCTCGGCGAGCAGGAGGCGGTAAAGCGCGCGCTTGAGTACTCTGCACATGAGTTTTTTCACAAACACGCCACGGCCAGGCTGCATGATTCGCCCGAAAAGATATGGAGCGATATAACCGAATTTTCGCGCATATTCAAGGATATAACCCAGGCAGAGCGTTTCGGCGATCCCAGGCGCGAAGATGTCGGCAATATAGGCAGCACTATATGCGAAATAATCACAGAAGGCCTGCGCAGCGGCAGTTCGGATGCAGATAAGCTTATACTTAAAATCAAAAGCCCGCTCGGCTCTTACAAAAACAGGCTGCTGCAGTACGTATATTTATACCTTGCCAAGACGCTTAAGGGGGTGTTGCCCTTCTTCATCGACGTGGCAATGTATGAAAAGACCGACAGGTCAAGGTGGCCCGACGGCACCATAGAGGAGCGTTTGCGCCGCAATATGGCCGATATAGCCGAAATGGTAAAGGCCTCGCCCGATCTTAAGCCGCTCGTCATGGTAGACGGCATACGCGACTTTGCGGGCGGCAAAATAGAGATATGCGACAAGCTGAAAGATCACCTGGACGACCTCGGCTGCTACTGGGTGGTAGGGGTAGATACCGACTTCACCAACAACAGCAAGCACAGGATATATAACAGAATTGCCCCCGATAACTTCAGGTACTTTATAAGGATAAGCTCCATGAAGCTCGACCGCAAAAAGGAGAGCAAGGAGTTTATGAAGGCCTGCATAGAAATATTCCGCCGCGAGGCCAGGGATATAGGCAATTACAGCGCTGACGACGTAGACCAGTTGTACGAAAAGTTCAACAAATTCGAGCTCATCTCGCTGGACGCATATTGGTTTATAACCATATTGGGCAACCTCAGCCGCTATTCGCCTGAAAATCTTATAGAACTGTATGCCTCGCTCTGCAAGGATGTTCTGGGCAACAGGTCTGAAGATACAGACAGCGCCGCGCGCTTTGCATATGACTTTGAATTCGGGCGGGAGAGCTTTGAAGACAGCGACTTTTTCTTCAGCAAGGAGTGGAAAACGGTGCGCAAACACCGCAGTACTCTCGACTTCCTTGTGGCGCGCTACTACATGAAGCGGCTTGAAGAGCTGGACATGAACAAGTTGGCAGAACTCAGCGCCTCGTCTGACAAGGCTGGCGTCTCGCGCGAGCTGGAGTTCTTCGATATCGTCATGCCCAAGAGCATAACCCGCTTTATTGTTGCCATGCTGCGACAGAGCGACGAAATGCAGAATAAGGTGCTTGAAATTGCAGAAAAATACTACTACAGTCTGGGCCTCTACGGCAAGAGCGAATTTACCCTGTGGCTGGGCAGGCTTACGTCAAAATACAGCCGCAGGGCGCAGCTCATTCTCGAAGGTCTTCGCCGCGACCAGCTGGAGATCTGTGAAAATTGCGCAGGCGCGGATAAGGATGAAAGGCGCAACAATGCCTTTTTGTTGCGCGGAATAAGCGTCAGCAGGATATACGGCGGCAGCGCGGAGGCATTCACCGACTACATGCACTCGCTTCTGCACGATAAGCTTGCCAACGACATAAACAGGGGCTTTCACCTGGAGTATTATGGCGACATAAAGTTTTCGGGCAAGCCCGGCAACTATGTGCTTGAGCTCACCGACGATATATCCAAGGGCATAAACACCCTCAGGGTGCTTGAAATGTCGCTTTCCGACCTGGAAAAGTCGGCGAATAATTCCTATACGTATAAAACTACCTTACAGCTGTTCACAATGTGCAGCCTCATTCAGGCGCGCATGTGCGGCGGCAATAATGTTCTGGATGTCTCTGGCGCGGTTCCCCTGTGTCTTGATCACATCAATGTTCTGCTTTCGCAGAGAGTGTTTTTCAATAGGCTGGACGGCGAAATCAAGGCGTACTTCAGGTGGATCGCCGGCGAATTTTCCTCGTTTGAGCAGCGCCGCGCAACTGCGATAGAGACGGGTGTATACGGCACTTTCTCCCGCGCGGGCGAAGTAAAGCGCACGGGCTGGGTCAACCGCGGACTGCACGCACCGGAAAATATTGTGGAGCACATGTATAACTGCTGGCTTATGGGCCTTATCTTCCTGCCCGACCACAGCGAGGAGGAGGGGTATTGCAAGGACAGCATACTCAAAATGCTGCTCATTCACGATATAGGCGAAACTGTTACCGGCGATATAGACCGCGGCACAAAAAATCTCAACAGGGACAAGTATGACAAAAGGGAGGACGAGGTGGTGCGCTCGCTGCTGTTCATCGGCACATATCCCGCGGTCAATGCCTCTCTTTCCGACTTCAGCGAACAGTGGACGCACTGGCTTAAACATAACGAAGACGACGCAGACATAAACGCCCTTATAGCAAAGGATATAGATGATATCCAGGCCGCATATCAGTACTGCGTGTACTATCTGAGCGGCGAGGGCAAGTTTACCGACGAAGATTGCGCGCGCTGGCTGTCTGAAATATACGTGGGCGGGCCGTGCTGCGCTCTGCGCACCAATATCGGTCGCATGATAAGCAAAAAGGCCATTATCGAAAATCCCGCGTTTGCAAAGTGCATACAGCTGCTCAGGTGAGCGTTCCCCGCGCATTAAAGCGGTTTTTGCTAAACGACGTGCGCGGCGGCAAATTTTTACCGCCGCGCAAAAATGTTTATGCAAAAAAGCGCCGCATGGCATATGCGGCGGCAATATCTGCCTGTTTTCATCCTATGGCGTCGGCCGGTACTCCTTCATGGCTTTATTTATAAGCCGTCCGCTCATCAAAGGGATTGGTTTATAAAAAGTAGAGCGCCGAAAGGAATTGCGCTTTAAATTTTTTATAAAAACTTAGCCGATTGTGCCCTAAAACGCTTGTTTTTTTGTGTTTTGTTTTATATAATATTTAAGCGTTGAGTTCAGGTGCGCATTTCGGCCGTCGGTTTTGGCCTGTGTGTCCCGGTCACCGGTTTTGTGCGGGTATTCCGGCTTGGGCAAACTGCATCTTAATATTATTGGGGCGTCGCCAAGCGGTAAGGCAACGGACTCTGACTCCGTCATTCGGGTGTTCAAATCACTTCGCCCCAGCCACCTCGTCGCAGATAAAGCGACACCTTAAAGCAGGTTTTGCATCGCAAAACCTGCCTTTTTTTGCGCTTTTCTGCTCCTCTTCCCACAAAAATACTGCGTCTTTTTGCGGGAGCCCTGCCTTTTGGTTTTTAGCGATTTTTAGCTAAAAACCGCCCGTTTTTTTGACCACGTATTGCTCACAACCTCAATTAAGTGGGGTTATAAGTGGGGTAAAATGTGGGGTTTCTCAAAACAGTGGACACCCACTGTTTTGCCACATTTTATGAGTGAGCGCATATGTAAGCGCGCGAACGGTGACCGCGCAGTGCGGCTTATTTACCGCACGCACTGCAAGACTTTGTGGGGTAAATCCAGCCCGTTTTGACGTTATCTATAATGAAATATCTGGCAGTTGATAGTCTACCTTTTCCGCTTCTTTTAAGAGAAATTGCTCGCTGTATGTCGTATAGCCGCGGTCGATTGCAGACGTCTTTACATCCCTGTCGAATGAATGTCCGTCCCACAACATAACTACCTCGCCCGAAACATTGCACTCCTTGCAGCGGGTAATGAACGTGTACCTCAGTTCATGCGGGTGTCGTTCGGGAAACAGCCGTTTGAAAGTCGTTTCTATCGTATGTATGTTCGTGGCTTTAGCTCTTTCAAAGTCCACATACGGCAACACCCTTTTAAATACAGGCGTAAACGGAATGGTTCGTCTGACCTCTCCCCTGCCCAACCTTGTCTTGCTTGTCACGCAGGTCAACTTTTCGCCTTCCACGCTTATGCTTGCAAGTTCCGACTTACGCAGTCCGAAGTACAGAAGCACCAATAGCGCAGAGCTTGCCGCGTTGCTGCTGTTTTCGGTACAGAACTTGACAAGCCGGCTCTCTTCCTCCAAGGTAAAGCACCTGCCCTTCTTGGCTTCATAATAGGGAAGCACTATCTTCTTCATCGGCGAAGTGATGCCAAGGTCATCGCACGCCAAGTCGAATATACAGGTCATTATCTGCTGCAATTTGCTTGCGGTGCGATTTTTGCCCTCGTCCACAATTGTAAAGAGATATTGCTGAATTACGGGTCTTGTCATTGCGCCAACGGTCATCCCGTCGAATACGGAGAGATTATAGCGGCACAGTCGCTCGTACTCTTTGAATGTCGACGGCTTGGTGGTCTTTCTCTTGATCTCCAGCCACTCGTTCACGTAATCGGAAAACAGCACGGCATTTGCCTTCCTGTTCTCCGCAGTCGCTCTGCCTGTTGCCGCACGTTCGGTAACGGGCTCGGCACCCTGTTCCGCCAGCTCATTTAGCTTTGCGATAAACTTGCGTTTCATCTCGTTAAAATCTTTTGCGCAGGCAAATATGTTCAAACCTTTGCCACGGTAATGAGCCTCATACACCCCTTTATGAAAGCGGTATGGTATTATTTTATCTTTACATGCAAAAATCTTCTTGTACATAGTCGGTATTTCTTTCATCTCCTTTTTACTGAAAGTAAATCCGACTTTTGAACTTTTGCCCCTACTTTTTACAAGCGGTTTTTGCAAGCTGTCCTGCGGTTGAGCATTCGGCAACAACGATTGCAATGTAGACAGCGTTATAGATTCTGCCGCCATCTGCAACAGCTTTGCCCTCAACCCGTCGCTTACGTTATCCACCGTTGTAATTTCTTTAAATATTTCGTTGATTTGCTCTTGTGTCATTTCCTCCGTAAAAATAGATTTATGCGGTTATTGTAGCACATACAGCCGCAAAATACAAGCTCCTTAAATTAAATTGTTTATCGAATGGCGGGTATCGCCCCGCCCGCTTAAGCAATTAAATTGTACTATGAATCTCGCGAAAATAATAGCGCATTTATAACCCAAAACCGCAACTAATGTTGACAGTTTAGCAACTTTTAGCGCCTTTTGTTACCCAAATCGAAACAACCCGCGCCTTTTGTTGCATTAATGGATATGCAGGTAAATTTCAGTAGAAAAATTTTAATTGCCCGCCACATATGCCTGAGTTATTACATTTATGGCGGACATTTTTGCAGTTTTACACGAGTGCGAGTTGATTAAATTTTTGCCTTATTCGCAGCTTTCTGTATCTCACTCCGTGTATGGTGATGCCGAGTTCGGAGGCTATTTCGGAACGCTTCATGCCGTTTATGCAACAGTTGAGCGTTTCAAGTTCGAATTTGGTCAAATTTAATTTTTCAATTAAGGCATCTGCCTTATCGTAGTCCTCGCTTGTATCTTCAAAGCAGTCGCGTGGGTTAGGGATATCTTTTTTGTTATGGTTGAGTTCAAACTGTCTGTTGCGGGCAATGTTCTTGCGGAATTTCATAAGTTCGCTATCTACTTTCCTGAAACAGGCAGTCTTAATGGTTATGTACTTGCCGTTTCTGTCTTTGCCGTAGATATCGCTTACAAACATTCCCTTGAACTGATACAAAAAGCAGATTGCCAGCTGGGCATAGTCATATCCGTCTGTAATTGTGTAGTCAATCTGTGAGATACGATTTAAGTCTTTTACAAGTCCATTATACAGCTTACTTACAACTTCAAAGTCATATAGCATGACGTTGCGGAGGGCTTGTAAAGCAATCATTTCGCCCATAAGTTTTACATTGGAATCCGAGATGGGTTCAGAGAAGAGTTGACCTTCGTTCGCGTATTTGCCTTTAGAGAGTTTAGTAACGAGCATTTTCATTTGAATTGCCTCCGTGATTAAATTTGCCTTTTACGGGCAAGAGGCAAAGGGGCACGGGACGGTGAATATAAAGCTCGTTGCATATCATTAAGCGAAAGTCAACGGGGAAAAGAAAAATTGGTGCATACATATGCCTTAAATAATGCGTATAAAACAAAAAACAGCTCCAAACGGGAGCTGTTGCAAATAAGGACTATAAAAGTTTTACGCGGCAATTTTTCGGCCGTTGACTTGCGCGAGGAACCGTGCTACACTGAGCCGCCCGAAAAAGGGAAATTCGGAGGCAAAACAAAAAATGAACAACAAAACTTAAAACGGCGCGCGGCGATAAAAACGGGCCTTTGCAAGCGGGTCAGCGCAAAGCCCGTTTTCGCCGCGCTGTTGTTGGCTCAGGCAAGTTGGGCACTTGGTCGATTTGGTTGAATTAAAGGCGTGAGCTTGTCTGCGGCGGCGCATAGCGCCGCCGCACTCGTCAAAGACAAGCTCACGTCTAACTGCCATTAGGTTATTTTGGGTATAGTCAAGGTGAGAGGAATCGTATGTATTTGACTATAAGTCAAATACACGTTTGAATGTTGTTTTGAAAAGTTAAAATTCGGACGGTCGAGTAAAAGTGTGTGCGCTTGGTCGGCTTCCGCGAGCGAAGCGAGCGGGTGGCGGAACGGCGCAGCCGTTCCGCCAGCTGAAAAGCCGCCGCTTGTTTAAACCATAGCGCACACACTACAGCCATTTGGGGTTTTCGTTATAAATTTTGCTTTATATTGACCTTATATCTACCACTAAAGGTTTAAATACAAAATCTGAGGGCATTGCTGAGCGTTCATAATACTATATGTCTTAATAATTTGATTAAATAAGTGGCGGAGCCGCACGATTTTGCGCGGCTCCGCCCCTTTTCCGTTTCAAAAATATGCAGTAAAAGCGTATTTTTACCGTACACCTTAAAATTTAGTCTTACGATAAACATTTTAACACATAATCTGCCTTTTTGCAATATAAAACGTCAAGAAAATTAAGTCAAAAAAAGTACACGTTTACAAAAATTTGATTGTGAGGCGTGGATGGTAAAGTATGCATATGCGCGCGCAACGAACGGCTGACAGAGCGTTTTGCGGCAAATTCAAAGCTTTTCGCAGTTCGGCGTGGAAAAGTCGGCAATTTATGCAGATGAAAAACTGAATACGCGCACAGCTTACGGCGAGCTTTTGCAGGTTCTTAAAGAGGGCGATCTGCTCGTTATAAAGTCGTTGGCGGCGCTTGCCGATGGCTATGACGGCATGGCCACCGAGTGGACTAGAATAACTTCGCTCGGCGTGGATATCTGCGTGGCCGATATGCCGGCGGTGGATACCCGCCGAGGCGAAAACCGCAGCGCGGTGATTGCGGCAGTTGCCCAGATGCTAAGTTTTTGCGCCGAAAAGGAGAGGGCGCACAGCGCCTTGCAGGCCAAGGGTATAGAGGCTGCAAAACAGCGAGGCGTAAAGTTCGGACGCCCTGCAAAGCAGTACAGTGAAGAGTTTATCAACGCTGTTAAGCGCTTCAAGGCGGGGTAGATAACGTTAAAGCAGGCCTTCGCCCTCACCGACATGAAGCAGTCGAGCTTTTACTATCATGTTCATAAGTTGGAAATGCAAAGATTTTTTGGATAGGATTAAAAATAAGAGCATCATAGGAGAAATAAATGGGTTTAAATTTTAATAATACAGAAGAGAATAAGGGTGCATTAATTGTTGGCTGTGGGGGGATTGGTGCTCATATTGCCATGGCAATACGGGAAAAGTTTCCTGAAAAAGTATAGTTTATTAAGTAAAGTAATAAGTATTTTTAATAATATTCTATATTGTCAGTTTAAAGAAAGGCGGGTTTTATGTTTACTATAAGCAAACCTAAGATTTTAAAAGATAATTGGTGGGGCGGCAGATTGCCGCCCCGCTTGCATATGGTTTTACAGTAAATAGCTGCGCGGTTCTTGCTATATCCGTTCGCTTATGGTATACTGCATTAACAATGTAATTGCTTGTTTTTGATGCGATGAATGTATGGGATACTGGTATTGGCGGCAGACTGTTATTATGCCTATGATTTACTTGTTCAAAATGGGTTTTAATCTGTAAAACGTAGCTTTATTCTGTAATTCGGCAAATAAAAATATGCGTCCGGGTATTGACATTTGTTGCCTTTTGGGTTTAGAGTAGATAACGTATAGAATTTTCTGCCCGTGATTGTTGTTATGCCAGGGTTTAAAATTGGGGGTTGCGCCATGGAAATAAACATTTCGATAGTTGATGATGAAAAGGTGATTACGGATATGCTTGTATCGTATCTTGCCAGATTTGAGCAAGAGCCGGATATAAAGGATGTTCATTTTAAAATCAATATCTATTCAGACGGGCTTGATTTTTTGGCTTCATATCCCGCAAATGCCGATATCGTGCTTATGGATATAGATATGCCGCGGCTTGACGGCATGAAGGCGGCTGAAAAACTGCGTGCTATGGATGAATATGTGACCATAATTTTTGTTACCAACTTATCGCAGTTTGCAGTAAAGGGGTATGAGGTCGGCGTGCAGGATTTTTTGGTTAAGCCTGTAAGCTATCCTAATTTTGCGGCTAAAATCAGGCGGGCGTTAGAGCGGCTTGAAAATGTGCGGGACGAAAAAATTCAGGTGGCGGTAGGCGATGGGGTAAAAATTCTTTCCCGCAGAACAATCAAATATATAGAGGTGATGAAGCACGATATAATATACCATACAACAAATGGTGATGTTCGCACGTACGGAAGTCTTAAGCGTGTGGAAGCAATTCTTGGGAAAGGATTCATTCGCTGCAACAGCTGTTACCTTGTAAATTTAGCATATGTTGACGAGGTGGGTACGACCACCGTTACGATAGGAAGCGAGCAACTGGCAATGAGCCGTCATCGCAGAAAGGAATTTATGCAGGCAATGGCAGATTATTACGGGGGAAGGATATAATGTACGAGTTTACGCCGTTTTTTCTGTATAAATTGCAGTTTATGGCGGAATTGCTGCTTGCGGAAGGCATGATAATTTTCAGGTTCAAGCGCAGAAACTACTTTTTTGCGCGCATAATCGGCGCCGTCCTCGTCTGTTTCGGGCTGGCGTTTGCCATTCCCATAATAGCTTACAATGCGTTTTATTGTACGGTGGTATTTATAGCTTTATTTGTGGTATCGTTGATTGCAATCAGGTTCTGTTTCGATGCAGACTGGATAACAATACTTTTTTACGCGTTAACAGGTTACGCCATACAGCATCTCGCTTACGAAATTTTTGATCTGGTCGTAGTGCTCACGGGTGTAAACGGCGGACTGCCTATGGGCAATTACGGTGACCAGTTCGGAAATTCTTCCGGTGTTGACCAAAGCGGTGTAAACGGAACGATTTTTACCTCTAATATTTACGTCATAGGTATTTGGCTGCTCATTTATTTTACAATTTATCTGTACGGATACCTTTTTGTTTCGTATAACATACCAAAGTACAACAATCGTGAGCAGAAAAATTTTGAACTTATAGCAGTGGTTGTGGTTATTATGATAAGCAGCATAGTATTTTCTGCCATAACCACTTATTACAGCGTAGATAATTTTGATAAGGGCTACATAATCCTTTCGTATGTATATAATATTTTCTGTACTTTGCTTGCCATATATATTCAGTTTGGTTTTTCCCGCAGGAAAAAACTTCAGGAAGACTACAACACGGTAAGCAAACTGTGGGAACAGCAGAAAGCACAGTATGAGCTGAGCAAGGCTAACATTAACTTCATAAATCTTAAGTGTCATGACCTTAAACATCAGATCCGCTCTATAGGTCGCAGAAGTGAAATTGACAGCGATACTTTAAAAGAGATGGAAAACGTAATATCCATATACGACAGTAACGTAAAAACGGAAAACGAGGCACTGGATATAATCCTTACTGAAAAAAGTCTTCAGTGTGCACGGCACAACATACAGCTTTCCTGCATAGCGGCCGGAAAAGAACTATCTTTTATGGCAAATGCCGATCTGTATTCTTTGTTCGGTAACCTTATAGATAATGCCATAGAGGCTGTTAAAGACCTGCCCGATGATAAAAGGATTATAAGCCTGTCCGTAAAAACTGTAAAGGCCTTTGTTTATATCACAATTTATAACTACTATAAAGGCGAACTCAAGTTTGACGGAAAGATGCCTGTAACAACCAAACCGGATAAAATAAATCACGGTTTTGGCATGAAGAGCATACAGTTTGTATGTGATAAGTATGGCGGAGAAATAAGCATATCAACACGTAACAATATTTTTACGTTGAATATGATTTTGCCCGTAAATAAGACCAGTTGTGTTGTGTAAAGCTCAATTATGTAAAAATTATTGAAAAAATTTGTGCGTCTGTTACAATTGACGTGCAAATTTTTTTTATGGCTAACACTGTCGGATACGTTATGTCCGACGGCAACAATGTGTGCAAATAAGGTATTTATTATGTTTTCGGTAACCGTAAGGAAAAGGAAAAAATTGTTCAGAACGGCTTTCACTTTGCTTGCAAGCGGAGTTTTGATCTTTGGCGGAAGCTTGTTTTCTGCATGTGCAGACGATGCACAGCGCCATTACGGGCTTCTTTGTGATATTTATTCTGATTATTTTAAAATCGGTGCAGCAACGTCGTCTGATATGCTTAATCATGAAAAGGATTTGCTTGCAAATTTCAACAGTATAACGTCCACTTACGAAATGAAGTGGGGCGTGATTGAACCTCAAAGCAGTAAATATAATTATGGCGGCGCCGACAGATTGTTGCAATGGGCGTCGGAGCAGAACATCTCCGTACGTGGGCATTGCCTTGTATGGTACAGAAACGTACCCGATTGGGTTGCGGAGACAGCGGTGAACAAAGAAACCGCGTTGGCACTTATAGACAGCCACATACGCAAAACGATGACGCATTTCGGCGGCGAAAATATATATTGCTGGGATGTTGTTAATGAAGCCCTGCACGACAGTATCACCAAAGAACAGCTTGAAAGCGGCAACATATACCGCAACGCCAAAGACGACGAGCGCCATTTTGCCCGCGATGGTGTATTTGACTGGTATGCCGCATGCGGATCTGACTATATCGCCCGGGCATTCAAAACGGCGGATCAGGTGTGTGATGAAAACGGTTATACCGGAATGCAACTTTTTTATAACGACTATCTTTTAAATCAACCGCTTAAGCGCGATGCATGTATACAGATGGTAAAAGAGTTGCGGGCGGAAGGCGTGCGGATAGACGGCATAGGCATGCAGGCGCATTATTCGCTTTCTTCATATACGTCAGACAAAAGGGGTTGGATAAAGGATTTTGAAGCAGCTGTAAGAGCGTATACGGAGCTTGGACTTGATGTTAATATTACTGAACTTGATATAGATACAGGAGAAAAAAAGCTTTCGGAAAAAACTGAAAAATTACAGGCGGAAATGTACGGCAAAATTTTTTATATCTGTAGAAAGTATTCAAAGCCGTGGAAAAACGGCGCGGGCTGTATAACCGGCGTTACCACTTGGGGCGTTAAGGACAGCGATGGTAATTGCAAATACCTTTTCGATTCAGATGGCAATCCCAAAGCCGCTATAGATGAGATTACTTATTTTTAACCCAAATTTTATGATCGCAGAGCATATTAACATATGTATATGCCATGAATTATGTGCTAAATATTATAAAAAATAATGTTCGACAGAACAGGAGGAAAATAAGATGTTAAACAAAAAGACAGGCGTTTTAAAGCGCATCGCCATATCAGGTTTGGCGATTACTGTGCTTTGCACGGCTTCGGGCATGTTTGCTGCATGCGGATATGCTGAGACCGACAGTGGCTACAAGGTAGAAGATATTGATCTTGCTGAAGTTGACCGTGACGAAGGCGAAGCTGTTTTGCGTGAGGGAGGGCTTGCTGAAATTTACAAGGACTACTTTGTTGTAGGTGTAAGCGGCAAGGGCTCTACGTTTGAAAATCAGAAAAGCATTATTTCCAATTTCAACAGTGTATCGCCGGAATATGATATGAAGTGGAACAGAACGGAATATCCTGAAGGCGAATACCACAACACAAGCGTAAACAACTTTATCAACCTTGCTTCACAGAACAATATGGGGGTGCGTGGACATTGTCTTATATGGTATCAGAGTACGCCAAAATGGGTTCACGATAAGCTTGGAAATAAATGCCGGATGGATGAAAACGGCAACCCCGTAACACATACCGTAAACGGAAAGGATCTGAGGATAGGCGAAACCGTTGAAAACAGAGAGCTGGGCCTTGAAGTAATGCGTAACCGTATTTATTCGGCTATGGAACAGTACGGCAATGAAACGGTTTATTGCTGGGACGTTGTTAACGAGGCGCTTATTCCTTGGGACGACGCAGAAAAACCGCTCACCAAACAGATGATTGAAGCCGGAGAAATTTATCGTAACGGCGAAAATGATGCAAGGCATTTCGGAAAGGATCAGGAAGATCCCGGCACAGGCGAAACTGTGTACTGGCGTCTGGACTGGGAAAAGGTTATAGGCGAAGATTTTATTCAGCAGGCGTTCCAGATGGCAGATGACGCCTGCCGCGAATTCGGCTATGACAATATGGATCTATTTTATAATGATTACGACCTTACTAACCCCATGAAGCGAGATGCCTGCCTGAGGATGATACACGATTTGCAGCAGGGCGGCATACGTATAGACGGTATAGGGGAACAGGCGCACTACACGCTTGAATCTTACACCAGCAACAAAAAGAAATGGCTTACAAACTTTGAAACGGCTATACAGGCGTATACAGGACTAGGTCTTGATTTCCAGCTCACCGAACTTGAAATAACGGTAAAAGGCGCAACGGGTGGCAAACTTACCGAACAGCAGGAAAAGGATCAGGCGGAAATGTATAGCGAAATATTCAAAATTTGCCGCAAATATTCAAGGAAGCTTCCTCCCTGGAAAGAGGGTGCCGGCTATGTAACGGGCATAACTTTCTGGGGCGCGGCTGACGACAGTTCTACGACCAGTCATATTTTCAATCAGAATCTTACACCTAAAATGGCTTACGAGGCAATAGCAACATTCGGCGATTTCGAGTAAGCACATCTGGTTGCAATAATCATTGCTCGTGCAGGAGGATAAAATAATGAAAAGCAGACAATATAATTTTGTAAAAATATTGGCCGTATTTTTTGCGGCAATAGTGATGTTCGGCGCGATAAGCGGCGTTTTTTCAGGCTGTGCTTCTACTCCTGAAGATATAACGCTCAGCGATTCAGAGATAGCTTTGTGCGTTGGCGACAGGTACGACTTAGCTGTTAAAGAACTTAAAGATGGTGAATCTGTAAGCTGGTCGACCAGTAACGGCGATGTGGTTTCGGTAACACAGCTCGGTTGCGTAACAGCTAAAAAGGCCGGCAAAGCTACCATTACTGCGAATGCGGGAGGCAGAAAGGCCACCTGTGATGTAGAGGTGGGTGAAAGGGAACTTATACTCAGTGCTTCGGAAAAAACTCTTATAAACGGCGAAGAATTCACCCTTGAAGCTACTGTAAAGGAATTTGATAAAGTGGTTGAAAATGCCGATGTGGAATGGAGTTCAGATAATTCGTCCGTCGTTACCGTATCCGATAAGGGTGTTGTAAAGGCAGTGGGTGAAGGCGCGGCAACGGTAAAAGCAAGAGTAAGCAATACCGAAGCTGTCTGCACTATCAGCGTAAAGGCAAAACCTGTAGAACTTGAAATTATCTCTGATATTGCCAATATAAAAAATGCGGGCGTATGGGGCTTATATACTGACGCTGCTGAGGGTGAGTACGCCATAACGGACGACAGTGGTAACAGTGGCGGAGTGGTGACATTAGCTTTCACTGCAATGGCTGCCGATAAAGATTACCGCCTTGTTTATCTGCCAGACGTACCCAAAGGCGGGAAATATACTTTCAGCTGCAAAATAACTTTCAGTGCGGCAAGTACTGCCGAAAATACAACCCTCTGGATATGTGCCGGTGATAAGTTTGTCCCGGTTGTAACAGAGGCAGGCGCCACTATAGACTACGTGTTTGACGGCGAAATAGACGGTGGAGTTGCCATGGGCTTCAAGATTGCGCCCATACAAATTGCTCAAGGCGAAAAGTACACTCTTACCGTAAGTGATTTTATTGTTTCTGACTGCAACGGCTACGAACTTCAGAAGATTACAGACCACAATGTGCCTACGGCTTCGGCAACGTGGAACTATTGGCTTAAAGGAGAAGGATCCTCTTACGATATTTCTGTAAAGAATTATAACTTCGGCGCGCTTAATTTTTCAGCAGCTAAAATCGGTTCAGAGCTGCGCCTTGTATATCTTCCTAAAATAGAGGCAGGCAAAACTTACAAACTTACGTTCATTATAACTGTAAACAAAACGTGCGGCACCGCTGAAGGCAGCAAGATAATTCAGTTTATGAACTTTGGTGCAAACGGAGCGGGAACTGAATGGATGACGCTTGAAAGCGGCGTTGAAACTGTAAAAACTTACGAAATTTCTTATCCTGCGGGCGCTACTGTAAAGCCTTTGAAGTTTGCAATTCAGCCTTGCAACGAATTTGAACTTAAAGTTACGGGCTTTACTTTAACCGAGACCGAACCGGAACCTCCCGCTGATCTATACAGGCTTGAAAAGCTTTCCGACCAGAATAATCCCGCCGAAGCGGGCAAATGGTATTACTATACCGATGCCGAAGACGGACAGTACGAAATTGCCCGCGCAGAACATGCCGACGGAGCGGTAACGATTTCGTTTTCCAAAATGCAGGGCGGCAAGCAGTACAGGCTTGTATATATGCCCGATATTGAAGAAGGAAAGCCTTTTACGTTAAAGGCTGCCATAACGCTGAACAAAGACTGCAACGATTCCGACAATAAAAAGGTGCAGGTGCTCAACGCAACTTATGGTCAGTCTGCATGGCTCACGCTCAGCGCCAATCAGACTGTCGAATTTACTTTCAACGGAACGGTCCAGGCAGGTAAACCCGTCAAGTTCGATTTCAATCCATACATTTCGGCAAGTGCGGAAAATTTATTTACTTTTAAAATCAGCGACATAGAAGTTTCTGAAAAGCAAGATCCCGAAGAACCGCAGGAACCTTCGGCAGACAGCTATAATCTTGAAAAAATAGCTAATCAGAATCAGCCCCCCAAAGCAGGCGTGTGGTATTACTATACCGACGCGTCAGCGGGAGTGGCCGAAGCAGTTTACAACGGCGGAGCGGTATCCATTACTTTCGATAAACTTGAGTCCGGCAAAAACTATACACTTGTATACTTGCCTGAAGGCACGGGCGATTATACGCTTACCTGTGATGTAACAAGCAATCGTTCAGGGAAATGGGTACAGTTTAAAAATGCCACATTCCCTTGGCTGCCTGATTTTGTGGCGGATCAGCCCCAGCAGTTTACCTATGACGTGAAAAATACAAACAGGCTGCTACGCTTTACGCTTAACACATCTCCCAGTATAACGGCGGATAATACTCTTACAATCACAATAAGTAACATGGTTTGCACGCCCGTTGTATAAACGCTAAAATTTCAAATCAATCGGCTCAGCGGGGGACTTCTTCCATAAATATTGTTCAAGGGTCCTCCGCTGCCGAATGCAGCTTAAGGCAACATTGCGCTGCAACCATTTTTTGAGAGGTATACTTATGAAAATTAAAAGGGGCTTAACAGCATTTTTTGCGCTTGCTGTTGCGGCGCTGATAAGTATAAGCGGTTGCAGCTACGAGCCTGTGCCTTACCTTTGTGATGTGTACAGCGATTATTTTCCCATAGGAACGTGTTGCAAAAAAAGCATAATAGAAAGTTACGGTGATATATTGAATCACTTCAACAGCATTACCCCGGAATACGAGATGAAGTGGGGCATAATGGAGCCTGGCGAAAAGGGCGAATATAATTATGCGGAGGCGGACAATATCGTTAACTGGGCAAGGCAGAATAATAGAATTGTACGCGGGCATGCGCTTATATGGTATCAGAATGTGCCTTCCTGGTTTGAGGAAGAGGCAACAGATAAAGAGCGTGTTCTGGAACTTATCGACGAGCGTATTGAAAACACAATGACGCATTTCGGTGACGATGTTATATATTGCTGGGATGTCGTTAACGAGGCGCTTGTAGATGATCCCTCTGAAGAGCAGCTTGCCTCCGGCGAGTTTTACAGAAGCAGTGAAAACGACCCGGACCGTTTTGGCGACGGACACTCTACCATACGCTATGATTTTTACGGCATGTGCGGCCGCGACTATATCTGGCGCTCGTTCAGCACGGCGGACAGGGTCTGCCGCGAATACGGCTACGACGATATGCAACTGTTTTATAACGACTGGTTTATGCATATTCCGGCCAAGCGCGATGCGTGCGTGCAGATGGTAAAGGATATGCAGGCCGACGGTGTGCGCATAGACGGTATAGGTATGCAGGGGCATTATTGGCTGAACGACTATCAAGAAGATAAAGCTGCGTTCATAAAAAATTTTGAGGACGCAATAAAAGCTTATACAGGGCTTGGCCTTGACGTGCATCTGACCGAAATTGAAGTAATAGTCGGTAAATCGTTGTTCGGAAAAGAAAGTGAGCAAGCCGAACTTTACGGTAAAATTTTTGATATATGCCGTAAATACTCAACTCCGTGGAGAGAAGGTGCGGGCGCTGTTACAAGCGTTACGCTGTGGGGAGCGGTGGATACCTCCGGCAGCAAGAATTTTATTTTTAAATCTAACCACAGACCCAAAAAAGCTTATTACGAAATTACAGATTTTATTTGATAGCAGGAGCGTAGAGTGAAAAGATTATTTTCTAGAGTATTGTGGACGGTTCTTACGGCAATATTCTGCATACTTATGGTTGCGTTGATAATAGGTACCAGTATAGCATTCAAAAATGAGAACGCAATAAACATGACTTTCGGCGTTGGAACAAAGAAAGCAGTTAATGCTTCCGATGATGTGTACTTTTCATCCGATTATGATAAAAGCAAACAGAGCGGCGAAGAACGTTACAAAGAGGACGCTGCCATGATAGAGGAGGCAGCGGGGGCCGGCACTGTTTTGTTGTGGAATAAAAGCAGTGCCCTGCCCCTTGGCGGAGGCGAAAAGATAAGCTGTTTTGGTCACGCTTCGGTAAGTCTTGTAGAATCGGGTTCCGGTTCGGGCTGGTCACGCACTTACGATGTTCTTAAAGGTGACGACAGAACTGTAACTCTTAAAGACGCGCTTACATCCCGCGGATTTGAAGTAAACGAAACGCTTTGGAACGTATATGAAAGCGGGGCGGCAAAAGATTACAGAATGACTCACCCTACGTGGCAGTGTGTTCCATGGCAGCAGTGGAAAGTGAATGAGGCCCCCTGGCAGATAATTGAAGCCAATGCGGACAAGTCCTTCGTCAATTACGGCGACGTTGCCATAATTACGTTATCGCGTCTTGGCGGGGAGTATTCCGACCTTCACTATAACTACAAAAACAAAGATGACTTTGTCGGCGATAACGACAACAACAATATGGAAAATACTTCTGCGGAGGGCGGTTATCTAGGACTTTCGGATGAGGAAGATGAACTTCTAACCAATGTGGTGCGCCTTAAAAACCAGGGTACTTTCAAAAAAGTGGTTCTTCTTCTCAATACGGGCAATCCTGTGCAGATGAAGGACGTGGCGGCTTATTACGACGGCATAGATGTTTGCATGTGGATAGGCCAGCCCGGTTCTACCGGCATCAATGCTGTTGCCGATATACTGAAAGGTGAAATCAATCCTTCAGGCAGATTGCCCGATACGTGGGCATACGACCTTAACAGTGCGCCCGCAACAGTAAACGACGGCAATTATCTTTATGGCAACGATAGTCTTCTTAACGGCGAAGGCTACGGCGACAGACCTAACGCCAAGCAGGATTACTACGGCAGATACATGGTTTACCAGGAAGGGATTTACGTTGGTTATCGCTATTATGAAACGCGATATGCCGACTGCGTGAACGGCGAAGGCGATGCAACCTCTTCTGCCGGCGCAAAAATGTCGGAAGACGGCTGGGATTATGCTTCCGAAGTCGCTTTCCCTTTTGGTTACGGACTTTCTTATACTACTTTTGAATACAGTGATTTCAATGTTTCTGAAAGGCTTCGCGGCAGCGACGGAGCATATTATTACAACGTAAGCGTAACGGTAACGAACACTGGTGACGTTGACGGCAAAGAGGTGGTGCAGGTTTATCTGCAGAAACCTTATACCGGCTATGATAAAAAGAACGGAATAGAAAAATCTGCCGTTGAACTTGTTGGCTATGCAAAGACGGACAACCTTAAGGCAGATGGCGGTCATCAGACCCTTACTATTAAGGTAGAGGAAGATAATTTTAAAACTTACGACGCAAACGTGCAGAAAACCTATATACTTGAAGAGGGCGATTATTATATTACCGTAGCGGCAAACGCACACGCCGCGCTCAATAAAATTCTTGGCACGGAGGCCGATCAGCTTATGGGCGGAAACCCTTCTACAGGGTGCGTATCCGACAAAACTTCAACTGCCGCAATATATTGTAAAGAAGATTTTTCAACTTATTCCGTATCTGAAGTTACGGGTGAAAAAATTACAAACCATCTTGACAGCGGCGATATAAATAAGTACAAAAACAGGGGAACAAACGCCGTTACCTATCTTTCCCGCAGCAATTGGGGTGAAACTTATCCTAAGCAAGCTGCTAAGCTTGTACTCAACAAGGAAATGGCGGAAGACCTCAAGCGCGATACGGTACCTGACGATACCGGTTACACTATGCCCCAATATCAGCAGCTTAACGGCACAAAGTTATCTCAAGGTGTAAAAATTGCCGACGTAAAAAGCGGTGACAGGGTTGCATTCGATTTTATCAATGCACCCTTGGACGAGCGCAGTGCTGACTGGAACGCCGAATGGCAGACCGCTTGGGACGAACTGCTTGACCAGATGTCCCAGGGCGAACAGATCACAATGGTTTCTTCTTCATTCCATAAAATACATGGCGCAGTATCTATCGCCCTTCCAGAATCATATCAGGAAAACGGGCCTGTGGGTATAACCAAGCGTGAAGATACCAAATATATATTCTCTGTGCCTAATCAGGAGCTTATCGAAGAAAACGGTTTTGTGTTTGTTGCTTATCCCTGTGCGGGGATACTTGCCGCTTCGTTCGATACAGATATAGCCCGGCGCGTGGGCGAACATAAGAGCGAAGATATGCTCTATCTCGGCTACAACGGTATTTACGGACCGGGAGTAAATATGCATCGTTCGCCTTTCGGCGGCCGCGCGTTTGAATATCCATCGGAAGACCCCTATCTTGCAGGCGTATGCGAAGCTTACGAAACAATAGGTATACAGTCAAAAGGTTGCATGGCGTATGCCAAGCATTTTGCCCTCAACGATATGGAAACCAACAGAATTAATTGCGGGGTATGGTCTAACGAACAGGCCAGCAGAGAAATTTATCTGCGCGCGTTTGAAATAGTATTCAAAGACGGCGGAGCAAACGCAACGATGAGCGCATACACCAGGATAGGTACAAAATGGAACGGCGCCTGCAAAGAAATGATGACGGATATTCTCCGCAGTGAATGGGGATACGACGGTATAACGATATCCGACTGGGTAACAAAGAGCAGCGGTATGTCGCTTCTTGATGGCGTAATGGCGGGAACAGATTCTTTTGATGCCAACAACGAATTTGCTGCCGAGCTTGAAAAATATAAAGACAACGCAGCCGTTATGCAGGCAGTAAGAAATGCTACAAAGCGCCTCATTTATAATGTTGTACGCACTAATGCAATGAATAATTTTGATAGGGACACCTACGTTATAAGCGTAACGCCATGGTGGAAGACTGCTATTATTGCTATCGACGTAACTATCGGCGTACTTGCGGCGATAAGCGCAGGCATGTTGGTTGCTTCGTTTGTAATTCATGCAAAGCGCAAAAAAGCTGAATGTGCGATAAACAAACAATCTTAAGATGAATAAAATTAATTATAAAAATTGTTGAAGTAATTTCTGCATTGCCGGCATGCGGCAAGCCTTGTTGCGCTTGCCGCATGCCGGCAGGAATCCTTTTATCCGGGCGGACTAAATGCAGACGCAATGGCTCATGCAATGGCTTTTCAGACAAAGTCTTTCAAAGATATACTGAATGTGCTGTCGCGTACATTTTTATATTAGTAATCGGTGAATAATGTGTATATTAGAAAATGCATAAAAGGCATGGCCTTGTTTCTTGCATGCATGTCAGTCGCGCTTGCGTGTCTGTGTTTCGTTGCCTGCAATACACAGCGGCAAGAGGTTGATGTGGTTCTTTTTACCGGCCAGTCGAATATGGTTGGCAGGGAAACGGAGATCAGAGAAGTCGAAATTCCTAAAGGGTACGCGTATGAATACAAATACAAATACGCAGATAATCATCTTTCCGAATTAAAAAATCCTGTGGGCGAAACATTCGGCGATGGCGACGGTCAGCTTGAAATTTCTTCCGGGTCAAGTATAGTCCCCAAGTTCTGCCTTGAATATGTGCGGGCAACGGGTCGCAGAATAGTGGCGGTGCATGCCGCCCACGGAGGAAGGGGAATTTCCTTTTTTGTTGAAAATCAGCCGATGTACAACAGCATAGTTGCAAAATACAGGGCGTGCCTTAATTATCTTAACAAAAGCAGGCGCTACAAAGTCGGTCGCTGTTTTTACGTGATGTTTCAGGGCGAAACAGATACTTTGTCTACTTCGTGCCAAGATTATAAAAGCCGCTATTTAAGTTTTCATAACGCTCTTAAGTCTGAATTCGGTTTTTCCTTTGGTGCTCTTTTGCAGACGGGATTGGATGTGAAAAGTATAAATGACGGAACGGTAGAGCTTACTTCGGAAGAGGACGTTGCAAGGATTGCAACGGCAAAAGCCGAACTTGCCCGTGAAAACGATGATATTATAATGATCAATGTAAAAGCGATGAATTATCATAACAAGCGCCCCGACTATATGCTTGGCGACAGGTATGGGCTTGTTCATTACAACGGCGCGGGATTAACTGAAATAGCGGCAGACAGTTGCATGGCTTTACTCAACTATCTCGGGTATGGGGAGGCTGAACTGAAAGGTGTGGATCCCGTAACTTATTTATAACTACAGGAGTATGTTTCAATAATGAAATACGGTACAGCAAAAAAAATTATATGTTTTTTTGTTATGGGCGTTATATTGGTTGCGTTGATAATAGGCAATATTTTTGCTTATATATATAAACAACCCATTACGTCGGTTTTGGCGGGGACGGGCGATAATTTCAGCGCGGACGATGCTGAATTGCAACGCGTGCTTAAAGAAGGTGACGAGTTGTGCGTGGAAATGGGCAAGGAAAGCGTTGTTTTGCTCCGCAATGAAAATAATGCTTTGCCTTTGGATATGGCTAACAAAAAGGAACGCACGGTAAATCTTTTCGGCATCGGTGCTTATGATCAGGGATTTATGATGAAGGGCGTAGGAAGCGGTTCTTCCACAATTTCCCCATCAAGGCAGGTTACTCTTACGCAGGCCCTTGAAGAAAGCGGATTTACCTATAACAAGGATCTTGCTTCCGTGTATGAAAATTTTGATTTCGAGCGTGGAACAAAAAAAGATAATGCCTATAATCTGGCAGAGCCGTCTTTTGAAAAGGTAAATGCTAAAATGGCGGAGGCAAGGCGGCAGTCAGATGTTGCCATTATGGTAATAAGCCGCAACGGCGGTGAAAATATAGGCGAAATACCTAAAGAACAGGCGGACGACAAAAGCAGAACATACCTTGATATTTCAAAGGAAGAAGAGCGGCTGCTTAAACAGATTAAAACTACATTTGCCGACGGCAAAGTAATTGTTATATTGAATACGGGCAATGCGATGCACGCGGGGTTCCTTGAGGATGAAAATATTGATGCCGCACTCAGCATCGGGTTTACAGGCCAATCTGCGGCAAGGGCGGTCGGTATGGTTTTAAGCGGCGAGGTAAACCCCTCCGGCAAGCTTACCGATACTTATGTTTATTCACCGCAGTATGACCCCGCATATGCCAATACATATGCTGCAGAACAGTATACCGGCAAAGGTCATCTGCAATACAGCGAGGATATTTATATAGGATACAAATGGTACGAAACTGCCGATGCCGAAGGCTATTTTAAAAATGTTGATAATATTTACGGCAAAGGTTATAAAGGTGTTGTGCAGTATCCTTTCGGATACGGTTTGTCTTATACTGATTTCAGCTGGCAGATAACTGATACAACTATAGAAAACGGCGGCTTTCTGCAACAAAACAGCAAGGTAACTTTTACCGTCCGCGTTACAAACAATGGTGCCGTGACGGGCAAAGACGTGGTTGAGCTTTACTATATTCCGCCTTATTATAAAGAAAGCGGCATAGAAAAGGCAGAGGTAAATCTTGTTGATTTTGTAAAGACGGACGAAATTGAGCCGGGCGGATATCAGGACGTGCAACTTTCATTTTCGTCGTATGATATGGCGTCTTACAGCATTTATGCCAACGGCGGGAAAGGCGCATACATCTTAGAGGAAGGAACTTATTCGTTGCAGTTGCGCACAGATTCGCATACGTTGGCTAAAGGCAATTACGTTACTTCAGAATATGTGGTTGACAAGGACATAATATTCAGCAAAGATCCTGTCAGCGGCAATACTGTTGAAAACCGTTTTACTGGCGAAAGCGCTTACATGAACGTACCTACCGATGGCAGTACGGTTGGCATAACCCAGAAATATCTTACCCGCGCCGACTTTGAAGGCACTTTTCCCGCGGAAAGGGCTGCCGACCCTACCGATAAGTCGGAAATAGAAAGTGCGTCAAAAGCGTTCAATTCTGTATACAATACAGATAAGATGCCCGTAACTGAACAGGAAAACAACTTGCGGCTTACAAAAATAATGATAAGCAACGGCAATGATGAAAGCGGGAACAAGCAATATATCTATAAAAACGCTACGCTTAAACAACTTAACGGCAACAAATCTTTAAAAAGTGGCGAAAAACTCGTGTTTGATGAAGAGCTTATGAAGGCGCTTGCCGATTATAACAGCGATAAGTGGGATCTTCTTTTGAACCAGATGAGCCTTGATGAGTTGAAATCGCTTGTTGAATTCGGCGGATTTCACACAGAGGCCGTTGAATCTATAGGTAAGCCTAAATTCGCCGATTATGACGGCCCGGCAGGGTTCAATGCAAACTCGCTTACGGGTAACTGGAGTGGCGAAACGGATAAAGAAACGTGGACGGCGTTTCCCAGTGAAACTACTTTGGGTTGTTCGTGGAACCGGGAACTGATGTACCGTATGGGGCAGTCTATGGGCGATCAGGCGCGCGTTACAAATCTTAAAGGTTGGTATGCGCCAGGGGTAAATCTACACAGGTCGGCATATACGGCGCGCAATTATGAATATTACTCTGAAGATGCCGTTTTAAGCGGCAAAATGGCGGCAAACGTTATATCAGGTGCAAAATCGGAAGGGCTTTATTGCTACCTCAAACATTTTGCGGCAAGCGAAATGGGCCCCAATCCCCTTAAGGTAAACACATGGTTTACCGAACAGAACTTCCGTGAAAATTATCTTAAACCATTTGAAATAGCAGTTAAAGAGGGAGGCGCGAATGCTGTAATGACGGCGTTTAACCGCATCGGCTGTGTTTGGGCAGGCGCAAATTATGCGCTCAACGTACAGATATTGCGCGAAGAATGGGGATTTCAGGGGTCGGTTATAACCGACTATTGTGCTAAACCCGGCGATTTGGGCGGCATGGATGTGCGCCAGGGTGTGCGTGCAGGAAATGATTTGTGGCTTAATGCATCAATGCAGGGCGCGCTGAAAACAACAGACAGCACTGATATGAGTTGTGCCAGGATCGCGGCGCATAACATTCTGTATACTATTGTTGATACGTGGAACGCCTGTAATTTTGAACCTACGGTAAAACCTGCGGTTTTTGCATGGTGGGGGCCTGTGCTTGTAGCTATAGATTTTGCCGTTGTAATAGGTTTTGGGGTTTGGGCGTTTTTTATTCTTCGCCCAAAACAAAAAAAAGCAAATAGATAAGTTGAAAGCGTGGTGCAACATCAAATATTGCACCACGCTTATTGCATAAAAAATCCCTGAATAGTTTGCATGGTGATAGGTTTTGTTTATTGGAAATAGAAAACGTTGTTCTGCGAGATTTATCCTATAGTAAAAGATGAAGATACTGGTAAGTTAATTAAACTTGATATAATGGGTACAGATGTTAGAACTGAAATACATAAGCAGTGTAGATATACTTTTTTATATTTACCACATACCAGGCTAGCAATCTTAATAAAAAACTTCCAATATATTGATAAGCTAAGATAAATAGAATATCAGCCGACCGGAATCATAATCCCGAAAGCGAGGATAAAGAATGCGGCGCAGACAGTGTTTTATGACGTATGGCAAAAAACTGTACTTTGTAAAACAAGTCTGCCCTTTCTGTTTTAACAAAGCAAAATTATGCCTGATTTCCTTTTTTAAGCGGCTATCTGTTTTTTGAAAAGCTGAAGGGGCGCGGGGTTTGTTCGTCCGCCGCGGCAGGGGCAAAAATATTGACGATCTGAATTAATCGCCTGTAAACCGCATAACCGCGTTTCTTTGGGGTTGCGGCTTGTCCTATGCCGGCTTGCTTATTGTGTGGCGGCTTGAGCCTTTAAAAAGTTCCGCGTCGTGCGGAGGGGCGTTTTATTTTATCGGCGCAGACAGCACGGAGAGTTCGCTTGCTCGGTGCAGGTGGTAAAAAAAGTTGCCCGCGGTCATGTGCGTGGCGCACAGCGCATCGGCAAGCTTTATCTGTTTTTTTGCGTAGCTTTCGGCTACCGCCAGAAATTCCTTGGTGTATATCTTGGGCGGCCTGCCGAACCGCACGCCCTTTTTCTTTGCCGCCGCAATGCCTTCGGCCTGGCGCATGCGTATGTTATCGCGTTCATTCTCCGCCACGAAGGAAAGCACCTGCAGCACTATGTCTGAAATGAACTTGCCAAGCAGCGTATCGGCCTTGTCGCGCGTGTCCAAAAGCGGCATATCCAGCACAAGTATGTCCGCCCGTATCTTGCGCGTTATCCTGCTCCATTCCTCAATTATCATGCTATAGTTGCGGCCCAATCGGTCTATAGACTTTATCACCAGCAGGTCGCCGCTGTGCAGCCGCTTTATCAGCCGGCAATAGTTCTTTCTTTCAAAGTTCTTGCCCGTCTTTTTGTCGCAGTATATGTTTTTTTGCGGAACTCCGTACTCGGCAAAGGCCTCAAGCTGCCGCAAAAGGTTCTGGTCGCGGGCGGATACGCGCCCGTAAGCGTAAGTAGCCATTATTTATTCCTCCTAACTGTAATTAATGCCCGCAGGCGCCGTTGCCTGCGGGTGTATTAAATATGATAACATGCGGCCGCGTCGGCAAGCGGACAAATTGTGTAATTTTTCTGCAGCATATGCAGGGAGCTTGCAAAAAGCGCGGCGTGCTACCTTTGCCTTTTGCGTTGCGGCGGCGTATAATTGTATACTGTAATGGAATAAAATGAACTCTCCTTTAAAGCGGGGCAGCCGTGCAAATCTGCCGCGCGGACGGGAAGGGGGGGGTAATAAAAGATGATATGGGTGACGGGCGATACGCACGGCATGCACGACTTTGACAAACTTAAATACTTCGGTTGGCGCGAAGAGGGCTTTACCCGCGATGATCACGTTATAGTGGCGGGCGACTTTGGCGCTGTGTGGTGGCGCGGCAGCCTTGATGAGGACTTGAAGCCCTATGAACAGCTGCCGTTCACCGTGCTGTTCGTAGACGGCAATCACGAAAATTTCGACCTGTTGGACAGCTTCCCCGTCAGCATGTGGCACGGCGGCAAGGTGCAGATGATAAGGCCGAATATCATTCACCTCATGCGCGGGCAGGTGTACGTGCTGGAGGGCAAAAAGATCTTCACGTTCGGCGGAGCCACCAGCACAGACAGGGCCATGCGCGTGGCGGGGCTTACGTGGTGGCCGCGCGAGATGCCCTCGCACGAGGAGCTGGACGAGGCGATAGCAAATCTGGCCGCGCACGGCAATAGCGTAGATTACATAATCACCCATTCCTGCGGCGAAAGGGCGCTTATGTATCCGCCGCTGCGCACCCGCTCGTTCCAGCCTGGCAGGTACCCTGAAAATCAGATGCTTGCGTATTTTGAAGATATTGTAAATTTCAGGCACTGGTACTTCGGGCACTTTCATATGGATGCCCGCCTGAGCGACAAATTTACCGTTCTCTACCGCGACATAGTGCCGCTCGGCGAATAATTCCTGCGCGTGTATCGGCAGGCGTTAAATGCGGCATATGTGCCGTTCAATTGTAAAAATAATGGGCGGCGGGCGTGTGCCCGCCGCCCTTCGGGCACATTGCGGCATTTTTTCACACAATAATTTTACAAAAGGTGTTGACAGTTCACCGCGCGCATCTTAAAATTATATTGAAGTATAAAAGGCCCGCGCGCACGCGCCGTGCACGCCGGCAGCAGAGAGAGGGGGAATATCATGCTTGCGTATACTTATGTAAAAAAGGGTTGTTTCAGGCTTGAGCACAAGCCCGTGCCGCAGATACTTTCCCCGCGCGACGCATTGGTAAAGGTAACGCTTGCCGGCATATGCACAAGCGACCTGCACATAAAGCGCGGAGCCGTTCCCCGCGCCGTGCCGGGCATCACCGTCGGGCACGAAATGGTCGGCGTGGTGGAAAGTGCAGGTTCCGCGGTAAAAAACGTGCGCGCGGGCGACAGGGTATGCGTAAATGTTGAAACGTTCTGCGGAGATTGTTGGTTCTGCAGACAGGGATATGTTAATAACTGTACCGATAAAAACGGCGGCTGGGCGCTCGGGTGCCGTATAGACGGCGGACAGGCGGAGTATGTGCGCGTGCCCTTCGCCGATACGGGGCTTACAAAAATCCCCGACGGCGTGACGGATACCGCCGCGCTTCTTGTGGGCGACGTGCTTGCAACGGGCTATTGGGCGGTAAAAATAGCCGAAGCTCAGCCGGGCGATACATTCGTTATAATAGGCGGCGGGCCTGTCGGACTGTGTGCGGCGGCGTGCGCGCGCCTTAAAAGCCCCGCGCGCATAATAATATGCGAATCCCGCCCCGAAAGGCGCGAATTTGCAAAAAAGTTCATGCCGGATGCACTGTGCGTTGCGCCGGAAGAGCTTGCCTGTCTCACTTCCTCGCTGCCGCGCGGCGGTGCAGACAGGGTGCTGGAGTGCGGCGGTACGGCGGAAAGCTTTGCCATGGCATGGCGGTGCGCAAGGCCCAACGCCGTTGTGGTGGTGGCCGCGCTGTACGAACAGGCGATTACCCTTCCCCTGCCCGATATGTACGGCAAAAACCTCACATTCAAAACGGGCGGTGTGGACGGCTGCGACTGCGCCGCAATACTGGAGCTTATCCACTGCGGCAGAATAGACGTATCGCCGCTGATAACGCACACATTTCCCCTTTCGGAAATAGCCGAAGGCTACAGACTGTTCGAAGGCGGAAAGGGCGGCGTGTATAAGGTGGCAATAAGGCCGTAAGGCGCGTGCCGTGTAAAACAGGGCGGCATATATGCCGCAATCAATGCGCTTTTGTGAACGGTGAAAGTTATGAATTTTGGCAATTTTGTTTTGAATTTTATACTTCAGGCTGCCTTTACGCTGGGGCTGATACTCTTGTTCGGCAAAATAATAGCGCTGTGCAACGGCGCGTTCTACCGCAACTTCGGCAGCCGCGGCAGGGCGGTGTGCTACGCCACGGGCTTTATAGGCACGCCCGTGCACGAGGGCTCGCACGCGCTTATGTGCCTTATATTCGGGCACAAGATAACCGATATAAAGCTGTTTCAGGTGAACTCGTCAGACGGTACCCTCGGCTATGTGCGCCATTCCTACAACCCCAAAAACCTGTACCAGAAGGTAGGCTGCTTTTTTATAGGCGTGGCGCCCGTGCTCGTCGGCGCGCTCATACTTGCGGGGCTTCTGTACCTGCTGTTGCCCGGCCTGTTCTCTTCGGTGTGGGCGGAAATTTCCGCCGCCGATTTCGCCGAGGACGTGTTTGGCGCGCTCGGGCATATATTTGCCGCTTTCGGGCACATGTTCAGCTATATCGTAACGTGGCAGTGGTGGGTGTTCCTGCTTGTCGGCAGCTTTATCGCCCTGCACATGACGCTCAGCAGGGAGGATATAAAGGGCGCTCTTTCGGGCATACTTGCCTTCCTGTTCGTGCTGCTGATAGCGGATGCGGTGCTTGTTATAATCAACGGTTCGCTGCTTGCCTCTTTCACGGGCGGCGTGCTTGCCTGCGGCGCATTTCTGCTGTTCTTCTTCTGCATATTCCTTGTAATAGCGCTGATTCTGCTTGCAATATCGTTTATCTACCGCGCAATAGCTTCAAGGCGTGTGAGCAGGGCATAAGGCGCCCTTAAATGTCGCCCGCTGCGTTTGGCGGGCGCCTGTCGGGGTATATATAAATATGGCTTTATTTCATGCGGCATCGGCCGAATGGCAATAATTCTCGGGTGGACGGGGCAATATGAAAAAGTTCAAAAAATTCCTTTCAAACCTCGATATTCAGGCTGCGGCGGTGGCGCTTGTCATGTTGGTTATGGGCATATTGCTCGTTGTATTTTCCGAGCGCCTGTTAAAGGTTGTATGCTATGTTGCGGGCGCGGCTACCGTAATATGGGGCGTTGCGCGCATTGTGCTGTGCGCCAGGGCCGGCGGCAGGGCGCTGGTCGTAGACATAGTGCTCAGCGTGGTAGTGATCGCTACGGGCATTCTTCTGATTATTTCTCCCGCTTTTATCGCCGAGCTTGTAACGGTTTTTCTCGGGCTGTTGCTCATAATAGACAGTGTGTTCAAGATTACTGAAAGCCTGGCGCTGCACAGGAGCGACAGTGGCGCAATGTGGCTGCCGGGCGTTGTTGCGGGCGGAATATTTGCCGTGTTGGGCGTTGTTATAATATTTAATCCTTTTGCCACAACGGGAATACTTATGACCTTTATGGGTATATGTATGATCCTTGACGCTGCGTGCACCGCTGCCGCGTGCGTCTATTCCGCGTTGCGCTCAGGGGCCGATGGCGGCAACGGTAAAAATGCGGCCGGCATATAAAGGTGCGGGCCGGTATGAATATGTTATCGGTAAGGCGGGACGCCGCGGGCGTCCCGCTTATTTTAAAACCGTATACGTCGGGCAAAGTGCCTGTGTGAGTGTGCGGCGGTGCGCTTACGTGGCGCGGTTTTCCGCACATGATGCCTGCCGGCGGGGTTGACATGCGCACCGTTTTTGTATAGAATTTAATGTAAGCCTCGGCACTTTGCTGGGCAACGCGGAGGCTGCGTATTTTTGCGGGCAGGCGGTGAGATTATCGCGCGGAGCATGCTGTATGCCGAATATTGCACGGTGCTTGCGTTCACAATATTTTATGCAGGCCATGTTCGCGCGGCCGCGCAGTTTTTTCTGTGGCGGCGTTGAACATGCGTTCCGATATTATGGAGTTAT
Organism: uncultured Clostridia bacterium; assembly: GCA_944341075.1. Classification (GTDB taxonomy): domain Bacteria; phylum Bacillota; class Clostridia; order Christensenellales; family Borkfalkiaceae; genus Coproplasma. The sequence continues at coordinate 46,612 of CALVLV010000008.1, forward strand.
GATATGCAGGAAGAATCAAAGAATAATTTTGATGCTGAAAAAGACGCCGCACAGATAAAAAGGGGCGGCAATATGGCAGATTTATTGCAAAAACAGAAGGAGTATTTCTCCACGGGCGCAACGCTGCCCGTAAAGGCGCGCATAGCCGCCCTTAAAAGGCTTAAATCGGTGATATGTGCGCGTGAACGCGACATAAACGAGGCGCTTAAAGCCGACCTTGGCAAGGGCGGGTTTGAAAGCTACATGTGCGAAGTGGGCATGACCCTTTCGGAGATATCGTACATGATAAAACACGTGTGCCGCTTTGCGCGCGACAGGCGCGTTCCCACGCCCATGTCGCAGTACGTTGCCAGAAGCTACGTAAAAAGTTCGCCTTACGGGTGCGTGCTTGTAATGAGCCCGTGGAACTATCCGTTCATGCTTGCAATGGAGCCGCTTGCAGACGCCATAGCCGCGGGCAACACGGTAATAGTAAAGCCTTCGGCATATTCTCCCGCCACAAGCGCCGTGCTTGCCGAGGTGATAGCCGAGGCATTCCCGCCCGAGCTTGCAACCACCGTGCTTGGCGGCAGGGCGGAAAATTCCGCCCTTTTGGATATGCCCTTCGATAAGATATTCTTCACGGGCAGCGTTGCCGTCGGCAAAGAGGTCATGCGCCGCGCCGCAGAAAGGCTTATCCCCGTCACACTGGAACTGGGTGGAAAAAGCCCCTGCATAGTGGATAAAACCGCCAACATACCGCTCGCCGCAAAGCGCATAGTATTCGGTAAGTATTTAAATTGCGGACAGACGTGCGTGGCGCCGGACTATGTGATGGTGCACTCCTCGGTAAAGGAGAAATTTATCGCCGAGGTGAAAAAGCAGATAGAGGCGCAGTTCGGGCAGTTCCCGCTGGAAAACGCCGCATACGGCAAAATAGTCAACAAAAAGCACTTCGACAGGATATGCGGCCTTATAGACGATAAAAAGGTGGTTTTCGGCGGCGGGCGCGACGAAGCCGGCCTGCGCATAGAGCCCACCGTGATGGACGGCGTCACCCGCAGCGACGCGGTTATGGGTGAGGAGATCTTCGGCCCCGTAATGCCTGTGCTCACCTTTGATGGCGCGGACGAGCTTATAGCCGATATAAACGCACACCCCCATCCGCTGGCGCTGTATGTGTTTTCGGAAGATAAAAAGTTTATAAAGGCGGTAACCGAGCGCTGCGCCTTTGGCGGCGGCTGCGTAAACGACACCATAATCCACCTTGCAACCTCGGCAATGGGCTTCGGCGGCGTGGGCGCAAGCGGCATGGGCGCCTACCACGGCAGGGAGGGCTTCGATTGCTTTACGCACAAAAAGTCGATTGTGGACAAGGCGACATTCTTCGATATGTCGGTAAGGTATCAGCCCTATTCGGAATCCAAAGAAAAGCTTTTAAGAATGTTTTTAAAATAGCCGCGACAGAGATTTCTCCGCTCCGCACACTTTTGTGTGCTTCGGTCGAAATGACAGTAGCGGCAATGCGTGCTTTATAAAACGCCGCTTTGCGGGATCATGAACGGCGTTTTGCTTCAATTGATATTGTGATTTGTTGTCATTTCGACCGAGCGATAGCGAGCGGAGAAATCTCAAAAAAAGTGCAATTTTCCTTTACACAAGAGGCATGGAGCGTGGCAGAGATTTCTTCATGCGGGCTTTTCCATTAGTAAAAATGACAGTAGCGGCAATGCGTGCTTTATAAAACGCCGCTTTTTACGGCGCGGCAGAGCGCAGACAAGGGGAGACTATAATGACCTTTAAAGAAGTTACAAAACTAACCAAGCACACCATCCCCAAGGGCAGGGAGGCCGAAGTGGCCGAGTGCATAAAAAAATATGTCACATACAAAACAAAGCTCACGCGCGGGTTTGTAATAGCTTTCAGCGCGTGCTTTGTGGCGCTTATGTTCTTTATAATAATCGCGCGCAGCGCGGGCTTCATAGCGGATAACCCCGCCGCGTTCTGGACAATAACGGGCGTGCTGGGCGCCGCGGCCGTGGCGTGCGCGTGCGTTGCCGGCGTAAACCTGTTCAAATTCAATAAATTTTTAAAAAGGTTTGAATGATCCGCCCGTTTTAACAATTTATTAGCAAATGGGCGGTATACTTAAAATAAAAGTGCGATAAACGTCCGCCGCATGGCGGGCGTGCGGGTGCGCGCGGTATTGTGGTATGCCGCAACAGGAGGCGGTTATGGTAAACATACTTGTGGCTGAAGACGACGTAAACCTCAACAGGCTGGTGTGCGCCTGCCTCGATTCGGCGGGCTATGCCGCCACGGGCTGTGCAGACGGTGCCGAGGCGCTTGAAAAGCTGGCCGAAAAGCACTTCGATATGATAATAAGCGACATAATGATGCCGCATGCCGACGGCTTTGCGCTTGCCGCGGCCGTCCGCACCAGCGATAAAACCGTGCCCGTGCTGTTCATGACGGCGCTTTCGGATATGCCCTCAAAACAGCGCGGCTACCGCCTGGGGATAGACGACTACCTTGTAAAGCCCTTTGAAACGGAGGAGCTGCTCCTGCGCGTGCAGGCGCTGCTTCGCAGGGCAAATATCAGCCGCAGCAAAAAGCTGGAGCTTGGCAACCTTGTAATGGACGAGGAGGAGCACACCGCCTACGTGGACGGCGAGGAACTTCCGCTCACCGTGCGCGAATTTGACATTCTTTTCCGCCTTCTTTCCTTCCCCAAAAAGACGTTCACGCGCGCAAAGCTGATGGAGGACTTGTGGGACTACGACAGCGCCGCCACCTCGCGCACGGTGGACGTATACATGGCAAAACTGCGCGAAAAGACTGCCGCCTGCAACGGGTTTGAAATAGTCACCGTTCACGGGCTGGGCTACAAGGCGGTATTAAAGTGAGGGCGCGCAGGCAGGGCACGCGCGGCCGTTCCCACGCGGAAGGGGACTACGGCAGGGGCGCCCAGCGCAGCCGGTTCAGCTTTTTAAGCTATGCGGTATACTTTATAGGCGTGGCGGCCATCGCCACAGTTTCAATACTTTCATACCTTCTCATACTCCGGGCTTCGGGCAGGCTTACGGCGTCGCTGTGCACGGCTGCCATACTTGTGGTGCTTTCGGTGGCGCTGGCGCTCACGGCGGCGGCATGGCGGCGCAGGGTAGCGGAAAAACCCGTGCGCGAAATACTTGCCGCAACGCAGAAAATGGCGCGCGGCGACTTTGATATAAACTTAAAACCCCGCCACATATGGGGCAACTACGACGAATTTGACCTGATAGGCGAAAACGTGAACAGGCTGGCAAAACAGCTCTCCGAAACGGAGATGTTGCGCTCGGACTTCATGGCAAACGTCTCGCACGAAATAAAAACGCCGCTCGCTGTGATACAGAGCTATGCGGGGGCGCTGCTCTCTGCCGCGGACGGGGAGGAGCGCAAAAAGTATGCCGGCGTGCTCGTGGCGGCCTCGCGCAGGCTCACGGCGCTCGTCACCGATATCTTAAAGCTGAGCAAAATGGAAAACAACGCCATTCTGCCCGAAAAGCAGCGGATAGAGGGCGGCGAACTCGTGCGCGACTGCGTGCTCGCCTTCGAGGCAAAGATGGACGAAAAGGACTTGCAGCCCGACTGCGACATAGACGACATGACTCTGATTTCGGATGAGGGCCTGCTTGAAATAATATTCAACAACCTGATATCCAACGCCGTAAAATTCAGCGAAAGGGGCGGCACCGTGTACGTTTCCTTCAAAAGGCAGGGCGACTGCGCCCTGTTCGGCGTGCGGGACGAAGGGTGCGGCATGAGCGCCGAAACGGGCGCGCATATATTCGATAAATTCTATCAGGGCGACACCTCGCACGCAGCCGAGGGCAACGGGCTGGGGCTGGCCATGGTAAAGCGCGCCATAGATATGCTGGGCGGGGAGATATCCGTAAGCAGCATGCCGGGCGAAGGTTCGCTGTTCACCGTGCGTTTAAAGGGTGTCGTCGGCTGATTTTTGCCGCGTTGATTGGCGCATATATGGCGGGCAATGGTATTTTTGTGCAGGAGGGCGGCTTTGACGCGCTGGCAAAAGTTCAAAAACTTCATAAGGCGCCCCGGCAAATGGATATGGGCGTTTTACGGCGCCCTGCTGTTTTTCGCCTTGGCAAGCGTGCTGCTTGCCGTGTTCGTAAACGGCGCAAACCCCCTTTCGTACGCGCTGTATGCGGCAATGCTTGCGTTGCTGATATACTGCATATGCGTTTCGGTGCGGCCCGCGCGCGAACATGTGCGCGCGTTCGTGGCGCGGCACGGGCTTACTTCACGCCTTGCGGCCGACTACGGTTTCCGCACGTTTGCATTTTCGCTTGCGGGGCTTGCCGTATGTGCCGTATACGGCATATATCTCGCCGTGGCAGGGCTGGTGCTCCATTCGGCGTGGCACGGCTTTTTCGCAGGCTACTATATGGTGCTCACCTGTCTGCGCGGCGCAGTCATATACGGTAAACTGCGCACCGATAAAAGGTACGGCGGCAGGCCGGGATGCGAAGGCCTTGCAAAGCGGGCGCGCATAAAACTCTACCTTGGGTGCGGCGCCATGTTCATTGTGCTTGCGGTGGCCTTTACCGCGCTGGCGGGCATACTCATCTTTTCGGGCAGGCCGTCAATGTTCGGCGTATACGGCGCCATAACCATGGCGGCATACACATTTTATAAAATTATAGTTTCGGCAATAAATGCATTAAAGACCAAAAAACTGCGCGACTTCACGCTGCAGGCCCTGCGCAACATCAGCTTTGCAGACGCGCTTGTTTCGGTGTTCGCCCTGCAGATAGCCATGGAGGCCACGTTCGGCGGCACGGAAGATCAGTCGATGCATACTCTCAACATAGTTATGGGTATAGCGGTGTTTGCATTTACGCTGGGGCTTGGGATATACATGATGGTGCGCTCCGCCGCGGAACTCAGACGGAGCCGAAATGATCGGCCTGCGGCGGGCGGGGAGGAATACTGATGGAAAACGGAAAGTCACACGGCCCTGAAGAGGGCTTCACCTACAGTTACAGCGCCCCTACCGAGGAGGAGCGCAGGGAAATAGTTGCCATACGCAGCCAGTATGCCGCCCGTTCGGAAAGCGACCGGGCGCTTGAAAGGGTAAAGTTGCTCGATAAAAAGGTGCGCAGGCTGCCGCTGTGGCTGTGCGGCCTGCAGGCTGCGGCAGGCGTGCTTATATTCGGCGGCGGCATGGCGCTCTGCCTTGAGGGTGCCGCCGTTGCCGCTATTGCGGGCGGCATTGCACTGAGCATAGTCGGCGCTGCGCTGTGCGGCCTTGCGCACCTTACAAAAAAATGCGCCCGCCGCCGGCTTAAGGAAAAGTACGGGGACGAGATATTACGCCTTACAGAACAGCTGCTCGGCGGCGAAGGAGGGGGCAATGGGGCAAAATGAACTGCAGTTTGAAGACGACAAGCTCTCCGTGGCCGTAAAGAGCGAGGGCGCGGACGAAATAGTGCGCGCATACAACGCCTTCGGCTGGCATACCGTAAAAAGGTATTCGGACGAGGAATACAGCGACATAGTGCACATAGATTTTAGCCGCCTTCATCGCATAGAGGGCAAGGACAGGCTCCAGCTGCTGCAGGTACGCTTTGAAGTGGCGGTAAGCTTTTTAAGCCACGCGGGCCCGTATTCGCTTGTAAGGGCGGTAATAATAGGCGCGCTGCTGGCGCTGGTGGGGGTGGCGCTCGCCGTTTACGGAGGGTTCGTTGTGGCGCTTTCTACCACCACGGTGTTTTTTGCAAGCGGCTTTGCCGTCATTTCGGCGGGCGTTATATTCATAGTGCTGGCAATAGTCACCGCAAACAAGATAAGCGCCACCGATAAACAGAGGTACGGTGCCGTTTCGGCAGTGCTCAGGGAAAATATTCGGGCCATTCTGCGTGAAGCGGCGGCCATTACGGGTGAGGAAAAATGCGCGTTGAAAAAAGAACTTTAAAGCGTCAGAGCGGCGCGCACCTTCCGCGCTCGCCCTACCGCGATTTTGTGCGCGTGAAAACAGAGCGCAAGGGCATAGGAAAGCTGAAGGTCATATTCATACTGCTCATGGCCCTGCTGCAGCTGTGCCTGCTGGCATTTTTCCATTATGCGCTTACGGAGGTGTTCCGCGGCTACCTCATTTTTTCGGTGGTGCTGGACATAATAACCTGTTTTTACATTCTGGGCTCCTCAAAAAACGGGCGCTCCAAGCCCGTGTGGATAATGTTGGTGCTCGTGCTCTTCCCCGTAGGGTTTCTTGTGTACTTATTGTCGGACGAACGCATATTTTTCCGTCCGTCGCGCAAGCGGTATGCCGCCATACTGCAGTCCTCCGCGGGCATGCTCACGGGGTGCGGAACGGGCGGGCTTGGCAAGTCCACCATGCACGCGGCAAATTACATGGTAAACACAACGGGGTTCGTGCCCTATAAAAATACGCGGGCAAAGTATTACCCCTCGGGCGCGTCGGCCTTCGACGACATGCTCATAGACTGTGCGGGTGCGCGCAAATTTATATTCATAGAATACTTTATAATAGCCGAAGGCGCGCTGTACAGCCGCCTGTTTTCCGTGCTTGAAGAGCGCGCCGCCGCAGGCGTGGATGTGCGCGTGATATACGATGACATGGGCAGCAGCGGCAGAATATCGCGCAAGGCGCTTAAAAAGGCACGCAGCGCGGGCATACGCATGTATGCCTTCAACAAGCTTGTGCCGCTGTATAAAATAGGCATGAATTACCGCGACCACCGCAAAATAACCGTTGTGGACGGCGAGCTGGCGTATACGGGCGGCATAAATATTTCAGATGAATATGTAAACGAAAAGCGCCTTTACGGGTATTGGAAGGACAACGCCGTGCGCGTGGAGGGCGACGCCGTGCAGAGCTTTACGCTCATGTTCCTGCGCCAGTGGGAGTTTGTTACCAGAAAGCCATTCGACTATGCGCCCTTTTTGTATGCGGGCGGGGCAAAGTTTCCCGCGCCCCTCTCCGGCCGGGGAAGCCCTGCAGAAGCCGATTGCGCATTGCCGGCCGAAGTTACTGTGGGCGGGGAGGCTGACGTGCAGCCGCGCGGGGCGGGCGCAGTCACCATAGTTTCAGAGGCCGAGCGCCTCGCCGCGGGCATAGTCCCTCCGCAGGCTGAAGAAAAAAAAGAGGCAGATGTGCAGTCTGCCGGGGAAGAACACGGCGGAGTATTTATCCCATATGCCGCGGGGCTGGAGTTCCCCGACCCCGTTGTGCGCGACGTGTACGCGGGGGCAATTTCGCAGGCAAACGAGAGGGTGTGGATAATGACGCCCTACTTTGTGCCGGACGAAACTATAACAAACCTGCTTGCAAGCAAGGCGCGCAGCGGTGCAGACGTGCGCATAGTGTTGCCAGGCGTGCCAGACAAGGCGTTCGTGTACCTGGTATCGCTGGACAACGCCGACAAACTTACAAAAAGCGGCGTAAAGGTGTACACCATGGCCGATTCGTTCGTGCACACAAAGTCTGTGCTCACCGAAAACTGTGCCATAATAGGTTCGGCAAACTTCGATCTTCGCTCCTTTTTCCAGCAGTACGAAAACGCGCTGTACACAGACGATAAAGCGGTGATGCGCGGGCTTGAGCGCGACTTTGAAGATACCTTCCCCGAGTGCGTTCAGCGCGGGTTCATAGACGGCAAGCCCGGCCCGCTGCGCGCTCTTCTAACGGCTATATTGCAGATTTTTGCCCCCATGATGTAAACACATTGCGGCAAAAGGCGCCGCAATATGTCCTAACCATGCGCGGTTTGTGTTTTCTGCTGTACATTTCACCAAAGTTTTACAATACTGTATTAAGTTTACAATATTCAGGGAATATAATGGTATTGTAATAATCGGAAGGAGATGTATTATGAAGGTCTACGAACTTGAAGAGGCGCAGGACGGCACCATGCATGTTGAAAAAAAGCCTGAAATAAAGGGCGCAAAGGCCAACGGCAAAAAGGTTGCCGCAGGCATAGCCGCGGCGGCGGGCGTGGCGTTCGAGGTGATACTCGGCCTGCCCGTATATATCGTGCTCGCCGTGGTGGCCGTGCCCGCCGCGCTTATAACGCTGTTTTCTAAGCTCGGCAAGCGGCGCAGGGCGTAAGTTTTGCGTGGCGCAGCTGCAGTTCATTGTTTCCATCTTTAAAATACAGTGCAGGCGGCGCGGGCAGTTTGCCCCGCGCCGCCTGCATATTTTTACCTTGCTGACTTTGCCATTGCAGAAAAATAAGCGCGTTTTGCCTGTAAAGCGAGCGCGCGCCGCTTACTTATAAATCGCGTGCCGCAGGCGTTAACAATTTTTTAATAAAATATATACAATAGTTTTGCATTTTTTTACCATTTCGCAAACATCGGCGCTGTACAATGAGCTCACAAAACAAGATGGCGGGTGTGGCCATGCGGGCCTGCCCGCAGGAGGTAAAAAATATGCAGAATGAATACAGTGTGAAGGATATAAAGGCAACACAGCGCATACGCGGCAACTATACCGCGAATACCGAAAGCGACGTAGAGGCCCTGCGCAGGCTGGATAAAAAGGTGCGCCGCCCCGCAGATATTGCGGCATATACCGTGGGTACCGCCTCGGCGCTGGTGCTGGGCACTGGCATGTGCATATGCATGGGCGCGCTGGGCGCGGCTTCGCTGTTCCCGCTCGGCGTGGTGGTCGGCGCAGTGGGAATTGTGCTGGCAGTTGCAAACTACTTTATCTACAGGGCCGTGCTTAAAAGGCGCAAGGCAAAGTATGCCGCCGATATAGTCGCCCTTTCAGACAAGATACTTTCGTGCGGCGGGCATAACTGAGCGTAACGCCTGCCTGACCGCCATTGCGTAAGTGCGGCTATTTTTTGCACATTGTCATTCGGTCGGAATAATAGCTTTTTGCCTGCGCCTTGTCATTTCGACCGAGCGACAGCGAGTGGAGAAATCTCAAAAAATCCCTCCGCCTTGCTCCCGCATGCGCTTGTGCAAGGCATCTTCCCTATCAGAGGATGCTCTATTGCGGAACAGATCTCTCCGCTTCGCGCACTTTGTGCGCTTCGGTCGAGATGACATGTAAATGGCATATCCCTGTGCGCTTCGGTCGAGATGACATATAAACAGGTATATTCCTTTCCGTAATGTGGGTCGGTCGCCCTGGCAATAGACGGCGTTTATAAAGTTGTTGACATTGCGTTAAGGATATGATATAATCGTATAAAACATAAACGCAAGGGGTTATAAATTATGTCCGTAGGAGAGGGCGACAGTAGCGGCTCCTGTCCACGAATAACAAAAACTCAAAAGTAAACTTTAAGGCATAGCCATAAGGTCGCAGACCGATATGGTTATGTCTTTTTGCGTTTAAAATTATTTCAGGAGGATCTTAAAAACAAAAAATGGAAGACCAACAACGGCGCCCCTGGCACGCGATGTCTTACCAACAGACAGAGGAAGTGCTGGAGACCAGCGAAGAGGGGCTTTCAGACGAAGAGGCGGCAAGGCGCCTTGAAAAGTATGGCAAAAACGTACTGCGCGAAGTAAAACCCAAGAGCATCTGGAAGATGATCCTGGAGCAGATATCGGATATCATGGTGATAATTCTGGTAATTGCCATGGTGTTCTCGCTGGTGATGCAGTTTATAGACGGCGAGGGGCTTGCTGAGGCCATAGTAATATTCTGCGTAATAGTGCTCAACGCCGCCGTGGGCGTCATTCAGGAGAAGAAGGCCGCCGACGCGCTGGCCGCGCTAAAAAAGATGACGGCGCCCAACGCCCGCGTTTTAAGGAACGGCGAAGAGAGCGTAGTGCCCGCCAGCGACCTTGTCCCCGGCGACATAGTGTATCTTGAAGACGGCGCCATAGTCCCCGCGGATATAAGGATAATAAACGATAACAACATGAGCGTGCAGGAAGCTTCGCTAACGGGCGAAAGCGTTCCCTCGCCCAAAGACGGCCCCACCGTGCTGCCCGAGGACGCGCCCCTTGGCGACAGGGTGAACATGGCGTATTCCTCTTCCGTGGTCATGTACGGCAACGCCGTGGGCATAGTAGTGGGCACGGGCATGAATACCGAAGTCGGCAAGATAGCCGACATGCTCAAAAAGCAGGACGACTTTCAGACGCCCATCAAAAAGAAACTCAATTCGGTTGGCAAGATACTCACGCTCATCGGCGTCATCGTGTGCGTCGTAATAATGGTCATCGGCTTTTTGGATACCAGGGTAGAGAGGTCGTGGGAAGAGCTTGTGTTTCTTGGCATATCGCTGGCTATATCCATAATCCCCGAAGGCCTGCCCGCCACGGCTACCATAATAATGGCGTTCGGCGTTCAGCGCATGGCAAAAAAGAATGCTCTGGTAAAGAGCCTGCCCGCCGTTGAAACGCTGGGCAGCGCCACCGTTGTGTGCTGCGACAAGACGGGCACGCTCACCCTGAACAAGATGACGGTAACCAACGTTGCCGTTGGCGCCGACTTTGAAATGGGCACCACAACGCTGACCGAAAATCTTGAACAGAAGTACGACCGCGCCGTGTATTCCGACCTGCTCAGCGCCTGCGCGCTGTGCGGCAACGCGCATATGGACCCCGACCGCCCCGGCGAAACGATGGGCGACCCCACCGAGGGCGCGCTGATACTGTTTGCCGATAAGTTCGGGATTAATTCCGAAGACTACGAGGAGGAGCACCCCAGGCTGTTTGAACAGCCCTTCGACTCCGACCGCAAGCGCATGACCACGGTGAACGACATGCCCGAAGGGTACGTTTCGTACACCAAGGGCGCCGTGGACGAAATGCTGCCGCTGTGCTCGCATGTGCTCACGGGCGAGGGCGTGCGCCCTATGACCGACAGCGACAGGCGGAAAATACTTGACCTGTGCAACAACATGTCTAAAAACGCGCTGCGCGTTCTGGGCTTTGCCAAGCGCAGCCTTACCAAGGTGCCCGAAAACGAGACGGACAACGTGGAGTTCGACATGACGTTCATAGGCGCCGTGGGCATGATAGATCCTCCCCGCAAGGAGGTCATCGGCGCGGTGGAAACCTGCCACGAGGCGGGCATACGCGTTATAATGATAACGGGCGACCACAAGGTCACGGCGCTTGCCATAGCAAAGCAGCTGCACATATTCCGCAAGGGCAACACCGTTATAACCGGCCCCGAGCTGGACGAAATGACCGACGAACAGCTGGACGAGGCGGTTAAAACGTGCGTGGTGTTCGCGCGCGTTTCCCCTTCGGATAAGCTGCGCATAATAAAGTCGCTCAAGCGCACGGGCGAAGTTGCCGCCATGACGGGCGACGGCGTGAACGACAGCCCCGCCTTAAAGGAGGCCGATATAGGCGTTGCCATGGGTATCACCGGTACTGACGTTGCCAAGGACGCGGCAGACATGATCCTTCTGGACGACAACTTTACCACCATAGAGCACGCCATAAGGGAGGGCCGCCGCGTATACCGCAACATACAAAAGGTAATACAGTTCCTTGTTGCCGGCAATATATCGGAGATACTCACGCTCTTCCTCGCCTTCTGCTTCGGCTGGGAAGACCCCATACTTGCCATACACGTGCTGCTTATAAACCTTGCCACCGACTCGCTGCCCGCCATTGCGCTGGGCGTAGACCCCGCCGACAGGAACGTGATGAAAGTCCCGCCCGTAAAGAGCGGCACGCTGTTTGAAAAGGGCGTTATAATGCGCATAGTGCTGCACGGATTGTTTATTACGGCGGCGTCGCTTGCGGCATACGGCATTGCAGAGCTTGCGCCCATCAACCTCAACGGCAACGAAAAGCACGAAGTCGCCATGACGATGACCTTCATGGTGCTCGCCCTTTCGCAGCTGGTACACGCCATAAACCAGCGCTCAAATTACGACAGCGTGTTCCGTCCCGGCCAGGGGCACAACCACTTTTTATACGGCGCCATGGCAGCCTCTGTAGCCATAGTGGCGTTCGTGTCGTTCGTGCCCGGCGTAATGGGCTTCTTCGAGCTTGTATATCTCCACTGGAGCTGCTATTTAATAGTGCTCGCGCTGTCGCTCTTCCCGCTTGTCGCGGTAGAAATAAGCAAGATATTCATGCGCCTGTGGAAAAAGCGGCACACCGCCGCCCAGCCCGAAGTTGTGGACTGACTTTAAAGCGTAAAATATGCGTTATTTAAGGCATATGCGCGCGGCAATTGCCGCGCGCATAATAATTTGCGTATATAATTTGCGCATATGATTTGTGTATAGAATAAGCCGCGGCGGTGCATGCGCACCGCCGCGGCATTCTACATATGTATTTTTGCGTTGTTTAGGTCATATTGCTGCACGTTTTGCATGCGTGACAATATGCTTCAGTCTGCGTTTTTGCCGTCGGATGGGTAAGGTTCCTCCAGACTCCGTTCAATTATGTAGGGCGGGCGGTGCTTGGTTTCCATATAGTTCTTTCCCACATACAGGCCCACTATTCCTGCGCAGGCGCATATTACGCCCGTGCACAGCGCAATGGCGGAAAGCATTATTCCCCACCAGGGTATTATGTTCAACGCCGTCAGCGTTATGGTGACTATAAGCCCCGCAACGCCCAGCGCCGTAAATATTGCCGCAACAAGGAATATAAGGTTGAGCGGCTTTACCGAAAAGGAGGTTATGCCGTCTACGGCAAGCCCCAGCATCTTTTTAAGCGGGTATTTACTTTCGCCTGCAAAGCGCTCGGCGCGTTCGTAATAGACTTTTTCCGACCTGTACCCTATCATAGGCACAATGCCGCGCAAAAACAGGTTTACTTCGCGGAACTGTTTAAGCCCCTGCACGGCCCGCTTGCTCATAAGTCGGTAGTCGGCATGGTTGAAAACTATCTCCACGCCCATCTTCTGCATTATTTTATAAAAGCCCTCGGCGGTGGCGCGCTTGAAGAATGTGTCTTTTTTGCGCTGTGAGCGCACGCCGTAAACTACGTCTGCGCCGCCCTGATAGTATTCGAGCATCTTGTCCACGGCGTCAACGTCGTCCTGCAGGTCGGCGTCCATTGAAATTATCGCGTCGGCGTGTTCTGCCGCCGTATGCAGCCCTGCAAGCAGCGCGCACTGGTGCCCGCGGTTGCGCGAAAGTTTTATTCCCGTAAACCGTTCGTTGCGCTTGTGCAGGTCGTAAATTATTTGCCACGTGCTGTCCGCAGAGCCGTCGTCTACAAACAATACCCTGCTTTCGGGGGATATCGCTCCGTCTGCTATAAGCTTGTCGGTCTTTTCAAGCAGCCGCTGTGCGGTCACTGGCAAAACTTCTTTCTCGTTATAGCACGGCACTACTATGTACAATATATCTGCCATATTTTACCTTTGTGTGCGGCGCGTCGGCCGTATATCGCTTTTTATTTTAAAGCTTTTGGGCGGCGGTGTCAATATAATCGCAGAAATCGGGCTGTAAAATTTATGTAAACGGCGGAAAGGTAAAATTACTGCCCAAAAACACTTTACAAATTTAAAGTGATAAAGTAAAATAATAGTGTAAACACATTTACGGCCGCATGCGGCGCAGGGCGCCCGCACGGCGGGCAATATCCGCATATAAACTTGAAAGGGCTTATAATATGGAAAAATTTGACAGGGAGATGGCGCGCGGCGACCTTTACGCGCTGTTTGCAAAGATAGCCGACAGCGGCGACTTTGAAAAACTTTTGGAAGATCTGTGCACATATACAGAGGTGGAACAGCTTGCCCAGCGTCTTTTGTGCGCCAAACTGTTGTTAAATGGGTATACCTATAACAGGATAATAGAGATAACCGACATATCTTCGGCCACCCTCTCGCGCGTGTCGCGCTGTTTAAGGCACGGCAGCGGCGGTTACAGAGAGGTGCTTTCTAAGTATTCGGCCGACGGAGTGGCCGAGGGCGAACTGTTGGAAGACGGCGCTGACGGCGAAGGCGAGGGGCAAAATGACTGAAAAGCTTAACCTTTCGGGCAGCGAAAAGCTGTACCTTGCATTAAAGGGCGTATACGAAAGTTTCGGCTACGCCCCCTACAAGATGAGGCGGTTCGAGGAGTATTCGCTGTATGCCGACAACCTCAACTTTCTGCGCAGCCGCGACGTTATCACCTTCGGCGACAAAAACGGCAGGCTGCTTGCGCTAAAGCCGGACGTCACCCTGTCCATAGTAAAGAACTGTGCGGGCGGCGGGCTTAAAAAAGTGTATTACCGCGAAAGCGTGTACCGCCCCGAAGCCTATGGCGGACAGTTCCGCGAAATAGAGCAGATCGGCCTGGAGTGCGTGGGAGATGCAGACGGGTATGCTGAGGCGGAGGTGCTCACCCTCGCCGCCGAAAGTCTTAAAGCCATAGGCTGCAACTGCGTGCTGGAGCTTTCGCACATGGGCGCGCTTGCGGGCATAGCCCGCCTGTGCGGCAGGGAGCGACTGCCCGAGGGGCTGGTCGCATGTATATCTTCGCGCAATCTGCACGACATGCCCGCCGTGTGCGCCGCCAACGGCATAGACGGCGATATAGCAGAGGGTCTGAGGGCGCTGCTCGCCTGCGAAGGGGACAACGCGCAGCGCGCAGACATGCTGTGCAACGTCTTTGGGGCAAGCGCGGAGTGCGTTGCCGCAGCCGAGGGGCTGCGCCGCGCCGTAAAGGTGGCGGGCGATGCGGGCATTGCCGCCGAGATAGACTTTACGCTCACAGACGACGCCGACTACTACAACGGCATAATCTTCCGCGGGTATGCGGCAGAGTGTCCGCGCGCGGTGCTTTCGGGCGGCAGGTACGATAACCTTGTAAAAAAATTCGGCGCGGGCAGCGGCGGCATAGGTTTTGCGATTTATCCTGCGGAGCTTGAGCCGTATGTGTCTGCGGCGCGCAAGTCGGACGCCGACGTGTTGTTGCTGTATTCTGAGGATGCGCGGCCCGAAGATGTGCTTGCCCGTGTACGCGCAATAATCAGCGGCGGCGAAAGCGTGTTTGCCGCGGTAAAGGCGCCGCAGGGCGGGGTATTCGGCCGCGTGGAAAAGATGTAGTACACGCAAAAATTCCGATATGCAAAAATGCGCTTTTGCGGTTGCCTGAATGCCATTTTTGCCGATTTGGGCGGCTGTTTCGGCAGATTTTTGTATGCATAAGCGGTCGCTTTTAAACGTATTCCGAGGCGCGTTTGTTACAGTATATATTGCATATTATGT
The DNA here is from genome assembly GCA_944341075.1 of uncultured Clostridia bacterium. Classification (GTDB taxonomy): domain Bacteria; phylum Bacillota; class Clostridia; order Christensenellales; family Borkfalkiaceae; genus Coproplasma. The sequence continues at coordinate 61,763 of CALVLV010000008.1, forward strand.
AAATATAACTTGTAATATTGCTCATTTCTGAATATAAAACTTTATAAAACGTGAAAATAAAGGTAAATAAAACTATGCTTAATGTAGCATTGCCAAAGGGCAGGCTGGGCGAAAAGGTATACCGCATGCTGGAGCGCGCGGGTTACGGCTGCGAAGATCTTTTAAAGGATACGCGCAAGCTGGTGTTCACCGACGAAACCAGCGGGGTAAGTTATTTCTGGGTAAAGCCGTCGGACGTAACCGTGTATGTTGAGCACGGCGTTGCCGATATAGGCGTTGCCGGCAAAGACATAATAGAGGAGAGCGGCGCCGACGTGTATGAACTGCTCGACTTAAATATCGGCCGCTGCCGCATGTGCGTGGCCTCCGTCAACGGGTTCAGGGAAGATATTGCCCGCCCGCTGCGCGTTGCCACCAAGTTTCCGCGCGTGGCCGAGCGCTATTTTTCGGCGCGCAACAGGGATATAGAGGTGATAAAACTCTATGGCTCTATAGAGCTTGCGCCCATACTCGGCCTTTCGGACGTAATAGTGGATATTGTTGAAACGGGCACCACTTTAAAGGAAAACAACATGGGCGTCATAAGCGAAATATTCCCCATAAGCGCGCGGCTCATTGCAAACAAGGCGCGCTACAAGTTCAAGCGGCAGGAGATAGCCGCCTGCGTGCAGAGGCTTTCAAAGGAGCTTTGAAATGATAAAGATATATAAAGACTACCGCAAAGATCAGATTTTAAGCCGCCGCATAGACGACTACGCCGAATACGAGGCCGCCGTAAAGTCCATTCTCGAGGACGTAAAGGCGCGCGGGGACGAGGCGCTGTTTTCGTATGCGAAAAAGTTCGACGGGGCAACGCTTTCCTCGCTGGAGGTGACAGAGGAGGAGTTTGCTGCCGCCGAAGAGGAGCTTTCTGAAGATTTCAAGGCCGTGGTGCGCGCCTCGGCAAAAAATATAGCCTACTTCCACGAACGCCAGAAAAAGCAGGGCTTTGAGGTGGAAAGGGAGGGCGGCGTAGTCCTAGGGCAAAAGTATACGCCCGTAGCGGTGGCGGGGGTGTATGTGCCCGGCGGCACGGCAAGCTACCCTTCAACCGTGCTCATGGATATAATCCCCGCAAAAATAGCCGGTGTGGGGCAGATAGTTATGGTAACGCCCGTAAAGGCGGGCGGCAAGGTGCGGGCGGAAATTTTGTATGCCGCAAAGGTGGCGGGGGCCGACCGCGTGTTCAAGGTGGGCGGCGCACAGGCGATAGCCGCGCTGGCATACGGCACCCAAAGCATACCCAAGGCCGATGTTATAGTCGGCCCGGGCAACATATACGTCGCGCTTGCCAAAAAGCTTGTCTACGGGCTGGTGAACGTGGACATGATAGCCGGCCCTTCAGAAATTCTTATAGTAGCCGACGGCAAGTCAGACCCCGTGTTCGTGGCGGCAGACCTTTTATCTCAGGCCGAACACGACAAGCTTGCCTCGGCAGTTCTTGTCACCGACAGCGAGGCCCTCGCCCTCTCCGTTCAGGCCGAGGTCGAAAGGCAGCTTTGCTGCATGGAGCGGCAGGAGATAGCCCGCGCCTCCGTTGATGTCAACGGCAAAATAATAATCTGCGACAACATTTTACAGGCGGTGGAAATAGCCAACGAGATAGCGCCTGAGCATCTGGAACTGTGCGTAGACGACCCCATGGCGCTGCTGCCGCAGGTAAAAAACGCGGGCTCGGTGTTCCTCGGCAGGTACACGCCGGAGGCGATCGGCGACTATTTTGCCGGCCCCAACCACACGCTGCCCACGGGCGGCGCGGCAAAGTTCTCTTCCCCGCTCTCGGTAGACGACTTTGTAAAAAAGACGCAGTATATATACTATACCAAGAGCGCGCTTGAAGGGGCGGCGGACTGCGTTATAAAGTTTGCCCAAAGCGAGGGGCTTTACGGCCACGCAAACTCCGTAAAAGTGCGTTTGAATAAGGCATAGTTGCGGGGCAATTGCAAAAAAACTATAAATCGGGCTGCCACAAAATATAAATCGGGCGCCGCCCGTGTAACGCGCAAAAAGCGCCTGTTCTGCCGCCATGGCGGCTATAGATCGGGCATATTGCGGGGGTAATTATATGTCGATATTTTTAAGCAAGGCGCTTGCCGGCATGCAACCGTATGTTCCCGGCGAACAGCCGCAGGATAAAAAATATATCAAACTCAACACCAACGAAAGTCCCTTTCCGCCCTGCGCGGGCGCGGCAGCGGCGGCGGCAGCGCAGGCGGCCGAACTCAACCTGTATTCCGACCCCGACGGTATGGTGCTCAGGCGGGCGGCGGGCAGCCGCTACGGGCTTGGGGCGGGCAACGTGTGCTTCGGCAACGGGTCAGACGAAAACCTGTTCCACCTGTTCTTTGCCTACCTGCGCGGCGCGGGCGCGGCCTTTGCCGACGTAACTTACGGGCTGTATCCCGTGCTCTGTTCGGCGCTGGGCATAGACTGCAAAACCGTGCCGCTAAAGGCCGATTTTACTATAGACATAGCCGACTATGCCGCAATTACCGCGCCCGTAGTCATCGCCAACCCCAACGCGCAGACGGGCATCTATTTAAAGCCCGAACAAATTGAAAAACTCATCTTGCAAAACAGGCAAAGATTTGTTATAATAGATGAGGCGTATATAGATTTCGGCGGGCAGTCGTGCGCGCCGCTGGTAAAAAAATACAACAATCTCGCCGTGGTGCAGACCATGTCAAAGTCGCGCAGCCTTGCGGGCGCGCGCGTGGGCTTTACCTTTGCCTGCGAAGAGATAATTTCCGAGCTGGAGGGGGTGCGGCGCTCGCTCAACCCCTACAACATAAACAGAATGAGCATGGCGGCCGCCATAAGCAGTTTAGAGGACGAAGATTACTTTGCCCGCTGCACGCGTGCGGTGCAATCGGTGCGGCAATATACCGCAGATAAGCTGAAAAAAATGGGCTTTGAGGTGCTGCCGTCGCTGGCAAACTTTTTGCTCTGCCGCCACACCAAAATGTGCGGCAGGGGGCTGTATGAGGGGCTTAAGGAGCGCGGCGTTTTAGTCCGCCACTTCTCCCAGGGCCGCATAGACGACTTTATTCGCGTTACAATAGGCACGCAAGACCAGATGGACGCCTTTCTTGCAGGGGCGGCGCAGGTGCTCGCGGCGTGCGGCGACTGAGGCGGTGTGCGGCGGTCGAAGCGGCGTGCGATAAATTTGTCGGCCAATATATGCTATTCAGCGGGCAGCGGCAAGTGCCATTTGTCCGAAGGCAGGTATAAAATATGTCAGAAAAAAACAGGACGGCAGAGGTAAACAGAAAGACTGCCGAAACAGACATTGCTTTAACGCTTGCGCTTGACGGCGCGGGCAGGTACGATATATCTACGGGCTGCGGGTTTTTCGACCATATGCTCGAACAGTTTGCCCGCCACGGCGGGTTCGATATCTCGCTCAGGTGCAATGGCGACATGCACGTGGACGCCCACCACACGGTGGAGGACTGCGGCATTGCGCTGGGCAGTGCGTTTTTGCAGGCGCTGGGCGATAAACGCGGCATATGCCGCTACGGATGGGCCGTTCTGCCCATGGACGAGGCTCTCATTCTGTGTGCCGCCGATATAAGCGGGCGCACTGCCGTAAACTTCGATATAACCTTCCCCGGCGAATACCGCCTGGGTGATATGGACGCCGAGCTGGTAAAGGAATTTTTCCTCGCCTTTGCGCGCGCCTGCCCCATGGCGCTGCACTTTAAAAAACTGTATGGTGAAAATAACCACCACGTGGCGGAGGGCGCGTTCAAGGCGTTTGCCAAGGTAATGGCGCAGGCCGTAAGGCTTGACCCCGGGCGGGCGGGTCAGCTGCCCACCACAAAGGGCGTGTTATGATAGCCGTTATAGACTACGGCGTGGGCAACCTGTTTTCGCTGGCGGCCTCGCTCAAATACATAGGCGCGGACAGCGCCGTCACCTCTTCACCGAACAAAATCGAGGACAGTTCGGCGATAATTCTGCCGGGCGTGGGCGCGTTTGCCGACGCATACAAAAAGCTGGAACACAGCGGGCTTATACCCCTGTTAAAGCGGCAGGCCGCGGCGGGCAAGCCCATACTCGGCATATGCCTCGGCATGCAACTGCTGTTTGAGCGCAGTTTTGAATACGGCGAGCACGCAGGCCTCGGCTTTATCGGCGGCGAGGTGCTCCCCATAGCAGGCATGGTAAATGGCGGCGTAAAGGTGCCGCACATGGGCTGGAACAGCCTTATATTCAGGCAAAAATCGCCGCTCTTCAAGTACCTTTCGGGCGGGGAGTATGTCTATTTCGTCCACTCATATGCCGCAACAAACTGCGAAAAAAGCGTCACCGCCGTATGTACCTACGGCGGCGCGGAGCTGACCGCCTCGGCCGAGAGCGGTAACGTGTTCGGCACGCAGTTCCACCCGGAAAAGAGCGGCGCCGCGGGGCTTAAAATACTGCGCGCCTTTTCGGAGTTAAAATAAGCGGCGCGGCCGCCCTATGTGAGTAATTACGTGCCACACATGCCGCAAATAAAGCTATTTTTTGTAAAATCGGGCGCGTAATGCGCGCCCTTTCGGAGGTATAAAAAATGCACATCTACCCCGCTATAGATATCCGCGGCGGCAACGCAGTGCGCCTTTTGCGCGGCGACTATTCCAAGGAGACCGTCTATTCGCTCAACCCTGTAGACGTAGCCCTCAAATTCAAAAAGGCGGGCGCCACCCGCCTGCACGTAGTCGACCTTGACGGCGCGCTCGAAGGCGAGCTTGTCAACAAGGATATCATCAAAAAAATCACCTCCAACCTCGGCATGTTCGTGGAAGTGGGCGGAGGCATACGCTCGGTGAGCAGGATAAACGAATATCTTGCCGCGGGCGCAAGCAGGGTAATACTCGGCTCTGCCGCCGTGGAAGACGAAGGCTTTGTAAAGGACGCCGTAAAGTTCTTCGGTGATAAGGTTGCCGTGGGCGTAGACGCGCTGGGCGGCAAGGTGGCCATAGGCGGCTGGAAGACTATAACCGATATAGACGCCTACGACTTCTGCGCGCAGCTGCGCGAAGGGGGCGTTCGCACCGTTATATGCACCGACATTTCAAAGGACGGCGCGCTGGAGGGCACCAACCTTGAAGCCTACCGCAAGCTTGTAAAAATAAAGGGTCTGCGCGTTATAGCTTCGGGCGGCATCACCTATTATGAGGAGCTTGAGCAGCTCAAAGAGATGGGCGTGCGCGGCGCCGTGCTCGGCAAGGCGCTGTACGACGGCGCTTTAGACCTTTCAAAGGTAGTGGAGCTGTGCGAAAATGCTGGCTAAACGCATAATACCCTGCCTTGACGTGCGCGACGGAATGGTGGTAAAGGGCAAAAATTTTCAGGGCATACGCAGCGTGGAATCGCCCGTCGCCCTGGCCGCCCGCTACAACCTTTCGGGCGCGGACGAGCTTGTGTTCTACGATATAACCGCCTCAAGCGAGGGGCGCGCGCTGTTCACCGATGTTTTAAGGCAGGTAGCCTCGTGCATATTCATTCCGCTCACCGTGGGCGGCGGCATAAATTCGCTGGAAGACTTCGACAGGGTGCTCAAATGCGGCGCCGATAAGGTCAGCGTAAACACGGGCGCAATAAACAACCCCAAACTTATAGGCGATGCGGCAAAGCGCTACGGCAACCAGTGTGTGGTGCTGTCTGCAGACGTAAAGCGCGTAGACGGAAAGTTCACCGTGTTTTCGCACGGCGGGCGCGTAAATACGGGCATATCTGCCGCCGAATGGGTGTACCGCGGCCAGGAAGAGGGCGCGGGCGAGCTTGTTTTAAACAGCATAGATACCGACGGCGTAAAGGGAGGGTTCGACTGCGAAATGTTGCAGAGTGTGTGCGCGCGCCTTACAATTCCCGTAATAGCTTCGGGCGGGGCGGGCAAAAAGGAGGACTTTTTGCAGCTGTTTAAAACGGTGCCGCAGGCAGACGCCGGCCTTGCCGCCTCGGTGTTCCACTACGGCGAAATTGATATAGGCGGGCTTAAAGAATACCTGTCGCAAAACGGCGTGCATGTAAGAATATAAGCGGGCACTTTCCCCGCGGGAGTTATAATATGAAATTTGAAGATATAGATAAACTTGTATTCGATAAAAACGGACTAATACCCTGCGTTGTGCAGGACGCCTATTCAAAAAAGGTGCTCACCGTGGCATATATGAACAGGGAGAGCCTTGAAATAAGCATAAAGCGCCGCCTTACCTGCTTTTACTCGCGCTCGCGCAAAAAGTTGTGGCTTAAGGGCGAAACTTCGGGCAACTTTCAGCACATCGTGTCAATAACTGCCGACTGCGACTACGACAGCCTGGTGGTGGAGGTAATAAAGGACGGCCCGGCATGCCACCTGGGCACGGACAGCTGTTTTACCAACAAGGTCTATGAAAACGAGGAGGCCGGACATTTCTCCTTAGACGGGCTCTACGACCTTATCGTCGGCCGCAAAACAGACCCCAAAGAGGGTTCTTATACCTCCTACCTGTTCGATAAGGGCGTAGATAAAATTTTAAAAAAGGTTGGCGAGGAGTGCACAGAGGTAGTCATAGCCGCAAAGGGCGGCGACAGGGAAGAAACGGTGTTCGAGATCGCCGATTTGACTTACCACGTGCTTGTATTGATGGCCGAATATGGCATAACCATCAACGACATAAAGGCTCAGCTTGCCGAACGGCATGTGGTGGATAAAAAGGTAAAACAAGAGCGCATGCAATGAGTTCACGAATTTTGACGGCGGGCCGCGCCGTTAAAATTCCGTGAGTTTGAGAAACCAAGGTCTCGTGCGGCGTGCGGTAAATTACCGCCGCACTCGGTCACCGCTCGCACTTTGCACTTTGT
>CALVLV010000009.1 GCA_944341075.1 uncultured Clostridia bacterium
GTTCAAGTTATGCTCTTAATATAAACGTATTGCGCGGAGAATGGGGATATGAAGGCTTCGTTATAACGGACTATAATGTTATAAATGCTTCCGAGTCCGAGGCCTGCCTCGCCGGAGGGTGCAATCTGCAGCTCACCGGTATGGAAAATCCTCTTCCCGAAACTTCTTCAAACGGAGTTCAGAGTATGCTGCGCGACAGCCTTCACCGCTCGCTCTATTTCTGCGCGAACAGCAGGCTGGTTGCAGGCATCGGCGATAATTACAGCGAAGGCATTCCCGTATATGTTCTGGCGCTTATAGCAATCGACGTCGTAATTCTCGCGTATGTTGTATGCGGCATATTGCTTAACGTATATAATATCCGCTTTGCAAATCGTTCCGAAGTGACGTCGGCAATGAAAAAGAAGAGGTTGGTTCTCAACATAGTTTATTACGCATTGCTTGCGGCATTCCTTATTGCCGTGATCGTAATATTCTTTGCGTGGGGGCTTCCTCTGTTGCAGCAGGCTTTCAAAATATCTTAAAGGTAAAAAACCGTGTCGTAAAATTTTGCGGCACGGTTTTTTTAATGTTGCCGTGTGTAAATAAACGGTAAGGGACTGTATATAAGTCTGACCAAAACAATTCGGCATTGAGTAATATGTAAATGCCATGCTGAAATCTGCTGCCATTGGACTTAAATGGGGGAACCCCTGCCGTTTATATGTGCACACTTTTTTATTCTGTAGGGTTTGAATATGCGTAGCCATTCCGGTGACAATGTTTTTCGGGTAAATCAATAGTTGCTCTTTTTATCGCGTATATTGCAATACTGCCACGCGGGAGAAATTTTTTCTGCGGGCAGTATTGATTTTTTTGTTGCCTTATGATATAATTTAGTTGCTCTGCAATCTAATAAAGCGTGATAAGGTTACAACGGCATAGGTGTACCCTTATATTACCGTATTACGCGGATTGTAGAGCAGGTTAAGGGCAACATTCTTTGCGGGCGCCCTTGCGGGCGCTCTTTTTTAAGGATGTATGCCTGTTTGGCGGTTATTATAATTTAAGGGGGATGCATGTTAAAAGCCGTTCAGCAATTTGCAATAAGAAATGTATTTAAGAATGAAGAGAGCGCGGAATATGCCCTTTCTGCGGCAAAGGAGTGCGGGTACGAGGCTATAGAGATGTGCGGATTTCTTACCAGAAAGCTTCCTTTGCTCATACGCGGCTTTGCCGCGATGGCGGGCATGGCGATAGGCCCTTGCGGAAAACTTGACTGGCGTGGCATTATAAGCAGAAGCGGGCTTAAGGTTGTAAGCGTTCACGAAGACCTTGGCACAATAACTTCCAAGACCGGAATGGTGGCGGAGGAGGCGGAAGGCTTCGGCACCGATACTGTTGTGATTACGGGGATGTTTAAATTTGATTACTCCGATAAAGACGGTGTGCTCAAACTTGCAGAGCAGCTCAATTCGGCAGGGAATATGCTTAAAACACAGGGCTTGAGGCTGCTGTATCATAATCACAATTGCGAACTATGCCGCATCGGGCAATCAGGCGGCACCGCCCTTGAACTTTTAATTGAAAACACCGATCCCGGGCTTGTTAATTTTGAATACGATTCGTATTGGGTGGCGGAAACAGGTGCAGACCCCGTGGAATGGATGGAGCGCCTGGGCAGCCGCGTCCGCCTGTGGCACATAAACGACAGGGGCTTCCGCCCCGCCGGCAAAACGGCTTCCATACGCAAATCGGGCGGCATGGAGCTTGGAACGGGCAATATGCCGCTCAGAAAGCTTATTGCAAAGGCAAAGCAACTAGGCGTAGAGGCTGTGATACTTGAAAATCATGCCGATTGGATAGACGGCGACCCGGTAAAGTCGCTTAAAATGAGCGCAGATTTTTTAAACAGCAACTTATAATAACATAAATTCACCTGCATATATGCCGCAATTATCGGCATTGCGCAGCTTGAATTGCATTTTTTATGCCGCTTAAAAACATAAAGCGCATAAAGCAAAATAAGGTTGTTTGCAGCTTTTTCCTGCAGATAAAAAATGTATTGCGACGCATGCATACACTGCTGTAAATCGGCGGTTTATGTAAAAGGCGTCGGGGGGGGGTATGTATTCTATAGCTATAGTGGACGATGACGACAACGATATAAGTGCGTTAAAGTCTGTATTGGAGCGGTATTTTAAAGAAAACGGCGGAGAATGCAGCATAGCAGTGTTCCATGACGGCGCCGATCTTATAAAGGACTACTGCCCGCGGTATGATCTTGTCTTTCTGGACATAGATATGGAAAGGCTAAACGGAATGGCTGCGGCTCAGCATATACGCAAAACCGACGAGTTTACCGCGATAATTTTTGTTACGCGCATGGCAAAATATGCAATAAAGGGTTATTCTGTAAGCGCCCTTGACTTTATCGTCAAGCCGCTGGAATACTTCAGTTTTGCTTTAAAGCTGCGGCGCGCGCTTGCATATGTGGATTCCAACCACCGCAAAACCGTATGCCTGAAGGAGGGCAACAGCGTTTCTTATATTGACGAAAGCGACATAATGTATATTGAAACGCTCAAGCACTATCTGGTATACCATACAAAACAGCGCAATTTAAAAATATTTGCATCGCTGAAATCGGCGTTGGACACGCTCTCTCCTGAAAAGTTCTGCATGTGCAACCGCTGTTATATAGTAAATTTGCGCTATGTTACTGAAATTAAAGACAATATTGTCGTTGTGGGCGGGGACGAGCTTATAATAAGCCGCTACCGCCGCAAGGAATTCATGGAGGCGCTTGCCAGGTTCTGGGGAAAGAGGGGGTGAGCGGCCATGCGTGAATTGATTGATTTTTTCTTTATGGTAAAGTTTTTCCCCAGCCTTGCCATAGGCGCCGTGCTGCTTGCCAGGTATTTGCCAAAACGCAAGTACTATCTGCTCCGCCTTGTCGTCATGTTTATGGCTATGACGGCGATATCTGTATTGTTGTGGAGCGCGATGCGTTCTCAGCAGATATATAATGCGCTGGGCGGGTTTGCGTATATTCTGTGCGACGCATTGTTTTTCTTTGAAATAGTGTTGCTGTTGTGCTTTTGTTTCCACTGTAATTTTTTCGACGCCATGCTGTACAATGTGGGCGGGTGGAGCATAGAGCATATAGCATATTCGCTGTCAATGATTTTCGGGCTGGCGCTCGGTGTGGAAAATATTCTTATAGACTACAGCGTAGAGTATTTTGTTATTACGGTAATCACCTATCTGGTTGTATATATCGTGGCGGCAATTGCGTCGTGGGCGCTCTGCCGCAACGGCATAGTCCGTCTTGACAGAACAAAAGTACTGCTGCCTTCATGCCTGATAGTTGTGGTAACGGTAGTGATGAACATATATACACCCGTTGCCGAGGTACCTGCGGTCGCGCTTATAATAATAAAGATATTTGCCGTAATATGCTGCATAATCAGCCTGTGCCTTGTATTTAATATGTTCGAAAACGGCAGGTACCGCTACGAGCTGGACACCCTTGAACAGCTCGACAGAAAAAAGACCGAACAATACGAAATATCAAGGGAGACGATAGACATAATAAACATAAAGTGCCACGACCTGAAAAAGATGATAGGCGCAATGCTGGGGCAGCGCAATATTGTATCTGACAAGGAGTTGCAGGATATAAGCAAGCAGATATGCATATACGACGCGCTTGTAAACACGGGCAACAAGGCGCTGGATCTGATTCTTACAGAAAAGAGCCTGTATTGCGAAAAGAACAATATAAAATTGTCTATAATGGCCGACGGCGACGCGCTGGGGTTCATGAGCGACGGCGACATATATGCCTTTTTCGGCAACATATTAGATAACGCCGTTGAGGCGTGCATGAAGCTTGAGCCTGAAAAGCGGGTTATCTCCCTGCAGATAAAAAGCATGGGCGGCACGCTTGCCGTACACGAAGATAATTACTACTCAGGCAACATAACCTATGTAAACGGCGTGCCGCGCACGTCTAAATCGAATACAAACGACCACGGGTACGGCATACTAAGCATTCGCCGCATTGCAGAAAAGTACGAAGGCGGTGTAAGTCTTTCCGCCCAGAACAACGTTTTTTCCCTTGACGCCGTTATACCTGCTCCCGGTCGGGCTAAAGCCGTATAGCCGTACTTAAAATTCAACAGTTAAAAAAGGTTTCCGCAATGCGCGGAAGCCTTTTTTGTTTTTGCGCCTTTGCACTATTCGCGTATGAATGTAAGCTATTCGGGAAAAGTCCTTGAATATGTCAATTACTGTCTATATAATGTGAATTACTCACAAACCCAATCGTGATTAAAGGAGGAACAATCATGAGTAATTTAAAAAAATGGTTAATAGGCGGGCTTTCGCTTGCGGTTGCCGCCACAATGGCCGCAGGACTTGCCGCCTGCAGCGACGATGTGAAGAAAGATGATGGGGAGAATAAGCCGCCTGTAACCGGAACTACGGAAATCGAATGGCAGTTTACCGGACACCATACCGATGAAACCCTTACGGGCTACTGCTTTGACTATTACATACTGCTCAATCTGTTCAACGACGGCAGCGTTGCCGGCAGCGGCTATAACCAGCTCAGCATGGACAGCTCTGCCTACGATAAAAATTCGGGCTTCTATGAAAAGTGGTGGACAGGCTCGTGGGAAGAAACAAAGAATTCCGAAGGGCTTGACTGCATAAAGCTGAACGTGCGCTATGATGAAGACGCCAAAAATATCATGGGCGGCGGCTTTGCCACAAGCAGGTTCGAATACGAACTTTATCCCACGTCTGAAGGCACCATTACATTTACGCTCGACTGCCCCATATTCTCTGGCCGCCAGCAGCAGGTAACGGGCAGCAAAACGGTAAAATACAGCGATTTGAATGCCTTTATACAGGGCAATCTGTGCGTGTTTGAAGAGCCTGAATATGCCGTTATGTTTGACTCTGCGTCAGACAGAGTTCCCGGAAGGCTGTATCTGCAGGAAGATGGCACGGCGCTGTTCTATGTTGGCAATGTTGACCCCGCCACCAACCAGGCCAAGTATGTAATCAGCCAAACGTGGTCATGGACGTACGATGGCGGTAAACTTGTAATAAAAACAGGTGCAACTTCGCAAATCGAGGCAACCATCAACGGCACCAAGGCAACCATAAAATACGACCGCAACGCAATGGGCAATACTATTTCTTATACTATGGAGTGTGCCGATATATCTGCCCTTGAAGATTTAACGCCCGATCAGCCCGCAGCACCCGAAACCATTCTTACGTTTAAGGGCGAAAAAGGCGGCAGCCTTGTGCTGTATAGCGACAATACAGGAGTAATGAATTCCCAGGGCGTTCACTCTATGAATATCACATGGGAGTATAAGGACGGCAAACTTACTGTCACAGAAACCGATAATGGGAAAAAGCACGAGGCGGTTATAGAAGGTAAAAAAGCTACCGTTACTTACACGGCTTCTTATGGAACATACGATTTAAGCGATACGTTTGTCTGCAACGATATATCTGCCATTATAAAGTAATTTACGTAGAGGCAGCTGTATTATGAAAAAAATATTTTTAAAAATAATGGCTCTTGCCCTGTGCGGGGTAATGGGCGCAGGCTTGTTCGCTGCCTGCGGCGATAAGAGTACCCCGGAGACCCCTCCGGGCGAAAAGCCCGTAGAGGAGCAGCCGGTGGACAGGAGCGATCTGGCATACTATACCGCGCTTGAAGATTACAAAAAGACCGACTGGAGCGGCGCAAAGTGGATATGGGCAAGCACCACGTCGGCAAATTCATACGTGGCCTTCCGCAAAACGTTCAATCTTGACGCGGCTCCCGAAGAGGCCGTGGCCAACATCGCCGCCGAAAGCAAGTACTATCTTTGGATGAACGGGCAGCTCGCCGTTTTAGACGGCGCGTCCAAGCGCGGCGCCACCCCCTACGACAGTTTTTACGAGCAGGTTGACCTGACCGATTACTTAAAAAAGGGCGAAAATACGCTTGTCATATTGATATCGTATAACGGCCGCGGGGGCAATTCAAGCGTTGACCCCGGCAAGGCGGGACTTCTTTTTGAAATGAAGGCAGGCAGCCAGACGATTGTTTCCGACACATCGTTTAAGGCAAACAGGCTGCGCGCATACCGCAACAAGGGATTGCTTGGCGCAGACTGGCCCAACTATTCGCAGTCTTCCATGCTTGCGGAATGGAACGTGTATTACGACGCTCGCGAAAGCGTGGGCGATTATACCGCCTCAGACTTCAACGACTCCTCGTGGGAGAACGCAACAGTGGTGTGCGAGGCGGGTGCGCAGCCGTTCAACGATACATATCTTTCGGTCATTCCGCTGATGAAGTTCGATGAAGAGTATACCTTGCTCAAAAGCGACTATATCGGCAAAAAGCTGACCGAAGATACTACAATAACCGTAGACCTGCCCGAAAATATGCAGTTCAGCCCCTACTTTGAACTGACTGCCGAAAGCAGCGGGCTAAGGTTCACTTATTATACAAACACCCTTACCAGCCAGGGCATGGATTCTTTCCGCGACGATTATGTAACGGCGGAGGGTGCGCAGACCTACGAAAGCCTTCCCTGGCGCAGCGGCTCGCAGCTCATCATCCAGGCTCCCGCAGGCATAACCTTTACAAAAATCGGCTACCGCCGCAGCGGGTACAACAGCGAGCGTGCCGGCTCGTTCGTCACCGAAAACGAGGATGTGAACACGCTGTGGCAAAAGGCTGTAAACACCTTGCTCATCTGCATGCGCGATACCTATATGGACTGCCCCGAAAGGGAGCGCTCGCCCTATATCGGCGACGCCGCCAACCAGATAGGCGAAACGTTCTATTCGTTAGACGAAAATTCGTGGGCGATGACCAAAAAGACAATACTCAATATAATAGGCTGGACAAAGACCGATAACTGCATACCACTGCGTTCGCCCAGCCTTGCCACCAACGAAAACCCCGTTCAAACGCTCAACTTTTTGGTTGCGGCATACGAATATTACCTGTATACGGGCGACGCCGAAACGGTAAAAGCGTTCTACCCCGTGGCTGTCAACTACCTTAAACTGTGGAGCCTGAATGCAGACGGCAGCATAGTTTACCGCAACGGAACGTTTATGTGGGTGGACTGGGGCGACGGCGCAGACGCCGAAGTTCTGCAAAACTGCTGGTACTACTATGCGCTTTCTGCAGTGCAGAAACTTGCCGAAGGACTGAACATAACTTCTGACAGCCAATTCTTTTCGCAGCGCCTTGCTTCGGTAAAGGAAGGGTTTAAAAAATTCAAAAAGGACGGGGGTTACAGTTCGGGTACCTTGTACGACGACAGGGCAAACGCAATGGCTGTTGTAAGCGGCCTTGCCGAAGAGGACATGTACGACGAGATCCTCAACGTGCTTACCACAACATATAGCGCAAGCCCCTATATGGAAAAGTTCGTTGAAGAGGCGCTTTGCCTTATGGGTGAATACCGGGCCTGCCTTACCCGTATGCTGGCGCGCTATCAGACGATGATAGACGATAAAGATTCCACGCTGTGGGAACTTTGGGAAAAGGACGCCGGCACAATAAACCACGGCTGGACGGGCGGCTCGCTCACCGTTCTTTCAAAATATTTCGGCGGCATTTCACCCGATACGGCTGGGTACGAAAGTTATTCCATAAAGCTTACCGATGTGTTTGCCTCGCTTTCAATGGGCGTAGTTACCCCTAAAGGCGACCTTTCGTACAGCATAAAAAAATCAGAAGACGGCACAGTTACCATAACTGTGGCGGCAATACAGGCCGAAGGCCGTCTGTACATACCTGCTGCGTGGGGCACGGTTTCCGCAGGTACGGCAGCGGTCACGCAGGAGGGCGAATACAACGTAGTCGCGCTCGCTGGTGGCAGTTATACAATCACGGTTACTCCTTAATCTTTATTGCTCTATAATCCGCAACGGGAGGGCTGCCTTCTGGCAGCCCTCCCGGCTTTTAATGCATGTCGGGCAATAATGCCTTCATGCTGCAACGCAGTGCTCCCCTGTTTTGGCGCGATACTGCTATTCGCGTATGCGTCGGCGCTATTCGGGTAGTGGTTATTGATTTTGTTATTTGCGTTCTTTATAATGAACGTACCAAAAAAAATTTTATAATTTCTGACAGAAATTGAGGAGGAAAAGAATTATGAAACTTAAAAAACTTGTTGTGGCTGCAGCTTGCACGGCGGCGGCCGTAATCGCAGCCGCAAGCCTTGCGGCATGTTCCGGCGGAAGCGCCACACTCACGGGCGAATACCTTTCAAACAATGAGTACTCATATACCAATATGCTTCCCACTTACGAGTATTATTTTGTAACGTTTTCAGGGCAGACCCTTGAAACTTACAGCGACGGCACCTATTGCCTTACCACGAACGAGATAATGTTCTCCAACGTTAATTTCGGGCAGGGTGTTCCCACCGACCAGGCCACCGGAAACGACCGCGGGCAGAAAGTTACAAAATACTACGGTACCTTTACACAGGAATCTGACCCCGACGACGAAACTTTGTTGTTCGTAACCATAAACGTGCCTTCGCGCGTAGTGTTTGCTTCAAGCGGCTATCCCACCCTCGATACGGCCAATTGGACGGAAGAGATGACGCAATCGGCGGTAGACCTTGCCGGGCAGAAGCAGGGCGGACTTGGCGTTGCCGTGAATGAAGAGGGCGTTATCACGGCCGAAATGGTGCTTGAAGGCAAGACCAAAGGGTTTAAAGCCGAAGGCATTGAAATAATGGTTACGCTGAACGACGGCAAATTTACCCAGGTGAGCTGGTAACGTAAACTATTGCGGAGTAAGTCCGCCTATAACTTATAAGGAGCGGAAATGAACAAATTTGTTGAAAAAATCAAGGCGGTCACAGGCAAACTGAACCTGTGGCGCGGCCTTGCTGCACTGTTCGGCCTTTTGCTGGCCATTTTCCTGGTGCTCACCAACCTCGGCTACAGGTACCAAGGTTTTGTAAACGACCGCCTTGGCGTAACGCCTCCGCAGGCAACGGGCGGCGAAATTGTGTATAAAAGCAAATACGGCGACCTGAACGCGGAAAACAATGCAAAACTTATTCAGGCCGAAAACGATTTTAATATCCGCGCCATGGAAGAGGGCGCCGTAATGCTTCGCAACGAAGAAAACGCCCTGCCGTTGAAGGCGGAAGAGCGCAGCATAACGCTCTTCGGTAATTCGGTAAAAGATCCCTTATATGCTACCAAAGGCGGCGGCTCGTCGTTCAAAGCGTCGCGCGGGGGCAGCCTTTTAGATGCCTTTACGTCGGCAGGCTTCGATGTGAACATGACTATGTATAACGCCTACGTGAACAGCGATGTAGACAGGAAATCTGTTTCTGCCGCCGGTCAGTCCGATATCGGCGAAGTGGGGCAGAATTTTTATACGGACGATCTTAAAAATTCATACGCAGATAAATATAACGATGCTGCCATAATACTGTTCACCCGTTTCGGCGGCGAGGGCGTAGACCTTGACGTGAAGGACGCGGACGGCGTTCCCATGCTTTCATTGCACAAAGAGGAGGCCGACCTTGTAAAAATGGT
Source organism: uncultured Clostridia bacterium (assembly GCA_944341075.1). Lineage (GTDB taxonomy): Bacteria > Bacillota > Clostridia > Christensenellales > Borkfalkiaceae > Coproplasma. The sequence continues at coordinate 9,580 of CALVLV010000009.1, forward strand.
GAACGATTCGGGCAAGTTCGGCAAAATTATCGTGCTGGTAAACAGCCCTTTCCCCATGGATCTGCAGTGGATAGAAGACCCGCAGTACGGCGTTGACGCCTGCCTTACCTTTGGCGCCGCGGGCGATGTGGGCTTTATAGGCATAGCCAATATTTTAACGGGCAAGGCAGACCCTTCGGGCCACCTTGTAGATACATATGCCGCAAATTCCATGTCTGCGCCCGCAATGCGCAACTTCGGCGACTTTACGTTCAGCAACCACAATACCCAGTACGAAAACAAGTATGTGGTATATGCCGAAAATATCTATGTGGGATATAAATATTACGAAACGCGCTATCACGACCAGGTTCTCGGCATAAACAATGCAACGGGCAGCGCGGGCGTGTTTGAAAGTGAGGGCAACAGCTGGAATTACGCCGACGAAATGGCTTACACCTTCGGCTACGGCCTGTCATATTCGCAGTTCACGCAGGAAGTGACCTCGATAGTATGGGACAGGGAAAATCACGAAGTGGTGGCCAAAGTTACGGTTACCAATAACGGCCCCGAAAGGGGTTCGGCATATTCAGGCCCTGCAAAAAGCGTAGTTCAGCTGTATGCAAGCCTGCCGTATAAACAAGGCCAGGCCCAGAAGTCGGCCATTCAGATGATAGGCTTTGCAAAGACGCCCGAACTTGAAGTGGGCAAGCCCTACGAAATAGAGGTAAGGGCAGACGACTATCTGTTTGCCGCTTACGATGAAAACGCCGTCAACGGCGCCGATTCTTCAAAAAAGGGCTGCTATGTGTTTGACGAGGGCGACTACTACTTTGCCATAGGCGATAATGCCCACGATGCGCTCAACAATGTAATGGCGCTTGAATATGGCGAAAAGGTAGAAGGCAAACTTACCGACGAAATGGGCAACGTAGTCAGTGGCGACGCCTCTAAGGCAAGGGTTCAGAACCTTGACAAACTTGATAACACTACCTATGCAAAATCCGAGGCTACGGGCGAGGTGGTTGCAAATGTGTTCGACGAGATAGACTATAACTACTTTGAAAAAGACGCCGTCACCTATCTTACGCGCAGCGACTGGAACACCTATCCCAAGGCCTATACCGGCCTTACCGCAAGCGACCAACTTAAAACTCTGCTTGCGGGCAATACGTATACAAAACCTGCCGACGCCCCTGCAGTCAGCTCTATAACCGTAGCCAGGGACGCAGGCGTTGAGTTTGTTCAGATGAAGGACGTTGCATATGACGACGATGAGGCATGGACGGAATTCATCGACCAGCTTTCTGTATCGGAACTTGCCAACATCATGGGCGAGAGCATGGGCAACGCTAAAATCAACTCTGTAAACAAACCTGCAAACGCAAACACCGATGGCCCCAAGGGACTCGGCTCTCGGTATTTCAACGGCAATGGCGAGGGTATAACCCTGTATGTCGACCAGGTGGTTATGGCAAGCACGTGGAATCTTGACCTGCTTGCAGAACGCGGCGAACTGTTTGCCGAAGACGCTTTGTATGCAGGCTATTCAATGGTATTCGGCCCCGGCGCCGACTGGCACCGCACCGCCTATTCGGGCAGAAATTCCGAATATTATTCAGAGGACGCAAATATGTCTTACCTCTGCGGCGCCGCACAGGTAAAGACCATGCAGGAGGGCGGACTTCTTTCCGCAATAAAACATTTTGCGGGCAACGACCAGGAAACCAACCGCCACGGCGTTGCAACGTTTGCAGGCGAACAGGGCTTCCGCGAAGGTTCTTTAAGGTGCTTTGAAGGCGCCCTGCGCGACGACGTGGGCGGCGCTTTGGCCACCATGACGTGCTTCAACCGCATAGGCGCCACGGCAGGCGCGGCAAGCGAGGCGGCGTTGGTAAAAGTATTGCGCAACGAATGGGGCTTTAAGGGCGTTAACCTTACCGACTCTTCAAAGGACGCGGCCGACTACGTACACACTGCCGAGTGCGTTGCTTTCGGTACCGATATGTTCAACAACGATACCGACAGAAGGCAGCAGCTTATTCAGCTTGCAAGGCAGGATGGCTACATTCTTACCAAAATGAAGGAAGTAAACAGGCATTATTACTATGCATATTCCCGTTCCAACCTGGTAAACGGCATACAGGTGGGCGTTGAAGTGCCCGACTTTGTTCCCTGGTGGCAGACGGCCCTTACGGCAATAAATATTGTAACAGGCGTACTTGCGGGTATATCTGTTGCGGCATTTGTTACCGGGTATGTGTTTACCGCCATAAAAAAGAAGGGAGGTGAAGAATAATGTTCTCTGTAAAAACTGCTTTTAAAAACAGGACGATAGGTTTTTACATAGGTCTTGCGGCGGCAGTCGTTGCCCTTGTCGGGGCGGTGCTGTATATTGCCACAGACGCATCCGACAGAACTTTTTCCGCCGCGGCGTTTGCGCTTATGCTTGTAGGCGCGGCTGCAGAGGTATTGGTCATTTTATCAAACCTCAGGTTTGCCCCCTTGGTATGCGCCATTTTTTACATCGTCGGCTTTGCGCTTACGGTAAACGCCGCCCTTCCCTCTATATCCGATGTGTGGAACGGCGTACACTTTATCGGCGGCAATGCAACGCTGGGCATAGTGTTTTCTGTTACCTTCTTTATAAGCGCGGTTGCCGGCATAGTCGCCTGCTTTATGCCTGAAAGGGGCAGGGCAAATACCAAAGTTCCTGCCGAAGAGGCTGACGGCCCCGCCAATGCCGACTGAGGTAAAGTTGAACAAACGGCGCAGACAGCGCCTGTTATAAAATTTTGCGGCGGCCTTTCCGCCGCGCGGAGGAATATATATGAAATTAAAAAAATTGCTTCTCGGCTTTGTTGTTGCCATTCTGTCTGTTGTATCAATAGCATTTGCAGCATGCAGCAACAACAATAATGACAAAGATGACGAAAAACCCGGGCCTGTGACCATATCGTACCAGCTCGGCGGCGTGATGGACGGCGAAGATCTTGACTCGTTCAGTTTTGCCAAGGGCGCTTTCTGGCTCAAGCTTATGTCAGATGGCTCTGTTGTAATGGATCGCTATAGCTTCGGCAATTACAATAAGGCGCCCGCAGCCGAAAATAAAGATTACGTTCAAAATTACATGCAGGGCGAATGGGAAGAGACCACGCGCGACGGCGTGAAAGCACTGTCTATAGAAATATACATGCTCAACGATGCCGGCATCAAAACGCAGACCTCAAGCGGAACCGCCTATGAGAGGAACGGAACATATACCTGCTCGCTCAGGCTTGAAGTCGTTACCGGCGCGGGTTTCTACAGGAGTGTAGAGTTTTCGGGCGGAACCACCCTGTATGCCGATGCGGATGATTTCATTCAAAAGAACGCAAAAGAATTTGTTGCACCCGAATCTGTGGCAACCTTTACCGATGAGGAGCTCGGCGGCACCGTATATCTCCAAAAAGACGGCAAGGCGCTTATTTACAACGGATATTCGCTTGCGGCATCGGGAACATGGGCAAACGACGGCGAAGGGAACATGACGCTCGATATCGGCGATGATAAGATTGAAGTGACTGTAGATAAGCAGGCCGATACCGCAAAATTCAGCTATAAATATTCCCTTTATGGCAGCTATAGTATAGACTTTACATTCACGGCCAAGTATTCTGATATACCCGTGCAAAAGGCTGCCGAAGTTGCCGATAACGTGTACAAGGGTACCTATGACGGCGGCCAGATGGCTATGTCGTTAACGCTGACCATTACAGATAAAACCAATGCTACCCTTGTGGTAACTATTATGGCAAACTATGCCCCTTCGTTCAATTGCACCTATGTGCTTGAAGACGGCGTTATCACCCTCACCTGCGATAGCGCAGACGGAAATGCCAAAATGGTATGGGACGGTCTTCCCCACACATGGCGGCTGAACGATGCAGACCATTCTATGACGGCCGTAGTTTCCGATAGCGGTGAACAGGCGTAAACATCAACCGATTTTATATTAAAAGTATAGTTGCGGCGGCGCTAATGTCGCCGCCGCACTTTTGATTTTCAGGAGCCGATATGAAGAAGTTATTTTCTAAAAAGCTATGGATAGCCCTAACGGCGGTATTCGCCTTTTTAATGGCGGTGCTTATAGCCGCGTATTGCGTTACGGGGTTCTTCAGGGTAGCTATAAACGCTGCGTTGCAGACCACCGACTATAAAATAGTTCCCGACCCCGACGCAAAAATAATCTACGAACCGCTCGCTTACAGCGACGACGCCCTTGCAGAGTACGAGCGTCAGCTGTGCGAAGACCTTGAAGGCGAGGGCGCCGCCCTGTTATTCAATAAAAACAATACGCTGCCGCTTGCCAAAAACAGCAAATTTTCGTGCTTTTCGCAGTCTTCGGTAAACCTGCTTTACGGCGGAACAGGCTCCGGCAGCATGGACGCCGCCGATGCGGTTACGCTGCATTCGGCACTCACCTCGGTGTTCGGCGAAGGCTGTATAAACCAGGATCTGTGGACGTTTTATGTAACTTCGGGCCATAAGCGCGAGAATGCCGCCACCACGGGCGGGCATCAGGGGCAGTACCGCATAAACGAAGTTCCCTGGAGCGAATATGAAAAGGCGGGCGTAACCGATTCGTTTGCCTCTTACGGCGACGTAGCGCTTGTAGTGCTTGCCCGTTCGGGCGGCGAGGGCGCCGATCTGCCCGACGATCCTTCATGCTTCACCAAAAACGGGGTGAACACATACGACAGCACAGACGGCGATTACCTTCGCCTTTCTGCCGAAGAAAAAGATATGCTCGACCATATCCTGCAGTATAAGAAAAACGGCACGTTCAAAAAAGTTGTGCTTCTTCTCAATTCGGCAAACTCCCTGCAGCTGGATTTCCTTGACGACTATGACATAGACGCCGCAATGTGGATAGGCGACGTGGGCATGACGGGTATAAACGCCGTTGCGGAACTGCTCGGCGGCGAAAGGATACCTTCGGGCAGGATCGTAGATACGTTCCTTAAAGACAATCATTCGGCTCCCGCCATGGTCAATTTCGGTGCGTTTGAATATACCAATGCAGACGAACTTAAGCTTGAAACCGCACAGAACAACACCGACCCCGGCGCCAAAAAGGGCAACAGGCACTATGTAATATACCAGGAAGGCATATATATAGGTTACCGCTATTACGAAACGAGGTATGAAGACTACGTGTTCGGAAACGGCAACGCCGGTGATTTCAGCTATGAGGACGATGTGGCTTTCCCCTTCGGCTATGGCCTTTCGTATTCCGATTTTACTTACGGCAATTTCAACGTGGAGCCTGCAAAGGACGGGCTTTCGTTCAACGTCAGCGTAGATGTAACCAACAACGGCAATTCTGCCGCCAAGCACACGGTGCAGATATACTTCAGTTCGCCGTATACGCAATATGATATAGATAACGGTGTAGAAAAAGCTTCGGTAGAGCTTTGCGGGTTTGATAAAAAGGAAATTCCTGCCGGCGAAACGGTGACGTATACCATAAAGGTAAATACGGAAGACCTTACGTCTTACGATGCAAACGGAGCAAAGACTTACATACTTGATGCCGGCGACTATTGGTTTACTGCCGGCAAGAATGCCCACGACGCAGTCAACAATATAATCCGCGCAAAGGCGCAGGACGGCAATATCACCATAGATGAAAGCAAAATGTATGGCGTAGGCTCTGACGGCACGGGCAATGCCTCGCTGTGCGCCAAGTGGACTAACGGCAAGTTCGATGCCGAAACATTTGCCGTTTCTACGGCCTCAGGCAAAGAAGTAGCCATAACAAACAGGTTTGACAACGCCGACCTTAATAAGTATAAAGGCACGGCAGACCAAAAAATAACCTACCTGAGCCGCAACAACTGGACGGGAACCTTCCCCAAGGAAGTAAAGGCCCTTAAGGTGACCGATGAAATGTGGGCTGACGGCCTTACCCATGACGAGGGCGGCGACAACGGCAGGGCTGCGCTTGTAGACCGCTATAAAAAGGAATATTGGTCGGAATATACCAATCTCCCTGCCCAGGGCGTATCGGGTGAACTCAACGCCATAGACATGCGCGAAGAGGAGTATGATTCCGAAGTATGGGAACAGCTTTTAAGCCAGATTACGTATGAAGAGATGACCGCGCTTATAGGCGATGGCTTCCATCTCACCCAGCCCGTCAAGAGCATAAACCTTCCCGGAACTCTCGATGAAAACGGCCCCCAGGGCCTTACGGCAAGCCTTGTCGGCGGCGAAAGCGCCATGGCATATACCTCGGAAGACGTAATGGCGGCAACTTTCAACCGCGAGCTTGTGGCCGAAATGGGCAAATGCATAGGCGAAGACTTCCAGCGCGCCCAGACCAACAGCGACAGCGTTTACGCAGGCATATACGGCCCCGGCGCAAATATACACCGCACGCCTTATTCGGGGCGCAACTTTGAATATTATTCCGAAGACGGCTGGCTCTCCGGCGAAATGTGCGCGGTAGAGGTATCTGCCATTCAGGAGCGCGGCGTATATGTGTTCACCAAACACTTTGCTTTAAACGACCAGGAAGAGGGCCGCTACGGCATTAGCACATGGTCTAACGAACAAGCCATTCGTGAAATTTATCTTGAAGGGTTTGAAGGCTCTGTTGTAAAGGGCGGCGGCCTGGGCGTAATGTCCTCGTTCAACCGCCTGGGCGTAGTGTGGTCGGGTGCCCACAGGGGACTTATGACGGGTATACTGCGCGAAGAGTGGGGCATGAAGGGCGCCGCCATAACCGACTGCTCTGTTATGGCCAGCTATATGGACTACCGCCTGGGCGTGCTTGCCGGCCAGGATCTGTGGGACGGCTACCGTTCCGGCATGGATACCCTTGCGGGCCTTGATAAAGACCCTGCTATAGTTTCGGCATGCAGGTTGGCCGCAAAGCACATAATTTACAGCGTAATCAACAGCCATGCAATGAATATCGGCTCTGCGCAGATACTTCCCGCAATGCCTTGGTGGCAGGCGGCAATACTTTCTGCAATGATAGTATTCATTGTCCTTACCGCGGGCAGCGCAGCCATGCTTACCGTTTCTGTAATAAAATCAAAGAAAAAGAACAATTAAATTTTAACAGAATACTCGTGGTGTTTCATCCTTCTCTGTCAAGGGCGTGCATGCTGAAAGCATGCACGCCCCTATTTGAAGTTGCTGCACCGATGCAATAAAGCGGTCGATGCGTCTGCAATTTTTGCCGCCATTGACAATAACGGCGTTGCGGTGATATAATTGTAGCGCAGCAATATGCTGGCTGCAACGCGTATATTTCACAATATATAAGGAGTTGTAAAATGATCAACATTCCAAAAATAAAGGCGGGCATAGTCGCCGTCTCGCGCGACTGCTTTCCGGAAAGTTTATCTGTAAACAGAAGGGCTGCGCTCGTCGCCGCATACGAAAAGAAGTATGGCAAGGGCGCTGTGTACGAGTGCCCCGTTTGCATAGTCGAAAGCGAAGTTCAGGCCATGCAGGCGCTTGAAGACGTAAAAAATGCGGGCTGCAACGCGCTTGTGGTATATCTGGGTAACTTCGGCCCCGAAATTTCAGAAACGCTGCTCGCACAGAAGTGGGCTGAGCAGACGGGCAACCCCGTAATGTTCATCGCCGCCGCCGAGGAGAACACCGCCGTGCTCGCAAACGACAGGGGCGACGCATACTGCGGCATGCTCAATGCCAGCTACAACTTAAAGCTCCGCGGCGTCAAGGCATACATACCCGAATATCCCGTAGGCAATGCGGAGGAGTGCGCCGATATGGTGCACGAATTTATTCCCGTTGCCCGCGCGCTGGTGGGGCTTAAGCATTTAAAGGTAATCTCCTTCGGCCCCCGCCCGCAGAACTTCCTCGCCTGCAACGCGCCCATAAAACAGCTGTATAATATCGGCGTGGAGATAGAGGAGAACTCCGAGCTCGATTTGTACGAAAGCTATTTAAAGCATAACGGCGACAAACGCATACCCGAAGTTGTGGCAGATATGCAGAAGGAACTTGGCGCAGGCAACAAAAAGCCGGAAATTCTGGGTAAACTCGCGCAGTACGAACTTACTTTGCTCGACTGGGTAGAAGCCCACAAGGGCAGTAAAAAGTACGTTGCAATCGCGGGCAAGTGCTGGCCCGCCTTCCAGACGATGTTCGGCTTTGTGCCCTGCTATGTTAACAGCAGGCTGACAGGCCGCGGCATACCCGTAAGCTGCGAAGTGGACATCTACGGCGCCCTGTCCGAATATATCGGCGCGTGCGTATCAGACGATGCTGTGACCCTTCTGGACATAAACAACACCGTACCCAAGGACATATTTGATGCCGACATATGCGGCAAATACCCGTATAAACCCACGGACGTGTTCATGGGTTTCCATTGCGGAAATACCTGCTCGCAAAAGCTGTATCACCCTCAAATGCGCAACCAGAAGATAATGGCGCGCTCTCTGCCCGAAGAGGTGACAAACGGCACTCTGGAGGGCGATATTAAACCGGGCGAAATAACATTCTACCGTCTGCAGTCCACGGCGGACAACCACCTGTACGCCTACGTTGCGCAGGGTGAAGTTCTTCCCGTGGCAACGCACAGTTTCGGCTCGATAGGCATATTTGCCATAAATGAGATGGGCAGGTTCTACCGCCATGTTTTAATTGAAAACGGTTTCCCCCATCACGGCGCGGTGGCGTTCGGCCACTTCGGCAAGGCGCTGTTCGATGTATTCAGGTATATCGGCGCCGAAAAGATAGGTTACAATAAACCAGCAAATGACAAATATCCCACGGAGAATCCATTTGAGCTATGAGCAAAATAATACTTGGCATTGAACTTGGTTCAACGCGCATAAAGTCCGTACTCATCGACGGGCGTGGCACGGTGCTTGCCACAGGCATTTTCGAGTGGGAGAATACCCTTGTAGAAGGGTTGTGGTCATATTCCCTTGAAGACGCCGAACGCGGCGTCCGCGAAAGCTACAGCCGCCTTGTTGAAAACTACGGCAAAACTATTGAACGGCTTGACGCAATAGGCGTGTCGGCCATGATGCACGGATACCTCGCCTTCGATAAAAACGGAAAGCAGCTTGTGCCGTTCAGAACGTGGCGCAACACCAATACGGGCGAGGCCGCCCAAAAACTTTCACGGCTTTTTGCCTTCAATGTGCCCCTGCGCTGGAGCGTTTCGCAGTATTACCAGGCATACCTCGACGGAATGGAACATGTGAAATACGTCGCCCATCTCACAACGCTTGCGGGGTATATACATTATAAGCTTACGGGCAAAAACGTGCTCGGCGCTGACGATGCAAGCGGAATGTTCCCGCTGGACGGGCGCGATTATAACGCCGTAATGCTTGAAAAGTTCAATGCCCTTATAGGCAGAGATTTCAAAAAGCTGCTGCCGAAAGTTTTGCTTGCGGGCGAAGATGCGGGAACGCTGACCGATGAGGGCGCACGCTTTTTAGACCCGACGGGCACGCTTAAAGCGGGTGCGGTATGTTGCCCGCCCGAAGGCGATATGGGCACGGGCATGGTGGCAACAAACAGCGTTTTGCCAAAGACCGCCAACATATCTTCGGGCACGGCGGCAAATTGCACGGTTGTGCTGGAAAGGCCTTTAAAAAATTATTACAAAGAAATTGACATAGTGTCCACGCCCGACGGCTTGCCTGCTGCGCTGATACATACAAACAACTGCACAACTGAAATCAATGAATGGGTAGACCTGTTTTCTGAAGTCGTTGAACTGTGCGGCCTGAATATAAGCAAGGGGCAGCTGTTTGAAAAACTGTTCAATAAATCGCTTGAAAGCGACGGCGAGGTCGGCAAACTTACGGGCTATAACTACCTTGCCGGCGAACCGCTTGCGGGGACAAGCAACGGCGCGCCGCTCATTTTAAGGCCGAGCGATGGCCGTCTTACTCTTGCAAATTTCATGCAGATGCATATATATTCGGCCATTTCGGCGCTCGCCGTCGGCGTTGATATTCTTAAGGGCGAGGGCGTAAAAATGGAGAGCGTTACGGCCCACGGCGGCTTTTATAAGACGCCGTTCATAGGGCAGAACGCCACAAGCGCAGTGCTCGGTGCGCCCGTTACCGTTATGGAAACTGCGGGAGAGGGAGGTGCCTACGGCATAGCGTTGCTTGCGGCATATGCCTTGACTAACGGCATTTCGCTGCCCGATTACCTGAACAAAATTTTTGCGGGCGCAAGTAAAAAAACAGTAAATGCCGATAAAACCGAAAAGGCTAAGTTTTCAAACTTTTTCGCTGCATATAAGCGCTGTCTGCCCGTAGAGTGTTTGGCTTCGGAGGTAATATAGGTGCTTGAAAAGTTAAAAAAAGAGGTGCTTAATGCCAACCTCGCACTTGTAAAAAACGGGCTTGTGTTGTTTACATGGGGCAATGTTTCGGCAATAGACAGAAAAAGCGGGCTGGTGGTAATAAAACCGAGCGGCGTTTCGTACGACGGAATGAAGGCCGAAGATATGGTCGTCGTAAATTTAAACGGTGATGTTGTCGAGGGCAATTACCGCCCGTCAAGCGATACGCCCACGCATATCGAACTCTACAGGGCGCATCCGCAAATCGGTGGAATAGTGCACACGCACTCAACATATGCCACGGCTTTTGCGCAGGCAGAGCGGGCTGTTCCCGCATACGGCACCACCCATGCCGACTATTTTTACGGCGATATTCCCTGTGCGCGCAACCTCACTGAAGGGGAGATGGGCGGATACGAAAGGAATACGGGCAAGGTTATAAACGAAACTTTAAGCGGCAAAGATGTTGTTGCCGTTCCCGCCTGCCTTGTTGCGCACCACGGCGTATTCGCCTGGGGTAAAAATGCAGATGAGGCCGTCTATCACGCAACCGTCGTAGAAGAAGTGGCAAAAATGGCGTTCATAACCGAAGGGTTGAACCCTTCCGCCAGGCGCCTTCCGCAATATGTTGCTGACAAGCACTATAACCGCAAGCACGGCAAAAATGCCTATTACGGTCAAAAATAAAGCGGCAACGGCAAAAAGTTTAAAGGCAGAACTATGTTAACCGCCTGGCTTGTTCAAGGCGTGATATTCACAATATAATTCGGGAAGCGACGGCGAAAATCAGGATTACGTAGAGGTATCTTCAATGTATATGTATATAGGCAAAGGCGACGTGCTCGTCCACGCGCCCGAGCAGAAAAACCTCTATCAGTTTTTTATAAATAACGAGCTTGACGGCAGGGTGTTTGCCATGGCAGAGGGCAACTACGACCTTTTGGCCAACGTTGATTTTTCCTATTCAGACAAGGTGTTTGCCGCGTGGGAAATGTACATGAACCTGCGCGGAAAGGCGGCGGAGTGCACCTACGGCGACCACACGGACATGTTCAACAACTATGGCGATATTGCCGTGGAGCGCCCGTACGACGAGGGCAGCGAGGCCGCGCGCGACATAAATTATACGCAGGACTGGGGCTTTGACCTTACCCTTCTTAAACAGTGGAATATCGCCACGCTTGCAGGGGTGTACGATAAGGTTGCCGAAAGGGGCGCCGCCGTGTATTTTTCGTGGGCGCCCATAAACGAGCAGTCAGACGGCAACTACAATATATATGTGCCGATGAATAATGTTAAATTAGAGTAATGCAGCCTTTTTATGACGGCTGAAAACGCAATAAATATCGGAGCAGGTATCCTGCTCCGATATTTATTTTTATGCGTACCGCCGCCCGGTAAAATTATTCTGAGAGCATGCATAACGGTAAATGTTTCTGCATGCAAAAACGGCTGCGGATGCCGGCGGTAAAAAATCAAAAGGTATGCGGATATGTGTCGGCTAATTTATATTTTTCTCTGTGTTGCGTCATGCAAAACAGGTGCCCGCGGCGCAGCTGTCCGGCCAGCGCCGCAACAGGGAAAAATACGGCGAGGGCGGAGCCTTTGTTCTTATGTCAGGGTAATGCCGCAAAAAAGGCTCTTGACAAAAGTCATTTTTGGGTTTACCATTGATTGATGTAAAATATGCGAAAAAGCAATGCGACGGCGCCGGTCCGTTGCGGGAGGGCTGAATGAACTTCAAAGTGGCAGTTGTGGAAGATGATGAAGCGGCACGCAGATCTCTTACCGACAAAATAGAGAGGTATGCGGAAGAAAAGGGGCATGCCATAACAGTTTCGGGTTTTTCCGACGCGTATTTTTTTCTTATGAACTATAAGTCGGATTATGCCGTCATTTTCCTCGATATAGAGATGCCCGGAATGAACGGCATGGAGGCGGCAAAAAAAGTGCGCCAATCCGATTCTGCCGCCATAATAGTGTTTGTTACAAACCTCGCGCAATATGCCGTGGAGGGGTATGCCGTTGCCGCGTTCGATTTTGTGCTGAAGCCGGTTTCTTATCCTGCCTTCCAGATGAAGTTCGACCGCATATGCAAAGAACTTTCGCACCGCCTTGACGATCACTGCATTTATATCGGCAATCGTACTCAAAACAAGCGTGTGCGCGTGCTTGATATTTACTACGTGGAATCTGAAAACCACGATTTGCTGTTTCATACCACGGACGGACTCGTCCGCATGCGCGGCACAATGGCCGATATGGAAAAGCGCCTTGCGCCCCATCATTTTGTGCGGTGCAACTCGTGTTATCTGGTCAATCTCAGGTATATAGACAATCTCTGCGGCGACAGGGTCATAGTGGGAGGCGCCGAACTGCGCATATCCCAGTCGCGCAGGCATGCTTTTCTGGCTGAATTTGCCCGCTATACGGGAGGCAGCGTATGATACGGTCTATCGCAGCCATAAGCCTGATGTTTTTTGAAGTCCTCATTGCGGAGCTTCTGTTTTCGCCATTTCTGGAAAAGAGGCGGCGTTTTCCCGTGCTGCTTGCGGTAAGCATACTCGTCTGTCTTGAAATTATCATAATGGTCGCACTGTTGTACGGCTATTTTACGGACAGTATATTTGTCTACGGCGATCCGGCGGCGAGCGCATGGGACTCCGTATTCAAATTTTTATATTACCTGCTTGTGTTTGCGCTCACTTTTCTGTGCTGCTTTGTGTGTTTCAGGTGCACGGAGGGGGTGTGGAAGATACTCTTTTATTGCGCGGGCGGGTACGCGATACAACATCTTTCGTACAATGTTTCCAATATGATAGGCGCTGCGGCAGGGGTGCGGACGGGCATCTGGTCGCACCTGATAGAAGTGGGGGTGTGCGCCGTAGTCTATGTGGTTGCGTGGCTGATCCTTGTCTACCGCAGAAGGTCTGCCGATAACAGCAAAAGCATCAAGGCAAAGACGCTTTTTTCGCTACTGGTGCTGTTCGTGTGTATAGGTCTTTCGCGTATCACCACCGACGACGGAACACGCGGCAGCCTTGCATTCTGGGCAGAGAGTTTATATGCCGTGATAAGTTGTATCCTCATAATCGGCATGCTGTTCAGCATAACCCAGAACGACCGCAAGCAGAACGAGGTCGATATGATGGCGGAACTGCTGCACCGCGAAAAGGAGCAGTTCAGGCTTGTAAAGGAAAATATAGACATAATCAACATAAAGTGCCACGACCTGAAGCATCAGCTGAGCGCTCTGCGCGGAAACCTTTCCGAAGAGTATGTGAAAGAGATAGAAAACGCCGTTATGATCTATAATTCTTCGGTCAAGACGGGCAACGACATACTCGACGTGATTCTCACGGAAAAGAGCTTGTTCTGCGAAAAGAATCACGTCTGCCTCACGTGCGCGGTGAACGGCGCTCAGCTCGCCTTTATGGACAACATGGATATCTATTCGCTCTTCGGCAATGCGCTTTCAAACGCCATAGAGAGCGTGAGCAGGATCGACGACGAGGAGAGGCGGTGCATTTCCCTTTCATCCAAAACTTCGGGAGGCTTTTTCTCTGTGCATATAGAAAATTTTTACGATGGAGAGCTGCAGTTTGAAAACGGTTTACCGCTCACCCGCGGCGATAAGAACTACCACGGCTTCGGGCTGAAAAGTATGAAGCATATAGCTGAAAAGTATGGCGGCTGCATGAGCGTTACCGCGGCGGACGGAAAATTCTGTCTGGATTTTCTGTTTCCGCCCGACGCCGGGGAATATGGCAGGCGGAATTTTTCAAGATGATATTTTTTTCTGAGGGGGGGGGTATAGCCCCCTCTTTCTTTATGGAAAAATTTGGCAGAATAAGCTTTCTGTACTGCTGTTCCGCCTGCGCGCGAAAGGTAGTAAAATATAAGCGTTTAGCTGTCCGGCAGTTGTTTTAGGCATGGTAAAAAGCGGTCGGTTCGTGTGCGGACGCCTGTTTTGTCCTGTGCTCCGACGCATAAGAGTTACGACTAAAATTTACTCAATTACGACATTTGCATTGCGCAATCTGCAAAATGCTGTTAAATTTTTCTTACAGGCGGAAAACCGCCCGCATGTTTGCGGCAAATGTGTGGGGCGGCGCCGCTCTGCCTGAAAAATTTGTATAAGGAGTGAAGAATGAAAATTCTCTTAAACGGCAGGCTTCAAAAGGTTCGCTGGGGAGCCGTTGCCGGGGCAAGCTTTATAGTGTTGTTCTACCTGACTGCCGGCATTGTGGCGGCGTACATAATCCTCAATGCCGTTGCCGGGGCTACGAACGACGCCGTAGGCCTGTTCGATAATTGGTGGCAGACGCTCCTGTTTGTGCTCGACGTTGTTGTGGCACTTCTGTTTGTTTGCTCTGTAGTTATGTTTGTGCTCAAACGCGTGAATAAACCGGAGGCGATGCCATCTGCGCAGGGAGGGGAAAGCAAATGAAAATTTTCGACCGCACTGTATGGACGCTGATAACGGCATTTTTTGCAATATTTCTTGTGATAGTATATGTGGGCTCGATGTTTGCAATGCAGTACTCGGCCTATATCAATTCCGCGCTGGGCATCATTCCCTATGTTACGGAAAAGAATGAAAATCCCGACGAGGATACCGAATACTACAAATCAGATTACTACTATTCCGACGGCACTTACGACGACGCGGCAATGCGTGAAAATTCCATGGACGTCGCCGAGCGCGTTGCCGACGAAAGCACGGTGCTGCTGTGGAACAACAATAACGCATTGCCCCTTTCCGAAGGCGATAAGGTGGGCTTCTTCGGTATAAGCGCACAGAGCAGCCGCTATATGTATGCGGGTACAGGTTCGGGCGCGCTTACATACAGTGGAAGCGACACCATAATGTCCGCCATGGAGGCAAAGGGCATAGACGTGAACGACAACCTGTGGCGCCTGTATACATTGCTAACGGGTTCTTACGGCTGGGGACAGGTCAGCGCGTCTTCGGCAGGCGTGGACGATGCAAACTATGGCGAATATACCATAAATGAAGCTCCCTGGTCGGCCGTTGAGGAGATGGATAAAAATACCTTCGGCGGCGCCGTGCTTACAAATTATTCGGCATACAAAGATGCTGCCATCATGGTCATATCGCGCAACGGCGGTGAAAACTGCGACGTCGCTTTCACGGCGGACGAAGATAAGAACCTGGATAACGGTTGTTACCTCGACCTGTCCGAGGCGGAAGCCGACGTGCTTGCGCACCTGATGCAGCTGAAGAAGGACGGCCGCGTTGAAAAGGTTGTGCTGCTTATAAATTCGGCTACCCCTATGCAGCTTATGAATATATCGGGATTGGGAATAGACGCCTGCATGTGGGTAGGCATGGGCGGAACCATGTCGGCCGAGCAGATAGCCGGCGTCCTTTCGGGCGAAACCACACCCTCAGGGCACCTTGTGGATACGTGGGTATATGACATTGATTCTGCTCCCGCAAATGAAAATTTCGGCGACTATACGTTTGCTCAGTCAACCGGGCTGCCGCCTGAATTCAAATATACCCATAACGATAAGTATGTGGTGTATCAGGAGGGTATCTACGTTGGCTACCGCTATTACGAAACGAGGTATGAAGATGCCGTTCTTGGCAGGGGCAACGCCTCGTCGCAGGCCGGCGCATACAACAGCAAGGGCGTGTGGAATTACGGGGAGGAGGTCGCCTACACGTTCGGGCACGGCGAGTCGTATGCCGATTTCCTCTACAGCGGCTACAGCGTTACGCAGAATTCCGACGGCGACTACGAAGTATCTGTAAACATAAAAAACATAAGCGACAAATATTCCGGCAAGGAAGTCATGCAGGTATATATACAGAAGCCCTATACCGACTATGACGTAAAGAACAATATCGAAAAGGCTTCGGTAGAGCTCGTGGGGTTTGCCAAGACTGATCTGCTCGCTCCCGGGCAGGATCAGACACTTAAGGTAGTTGTGGACGACTACGAATTCAAGACCTATGACGCCTACGGCGCCGGCACATACATACTTGAAAAGGGCGATTACTATCTTGCCATAGGCACCAGCGCGCACAACGCCCTCAACAATATACTTGCAAGCAAAAAGGCAGACGGCGTTTCGGTGAACGAGGACATCATGGACGAAGACGGCGTTGCCGGTCTCGCCCAAAAAATAACGGTTTCCGCCAACGACTTCACCAAGTGGGCAACTTCTCCCTATACGGGCGAAAAGGTGGGCAACCTGTTCTCAGATGCAGACATAAACCTGTACAGTGGAACGCAGGATCAGAAGATAACGTACCTTTCAAGGAGCGACTGGCAGGGCACTTATCCCTCGGCCGTAACGCTTTCCTGCATCAATCAGACCATGGTTGCCGACATGCAGTATACTACGGGCATAACCGAAGACCCTGAAGCCGTGATGCCCAAGTATGAAACTATAAATGAAGAGGTAGGGCAGCTTTCGCTTGTCATGCTGATGGAATATGACTACGATGATCCCATATGGGATATCCTCATGGATCAGACTTCATGGGCAGAGCAGACCTATCTTGTCACATACGGCGCGCACGTACTTGCGGGTGCGGAATCTGTGAACGCCCCCGGCGGCCTTTCGCAGAACGGCCCTTCCGGCATAAACCAGCCTAACCCCGTATTGAAGAGCTATATCATATTCCCCTGCCAGGTGAACATGGCGGCTACATGGAATACTCCGCTCATTGAAGAGCTCGGCGAAGCCTTCGGCATGGAGATGATGCACGTGGACTACGAAGGCCTCAACGGCCCCGGCGCAAATATACACCGCTCGGCATATTCGGGCAGAAACTGGGAGTATTACTCGGAAGACGGTTTCATGAGCGGCGAAATGCTCTCTTCGGAAACTACCGGCATGATGCGCTACGGCGCCATACTCTATGTAAAGCATATGCTTCTCAACGATAACGAGCGCAACCGCTATGGCGTGAGCGTATGGGCCAACGAACAGTCTATTCGCGAAATATACGCCAAGGCCTATGAAAAGGCGTGTGCCGTCACCAATCTCAACGGCATAATGTCGTCTTTCAACCGCATAGGCGCAACGTGGGCAGGCAGACATAAGGGACTTCTGAACGACCTGCTCCGCGGCGAATGGGGCTTTGAGGGCGCCGTCCAGACGGACGCCGCCGTCGGCAGGCATATGGGCATGTCCAACGACGAAGCCACCAATGCGGCAGTAATGGCTGAGGCGCTTATCGCCGGGCAGGACTTCTGGCTTGCAGGCGGCAGCTACGATAAGCTTGACGGCTACAAGGACAACGCCACCGTGGCCTGCGCCCTGCGCGAAGCGGCGCGCCGCATGCTCTACACTCAGCTGCACTCCACGGCAATGAACGGCGTTGGCGCCGATTCCCGTACCGTATATATCACACCCTGGTGGGAGGCAACGCTGAACACGCTTAAAATAGTAGCACCCATCCTGGTTGCCGTGAGCGGCGCCATGATGATAGCTTCGTTCGTACTGCCCGTCGTTATGAAAAAGAAAGACGGGGAAAAGGATACCGAATAAGGAGGGATGGTTATGAAAAAGACTTGCCGCATTTTTACGGCGCTTGTTGCAGTTGTAATGTTGTTTGCCACGGCAATATTTGCCGCATGCCAGCCTGACGGGCCAAAAGAACAGCAGGCCACGTCTATTACGTTGGATACAAGCAAGGCGCGCGTCTCTTTCGATGTCAACGAAAGGTTCTCGTCCGAAGGGCTGGTGGTAACGGCGCATTATGACGACCAGACCACTAAGGACGTCACTTCGGAGAGCAAAGTTTCCTCTCCCAACATGACGGAACCCGGCACAAAAGAGGTGGTCGTTTCCTATATGGAGCTCAAGGCCTCGTACAATATTCAGATAAATGAGGTGTGCACGCATAAGTGTCCCGAATGCGGGCTTTGCATGGATCTTTCAAGCACGGCAGACTGTTGTGCGGAAAAGTGCGGCGCAGACCGCAAGCAGTCTTACCTGTTCCAGGCGGAAAATTCACGCGCGATAACGCAGAACGGCTCGCTCGGGGCGGTGACTACGTTTACCAACAGGGAGGACTTCTCTACCGGCGAACTTGTCAGCGGCAGGGGCAATTTCTCCTCAAATACGGGCGCCTCGCTCACTTTCAATATCTATTCGCCGGCAGATACTACCGTCACTTTCCTTGCAAGGATCTCCCGCGGGGTGGTGGGGACAACTGTGTTTACAGATGTTGCCCTGCCGCTGATAACCGCCCCCGACGGCGGCGTTCAGATAATAGACCGCACAACTCAGGTCGAAAAGACCACTTCGGGCGCATGGTATGACTTCCAGGAGATCGGCCTCGGCTGCGTCGAGCTCAAAAAGGGCGTCAACTCGCTCCGCTTTGCCCCCACGGGCACTGCCTATAACTTTGACTACGTTGCCTTTTTAAGCGATGAAGTGCTCACCTGGGAGGACGGCACCCTTGCAGATATAATCGGCGAACCCAGGCACGGCGTTTCGGAAGAAGATAAAAAGGCCGAAGCTGTCACGTTCGAAAATATAGTCGTTGCCGAAGATAACAGCTCTGTATCTGCCACGGTCAGGTGCACCGCCGACATTTCAAAGGCGTCTGCGGTAACTCTCAACAACATGCCCGTCGGGGCGGAAACGGTGTACGATGCAGACAGTTCTGTTTATAACGTCAGGCTCGATGTCTCTGAACTTAACCTGCAGGCCAACACTACCTATACCATAAGGTTCATGGGCGAAGGCGACGCGGTGCTTGCAATAGGTTCGCTGTATTATATACACAGCGTAAATATCAACACCGGCACCGATGACAGCGCATGGACAAAGTCTGAGGAATTCCGTGCATACAGCGCTCCATCTTCAGATGTGCTCAACGACGCCGTGCGTATATCGTCAAAACTCAAAGTGACGTCTACCAGGCCGAACGACGACGGCTACTACCCCATAGGCAATCTTGATAAGAACATCGGGCAGAATGTCACATACTATATAAATTCTTCGGCTGCGGAGACGGTCGGGCTGTATATGGAGCTCGGGCAGCTTACAACGGCGAACACATTCCGCGACTGGCTCGATCTCACCGTAAACGGCACGGCATACAACTCCGATGCAAAGATGCCCGTGGGTTCAAACTATCTTCCCAGCAATACATATGCCTGCATAGGCTTTATACCGCTGCAGCAGGGCAACAACGAGATCCGCTTTACCGTAAATTCTGCGGCAGCTGTAAACGGGCGCAACATATACGGTATTCAGTTTACCTCGCAGACGGCAGTTCTCTCATGGGGCATTGCACCGGAAATAGTGCTTGAAGATATCGCCGTAAGCGAAAGTTCTTCCGCCCGCACCGAATACTACGCAGGTGAAACTTTCGAAGCAGAAAATCTCGTGCTCGACCTGAGCTGGTCAGACGGAAATGTCACGCAGGTAAAGGAGGGATTTACCGTAACCCCTTCAGGCGCGCTCACTGTGGAAGATACTGTGGTCACGGTAAGCTATACCGATGGCGATGTGACTAAGGAAATTGAAATAGAAATAACTGTCACCGAGCCTGCGGCAAGGCTTAAAGAAGTTGTTTTATCTGAAAGTTCGGTGTACGAAGATGAATATTTCAGCGGACAGACGTTTGATGCTTCAGGCATAACTTTGATTGCACGTTTTACCGATGATTCCACTCAGGAAATCACTGCAGAACAGTTTACCGTAACTCCTTCGGGGGCGCTCACGCCGGAAGATAAGGTTGTGGTCT
Source organism: uncultured Clostridia bacterium (assembly GCA_944341075.1). GTDB lineage: Bacteria > Bacillota > Clostridia > Christensenellales > Borkfalkiaceae > Coproplasma. The sequence goes on from CALVLV010000009.1 coordinate 29,640, forward strand.
TAAGCTATACATATGCCGGCGATACCAGGTCTGTAGAAATACCTGTAACAGTCACCGAACATGACCTTACGGGCATATCTCTCAATAAGGATTCAACGGTAAAAACAGAATATACGGCGGGGCAGTCTTTCGATGCTTCGGGTCTTGTTCTGGATGCTACGTTTTCCGACGGCAGCGTTCTGCAGGTAACTGCAGGCTTTACCGTAACGCCGGGCGGCGCGCTCAATGTCAACGTAAAAGCAGTCATAGTAAGCTACACCTTTAACGGCACAGAAAAGACGATTGAAATACCTGTGACTGTAAATCCTACTGAAAATGGATTGGACTACATATATAACGCAACTACTGCCCCCGGCAGCTCTGAACTCAACAGCGGGATCTCCACCGAGCCCGGCTCTGCGGGCAATACTAATATTGCCACCAACAGGCCTGATGCCGACGGATATTATCCAATAGGCAACATAAATTCCAATACGGGCGTAAAAATCACATTTACCGTAACCGTGGAAAAGGATGTTACTGTGGGGCTGTATGCAGAGTTCTCCAACAGGAATTCGGATTATGTGTTCAGCGACAGTTTTGCGCTCAGCGTTAATGGCACAGCTGTTGAAAGCGACGCTTCAATGCCGCATGGCGATTCGTTCACTCCTTCAAATTCATATGTATATATAGGCGAAATAAATCTGAAAGCCGGCGAAAATACGATAACCTTTACTACCGTGGCTTTTGATGCCTATAATATATATGGTATAGCGTTTGATTCCTCGGAGGAAATCTCGTGGTAATCATGCCTTATATTTTCTGAAAGATTCGCTCATGCGTTTCTCCTTTCAAAAACGGATGCCGCCTGCTGAATGCAGGCGGCATCTTGCTTTTTGTTAAGCAGTTCAACAACTTCTGAAAAAAGGCCCTTCGGGTGTAAACAACACCTGAAGGGCCTTTAATTGCGCCATATTACGCGGTGTTTTTCGGTGCAGGTGGGCAAAGTGTGCGCATGAATACGGCGGTTGCATGCCGGTTTTGGTTTTCACGGTTTTGCGTGAGTGGCAGGCTATTCAGGCAAATGTGTATAATTTTCAAAAATCGGTGCTGTATGCGCAAATATTTTGCATTTATCAGTGAAATAAACGCTCGTTCGTTAAAATTTTTAAACAAAAATAAAAAATTTGCAATGTAATTATATAAAAATTGCAATTGACAAAGCCGTCGGGAGGGGGGGTATACTATTTCACGCAATAGGTTCTACAGAAACTGTTTCTGCAGAAACTAAATTATAGCATAGAGAGGTAAAAAGAGCAATGGACAGGCAGGAATACGTTATGGGAATACGCGGAATGATCAGACTGTACGAAGTGATACTTGAAAACAGGTGCCGTGACTTGGGTCTGAACCTGCTTGAGCTGAACATACTCAACTTTTTGTTCTACAATCCCGAAAAGAATACTGCAAGCGATATTGTTGAATACAGAATGTTGCCCAAGGCTAATGTTTCAAAGGGTATAGACAGCCTTGTGCGCAAAGGTTACGTGCGCAGGGAAGAGGACGCGTCAGACCGCAGGCGCACAAATTTGTATCTGCTGCCCGCGGCGGAGCCGATAACTCAGGCTATAGACGGCGCCCGCACAGAGTATTTTGAAAAGCTGTTCAACGGCTTTACCGAAGATGAGCGGCAGGAATATTTCCGCCTGGGCGAAAAGGTAAATTGCAACGTAAGGCAACTTTTAAAGGAAGGGAGCAAAGGCAAGTAAACGCCGCGCATTTACGGTTTTGCTTGCCGTTAAAATAATTACAGGGAGGAACATCATGAAGCGGATCATCACAACTTGCCTGCTTGTCGTCATTATGGCCCTTACGGCTGTTATTGCGGCATGCGGCGGGCCCGCGCAGGAAACGCCCGATATGGTAACGGTTACTATAACTTTACCTGACGGCGTAAGTTACGACGGTTACCGGAAGGAGCAGAGCGTAGAAAAGGGTGCGGCCATCACCTTGCCCGAAGACGACGACCTGACGAGTATACCCGAGAGCAAAGAGGTAGACGGCTGGTACATAGACAGCGATAAGCTGAGCAGCAAATCTGTCACCGTTACCAAGAACACCGAAATCACCTTAAAGCTCAAAGATAAGGTTGTGGCTCCCGTTATGGTTACGGTGACGATCACCCTGCCTAACGGCGTAAGTTACGACGGTTATCAGCATGAGCAGAGCGTAGAAAAGGGCGACACCATAACGCTACCCGCAAACGATAAGCTGACAGGCATACCCGAGGGCAAGGAAGTTGACGGCTGGTACATAGGCGACAAGAAGGTTGAGGGCAACACCATTACCGTCAACGAAAACACCGAAATCACCTTAAAGCTCAAAGATAAGCCCGCAACGCCCGTTATGGTTACGGTAACCATAACTCTGCCCAGCGGCGTAAGTTACGACGGCTATCAGCATGAGCAGAGCGTAGAAAAGGGCGACACCATAACGCTGCCCGCAAACGATAAGCTCACGGGCATACCCGAGGGCAAGGAAGTTGACGGCTGGTACATAGGCGCCGAAAAAATCAACGGCAACACCGTTACGATCAACGAAAATACGGAAATCACCTTAAAGCTCAAAGATAAGGTTGTGGCTCCCGTTATGGTTACGGTTACCATAACCCTGCCCAGCGGCGTAAGCTACGACGGCTATCAGAAGGAGCAGAGCATAGAAAAGGGCGACACCATAACGCTGCCCGCAAACGACAAGCTCACAGGCATACCTGCCGATAAAGAAGTTGACGGCTGGTACATAGACGGCAAGAAGGTTGAAGGCACCACCGTTACCATCAACGAAAATACGGAAATCACCTTAGAGCTCAAAGATAAGGTTGTGGCTCCCGTTATGTTTACGGTAACCATAACCCTGCCCAGCGGCGTGAGCTACCCCGGTTATGAGCACGAGATGAGCGTGCAGACGGGCACGGCTATCAACCTTCCCGAAAATGACGAACTCACGGGCATACCCGCCGATAAGGAAGTTGACGGCTGGTACATAGGCGGCGAAAAGATAAGCGGCAACACCGTTACGATCAACGAAGACACCGAAATAACCCTTGTGCTCAAGGACAAGCAGCCTTCTAACCAGGTCACCGTAACGCTGGTAGACGCCCTGCTCGACGGCAGCACGCAGATCAAAATTGAAAAGGGCGGAGTGCTTGACTTAAGCGAGGCCGAATTCACCGCCCGGCCCGAAAATACATATCTCCGCTATTGGTATAACGCGGCCGACCCTTCGCAGATAATTGAGGTTGAAGACGCGTCTGCAATAACGGTGGAGGGCGATATCACCCTTGCCCCTGCATTCGACCTGAATGAGGAACTGTATGCCAACCGCGACGGCTCTACGCAGGGCAAGCTTGCAACTTACCCCTACTACGGCGCAGCCGATATGATAGAAGACAGTCAGGTGCAGCCTGCAGACGGCTACATAAGAGCCAATGATGAAAGCGGCGAGCAGGCCATCGACCCCTATTGGGGCTATGTGGGCACCGGTGCCGACCGCGAGATGGGCGCAATATTCCACTGGAGGGGCGTAGATGGCGCAGCGCTGCCCAACGGCTTCTACTTTACGCCGCTCTCACCCTACAAGGTTACGTCAGGCTACACATATGTAATGACATACACCATACAGAACCGGGGCGATAAAACTATAACGCTCAAAATCTATCAGATAAATTCGGGCAGCAGCCCCAAGTCGGGCGTATCTACGGATGAGTTCGTGCTCGCCCCCGGCGAAGTAAAGGAACTTAAGCTTGAGTTCTCTTACGGCAACAACAATATACTCACCACCGTGGAACTGCTCACCGACGGCATAACCGACCTTGAGATAGGCATGTACCAGTACATAGAATTGCCAAAAACGCTCCACGCCCTCACCGTGCAGGGCGGTACTGTAGACGGCCAGGCTGCCGTAAAGCAGGTGGCGTTCAATACTGTTGTAACTCCCGTGGCCGAAACTAAAGAGGGAAGGGAGGCATACGTTTGGTACAATACCGAAAATCCCGAAGAAACGTTTGGTAAAAACTTTATAATGCCCGACCGCGACCTTACAATAGCGCCCCGGTACGACGGTATATATGCTGATGTCGGCAGCAACACTGAAAGCGGCACCACGGGCAAAGTTGCCATCTACCCCGATGGCGGGTTGTGGCGCAAGACCCCTGCCGGATTTAATTGCAGCGCAAGCTTGCAGCATATCACCGAAACTGACCGCTGGGCTGTGTACGACATGACCAAGAGCGATGGCAGCGCCATTAAAAACGGCGACTACGCCATGTTCCAAAGCAAGTACGGCTACCAGAAGACCAACGTGTACAGCACCACCTTCACTGTGAAAAATCTCGGGAAAGAGGCCGTGAGCCTTCAGTTCTACATCACGGGCAGCGGTTCTGCGTGGGAAAAAGGAGTTACTGACAGCAACACTGCTAAGGCTGATACCGTTCTTACCCTTCAGCCGGGCGAAACGGGTACTGTGGATATCGACTTCAACCTGAATAGCAACAGCAACGAAATGGTTGTATTCCAGTATGTAGGCAAGGCCGAGCTTACGTCGCTCAACCTTGCAATGTACCAGTATATCACCAACATAGCTCCCGCTGAATAACCGCGGCAGTCTGTATTTACCAAATCAGGCGCGGCAGGGCATGCCGCAAATAAAGTACGTTAAGCGCCGCGCCGCGGCCGCCCGTGCAGGGCCTGCGGCGCGGCGATATATAAGCCTTATTCCCGTTAAAACCACAAAACGCACAAACGCGGTCGCATCGCCGCCTGTGCGGCGGAAGGGAGAAGAGCGGGGACATATAAAAAAATTATCAGGAGGAAAAACAATGTTTGAAAAAAGTTTGGATGCAGTTAAAAACTTTTTCAAAACAAGAAGGATCGGTTTCTACTTTACCATGGTCGCCGTCATCCTTGCGGTGGTGCAGCTAATCATCTATTCAATAGCGTTCAACGATGTGCTGTACGTTCAGTACCGCAGTACGGCGGCTATAGTATGCTCAAGTCTTGCCATTGTGCTTGGGGTTTTGCTCTCTTGCACAAGGTGGACTGAACGGTGCGCGCCTGCTGCGGTGGCGCTTTTGGAACTGCTTGCGTTCCTGTTCTTCATCAGGGACGGCTATTGGTACTTCACCACGCAGTTCTTTGCGGGCGTAACGTGGACGGCGATAGTCGCCACTTACTACGGCTACCTTGTAAGCATAGTAATGTTTGTGGTGATACTCGCGCTCAGCGTTGCTTCCATGTATCTTAAGCAGGGCAAGGCCCCCGAAGCTAAAAATACCAACGCAGAAGAGGTGACGGCATGAAAAAAGTTTTATATCTTGTATCCAAAATATGCCTTACGGTATTTACTTTCCTGTTTGCGCTCATCATGGTAGCCGGCGGCATACTTATGGAAAATAAGGACACTATAACCCAGGCGCTCAAACAGAGTTCTACGGTAACCGTAAAAGACCCCGACGCCCAGAAGAAAGACCTTGAATATTATAAGTCGGCGTTCAATAACCTTGCCGACGTTAAAAACAACGGCAGGGTATATGCCGAAACGGTGGTGGACGAGGGCGCAACGCTGCTTAAAAACAGCAATAAGGACGGCAAACCCGTTCTTCCCTTAAAGAGCGAGGGCGCAAAAGTAAGCTTGTTTTCAACTTCTTCAGTTTCGCCTATCTTAAGCGGCACCGGCTCGGGCGGCGGCGGAACTGAAAACGTATCGCTCAGGGAAGGCCTTGAAGACGCAGGCATAACGGTCAACACCGACCTTTACACCTGGTACGAAAACAACTTTGGCACATACGGCAGAAAGTGGCCCGCAGGCGCCAGCGGCGTGGGCAAGTTCCCCACCATAGGCGATGCAACGTGGGATCAGCTGCCCGAATCAAAGAATTACGAGGCCGATGCAGCAATATTCGTTCTTTCGCGTTCCGGCGGCGAGGGCATGGATCTTACCGCCTACAACAAAAACAACAAGATGAACGTGTTCGGCAACGACTATACCGTAGACTATAAAGACGGCAACTACCTCAAGATAAACGATACCGAGCGCGACGTGCTTACCAACATGTGCAGAATGCGCGATGAAGGCAAGTTCGGCAGCGTTATAGTGCTTATGAACTCGGCAAACCCCGTAGAGCTTGACTTTATTGAAGAGCTTGGCATAGACGGCCTTATATGGGCAGGTTCATACGGTTCGCAGGGCGCATACGCCATAGGCGAAATACTCACCGGCAGCGTAAACCCCTCGGGCAAACTTTCAGACACCTTCTGGAAGCACCACTACATGAATCCCGTGCTTGCCAACTACGGCTCGCTTACAAACGGCGCTGAAGATCCCCTTGTAAACCAGTGGCGCCAGGCCCAGCCCAGCGATATCCGCAACGGCGACCAGGACAACGACCAGGTGGAAAACATAGTCTACCAGGAAGGCATATACATGGGCTACCGCTACACGGAGACCCGCTATGAAGACGTGGTTCTCGGCCGCAAAAATGTGGGCGACTTTGTGTACAGCGACGCCATATCCTATCCCTTCGGCTATGGCCTTTCGTATACCACATTCGAATATTCCGACCTCAAGGTAACGCCCGTTCTCGAGGAGAGCGACAGGAACCTTAAAGACGACAAGTACGTTGTTGAAGTTACCGTAACCAACACCGGCGACGTTGCCGGCAAGGAGGCCGTTCAGCTCTACCTGCAGAAGCCCTATATTGAAAACGGCATTGAAAAGGCCTCGGTAGAGCTTGTAGACTTCGGCAAAACTCCCCTTCTTGAGCCGGATACCTACGCGACCATAACAATGGAAGTGGACGGCAGGGATCTTGCCTCTTACGATTCTTACGGCGTAAAGGGCTATGTTGTGGATCAGGGTACATATTACCTCACTGTTGCAACCGATGCGCATGCCGCAGTTAACAACATTCTCGCCGCAAAGGGTCAGACAAAGGAAAGCAATAAGGCCATGGACGCCGACGGCAACACCTCCATGGTATACAGCATAGAAAAGTCAAGGGATATTGACACCTATAAAAATTCGCTTGTAACAGACAAGCCCGTAACCAACCAGTTCGACAACGCCGACCTGAACATTTACGAAGGCAGCGAAACAGAGGTTGAATATATCAGCCGCAGCGACTGGGAGGGCACCGTTAAATACGGCCTCAATGCGGATAACACGCGTACATACGACCGCGTGGTGGTAAAGCCCACCGAGCAGATGGCCGTTGACCTTAACAAGAGCTGGGGCGGCGTGGGATCTACAAGCAAACAACCCACGTTGCTTCCCGAAGAGGCAAAGGGCGGCGAATATCCCACCTACAGCTCCACTGAATCCAATTACACGCTGGTAATGCTCCGCGCCCGCGACAACGGCGACGAAGATCCCACCAACGACGAGTGGATACCCTACAACGACCCCATGTGGGACGCGCTGCTCAACCAGCTCTCCTGGCAGGATACCGTTGATCTGCTTTCGTACGGCCAGCGCATGAGCGTTGCCATTGACAGCGTTCAGAAGCCTGCCGTGGTAGACCACAACGGCGGCAACGGCCCCAACCAGTATTACAACGTGGGCAAAAACGGCCTTGCAACCAGGACTGACGACCCCATGAAGAACGAGCTTGCAGTCGTATACCCCTGCAACGGCATAGTTGCCTCTACCTTCAACAAGGAACTTGCATACTACTATGGCTGCCAGTGGGGCGAAGATATGCTGTGGTCGGGTATGTCAGGCCTCTACGGCATGGGCCTCAACACTCACCGTTCGGCTTACGGCGGACGTAACTTTGAATATTATTCTGAAGACCCCGTGCTTATGGGCGTTATCGCAGGCGAAACCACCAAGGGCATGGCTACCCGCGGCGCATACGTATACCTCAAGCACTGCGTGCTCAACGACCAGGAAACCTACCGCTGCGGCGGCTTCACCTGGGCTAACGAGCAGACCATACGCGAAATTTACCTCCGCTCGTACGAAATAGCCATCTCCGACTACGGCGCACAGGGCGTAATGGGCGGTCTCAACTCAATAGGCATGCTCGGCACGGGCGTTCAGGGCTTCTTCAACACCGTTCTGCGCGATGAATTCGGCATGACGGGCATAGCCGTTACCGATACCACTTCGGCAATGGGCGCAAACTTTGCCCTTTCGGTATTCTACGGCAACGACCTGCCCGACGGCGGCGTTAACGCCGACGCGTTCGACTTTGCAAAACCCAAGTCTGAAGGCGGCACGGGCGAATACGGCAACTTTGCATGGGCAATGCGTGAAAGCGCGCACAGAATACTCTACACCGTTGTTCACAGCAACGCAATGAACGGCATGGCCGCAACCGATAAGTTCTATTCAATTACGCCCCCTTGGGTAAACGTTCTCACAGGCGCAGAAATTGCCATAGGTATTCTGTTCGGCCTGAGCGTGGCTGCTTTCGGCGTATCGCTCTTCCTCAACAGAAAGGAATTCTTTTGCAGAGGTAAACAAAAATGAATAAATTTTTAAAGATATTGGTTTCTTCTGTATTGGCAGCTGCTATGGCCGCGTCTTTCGCGGCCTGCAACAGCAAGCCCGAAGGCGACAAGCCCGGCGAGGGCGGCGGCGATGACGAGATTTTCGGTATTACAACAAGACCGGAAAACGACTTTGAAAACGACCCCAACCGCCACGACAGAAAGCCCGTGGAAAAGACCCTCACCTTAAAGGGCGGCGCAATGTTTGCAGACGGGTCTACCAAAAAGGTGTTAAACAGCGGCACCAAGCTTGTGTTCGGCACGGATATCAAAGTGACCGTTCCCGAAGGCAAAGTTTTAAGCGGCTGGCTTGCAGACAACACAGACGACCCTGCCCTTTACGGCGACTTCTATTCGGGTGCCGACTTTGAAACGCTGAGAAAAGATGCATCTATTCAGCCTGTGTTCGACGTTCCCTCCGAATCTTACGCCTCGCAGACCGTTGCCGAAGGTGAAGACCCCACGTTCGGCAAGGTATCGGGCTTTGCATGGGAACAGCGCACAAGCGCGCCCCAGACGTCTGACAACGCATATCTGTGCAAAGATAACCTTGTAAATCTTACGGTAAATAACGAACTGGGTACATATTTCCACGTAATGGGCGGCACGGCAGAAGTTGCAGACCCTACGCTGTCCGTTCCCGCAGGCTGGCATACGCTGTTCCTCAGTAAATATCAGGTAGTGGATACACAGGCATACGGCGTTACATATACCGTTCAGAACTTCGGCGACGAGGCCATAGATATAAGGGTATACCAGACCAACAGCTCAAGCTCGTACCTGCCTTCAGACAGGGCGTCTGCGCCCGTTCATCTGGAGCCCAACGAAGTAGGCCAGATGTTCGTAAGTTTCTCGGGCTGGAATAACGGCAACATACTCACCTCTGTAGAGCTCATTAATACCGTAAAAGAACTCAAGCTGGGCATGTATGCTTATGTTTCCGACTGGTCTGAACCGCAGTCGCACAAGCTCACCGTAACCGACAGCAAGATAACCACGGAAGACGGCGCAACTTCGGCAACGGTAAATGCGGGCACGCTTGTGGAACTTGAATACACCGGCACCGTAGGCGAAGACAAGATGTTCCTCGGCTGGCAGGACGCAAACGACAAGGCGGAAAAGTACCCCTCTAAGTTTGTAATGCCCAACAAGGAACTTTCGCTCGAACCCTGGATAGAGGATAAGGCAGACCACGAACATACCGTAACTCTTACGGGCGACAACATTACCTTTGCCGACGGCTCAAAGACCAAGACCCTGAGCTGGAACGACGAGCTTGCCCTTAGCGATATTGTATACACCGGTGAAACCAAGCCCGGGCACAAGGTAATATATAATGTTGTTGGCGGCGGCCTCAGGCAGGAACTCACCAACACCGACACCTATACCATGCCCGATGGCGACGTAACCGTAACCTTCCTCCGCACAGAGGTAGTGTGGTCGTCCTCTAACGGCAAGGTCGCTATGACCCCGTTTGCAGAAGATATTGTTGACTCCAACCCTCACGGTATAAGGCGCGATAAGAGCCAGATGGCGCCCACGGGCGGAGACTTGTCTGCACTGCGCACCAAGTTCGACAGCAGCTCGGTAGATATAAGTGCCTCTATAGGCGAAATAAACGGCGAGCAGGCGGCGATCTACGACCTGCGCGGATATACATCAGGCGATTCAGAGGATCCTGAAAACCCTGAAAGGTTCCTCGATTCTATCGCTCCGGACGCAATATTCATGCAGCAGGTAAACCACAATACGGTTGCGGGCAAGTATACCGATACTCTCACCATACAGAACCTCGGCACAGAGACCATCACCGTGCAGATACATATAAGTACCTCCAGCGGCGACCCTTATAGGTCAGGCTCTTCCGAAGTGATCACCCTTGAAGCGGGCGAAGTAAAGACTGTATCTTACAATATAAATCTTGCCGGAAACACCTCTGAGATGATATCCATTCAGTACAAGGGTACCGAGGCAATAGCAAGCATGAAGCTTGCCATGTATATCTATCGCCAGCCCCAGGCTTAAGCGGCGGGGTATATAAGTCGGTAAAGCATAGCAAAATATGCGGCAACAACCCGTCGGGGGTTTGCTCCCGACGGGATTGCTTTTATAACAGCCTCAATGGCTGCGCGGCGAGGCGGGCATGGCGGGCTTTGCAGTTACCGACTGGTACAGGTCGGGCGGCATGAACATGGTATACGGCCTGCTTGCGGGCACCGACCTGCCCGACGGCTCCGACAGTATCGTCGTTACATACGGCCCCGGCACGGGACACGGGTATTACACAACGGCTGTACGCCGGGCGGCGCAGCGCATAATGTATACAGTCGCAAACAGCAACGCCATGAACTTCTTCGGCGAAGATACCATTACCTATTCTTACGACCCCGATTGGTTTGCCATAAGGGACGGCGTTATAGTCGCCGTATCTGTAGTGTTTGTGGTAAGCCTTGCGCTTGTTTGCACAACAACGCTGCTTGTTTCGGTAGATAAAGCAAAACTCCGCCGCAAAAAGTAACTCCGGCAACATGGTTTTGCCGCGCCGCAGTGCACTGTCCGCGGCAATTGCCGCGGCACTATGCGGCGACCAATAAAAGCCCATAACACAATTGTGCTTTCCTCTGAATGCCGCAGGCGCAGTAAAAACTGTGCCTGCGGCATTTGTCTTTGAGGTAAAAAGTGCATAATTTTTGTGTGCATCTTATTTCGGCTGCTTGCCGCCTGCACTGCAGGAGTGTATGCCGGTTTTTTGTATACGTTCGTAAGGGTTGATGAATCGGGCATATGCAGTTGTCTGCCTGATTTTTATAGATGCCGCGTCGGCAGCCTGCAATGCTTTTGGGCTATACCTGACAATAAAGGATAAGCATTTTACATTTGTTGCCGTGCGCGGTATAATTAGGGCAGGCTTAGAATCCGGGCATCTGTTCTGCGTGAAGCGGCCGCAATGATTGCCGCGGCGCAAAATTCTGACGGCCGTACTTCCGAAGCGTTGGAGATCGGCTATAAGATACCGTTGCGGAACACCCTTTATGATAAGTAATTCGCGCTGCGTGCAGGCGGTTTGGCGCCGTAGCATCGTCAGCCGGACTTGAAATCAGATAAATTATCAGATAAATTAATTGAATATTTAAGAGGTGACAATATGGACAGAATAAAAAACTGCGAGCAAAAATTCAACGAACTTTTCGGTGGCGGGCCCACGGAAAACGAGGGCAACGATCCCGAATTTATGCGTATACTGCAGCGGTTTATTTTTGGCGAAGTGTGCTATACGGGTTCGCTTGACAACCGCATGCGCGAACTTATAACCATAACCGTTCTCGCGGTAAACCAGACTTTGCCGCAACTCAAAGCGCATACCGGTGCATGCCTGCACATAGGCATTACGCCCGTTGAAATACGCGAAACCATATACCAGTGCGCACCTTTTATAGGCTTTCCAAAAACATTAAACGCCATTGCTGTCATAGATGAGGTGTTTGCGGCAAACGGCATCTGCTTGCCGCTTGAAGATTGCGGGACGGTAACCGAGGCCGACCGTTACGAAAAAGGTCTTGCATTGCAGGCTCCGGTATACGGCAGCGAGATTATGGAACGTTATGCGTGGTTGCCTGCTGAATTTAATAAAGCCGTTCCCGACTTTCTTACGGCTTTCGGGATAGGTGATTTTTTTACGCGCAAAGGGCTTGGAGCAAAGGACAGGGAACTTCTTACCGTGGTAATGCTTGCTGCCATGGGCGGCACGGAAGTTCAGCTGCGCTCGCACGTTGAAGGCGCGTTAAAAACAGGCAATACAAAGGAAGATGTTGTTTGCGCGCTGATTCACGCAATGCCGTATATGGGTATCCCTCGGTTGTTTAACGCCCTTAATTGCTCTAAAGAGCTGCTGTCGGAATAGGGCGTAAATAATAAATATGCGGCAACAACCCGTCGGGGGTTTGCTCCCGACGGGATTGCTTTTATAACAGCCTCAATGGCGGCGCGGCGTTTGCTCTGTTTCATAAATATATGAACAATTATCGTTGAAGGAATTTATAGACCCGTTTACGGGTGAGCAGGTAGGAAAGAACAAATAGAAACAGCCGCCGTGAGGCGGCCGTTTGAGGTAATTTGCAGCTGACAAATTTTTCGAGGGCGTGAGCCCGGCTGGCAGTAAGCCCTTCTAGGGTATGTGCAAACCACCAGTTTAACTGGTGGTTTTGAATTTTAAAAGCAAACTGCGCGGGCGGACATTGCAATGTCCGCCCGCGCAGTTTATAGGTTTATTATATTTTTTATGCCGTCGGGGTCTAAAAGCTTTAAGGTGCGGCTGTCGGCGTTGCTGAATATGTAGTCGTAGTGCTCCAGCGGCGCCGTTCTGAACGCCGAAGAGGTGTTCACCTTTGTGTTGTCGAAAATAAGCACCCTTGTTTTGCTGTTGTTCAAAGCCGTCTTTTTTATCTCCATGGACTCCAGCGAAAATTCGTAAGAGCCGTCTTTGTCCACAGCCGAGCACGAAATTATAGAGAGGTCGAATTTAAGGCTGCTCAGGCAGTTTGCCGTCATGCTGCCCAGCACCGCCGTGGTGTTAAAGCGCACCTCGCCGCCCGGCATTATTAGGTTTACGTTGTCGTGGCGCGAAATGCGCATTGCAACGTTCAGCCCGTTGGTCACCACCGTTTTGTGCGCAAGGTTCATGCGCTCGGCAAGGGCAAGACAGGTGGACGAGTTGTCTATAAACACCGTCTGAAAGTCCGGCATGTGCTTCAGCGCCACCGAGGCAGCCGCCTCTTTTTCGCGCGCGTTTTTTACCTGCCTTATAAAAAACGAAATCTCGTCTGCGCCCTCCATAAGCACGGCGCCCCCGTGCGAGCGGTTTATCTGCCCGCGCTTCTGCAGTTCGGTAAGGTCGCGCCGCACTGTGGCAAGGCTTACATACAGCATGCCCGCCAGCTCTTCAACAGTGGCTGATTTTTTAATTTTTAGGTAATCGAGTATTTGTGAAAATCTATCACTATTTGCCATTTTTGCTCACTCCCTGCACGTTTTTGATTGAATTATATACTGTGTTTGCTCGTTTGTCAAGTTTTCAATCAAATAAAGCTAAAATATTGACAAAACGCACGGGGAGGGGTATAGTGTATGCGTGCTTGAAAGAACTTCACACAACTTGTAAAAAATAATCGCGCGGTACGCCGGCAACGCCGCGGGTTATAATAAAAATTTATTTTCAGAGGAGGGAAACTACTCAATGAAACTCCAAAAGTATAAGCCACTGCTTCGCGGCGTTGCCGCAACGGCGGCTGCACTCCTTACCCTCTCAACGGTTGCTTACGGGGTCGCCAAATCTGACCTTGCGATCGGCTGGGTAGATGGATTTTTTGGTGTGAAAGACCGTACTATCTACGAGGACAGAACGGAAACTATTCCCGGCTATACAATACCCGGCGCAACGGAAGGATATTCGTACCTTAAAGGTAAAGAATATGATACCCAATATGCTTCTGCGGAAGCCTATGCCGCAGCGCTCAGGGATCATGCCATAAAGCAGGGCGAAGAGGGCTTTGCGCTTTTAAAGAATGATAACGACGCGCTTCCCCTCAACAAGTCGACAGCAGGCAAAAAGGTTGCTTTGTTTGGTTGGGGCGCATATAACATGCCTACAGGTCACACCGGCGTAGTTGCAGGCAACGGTAGTCGTGCCGACAGTACCGATGTTTATAAGCAGATCACCCTTAAAGACGCCTTCGACAATATAGACGGCATAGAGGTGAATAACACAGTTGCAGGCGATCAGTTCACAGGCGCAATGAAGAGTCCTTCTCTCGGTGGGAGAGGGCAACCTAGTGTGCCTTGGAGCGAATTTGAGTATACAATACCCGAAGTTGCCCCTGAAGCCGATGTGACCGGAAAGTGGTCTATCAACAAGGCAGAAACTACAGGCATAGTAGTGCTCGGCCGTGGCGGCGGCGAAGGCAACAACTACAAGGTAGACGCCGCCACCAATGCTGAAGATCCCCTTGCACTCTCTGAAGACGAGCTTGAAATTGTTAAGCTTGCCAAAGATAAGTGCGCAAAGGTAGTTGTGCTTATAGTTTCGGCAAACGCAATGGAGCTTGGCCCCCTTGTTGAAGATGGCGGCGAGTACGAAGTAGACGCCATAGGCTTCTGCGGCATACCCAACGACTTCCAGTATCAGGGCATTGCCAACGTGCTTGCGGGCAAAGTTAACGCCACGGGCGGCCTCACCGATACATACGTATATGATAATACTTATACTCCCGCTTCCATAAACATGGGCCAGCAGCAGTATTCCGACCTTAATACAATAAGCTCGTTTGAAGATCCTCTTAACAGAGGCGACGTAGACTTTAAGGCCAACAACTATATAGTAGAGGCCGAGGGCATATATGTTGGTTATAAGTACTACGAAACCCGTTACTTTGATTCTATTGTAGACCCCGAAGGCACCAATGCCACGGCTACCATAGGTTCCACCGCGGTAGGCGAGGCTTGGGACTATGCCAACGAAGTGGTGTTCCCCTTCGGCCAGAGCCTTTCTTATCTTGACTATACTCAGGAAATACTTGATGTTGTAGTAGATAATAAGCAGACGGGCAATATTACCGCAACAGTGAGGGTAACAAATAATAGCGATGAAGATGGCTACTTCCTTGCCCAGCTGTATGTAAGCAAGCCCTACACCGATTACGATAAGGAGCACAACGTTGAAAAATCGGCAATAGACTTCCTTAACTCCAAAAAGGTAGAAGTTAAGGCCGGTCAGAGCGAAGAAGTGGAAATAACCCTTCCCACAAGGTACCTTGCAAGCTGGGATTCTTCTGCGCTCAACGGCGCAGGCACCTATGTGCTTGACGAAGGCGAATACATATTCACCGCTGCCGCAGGTTCGCATGCAGCTGTTAACAATGTTTTGGATTACCTCGGTAAAGATACCGACGAAACCACTACTATAAACAGGGTTACAACATGGGAACTTGAAGAATTCGACGACGAAACATTCTCTGAATCCAACGGCGTTGAAGTGCGCAACCAGATGGAAAATGCCGATATCAACTACTTCCTCGGCGAAGACACTGTTACCTACCTTTCGCGCAGCGACTGGCAGGGCACGTTCCCCAAGAACTATACCGACTATGTAAACGACAGCGGCATAAAGTCTGAAGAAAAGTTCACTATCAAGGGCGCTGAAAAGGAAGAGGAGTGGCTGATTGAGCTTATAAGCGCACAGTATAAAGTTACTCCCACTACAGATGAGTCTAAGTGGGCAAAGGTAGAAGCCACTCTGCCTGAAAATGTGGGTGCAAGAAAAGAATTTAATACCGTTTGGGAATACATAATGAATCTTGCAACTACCGATCCTGAAGCATTCAGCGATATAAACTCAGATGAGTGGCAGGCAGTTGCGGCGGCAATACCTCTCGGTACGGCAATAGCCAGCGTTCCCCAGGGTGGCCATGCAACGCAGGTATTCCCCGGCATAGGCAACCCCGGCAGCGTGCAGTCAGAAAGTGTTGCGGGCTATTCGCAGACACTGAAACTTAATGAAGACGGCACAAAGACCATGAAGCTCAACGTGGCTTCCAACACTCTCCTCGGCTCAAGCTTCAACCCCGACTTTGCATATGAATGGGGCCTTATGGAGGGCGAAGGCGGCCTGTGGCTTCAGGAAACCGAAAGCCCCAGAGAATATTCTGCCAACGCCGTAACGGTATGGGGCGCAGGCCTCAACCAGCACAGGCACGCATATAACGGCCGTAACTCAGAATACATGTCCGAAGATCCCATGCTCACCAACCGCATAGGCGAGGCACAGCTTCGCGGCGCAGTTGAAAAGGGCTCTATCTGCGGCCCCAAGCATATGGGCTTCAATGATCAGGAACTTAACCGTCAGGGTGTTGCATGCTATATGACGGAACAGAAAGTGCGCGAAACCGATACCCGCTGCTACGAAGGCGCTCTGCGCGTAGATGAAGGCAACGGCACCGGCGTAATGATGTCCTTTGCACGCATAGGCGCAACCAACAGTACCAACAGCGTGGGTTATATAAAGAATATAATGCGCGGCGAATGGGGCTTCACGGGCATAATCACCACCGATATGGGTATGGGCGCAGGCTATCACGAAATGGGCGCTCTGATAATGGCTACTGTAAACGAACTTGCAGGCTTCGGTTCCAATCCCTTCTACATGGTAGACCCCAGCGACTACAAGACGGAAAGCTCGGCAGACAACGCTGTAGTAAGTAGCAAGTGGAACTACATAACCCTCGGTGACGCAAGAAAGGATCCTGCATTTGCAGAACAGTCCCGTCAGACAGCTCTGTATACTCTCTTTACCATAGCTCGCAGCGGCTCCGGTCTGTACGTAGAGCGTGTTGCGAACACCGGCGAAGATATAGTGGTGCCCGAATATACTATTACTACCAGCGTTCCCGTAGGTACAATGGATAAGGCTCCTTGGGAGAACATATTCATCGCGCTCGAAGCTGTGTTCGGCATTCTCACCGGCGTTGCAGGCATAGCCTGGATAGCTTCTGAAGTAATGTCTATAAAGAATAAGGAGGACTGATATGAACTTTATTAAAAAGCAGGGCATAGGCACCTGGATATCGTTAGGGGCGATCCTTCTTTCAATAATCGCGCTCATTATATATGGTGCGGCGACGGGCGCAGGCAACGGCCTTGAAATAGCCAGCGGCTCTGAAAACTTTTACGACTTCAACCGCGGCCCCGATTTGCAGATGAAATCGCTTGTTGTTGTATGCGCAGTGCTCGCCCTTGTGTTCCTTGCTGTGGCAATAGTGCTTGGCGAACTCAAGCTTGAAGGCATTGCCGGCAAGGTGTGCGGCGTGGCAAGCAACGCACTCAGAATAGTTGCACCCGCGCTTATTATAGTCGCGTTACTCAACTTCCTGTACGGTTCATTCACCGGCCTCGGCTGGACGTTCTTCTCAAATGAAGAGTTGGCTATTTTTGCCGAAGCAACAAAAGTTGGCCAGCAGGTTATAGCAGGACTTGTTATATTTGTTATCGCGGCCATCGCGACCATTGTTGCAGCCTTCTTCGGAATGGTTAAAAAAGAAGAGGCATAATTAAAGCGACATTTTAACCTTTCCTTGGTCGGGCGCACACGGCTTCGTCCGTGTGCGCCCGAATTTTTTTAAAACACATTTTTATTCGCCGCCCGCGCGGCGCACTATGGCAAACAAAAATATTGCAAACAACGATTATAAATATTATAATAAATTCGGGGAGGACTTAAAGATGCAATTGGTGGTAAAAACAGAAAATCTTTTAAAAGGCTGCGTTACCGATGAAAAGCGGCCCAGGTTCTCTTTTTACATAACATCCGATAAACAGGGCGCCGAACTCAAAGAGGCGGTTATATCGGTTGGTGACTGGTCGCACAAAACGCGCGAGCAGGTTCTTATACCCTACGGCGGACAGCCGCTTAAGCCCTTCACCGAATATACTGTAAAAGTTTGCGCCAAAGACAACTTTGGCGAAGAGGCGTGCGCCGAAACAAAGTTCTGCACGGGCAGGCTGGACACGCCGTGGAGGGCGCAGTGGATAACCGACGGGGCTTATAACTTTACCGAAAAAAAGGTTTCGCCCGTGCCCATGACCTTCCGCAAAAAATTAAACCTGAAAAAAACGGTGGCCCGCGCCGTGATATATTCTACGGCAATGGGCATATACGACTTATATATAAACGGCAAAATGGTGAGCGACAGGTATTTTGCCCCCGGCTTTACCTCTTACAAGCACACGCTTGCCTACCAGACGTACGACGTGACGAATTTTATTACCGGGTCTGACGAGGTAAGTTTTATTGTTGCAGGCGGCTGGGCGGTAGGCTCGTTCGTGTTCACCCGCAAAAACCGCATATCGGCAAAGCGGCAGGCGCTGCTCGCCGAAATACGCATAGAGTATGCGGACGGCTCTTCTGAAGTGGTCGGCACAGACTCGGGCTGGCAGGTCACCGAGGGCGGCAACTACCTTATGGCAGACTTTTACGACGGCGAAACTTACAACGCCGCCGCAGACATAAATAAAAACGCGTGGAGGGACGCCTGCGTTGAAAAGCTTGGCATCGCTCCCCGCATAGTGGCGGAGATGGGTTCGCCCGTGCTCCCCCACGAGGTGATGGCGCCCGTTTCGTGCACGCAGCGCGGCGACGAGCTGATATTCGACTTCGGCCAGAACTTTGCGGGCGTAATCTGCGCGCAGATAAACGGCAAAAGCGGGCAGCAGGTGGTGTTCCGCCACGCCGAAGTGCTCAACGACGACGGCACCCTTGCCACGCAGCTGCTGCGCTCGGCAAAGGCCACGGCAACTTACATATGCAAAGACGGCGCGCAGAGCTATTCGCCCCGCTTTACCTACATGGGCTTCAGGTATGTGGGCGTAAAGGGCATACCGCGCGAAGACCTCACCCTTACGGCGCGCGCAATATATTCGGATATAGATATATGCGGCAGCTTTTCGTGCTCGGACGAGCGCATAAATAGGCTGCAGTCCAACATAATGTGGAGCGCCAGATCCAACTTTGTGGATATCCCCACCGACTGCCCCCAGCGCGACGAACGCATGGGCTGGACGGGCGACATAGCCGTGTTTGCGCCCACCGCGTGCTTCAACATGGATATATCGCGCTTTATAGAAAAGTGGCTGAACGACCTTAAGGACGAACAGCTTAAAACGGGCGGCATACCAAACACCATACCCGTTCAGGGCTACGGTTTCCCCGCAACAATGCCCGTTATGGCAATGGATTTCTGGGGGGACGCGTGCATACTTGTGCCCTGGGCGCAGTACCTTGCCCGCGGCGATAAAAAGCTGCTGGAAAAGATGTACCCCACAATGAAAAAGTATGTAAACGCCTGCCGCTTCTGGGCAGGGTTCGGCATAGGCAAGGGGCGGTATATATGGCATACCCCCGCGGTGCTGCACTTCGGCGACTGGATAGCGCCCGGCGTTCCCAAGATGAGCGACTGGCAAAAGCGCAGCAAGTGGACTGCCACAGCAAGCCTTGCCCACACCAGCGGCCTGCTTGCAAAAATAGCCGGCATGCTGGGAAAGACCGAGGACGAAAAGAAGTATTCGCAGCTCTCCCAAAAGGTTGCAGACGCGTATGTTTCGGTGTTTACCGACGGCAACGGAAGGCTTAAAAACGAGTTCCAGACGGCTTACGTCCTGCCGCTCGCCTTCGGCATGTTCCCCGAAGACCAGCGCGAAAAGGCGGCCGAAAACCTTGAAAGGATAGTAAAGCAAAACAACTACTGCATAGGCACGGGCTTCCCCGGCACGCCATATATACTGTTCGCCCTTGCGGATAACGGCCGCAGGGAGGCGGCGTTCAAAATGCTCACCAACGAAAAGTGCCCTTCGTGGCTGTTCGAGGTGAAGGCGGGCGGCACCACCATATGGGAGCGCTGGGACGCCCTTAAGGAGGACGGCACGCGCAACACCGGCGAAAACGACGGCACGGGCGGCATGGTATCGTTCAACCACTATGCAAGCGGCGCCGTGGGCGACTTTTTGTATAAGCGCGTTGCCGGCATAGAACCGCTTGAGGGCGGCTATAAAAGGTTCAGGGTGCAGCCCGTTATCGGCGGCGGCATAACGTGGGTAAAGGTCTCTACCGCCACGCCGTACGGCACCGTTTCTTCCGACTGGAAGATAGAAGACGGCAAGTTTAAAATAAGCATATCTGTGCCCGTTTCCACAATATGCGACCTCATTATGCCCGACGGCAGCGAGCGCATAGTGGAGAGCGGCAACTATCAGTTTGAATGTGCAGTATGAAAAGATATTACCTCGCAATAGATATAGGCGCCTCTTCCGGCAGGCACATGGTGGGCTGGCTTGAGGACGGAAAACTCAATTTAAGGGAAGTATATCGCTTTGCAAACGGGGCGGAGACGCATGGCGGCAGCCTCATGTGGAATGCCGCACGGCTGGAGCGCGAAGTTATAAACGGCCTCAAGGCCGCGGCGCAGCAGGGCTATACCCCCGAATATATAGGCATTGACACCTGGGCGGTGGACTATGCGCTGCTCGACGGCGGCGGAAATATAGTCGGCGACATATACTCCTACCGCGACGGCCGCACGCAGAGCATAACGGACATCGTGCACGGCATAGCGCCGTTTGAATGGCTGTATTCCCGCACGGGCATACAGTTCCAGCCGTTCAACACCATATACCAGCTGTATGCCGACAAAGTCAGCGGAAAACTGGCCGGCGCGGCGCATCTTTTAATGCTGCCCGACTACCTCAATTACTGCCTTACGGGCGTAAAAAAGCAGGAGTACACCAACGCCACATCCACGGGCATGGTCAATGCCCAAACGCACGATTGGGACTGGGATATCATTGATTTACTCGGCTTTGACCGCGCGCTGTTTCGTCCTCTTTCCCAGCCGGGCACCGTTGTGGGCAGGCTCAGGGAAGAGGTGTGCAGGCAGGTAGGCTACAGTGCAACGGTGGTGCTGCCTGCCACTCACGACACCGCCTCCGCCGTGCTTGCGGCGCCCATAGAGTTCGGGCAGGCATACATTTCTTCGGGCACATGGTCGCTGCTGGGCATCGAACAGCGCGCCGCGCACACCGATGAAAACAGCCGCCTTGCCAACTATTCCAACGAGGGCAGCATAAACTTTGCCTTCCGCTACCAGAAGAATATAATGGGGCTGTGGATGCTGCAGAGCATAAAGAGGGAGCTGCAAAGCATTACCTTCCCCGAACTTATAGCCATGGCGCGCGCCCAAAGGCCGGAATATACCGTAGACGTAAACGACAACAGGTTTCTTTCGCCCGACAGCATGATCGCCGAAATATGCGCCGCCGTTGGCAAAGAGCTGAGCATCGAACAGACGGTGCGCACCATTTACGACAGCCTTGCCCTAAGTTACAGGCAGGCCGTAGAGGAGCTTGAGCGCAACACGGGCGCCCGCTGCGAAAGCATAAACATAATAGGCGGCGGCAGCCGCGACGGCCTTTTGAACGAGCTGACCGCGCGCGCCACCGGCAAAAAGGTGATAGCCGGGCCCTCGGAGGCTACGGCAACGGGCAACATGATAATGCAGATGATAAGCGCGGGCGAAATACCCGATATCGCGACTGCGAGAAACATAATAAAAAATTCATTTACCATACAGGAGGTGCAGGAATGACGGCTTATGAACTTGCCGCAAAGGAGTATGCCTCGGCGGGCATAGATACGGAGGCGGCAATAAACTGCCTGAAGGATATTCCCATATCAATTCATTGCTGGCAGGGCGACGACGTTGTAGGGCTGGATGGCGGCGGCAGCCTTTCCGGCGGCATACAGACGACGGGCAACTACCCCGGCAGGGCGAGAAATTTTGAGGAGTTAAAGGCCGATATAAAAGAGGCTTTCTCCTTAATGCCCGGTAAAAAGAGATTGAATCTTCACGCCAGCTATGCCATATTGAACGGCGAACAGGTCGATAGAAACGCCTACCGCCCCGAACATTTCAAACCGTGGGTGGACTTTGCAAAGGAGCTGGGGCTGGAAGGCATAGACTTCAACCCCACAATGTTCAGCCACAAAAACGTAAAGGACGGGCTGACTCTATCTTCTCCCGACGAAAATATAAGAAAGTTCTGGGTGGATCACTGCATAGCCTGCCTTAAGATAGCCGAATATTTCGCCGACGAATTCAATTCTCACTGCCTTGTAAATATTTGGATACCCGACGGCTTCAAGGACGTCCCCGCCGACAGGCTGACCCCCAGGCTGAGGCTTAAAGGCAGCTTAGATAAGATATTGGCCTGCGGATATGATAAAAATAAAGTGGTGGTAGCGGTTGAAAGCAAGGTGTTCGGCATAGGCGTTGAAAGCTACACCGTGGGCAGCAACGAGTTCTACCAGAACTATGCGGCAAAGAACGATATCTGCTGCCTTCTGGATAACGGCCACTATCACCCGTTGGAATACGTCTCCGATAAAATTCCCGCGCTGCTCGCGTTCTACGATAAGCTTGCGCTACACGTAACGCGCGGCGTTCGCTGGGACAGCGATCACGTTGTGCTCTTCGAGGACGAACTCAAGGAAATAGCCAAAGAAATAGTAAGGAATAACGCCATAGACAAGGTGATGATAGGCCTTGACTACTTCGACGCCAGCATAAACAGGCTGTCGGCATGGGTGACGGGTCAGCGCGCTATGCAAAAGGCGCTGTTGTATGCCCTGCTTATACCCCACGGAAAGCTGCGCAAGCTGCAGGACGACAGCGACTTCACTGAACTTATGGTTGCCCAGGAAGAGGTAAAGGATATGCCCTTCGGCGCGGTGTGGAAGGAGTACCTCTCCCGCGAGGGACTTGAAGAAGATTATCTTTCCCCTATACGGGCATATGAAAAAAATATATTAAAGGAAAGGAAGTGAATTATGGGATTTTTAGACGATATCAAAAGGGCAGGTAAAGACCTCGCCCGCTCGCTCAAAGATGTAAAGGAGGCGCCCTTTGTTGCCGAAATGTGCAAAACGGCGTCCAATATGTACCGCCTGGGCTGGGACGAGCGCAACGGCGGCAATATAAGCTATCTTCTTAAAGAGGAAGAGGTGGCGCAGTACCTTGACCTGAACGAAGTCATACGCACTATACCCCTGATGGGCGTCAACGAGGTCGACTTTGACGCAAGCCCTCTGGAAGGCAAGATATTCATAGTAACGGGCACGGGCAAGTACTTCAAAAACGTAGAGGCCGACCCCGAAATCAATCTTGGCATTGTCCGCATAGGCAAGGGCGGCAAGGAGGTCGAGCTTTTATGGGGCTTTAAGGACGGCGGCAGGCCTACCAGCGAATTCCCCGCGCATATGATGAGCCACATGGCGCGCCTATCGGTCGACCCCGAAAACAGGGTGGTAATGCATTCGCACCCCACAAACACGCTTGCAATGAACTTCGTGCACGAGCTCGACGAAAAGAAGTTTACGCATACCTTATGGGAAATGTGCACGGAGTGCATTGTGGTGTTCCCCGAGGGCGTCGGGGTGCTTCCCTGGATGCTGTGCGGCACTACCGAAATAGGCAAGGCCACCGCAGAAAAAATGAAGGAATTCCGCCTTGTGGTATGGGCAATGCACGGCATATATGGCGCAGGCAAAACGCTTGACGAAACTTTCGGCCTTATAGAAACGGTTGAAAAGGCGGCGCAAATTTATATGCTCACCGCGCACCTGCCCCGCGTGAACACCATAAAGGACGAGGATATGTTAAAGCTCCTTGAGCTTTTCGGCATTAAAAATTACAGAAAAGATTTTCTCGATCTTAAGTAATTGCAATAAAAAATATAATGATGCGGGAGGTATATGATGTCAGAAAAACAAACAGCAACAAAAAAGTCGATATTTGACAATCCGTTTTTGTCAACGAAAGTGAAATCGGCAAACGCAAAACTGTTCCCTGAAGGGGCGCTCGGTTACTTTATAGGGCCGACGCTGGCGCTTCTGGCCAACTCGGTTTTGTCGAATTACTTCAACAGGTACATGTCGGATATACTCAATATCACTGAATGGGCGGCGGAATTTTTTAACTGGCTGCCTGTAATATCGGTAATATTCGTAATACTCGGCAATATAGTGGTCGGCAGGCTGATGGATAAAAGCCGCACAAAGGCGGGCAAGGCAAGGCCGTTGCTTCTCCTTTCGGTGCCCCTTTCGGTGTTGGCCCTGATTATTCTGTTTATCGTGTCGCCGTATGCCAACGGTGAAAGCGAACAGGGTCAGCAGATATTACTGCTGAGTATGATAGCTATAGGTTATAACCTGTGGTTTGCAATAGCATATCCGTTCTATTATACTCCGCATGCAGGCCTGGTAAATTTATCTACAAGAAACAGTAAAGACCGTTCGCTTCTGGCAACCATATCAAATGCTACGGCTTTGGCGGCAATGGGCCTGACTACCATGATCCTGCCGTTTTTCCTCAACCTTCTGTTCGTGCCTAAGCTTGACGCCAACGGCGAACAGATAGTTATAAACAACGTGGCGCAGATAGATATGGAAGCGTCGTTCAACCATTGGAAAGTGTTTGTTATAGCGCTTATGGTAATAACGGCGGTAGGCGTGCTGATAGAATATTTCTTTACCCGCGAAAGGGTTACGGAAGAATCGTTTGCAAACGCAATAATCGAAAAAAAGAAGGCGGAACCTCTGTCCAGACAGGTAAAGGTATGCTTCAAAGATAAGTTCTGGTGGATAATAATTATATTCTTCTTTTTGTATCAGCTGGGCGGCATGCTTAAAAACGTTTCGCAGCTGTACTTCTGTTCGGCTATGTTCCCCGACGAATCCGGCGCATATTCAACGGCTATAGGCGGTTCGTTTTCGGGTACTCTTGCAATAATCGGCGCTATACCCACTGCGCTCGGCATGGTGCTCGCATGGCCTCTCTCCAACAAGATAGGCAAGGGTAAGGCTATACTTTTCGGCGCAATATTATCTGCCATAGGCGGCGCTATAGGCTTTATAAAACCCGATAACTTTGTTGTTGTGTGCGTATCGTTTGCCGTTAAGGCCCTTGGGTCTACGCCCGCAATGTATTTGTCGCTTGCGCTGCTTGCAGACGTTCTCGATCATCAGGAGGCAATGAACGGTTTCCGTACCGACGGCTTTACCATGACGATATACGGCGCCATAATGGCGGGCATGACCGGTATTGCGACCGGCGTACTCAACATCACGCTCAGCGCGGTCGGCTATTCGGCAAATAATATTACCGGCGAAGCAATACAGACGGCTATGACCTGGATATTCATCGGCGGCGAGACGCTGTGCTATCTGGTTATCGCAATAATATTCATATTCATGGGCGTTGAAAAGTTCTCAGGATTTGACAAGCGCGCGATAGTTATCGACCAGAAAGCTAAGGCCGAGGCAGAGGGCATAGAATATGTAGACCCCGCCGAAAGAATGAGGCTGGAAGAGGAGCAGGCCGAAAAAGACTCTGAAGAGGCAAGAAAGGCAGAACTGAAAAAGTATTGCGAAAAGAAAGGCCTTTCGTATGAGGAAGAAGAAGCCAAATACGAAGAAAAGCTTGCACAGAAACATGCTGCCGCAGAAGCCAAAAAGGCCGCCGCAGAAGCTAAAAAAGCAGCCGCGGAAGAAGAAAAGGCCCGCAGATATGCTGCGCTCAGCGACGAGCAGAAGGCTGAGCTTGAGCGCAAGGCCGCACTCGCCGAGCAGGCTGCAAAAGAACGTGAGCGGCGTACGCTTGAAGAATTCAACCGCATGAGGGAGAGCAACGGCAGGCCTGCGCTCGATTTACAGGAAAATTAAATTTTAAAGGAGATAATTTTTATGGCAAACAGAATAGTTTTAAACGAAACGAGTTACCACGGCGCGGGTGCCATAAAGGAAATTCCCGGCGAAGTTACAAGGCGCGGCCTGCATAAGGCCTTCGTCTGCTCCGACCCCGACCTTGTAAAATTCAAGGTGACGGACAAGGTGCTTGGCGTTTTAAAAGAGGCGGGACTTGACTACGAACTGTATTCGGACATAAAGCCCAACCCCACTATCGAAAACGTGCAGACGGGCGTTGCGGCATTCAAGGCAAGCAAGGCGGACTACATAATCGCGATCGGCGGCGGCTCCTCTATGGATACCGCCAAGGCGATAGGCATAATAATCGCCAACCCCGAGTTCGAGGACGTGCGCTCTCTGGAGGGCGTGGCTCCCACCAAAAAGCCGTGCGTTCCCATTATCGCCGTGCCTACAACGGCGGGCACCGCGGCGGAAGTTACCATAAACTACGTTATAACCGACGTTGAAAAGAAGCGCAAGTTCGTCTGCGTGGATGTACACGACATCCCCGTCGTCGCCGTAGTCGACAGCGACATGATGAGCACTATGCCCAAGGGCCTGACCGCCGCGACGGGTATGGACGCACTCACACATGCAATCGAGGGCTATATCACCAAGGGCGCGTGGGAGATGACCGACATGTTCCACTTAAAGGCGATTGAAATAATTTCCCGCTCGCTCCGCTCGGCGGTAAAGGGCGAAAAGGATGGGCGCGAGGAAATGGCCCTCGGCCAGTATATTGCGGGCATGGGCTTCTCAAATGTAGGCCTGGGCATAGTTCACTCCATGGCTCATGCGCTGGGCGCAGTTTACGATACCCCTCACGGCGTGGCAAATGCCATACTCCTTCCCACCGTCATGCGCTATAATGCCGAGGCTACGGGCGAAAAGTACCGCGACATCGCCAAGGCAATGGGCGTTGAGGGCGTTGATAATATGACTTTGGACGAGGCCCGCAAGGCTGCTTGCGACGCAGTGGCGCAGCTTTCAAAGGACGTAGGCATACCCGAAAACCTCAAGGGCATTGTAAAGGAGGAGGACATCGACTTCCTCGCGCAGTCGGCAATGGACGACGCCTGCCGCCCCGGCAACCCCAAGGATCCCACCAAGGAAGACATAATAGCTTTATACAGATCACTGCTTTAATAAACATATCTCTTCTCCTTAAATTCAGGGCCGTCGGCTTCATGCCGGCGGCCCTGAATTTTTTGCCGTATTTTATGTTCCGCGTTGAAATTTATATACGGATAGCGTAAAGTGCTAAAAAAGCGCAGAGCCGCTGCAGGGCGTATTTTTAAGGGTGCCCCGTTATTTTGTGCGGCAAAGCGTTTTTTACGCTTTGTTTTCTGCCGCGCGTCTGCTATAATATCGGCAGAGGTGATAATATGACTAAGACCAACGCCATGAGAATATTGGAAAGGGAGGGCGCGTACTACAGGGCGCACTCGTATGAAGGCGGAGCGCTTTCCGGTACAGAGGTCGCCCGTATTCTGGGCGAAGATGCCGGAAGGGTGTTCAAAACGCTTGTCACCACTGCCGCTCCCGGCAGGTACTATGTGTTTGTTATTCCCGTCGCCGCGGAACTCGACCTTAAAAAGGCTGCAAGGGCTGCAGGGGAAAAGTCGCTTGAAATGTTGCCGCAAAAACAACTGCTGCCTGTAACGGGCTATATCCACGGCGGATGCTCGCCCGTGGGCATGAAGAAGTCGTTTCCTACCTTTTTCGATGCCTCCGCATCGGGCAAGACTGTATTTGTAAGCGGCGGAAAGGTCGGGCTTCAGGTAGAGCTTGACATTTCAGACCTTGTCCGCATAACAGGCGGCAGGCTGGAGGATCTCACAAGATAGTTTTTAACTGTCTGTGCCCTTCTGCCGTTCCGCGTATAAATAGCTGTTTACACATGCGCTGAATGTGTGGTATACTATAAACAGAAGTATAGTCAGCGCTGCTTTTGCCGTGGCAGAATGTGGCGCATATTTAAAAAATGAATGATTTTGGCGAAAGGTTAAAAAAGTTAAGAAAGGCTGCGGGCATAACGCAGCAGGCGCTTGCAGATAAGCTGGGCGTGCACCTGCAAACGGTGTCAAAGTGGGAGAGGGGCGTTTGCGAACCCGACTTTTCCGTGCTTGGCGATATGGCCGCCGCGCTCGGCGTTACGTTTGAAAGATTGCTGGGCACCGAAGAGGGCGAGTGTACATACGGCGGATACTTCAGCCCGGAGGATGAGGGCAGGGCCATAGCCTCCGCCCGCAGGGCAAACGGCGAAAGCCAGGAAGATGTTGCCGCTGCCGCAGGCGTTTCGTCCGACATAGTCTCCAAGTGGGAACGCGGCATAATCTGTCCCGATATAGAGCAGCTGTGCGCGCTTGCCGCTCATTTTAAAGTGCCTGCGTCCAGACTTTACTTCGGCGTCGCGCAGGACGCCGTATGTGAAACTCCCGTGCAGGCTGTGCGGCGCAGGCGCGTGTCGCTTGCTGCCGTAATTGCCGCGGCGTTTGTCGCCGTTGCCGCAATAGTGCTTGCCATAGTGTTGCCGCAGGTGCTGACAAGGCGGTTCACGGTTACGGTGGACGGGGTCGAATATCAGGTTTCGTCAGACGACTGGTTCGCGCCCGCGGCCACCGAAAAGGCGGGGTACGACTTCGAGTATTTCGCTGATAGTACGGGGTCAATTGTAAATTTTCCTAAAAAAATAACTTCCGATGTAAATTTTACCGCAGTGTATTCCGCGCACGAATACACCATAGATTATTGGCTCAACGGCGGTGCGTTTATAACGCAGCCTGAATACACGTTCACCATGGAAGACGGCCCCGTCGAACTTGCCGTTCCCGTAAAGAGCGGCGCAACGTTTATGGGGTGGTATCTTTCCCCCGACTATTCGGGTACGCCCGTAGAGGTGGCGGAATGCCCGGCAGCCGACATAGACCTGTATGCAAAGTGGAGCGACGAGGTATACACCGTCCGCTACGAGCTGTGCGGCGGTTCGCTGAGCGAGGGCAACCCCGCAACGGTAACTTCGGGGCAATCAGTTGCCCTGAACGAGCCCGTGCGCAGGGGCTATAACTTCCTCGGCTGGTACGATTCCCCCGTCGGCGGCAATCTGTATAAAAGCGTGGGCGGCGAAAGCGCAAGCAACCTCACCCTGTATGCGCAGTGGCAGGAGAGCGGCGACTACTTTTCGGTCACATACCATACGCAGGGCGGCATGCTCCTCGGCGAAAACCCGCTTACAGTCGGCGCGGGCGAGGTGCACGACCTGTTCGGCGCAAGCAAGCCCTGTTACGACTTTATCGGCTGGAATACGGCTTCAGACGGCAGCGGCGAGTGGGTGGAAAGGTTGTACGGAGTGCGCGGCGATACCGACCTGTATGCCGTATACTCGCCTGAAGTATTTACCGTGGTATACCATCTCAACGGCGGCACCTATGCGGGCGAACAGAACCCCAACCGCATAACTTATGGCGATAAGGTAGAGCTTTCGCCGCTGTTAAAGGCGGGGCATACCTTTGTCGGCTGGTTTACACAAAGCGAGGGCGGAAGCAAAATTACGGAGATAAATTCCGAAAATATTGCGCAATTGACCGCCATATATGCCCGATTTACCGCAAATAAATACATTGTTGAACTTGACGGCGCGGGCGGCGCGTTCACGCTCGGCGGCGATACATACGGCTACATTGACTATGAAATTTATTTCGGCGAAGAGCTTATCCTTCCTGACTGCGTGCTTGCGGGCTATGATTTCATCGGCTGGTACAACGAGCTTGGCGAACGGGTACAGACCATAGACGCCGAAAATATAGGCAACATCGCGCTCGTGGCAAAATACCGCGAGGCGGGGCTGACTTATCATATTGATTATGTGCTTGGCGGCGGCACTTTGGGGGAGGCTAACCCCGCCGAGGTCGCGTGGGGCCAGGTCATCCGTTTGAATTCACCTGTTCGCGATGGCTGGCTGTTCCTTGGCTGGAACACGGCTTCGGACGGCAGCGGCGAATATCTGCATGCCACGCCCGAAGGGCAGCAGGAAGATATCACCCTGTACGCCATATGGCAGGAGATAATGGTAAACGGAAGCGCCGAAAATTTCAAGTACAAGATCGGCCCCAAAAGCGTGATAATCACGGCATATACCGGCTCATTTGGCGAGAATGCAGACCTTGTTATTCCTTCATATATTGAGGATAAGCCCGTGGTAGCGGTGGACGGCATGCTTGGCGGCTCTGCCGAAGCCAACGCCGTAACTTATTACCTGAACAGCCTTGTAATACCCGGTACGGTAGAGCGCCTGGGCGACAACTGTTTCAACTGTATGGCAATATCGCAGCCTGTGATAATACCTGCAAGCGTAAAGCAGATAGGAAGGGAGTGTTTCAGGCTTTCGGAATTTTGCCTTGAGTTTGAGGCGGGCAGTTCGCTGCAATCTATAGGCGAATATGCTTTTACGGGCGCATATATATACAATGTTCCCGTCCTGCCGGAAGGGCTGGAGATGCTGGAGTCCTATGCGTTTTATGATTCATATGTTTTTTCGGGCGGAATAGTTCTGCCGGATACGCTTAAGTATATAGGCAGCAACGCCCTTGTAATCAACGGGGGCTCTTCAAGCGACCATCCCTGTCTGTATATTCCCTCTTCGGTGGAGCATATAGAACCGTATGCCTTCGGCAGCGACACGGGTACATTCGTCCGCATATATACCGCATTGAATAGGGAACAGACGGCAGGTTTTTTGGAAGGTTGGGACAGCAACGCGCAGGTGACTTACATAGAAAATCAGGTTGGGGGTATAACGCTGAAAGACGGAGATGCACAGGTATATCTGGAAGGTCAGCACTTTGCGCTGCCCTCGCCCGAAAAACAGGGCCACACCTTTATAGGCTGGCGCGACGGGCAGGGCAGCTTTGTAAATAATAACTTTATTCCGCTTGAAAACGGCATCGTGCTCGAGGCCGTGTACGAGCCCAAAACTCAGTCCGACGGCCGCAGCCAATATGCGCCCGCAGTCGTGCAGCCCGGCACGGACTACCGGTTTGTGGTGTTCGGTTCGCAGCCCTTCTGGCTCAGGCTCAACGTGCAGTCGGGCGAGCGCATAAGGATAACGTTTGAATACAGCAAGATGGGCTGCCAAGATCATCATGTGCCCGTGCTGTTCGGCAATTTAAACGGCAACGAATATTATGCCTTTACAAGCGGCGTGGCCTTCAGGTACGAAGAATGTGCCATGCGCATAGAGTGCGATACGCTATGCGGCGTCACGTTTATGGTGAATATCCGCGTGGATGTCGTGTAGGTAAAAAAGTAAAAAGCAAGTTGTGCAGCCGCAGGCGGCGGCAGGTTTTCTGCCGCCGCCTGCGGCATTTTTATGTGCGCAAAAAGGCAATTAAGCGCATTTTTCTATATTTTAAGCGTAAATTTCCACCCGTTCGGAAAACTGCGCTCAACAAAACGCTGGCAAAATCTGCTACACTATCGGTAGTTGATACAGGGAGACGTCCCGAAAAAAATCACAGGAGATTTAAAGCGCTTTATGAAAAAGAAAAATGAACAAAAGCTATATTTTGTTGCAGATGTACGACGCTCTGCGCCTTGGTTCGGGCATAAAAATTTACGACTGCTGCAACGCATACGGCATATCGGTTGCCACTTTCCGCAGGTATATATCCTTTCTGCGCGCATATTTTTCTGAAATGCACGGAAGAGAGATAGTTTACGCCGCAAAAATGGAAATTTACATGCTTAAATAGCGCGGCCTGTCTTAACCATGCCGCCCTGCAACTGCGCACTGCGGGGCGGCCGCCGCGCTCAGCGGATGCGGCTGGGTGACAACTTTGTCCGTTCCATTTGTGGGCAGCAGCCCCTCTGCCGAGGGCGAGCAGGCTTTGCTCGGCTATATCTTCGGCGAAAAATCATATTCGGGCGGCAAGCGCACGGTCATGAACTACAGCGCCTACGGCAGCGAAGAATTTTACCTGCCCTCCTCGCTCAATGCGCTCACGGTGCGCGGCGGCAACCTTGCGTACGGCGCGCTGGGTGCTATAAGCACCATAACTTCGCTCACGCTTGAAAATGTGGGCTCGATAGGCACATCGGCGCTCAGGTCGCTGGCAATAACCTCGCTCACCGTTCCGAACACCGTCACATATATGGCGTTCAACTGCTTTGGCGGGCTTTCAAAACTTACCGAACTTGTTATTCCGTTCATAGGCGAAAGCGCCGATTCCGCAGAAAAAAACTTCCTGCGCTATAACTTCGGGTTTGAAAACAACCAGGGCACCACGGCCATAACTTCTGCCAATCTTAAAAAGATAACCGTCACGGGCAACATTACCGCCGTGCCCGCGTGGGCGTTCTACTACATTGCTTCGGTGACGGAAATTATTCTGCCCGACAGCGTGCAGGCATACTACAGGTCGGCTTTTGAAGGGTGCAGCAGCCTTGAAACGTTCACTGTTACAGAAAACGTCACGCAGATAAGCTCCTTTGCCTTCAGGGGATGCCGCAACCTTGAAACGCTTACCTTTGAAGTTTCGCAGGGCTGGCGGCAGGATATGACCGCGTACGATGTGACAGATATGAAAAAGGTCATAGCAGACCTGACTGCAAACGCATATGCCTGCAGCTATACAAGGGTGTGATATGGTGCCCTGAAAATCAGTGCGCTGCGACAGTATCGGGGCGGGGAAACCGTGCGGTTTCCCCGCCCCTTTTTGCGCATACTGTAAATAAATTGCGCCGGCTGAAACAATTTGTCATGTATTGTAATATTTAAGCGCATATTTGTAATATTTATCTATTACAACGCCGTTCAAATATTTGACAACTATGTCACAATATTATAAAATTACAATAGCGCGTAAAAAGCTGTCCGACCTGTCATGTACGGGCAGTCGGATGCCGCGTTCAAATCAGAAAACGATTCAGGATTTAGATAAATGGCAAGGTTAAGAAAAGCTCATACAAAACTCAAAATAGTTCTGTGCTGCGTGCTCGGCTTTATAGTTGCGGCAGGCGGCGCTTTTGTAATATGGTATATGTGTTCGGCGCTCGGCGGCGATAAAGTTGTCGAGGCCCCCGACGATACCGAAAACTTAAAGATCCCCGTTGCCGAGGGTATGACGTTTTCAACTGAAAATCCCGACGGGCTCACTACCATAGGCCACCTTGCGTGGATGCTCGACCAGCAGCAAGCTTACCATTCGTCGTCCACAACGGTATCTACCGCGCTTATAGCCACGCAGTACACCAACTCGTTCAAGGACTATAAAGGCGGCATAATGCTCTCATCGGACTTCACCTACGGCTTTGTGGGTGCGGGCACACAGTCGTGCTTTGTGCCGAACGGCAATGCCGAAGGCAAGGGGGCGGGCGTGTATATGCGCACTTCCTCGGGCAACGTTGGCAGCTCCACCACGGGCACCAACGCCGACTGGAAGGACGACGTTGTTTACTACGATAAGGAGAGCTACCTGTATAAATACGGCCAGTACTCCACCGAAATGACCGTATATATCCTCAACGCCGAAACTGTTGAAAGCTGGAACGAGGCTACGGCCAACGGCGACGGCACCTTTACCCAGACTTTCAATCTCAATGCCGAAAAGGCGGCGTATTACTACCAGTACGCCATGCAGACGCGCGGCGGGCTTGACAAGCTCCCCGAATTTTCAGAAATTTCGCTCACCATCACATTCGACGACAACTATCGCGTACTCTCTATAGAGGCCAACGAAAAGTCTGACATCACGCGAATATTTGCAATGAGCAGCACCTCCGTCACCGATACCGTGTATACCTACGACGAGGAGAGCTTTGACGAGGCGCACTACGACTATTACGAAAGTTACTATTCCGAATACGTTGGCAATCTCGGCGTGGTGGACGACCCCGGGCAGGAACTTACGGCGGCCGACCTTCTTCTGGGTGCGTTCGGCGGCGTTATCGGCGGCACGGGCGACCAGTTCGATGCAACGCTTGTTTTAAACGATAAAACATACTACGGCAAAATATTCTTAAGCGTAGATATCTCCTCCATAGGCGATGACATACTCGGCGCTATAGAGGCGCGCATAGCCCTGTCCTCCGATGAATCGGTAGACGGACAGGATCTGTACATAGAACTTGCAGACGGCAACATAAACGCCTATTACTCCACTGATTTTGCCCTTACGGCAGACGTAAACGCCTTCGGCGACATCATCGAAAAATTCAGCGCGTGGGCAGATTCGCTCGGCAATACGGCCGCACCAATGGCTGATACTGCCGGAGAGGAGGGAGGCTCGCTCGATCTCAACGAGATACTTGCCCAGCTGCTCTCCGCACCTATAGTTGAAACGGAAGAGGGTGTTTCGCTCACGCTTTCGCTCGAAGACCTTATGGGCGTTTCGCTCTCGGCAACGTTCGATTTTACCGACGAAGGCAACGGCATATATTCGTTAGGCAGCGCCGCTATCGGCGGGCTTTCGTATAACGGCACCCCCATAGCCGTATCGGTGGGGCTTACCCCCTCCGAGGGCGAATTTATAACCCATCAGCCATCAGAAGCGCCCTTCGATATTTCCAAGGCGGCCGACAGCCTGTATCAGCTTCTCTCGTCAGAAACAATACGCGCGCAGCTGCAGCTGGGCGGCAGTCAGCTCGCCGACCTGCTTGAAGGGTTCGGCGTAGACCTCGGAAACAGCCTTGACGACCTCAAACTTGAAATCACCGGCGGGGTGGATATAGGCGGAATTACCGTAGATGCCGCCATGAACCTTTATTCAGACGGCGCCGAAGGGCAAAAGACTTTGCTTGCCGCAAACGTATACTACATATATGGCGGCGGCTCAGGCCGCTACGGCACGGCATACCTTGCCATAACCAACCTTTTGGGTGCGGAATGTGACCTTAAGGTGTATGCCGACATAGACGAGCTTAAAACGGCTATAGAGGCGCTCGTCGCCGAATATGCCCCCGCATCTTATGCCGATGGCGGGCAGGCGACTGATATCGCGTCGCTCATCAATGCCGTGCTCTCGCTCGATTTCGGCTCTGTGATAAAGGAGATAAACGCCGATTCGGGCGTCATAGGCGCCACCCTGAATGTAGACGGCGTGCTTGAAATGCTTGGCGCAGGCTTCTCCGTAGGCGACATAACATTAAAATACACCCTCGGCGCGCTTGACGCCGAAGGTTACAACGGTAACGGCGGCTGGCTGTACGGCAGCATACCTTCGCTCGGTATTCAGGCCACCATATATGGCAGCGAAGACGGGCTCACCGAGGCAGAAAAAGATGACTACCTCGAACTCACCGAAGCCCTTCAGTCGGTGCTGGCGCTTTTAAACAGCCCCTCCGTGGATGTGAATATCACATTGAGCGGTGATGCGTTGGCGCAGCTGCTTGCAGATAACGGAATAAATGGCTATGGCGAACTTTTAGACGGCGCGAACCTTGTAATAAAGGGCAACGGCAGTATCAAAGATCTTGATGCAAGCGTAAATGTAACGCTTACCGACAAGGACGAGAAGGTATTGCTTGCGGCAGACGTGTTCTATGATTACGATACAACAGCCGCAGACTACGGCAAGGCGTACATAACCATCTCCAAACTGCTCGGCGCGGATTGCAACATAAATGTATATTGCAACATTTCAGAAGTAGTATCTACAGTCCAGTCGCTCATAGACGGCGGCGCCGTCACGCTTGACGAAGTTTCCGAAGAGGGGCAGGGCATAGTAGATATAATCTCTCAGCTGCTCGATATACAGTGGCAGAATATAATAAAGTCGCTTTCTTCAAATGCCGACAGGCTCACCACAACGCTTGATCTTGACGAAGTTTTAAGCCTGCTGGGCGCAGACGTCAAAGTCGGGCTCGTAACGCTCGGCTACGACATAGAAAATGGCGAGCTTACGGGCAACGCGCTTAACAGCGGTCTTACAATAATTGTAAACGGCAGTGAAGATGGGGTTGAAAAGCCCAACACAGACGACTATACAGACGCAAATAAACTTCTCAATTCTGTAGTTGATCTGCTCAACAGCGAGTCGGTTGGCATAGAACTTACCCTTACGGGCGATGCTCTCGCGCAGCTGCTTGCAGATAACGGAATAAATGGCTATGGCGAACTTTTAGACGGCGCGAACCTTGTAATAAAGGGCAACGGCAGTATCAAAGATCTTGACGCAAGCGCAAACATAACGCTGACCGACAAGAACGAGAAGGTATTGCTTGCGGCAGACGTGTTCTACGATTACGATACAACAGCCGCAGACTACGGCAAGGCCTACATAACCATCTCCAAACTGCTCGGCGCGGATTGCAACATAAATGTATACTGCAATATCTCAGAAGTAGTCGCCACCGTACAGTCGCTCATAGACGGCGGCGTAGTAACGCTTGACGAAGTTCCCGAAGAGGAGCAGGGCATAGTAGATATAAT
>CALVLV010000010.1 GCA_944341075.1 uncultured Clostridia bacterium
CCGCAGATAGACTTCACGCGCACGCGGAACAATTACAACATTATCAAAAGGCAGCGGTCGTACACGCAATTTATCAACGACAAGATTGAGGCTCTCAACCTGCCCACGAAAGTACGCAAGGATGCCGTGCTTATGTGTTCCTTCGTCGTGGGTTCAGACAGAGAGTTTTTCGGCAAGCTGTCACCGCGCGAACAACAGCAATTCTTTTTGGACTGCACTCGTTTCTTTGCGGAGCGGTACGGCGAGGACAACATTATCTCGGCAACTGTCCATATAGATGAAACTACGCCGCACCTGCACTTGAATTTAATTCCCATTGCCAACGGCAGATTGTGTGCAAAGCAGTTGTTTGACAGGAAGGAGTTGCAAAACCTACAATCAGACTTTCACTCTGTCGTAGGAAAGAAATGGAACTTACAGCGAGGCAAAGAAGGAAGTCAGGCAAAGCACCTTGATACGGCAGCTTACAAGTTACAGAAAATGAGAGAGGAAACAGCTGTCGCGGAAGAGCAAAAAGCTGTTGCCGAACAAGCAGCGGCGAGTGCAGAACAGCGGCAAGTCCACGCCGAACGGGAAACGCAACAGCTTGAAGAGAGACAGAAACGACTTCAACGCGACACTGCTCCACTTCAAGCTGCGGCTGATGTTTTGCAGGAGTACAGCGAAGGCAGGCGCAAGCTCAACAAAAGGGACTTGCCCGTCATCGTAGCAGAAGCCGCAAAGCTCAAAGCCGAGAATGGGCAACTCGAAGAACGGCTGCAAATCAGTACCCGCGACCAGCACGACGTGTTTACTCTCTATCAAAAGACGGAGCGTGAAAAGCAAGCTTTTCAAAGCGACGCCGATGTTCTTCGTGAGATAAGAGAACATGCGCCCGATAAGCTGAATGAGGTTATGGAAACGGTCAGACAGCGCAAGCTGGACAAGTACCGCCCCAAGCCCTTAAAGTCGTCGGGCAACCATTGGAGCAAGTAAAACTGAATAAACGCTTAAAAGGAGGAAATGTTATCGAACAGACTACATAATAACGGGGGATGGCGAGAAATAGACAGGAAACAGGCATGCAAAATAGCGAGTTTGATTCGCTCGCACGATTTCTGTTGCCCGTTATACGCTTGTTTATGGCGGATGAAAGCAATCGGCGAGAGTTTGAAACGTGGCGAGCCGAAAGGCAATCACAACTGAATACACAACTTAATAGCATAAAGTCCGATTGAATCCATACGGACACAGATAACCGTTAAATGAGTACGGTGACGACCGCGAAATAGCGCGGTATATAAATACATATATTTTCTCATTTACAACCTACAGAGGTTGTGCCGAATGTTATAAACCTTGAATAACGGCAGGGCGGCGGGTGCTTCACACGAAGCACCCGCCGCCCTTAACTTGTTTCTAAAATTAGTGCATGCTACAAAATAATTAATAAGTCTTGCACTAGAGACTAAACTGTGTTATAATTGTTTAAAATTATTATAAAGAGGTAAAATTATGAGTGCTGGTGTATGTATAATGAATAAGAATGCAATTGCGTTAGCAGCAGATAGTGCTGTAACAATTGGAAATCACAAGACAATATTTAATTCAGCCAATAAGCTATTTGCGCTTTCAGATAAAGCCCCTATTGGTGCTATAATTTATTCTAATGTGGAAATGCAATATATACCAATGGAGATAATATTAAAACAATTTAAACTTTATCTTGGTGATATTGTTTTTCCTGAGCTAAAAGATTACTTTAATAGTTTTATAAAATTTTTACTTGAAAAGGAAAATTTATTTCATTTTAATAATACAGAAAGCGCATTTGTCAAAGGTATCTATATATCATTATTAAATGGTCTTAAAAATGATTATGAAAGTGAAATAAGAAGCAAAATTGAAGAAAAGGGAAAAAATCTGACACAGAAAGAATTGATAGCCATTGCTAGGAAAGTCACCAAACAAACCATAGACTATGTTGAAATGCTACCAAATAATAAAAATGTTTCATTGTCATCATACATATCTAAAACATATTCAACAGATATAGCAGACTATATTAGTGCCAATTTCACATGGATTGCTGACGATATGAGAACTGACTTAATAAACTCAGTTTGTAAAGTATTTGATAAAGTTTTTTATCGTGCAGGCTTTGTAGGACTTGCTTTTGCTGGATATGGCGAAGATGATATCTTTCCTAAAATGTTACATATAAATATATCAGGTATTATTAATCATCAAGTCGTTTATACCATAATTGAAGAGGTATGTCTTTCTGAAATCAACACTGCAGCTATTACGCCTCTAGCACAAAAAGATGTAATGCAAACCTTTCTATACGGTATTAACGATGAACTTATTAATGCCCTGAAAATGGATATTCCACAACAAATAACCACAGCTTTTACAGGCATAGACTCTTCATTTTTTGCGGATAATAAAAAAAATGAAGTAGAGAACACTATTGTTGCGGCTGCAGGCCCCATAATTCAGAATATAATTTATACAGCTCAAAGGAATTATATGATACCTATGATAAATTCAGTGGCTATTTTACCAGTGGAAGAATTATCGTTGTTAGCAGAATCAATGATACACATAACTTCTATAAGAAGGAAAGTTGCCCTTGACGATAATGTAGGAACAGTGGGTGGCCCCATTGACATCGCAATCATTACAAAAGCTGATGGCTTTCAATGGTTACGGCAAAAAAGTATTTCAAAATAATAAAGGTAGCATTTATGGATATAGAAAAAGTTATTTATATTGATTATTTAGCTTCTGATCAACTAAAGAATATCAACAATGTTATGCAAAACACAACGGACTCAACTTTGAAAAGGTTGTCTCAAAAAAAATATTCTAATAGTATTACAAAACAAAACTTAGAAGAGGCAAATCAAGAGCATTAACTCAAGCAAAATCAAATCAAGCGAGAAACAACAGATTGTAGATAGTAAACTCTAAGATAATTTCAGCAGAAAAGTTAATTTAGAGTAATACTCTCCTTTAATTTACTCAAAGTTCAATACCATACGATAAAGGCGAATCCGTCTCCTAATGGAAACGGGTTCGCCTTTAACTTGTTTGGTGACCTTGCCGGGAATCGAACCCGGGATTGAGCCTTGAGAGGGCTCCGTCTTAACCGCTTGACCACAAGGCCAAAACATTTTTAACGGTAGTGATTATATCATACACGGCTGAGCTTGGCAAGCAAAATTGTGGCACATTTTCAGCTTTTTTATGTTTTATTTTACTGCGGCGCTAACGGCGGCCAAACGTCTTAAAATTATACGCCGCCGCATGGCATTGCGTGCGGCGGGTAAAACAGCCCGCCGCGCGCACACCACATAAACAACACTACATATACAAAAGAAATACTGCCCGTCAATCGGCGCACTTCTCCCGACGACGGGTGGCGTAAAGAATATTTTCAAGCACCTGATATATATTATACTCACAATTTGCATTTACATTTTTGAACGCGTTTTTGCTGACAGAGGCCGAAGCGGGGTAGCTGACATATGAGAGTGCTGAACAGCCGTAAAATGCCTCGGCTGAGATTTGTGTAAGAGACGGCGGCAACTCTGCACGGCTGAGATGCGTACAGCGATAAAACGCCGCACTCCCCACAACACTGAGCACCGATCCCTGTTCGCACACCACTTCAACGACCTTGGGCGCTGTGTCGGCATAAAGCAGGTATGCCGGAATTACCTGAACGTGAGGGCCGACTGTAAATATTATACCGTTCGCTTCCACTCCCGCACTGATAAACGTATTAAGCGAATTGATGGGCACATTGACGGCATCATACCATATGCTTTCAATCGCGCCGCAATACGCGAATGCCTGTTCGCCAATTGTTTCCACGGTATACGGAATGGAAAGCGTTGCAAGGCTGTTGCAGCCGTAGAACGCCCTTTCGCCGATATATGTTATGCCCTGAGGCAGCAAAGCGGAGATGATTGAAAGATCGTTGCTGAACGCGCCGTCGGCAATTTCGCGCACGGGCAGACCGTTGTATTCTGAAGGAATAATGAGCGCGACCCCCTCTTCCTCAGTTTCAAGCCCGATGACCGCATACCACCCCTGGGCGGTAAGTTCGAACTGCAACCCTTCTGTGGCGGCGGGAGGTTCGCCTTCCTCCACCATTTCATCATGGCAGCGCGAGCATACATATTTTTTATATGGAGCGCCGTTTTCAAGCGTGCCCTCTTCCGCAAGCTCCCATGCGTGCCCAAGCGGATCGGTGAAATCGGTATCGTATTCATACCCGCACACGCCGCACTTGTGCAGCGTATATCCGCCGTTTTCGCAGTCGGGCGGTATGACCACATCTGTATAACTGTGACCTGTTTTGGGTATAGTTTTACTTACCGTGTCGCTGCAGCTGGCGCATACCTTTATAAGTTCGCCGTCCTCAGTGCATGTTGCGGACGCTTTCAACTGCCATTCCCCATAGCTGTGCCCAGTTGCCTCAACGGCGACAGTGTAGCTGTAACCACATTCTGTGCAGGTGTACTTATCTTCTCCGGGCTGCGTGCAGGTAGGTTTGGCAACTGTCTGCACGGTATAACTGTGCGGCACGACGGGAGTGTAGCTATCGACATATTCATTGTCGCAGCGGCTGCATTCATGCATCGTATAGCCCTGTTCCGTGCAGGTGGGAGCAAATACCGTTGAAATATAGTCGTGCCCGAGCGGGTCGGCGGGGTCTGTCTTATAATTATGCCCGCAAACCTCACACGTGTGCAACGTATAGCCGCCCTCTTCGCACTTTGGACTTACAATAGTTTGGCTATATGTGTGGGGCAATTTTGCGATAGCCTCGTATTTCTCATCCCCGCATGCCGAACACTCCAGGCGCATAAGCCCCTCGTGGGTGCAAGTTGGCTCCTCCGCCACTTCAGAAATATAATCATGCTCCGCCACAGGAGTATAGCTGTCTTTATACTCACTGTCGCAACGGCTGCATTTATGCATCGTATAGCCCTGTTCCGTGCAGGTGGGAGCAAATACCGTTGAAATATAGTCGTGTCTGAGCGGATCGGTAAAATCTGTATTGTAGCTGTCACCGCACACCTTACATTTGTGCGAAGTATAGCCGCCGCTTTCACAATCGGCATCTACGACGGTGACGGCATAGCTGTGTGCGGTTTTGGGTATGGTCTGACTGACGGCATTGCCGCAGTTGCCGCATTTCTTTATTTGTTCGCCCTCTACAATGCACGTTGCAGGTGTTGTTACATGCCACTCGCCATAATTGTGCCCCGTTGCCGCAACGGTAACGGTATAGCTGTCGCCGCATGCAGTACAAGTATATATATCTGTGCCGCTGTCAACGCAGGTAGGTCTGACGACGGGATGAACGGCGTAATCGTGCGGAACGACGGAGGTATATTCATCCCTATACTCATCACCGCACAGCGTACATTTGTGCAGGGTATAGCCCTGCGCCGTACAGGTGGAAGCGACGATAGTTTGAGCATAGTTGTGGGTCAATTGCGATATGACCCGCGTCTGCACATTGCCGCATACAGAACAGCTGCGGGCTTCTTCACCGTCGCTTACGCACGAGGCGGGCGTTGTT
Source organism: uncultured Clostridia bacterium (assembly GCA_944341075.1). Taxonomy (GTDB): domain Bacteria; phylum Bacillota; class Clostridia; order Christensenellales; family Borkfalkiaceae; genus Coproplasma. Next base: position 5,582 of record CALVLV010000010.1, read on the forward strand.
ACATGCCATTCGCCGTAGCTGTGACTGCCGAGGGGGAGCGCCTTGCTTTCCACCCTGCCGCAGGCAGAACAGGTGCGCACCTCCTCTCCCTCTGCAAGGCATGTGGAGGGCGTTGCCATCTGCCATTCGCTGAATTTGTGGCCCGCGGGCTGAGTATAAGACAGCGGGTCTGTATAGCTGTCGCCGCAATCCGAGCAGACATATTCGGTATATCCGCGCTCCTCGCAGGCGGGCGCAACTACATTTGCAACGTATGTATGGCCCTTGGCGGCTATTTCCACCTCTTGCGCAAAGAGCTGATCGTTGCCAACGGCGTCTGCATAGTAATTGCCGCAGACGGTACATACCCAATATTCCCGATTGCCTGCGGAAACACAGTCCGCTGCCCTGTATGGCACATACAGAAGGCTGTGGCTGTGCGAGGGCTGTTCCTCCTGCCCCTGACCGTCATCGGGCTGTTCATTCTGATTGCCGTCATCGGGCTGCTGCCCGTTCTGTTCCGTATTCTGACCGGTGCCTGAGGTTTCGCCTTCGGCGAGCTTGTTGAGGCACGAAGAAAGACAAATTGCCGCCGCCACGGCAACCAACACTGAAAGTATTAATATCACGGCTTTCCTGTACATAAAACTCTCCTTTGTAAATCATAACTTTGACTGCAAGTTCCGCGTTGCACAAAAAAACGGGCAGTTGCAATAACCGCCCGTTAAAAATATTATGTTAAACTATATACTTGCCGTCAAGTTCGGGTGCCGAGTCGATTTCTGCCTTTTTAGCCTCGTATCCCTTTTTGCCGAGCAGGGCAAAAGTTGCCTTTTTGCCGTTTTCCACACCCGGCTGGTTGAAGGTGTTTATGTTGAGCATTGCGCCTGCATACGCCGTCTGCAGTTCGAGCAGGAACATAAGCTGGCCCATGGTGAATGCGTTTACTTCGGGAACATTTATGGTATAGTTCATCCTGCCCGCGCGCATGAGGGCGTAGGCAGTGGCCTTGTTTTCCGCCTGAATAAGTTCCTGCATGGTGTGGCCGCCGAGGAAGCCCACATCGGGAATATCTTCGCAGCCATGGGGTATGGGCATTTCGCATGCGTACTTGCCCACGGAAATAAAGGTTATTACCTTATCGAAGGGGCCTTCGATATACAGCTGCACCTGAGAGTGCTGGTCGGTGACGCCCAGGCTCTTTACAGGAGTGGTGCCGGCGTTAACAACATTGCCGTCGTAATCCTCCTGCTTGCCGATGCTCTCTGCCCACAGCTGGCAGTACCAGTCTGAGAGAAGACGGAGATTGTCGCTGTAGGGCATCATTACATGTATGTTTTTGCCCTGCTTCATGGTTATGTACATCAGCGTTGCGCAGGCAAGCGCGGGGTTGGAAGTTATCTGGGGCTTGTTGCATATGCTGTCCATGAATGCGGCGCCCGCAAGCAGGCCCTTTATATCTATGCCGAGTACGGCGGCGGGCAGAAGACCCACGGGGCAGAGTTCAGAGAACCTGCCGCCCACGCCGTCGGGCAGAACGTACTTTTTGATCTTGCCGCCGAAGGCCCGGTCAATCTTTATAAGGTTGCCGCGGCTTGCATCGGTGGTGAAGATGAGGTTTTCGGCAAGGTCGACGCCCGCCTTTGTGAGTATATCGGAGATGATGAGGTACTGGGTCATCGTCTCGGAAGTGGCGCCGGACTTTGAAATTACGTTGAAGCAGGTTTTTTCGGGCTCGATAACGTCTAAAAGCGCCTTCATGCGGACGGGATCGACGTTGTCTTCAACATAGAACTTGGGAGCGCCGCCGCGCGCCTTTGCCGTGAGTTCGTTGTGGTGAAGATGGCAGAGCGCATTGAACACCATTGAGGGGCCGAGCGCGCTGCCGCCTATGCCGAGCACGACGAAGTATTTGAACTTTTTGCGCACTTCCTTTGCAGTGGCCAGAATGTCGGCTACAATTTCGTTCTGGTTGTAGGGCAGTTCCGTCCAGCCCATGAACAGCTCGTCCTTGCCGCGGTTTTCGGCAACGTACCTGAACGCCTCCTCCGCCTTGCCCTTCATGGCCTTGAGTTCAGAATCCTTTATTCCCCTTTCGCCGAGGAACTTAGACATCATATTGTTAAAATCTACGGTAACGCGCATAGACTTGCGCCATTCCTTGGTTTTGTAACCCATAACAGACCTCCGATAAAAAGTAGAGTGCGCATTTTGCGCTCCAACGCTTAATATTATACGGCAAAATGTTGCAGTAGTCAACATTGCAACCCGTTTTTGCCGCGATTTTTTAAAAAACGCCTCTGTGCAGGCTGCGCTTACTTTAAGGCGGGCCAGCTCCCCCCGCCGCTGCCTGCGACGGACAACCTGCGCGCGCAACGGGCAAAATACTTTACAAAACATATGTTTGAGTGATATAATATAAAATATGGCAGAACTTACGGCCGACCAGACGGCGGCAGACAAGAGCATAGCGGACTGGTATTTGCACTCTTCGCGGCAGATATACGTGCTGGCGGGGCTTGCGGGCACGGGAAAGACCACGCTTTTAAGGCACACGGTGTGCAACACCTTAAAGCTTGAGCCAGACAAGAGCGTGGCGTTTGTTACGCCCACCGGAAAGGCGGCGACCGTGCTGATAAGGCAGGGCATACCCGCCACCACGCTGCACAGGCTGATATACCAGGCCATAGCCGAAGAGAACGAAACGATAATAAACGGCAAGCCGATAAAGGTAGAAAAACTGGTATTCCGCCGCAGGGAGAGCATAGACAAGGCCATAAAACTGATCGTTCTGGATGAATTTTCTATGGTGTCGGACGAAGTTCTTTCCGACATAATGCGCTTTGACGTGAAGATGCTGGTGTGCGGCGACAACGCACAGCTTCCGCCCGTGGAGGGCATGAACAGCTTTTTGACGGCGCCCGACTTTTCGCTGCGCACCATTGTGCGGCAACAGGAGGGAAACCCGATAATACGGCTTGCGCACAGCGCCATGAAGGGCAAGTACATACCATACGGAAACTACGGCAACCGCGCGTTTGTTATGAGCGCAAGGCGCATAAAGCCCGAGTACAGAAAAAAATACCTTTTGAAGGCCGAACAGGTGATATGCGGCCTGAACAAGACGCGCGGCAAAATAAACGACGAAATACGCGGCTACCGCGGGCTTTACGGCCTGCCGCAGAAAGGCGAAAAACTTATTTGCACGCTGAACAACTGGGAACAGTTTATAGACGGCGAATTCAGGTATAACATGGTGAACGGCATAATAGGCTACGTTAAAGACGTGCGCTATGCGGGCGAAAACATTGGCTTTATGCGGTTCCGCGCCGACTTTTTAGACGAGGACTGCCCAGAAGAAGTGCCGTTTGACACAGGTTTTTTTGAAAACGGGGCGTACAGATACCGCCGCGGCGACTACTTTGAACAGTTCGACGAAGAGGGAAACGCCACAGGCGCGTTCACGCTGAACAGGTTTGAATTCGGTTATTGCATATCCTGCCACAAGGCGCAGGGTTCGGAATTCGACAGCGCCGTGGTCTTTGACGAGAGCTACGCCTTTAAAGAAGATTCCGCCCGCTGGCTGTACACGGCGATAACGCGGGCAAAAGACAAGATAATAATATTGAGGTAAAAAGAAAATATGGCGGCGGCGCGCATGAAAATGCGCGCCGCCGCCTACGGCTCCTTATGACTAAGCCGCGGGTACCATTTTATGTCATTTCGAGCGGAGCGAAGCGCAGTCGAGAAATCTCAAAGAATTATACATGTATAGTAAGAGATTTCTCCATGCGTTCGCGTTGCTCACTTAGTCGAAATGACAAAGTAAAATACCGACCGCCCGTACCCCTCCTTTAATTCCTACCCTTAGACAGAGAAGGCAAGGGTGAGGTATCACCCTTTACGCAAAAGGGCACGGTGTGGGAACGTCCCCCTCCTTCCTCGCTCAGAGGAGCGAAAGGATATCTTCGGGGCGTTCGGCAAAGTACTCTGCGCCCGCCGCGGCAAGTTCCTGCCTTGAGCCGTACCCCCACAATGCGCCTGCGGCGGGCAACCCGCAGGCATGTGCGCCCGAGATATCGTATTGCCTGTCGCCCACCATAAGCGCGCCTTTTGCGCCGCCGAGGTTTTCAAGCACATATTCAAGCACGGCCTCCTTTGAGGTGCGCGAGTCATCGGACGCCGCCCCGCCGATAAAGGCAAACATGCCGTCTATATTGTGGCGGGCAAGAATTTTGCGGGCAAATTCTTCCACCTTAGACGTTGCCACGGCAAGCGTTACGCCGCGCTCTTTAAGCCCTGCAAGCAGGGGCACGATGCCGCCGTACAGCGTGTTGTTGTACATGCCGCCCGCAACGTAGTGCTCCCTGTACACCTTAACGGCCAGGCGGGCGCGCTCTTCGCTCATGCCGCAAAGGTTTGTGAACGAATACATGAGCGGAGGGCCAACAAACTGCTTCATGCCCACGCCCTGTTTAAAGCTGGCCCCAAGCGTATTCAATGTATATTCCGCGCACTCGGAGATACCGGGGAAGGAATCTATTATGGTGCCGTCGAGATCGAAAATAACTGTTTTGAAATTCATAACTGTACCCGCCGATATGCTAACATACAACTTGGCTTGCGGTCAAGCAAAGAGCGCGCAGGGCGGCAAAAAATGTCGCCTGCCTATTGCCATATGCCTGTTATTGTGCTAAAATATAGTGGAAAAGGCCGCGGCTTTATGCGCGGCACCGATACAGGAGGAAATTTTATGAATATATGGCACGACGTTGCGCCCGAGCGCATAAAAAAAGAGGACTTTGTGGCGTACATAGAGATAACAAAGGGCTCGCGCTCGAAGTACGAACTGGATAAAGACCTTGGCATTTTAAGGCTGGACAGGGTGCTTTACACCTCCACCGTTTACCCCGCGAGCTACGGGTTTATTCCGCGCACGCTTGCCGACGACGGCGACCCGCTGGACGTGCTTGTTTTGTGCAGCGAACCGATACTGCCCGCAACGATAGTGCGGTGCTACCCCATAGGCGTTATAAACATGTCGGACGACGGCGAGGACGACAGCAAAATAATAGCCATACCGTTCAAAGAGCCTATGTATAACTGCTATAGCGAACTTGAACAGCTGCCCAGCCACATCTTTGAGGAAATGAAGCACTTCTTCAAGGTATATAAACAGCTTGAACACAAGCACACCGCCGTCTCTGAAATAATGGGCAGAAAGCGCGCCGTGGAGATAATAGAGGACAGCATAAAGCTGTATAACAAGACCTTCCCCGAAAACGTATAGCGGGCGGGCAAAAAAATAACGCAAATATTATTGGATAGCGCAAATATTTTTGATTGAAAAGCGCGCGGGACTGCATGCCCCGCGCGCCGTTTGTTTTAACCTTATTTTTTACCTTGCTTTAACTTTATTGTTTTGCGCCGTCCGCGTTTTGCGAAGGAAGCTCCTCCGCCCCTCCGTTTGCTGCAGGCTGTGCGGCTGAATCGCCAGACGAGGCCGCGGCAGCGGCATCTTCAGCCTTTTTCTGTGCATACGCCGCGCCTATTGCACCCACGCCGACGGTGCGGTCTACGGGAACGGAAAAGAGTATGCCGCCCGCCTCCGTCTTTAACCCCGCCGACTGCGAAAGGGCCTGCATGATGGCCATTTTGCCCTGCCTTTGGGCAAGAATGAGCAGCAATTCAGATTCCTCCTGAATGGAGATGCCTATGAACTGTTCGGCCTTGGCGTTTGAAAGCGAGCGCGAACGTATTATAGTGCCGCCTGCCGCGCCTGCCGCGCGTGCGGCCTCCATTGCCTCGTCAACATACCCTTCGGCCACTATCGCCACGATAAGGTCGTAATTGCGGTCTTTATCCTTCATGATTTTTCTCCCGTCAACAAATTTTGCCGCCGCTGCGGAACATATGCCGTTTGCCACTATCTCCGACACGGCCGAAAGGGGAACGGTGAACGATATGCCGCGCCCCACAAGGTACAGCGACATTTTGTTGCTTATTTCGTTCAATATCTGCTCTTCGTCGCTTTCGGGAATGAGCGAAAGCATTACCGATTTTTCGCTTGTTCCTATGCCGAGATAGTTGAGCACCGTGCTGCGCGCCGTGCCCATGCCCGGGCACGAGAAGGTAAGCGCCACCGAAAAATCGTTCAACAGCTCGGTCAGCCGCTCGTCGTCGCCCCTGTTTAGGATGCTTACAAGGAGTTTTGCCTTATTGGGACGAGGAGCGGGACGCTCGGCACGCACGGGAATGGCGAACCTTAATCCGCGGTTTATCTTTGCCATTTCAGTACACCTCGTATTCCACGATCCTGTCCTCCACGGTGAGGAAGGTGCGCTTTATTTTTGAAGTCTTGTGCCTGTAGATTATGCCGAACACCTGTATGGTTATAAGCGGCATGAGCGCCACAAACGAAACGCAGCCGAAGGCATCGGTCATTATCGCCGTTGCGGCGGCCTCGCCCTCTATGGCCTGGCAGGCGCCTATTGCCATGGGCAGAACGAAAGCCGATACCATTGCGCCAGACGCCACGCCGCCCGAGTCGAACGCGATACCCGTAAAGAGTTTGGGCGTAAAGAACGTGAGGATGAGCGCTATGGCGTAGCCGGGCACAAGCACATACATTATATTAATGTCTGTGATAACGCGGAGCATTGCAAGCCCGAGCGCGCAGCAAACGGATATGCTGAGCGCAAGCTTCATTGAACGCGCCTTTATGGCGCCCGCGCTCATGCGCTCTACCTGTTTGTTGAGAACGTATACGGCGGGTTCTGCCGCAACCACGAAGTAACCTATTATCATTCCCACGGGAATGAGCAGCCAGCCGCCGACAAAGTCGCCAAGCCCCTGGCCGATTAGCGTGCCCATGGGGGCAAAGCCGACGTTTGCGCCCGTTAAAAAGAGCGTGAGGCCTATGAACGTTATTATTATGCCGACGGTTATTTTTATTATCTGCCGCTTGTGGAATACCCGCGTTATAAGCTGGAAGATTATAAAGAACGCAACTATGGGCGCGAGGGCTATGCCCACCTCCGCCGCATACGAGCCGAGGCCGTACACAAACTGCATGAGCGCGTTCAGCATGTTGCCCGAGGCGGGAGCCGCGTCGCTTACCGTATACTGTATGCCTGCGGCGCCGCTTATGATGCCCAGCACGAGCACGGCGATTATGGGGCCGACGCTGGAGAGGGCGACGAGGCCGAAGCTATCGTCCTTTCCCTCTTTATCGCTGCGGATAGACGCAACGCCGACGCCGAGCGACATTATGAAGGGCACCGTCATGGGCCCGGTGGTGACGCCGCCCGAGTCGAACGCTATGGCCCAGAAGCTGGGGTCTACGAACAGGAACGCGAGCAGAAAAGCCACTATGTAGAAGATGATGAGAAGTATTGAAAGGCGCACCTTAAGCACAATGCGGAGCATGGCTATGGTAAGGAATATGCCTACGCCCACCGCCACCGTTATTATGAGCACCCACGAATTTATAGCCTCGGACACGTATCCCGCAAGTATCTGCAGGTCGGGTTCGGCAATGGTGACTATGATGCCTATCACGAAGGAGACGAGGGAAATGAGCCAGATCTTGCGCGAGTGCGTGACCACCGAACCTATCTTTTCGCCGATGACCAGCATAGACATATCTGCGCCCACGTTGAAGCCCGAAAGCCCTATCACGAGCAGCACCGCGCCGATGAGAAACAGCACGAACTGATATGTTTGCACCTGCAATGCTATGGCAAGCACCAAAATTATTGCCGCTATGGGCAGAATTGCCGAAAGCGATTCTTTCAACTTATCCAAAAAGGCTCTTTTCATTTGACAAACATTCCACAAATCACGGTATAAATTTCAACAATAATTATAACACGCGATACGTAAATTTGTCAAATATTGAAAAGAGTGCAGATGTAATGAAAAATACCGCTTTACCACAGATAGTTCGGGCATATATGCGGGGCAATCGCGTTGGAGCGGCGAAAGCGAACAATACTTATTTTTCATAGCGGCAATAAGTTATACTTATATCACGGCGGGCCGCAGGCAAACGCACAGACCGCACAGAATGGCAAGAGGTTGACAGCGCGGGCAATGTCTGTTAAAATTTTATAAAAGAAATTATTTTTGCGGCCAACAATTCTGCCCTTTGGATTGTTATTAATACAGAAGGAGAAGCGTGGCGCGGGCGGCAGGAGATGAACAGCAACATTCTGGAACGCAAGATCGCCGAATATAAGGACGGGGACGGACGGGCTTTCGATTACATATACGAGAGTACGAACCGCACCGTGTATTTTTGCGCGCTGTATATAGTGCGCGACAGGGCGTATGCCGAGGACATAGTGCAAGAGACATATATGCGCGCACTGAGCGCGATAGACAGCTATGTGCCCGGCACAAACTTTGCCGCGTGGCTTGCGCGCATTGCCAGAAACCTTGCCTTGAACCATGTAAAAAAGAGGCAGCGCGAAGAGAGCGCCGACTTTACCGACGAGCGCGACATACGCAGATACGGGGCAAAAGAGACAGAGCTGCCATATATTTTCGACGTTGCGGCAAAGGTGCTTGCCGAAGACGAATACCGCATACTGATGCTGTGCCAGGTTTCGGGCTACAAGCGGCGGGAAGTTGCCCAAATGCTGGGCATGCCCGTGGGGACGGTGACGTGGAAGAACAATACGGCGCTGAAAAAGCTTAGACAGGCGCTGAAGGAGGGCGGACATGAACATTAAAAAGATGCTGCGGCAGGAAGCAAAGCAAGTTCTGCCCGACGATAAAAAGATAAAGCGCGAAATAAAGTACCGCATGGGCATGGATGCCGACGACGAAGTTGAACTGGGCGAAGTAAAGGCAAAGACGGCAAAGCGCAAAAAGCTGATAGCTGCGGCCGCCTGCGGCGCAGCCGTAATTATAGCCGTGTGCGCGTGCATTCCGCTGATGGTAAAGGGCGGAACGTCCCCCTCCTCCCCTTCCACGCCGATAACGCCCTCAGACCCGGGCGGAATATTCGGCGAGCTTACCTCGGCAGAGGAAGTTTACGGCTTTTCGGCCGCAAGCGCGGGCATGATGATAGCCGGAATGAGCGACAGCGCCGCAGAGCTGAGTGCCGCGATATCCGCAAAGCCTGCCGCAACAAAGCTTTCGGGCGGGCGCGAGGCCGTAGAGGACGAAAAGACCATTGAACTTATTAACGGCTATATGGAATTGGTGGAGAGCCTTATTTCCGGCGATACGTTCACCGTGACGGGCGGGGAGAACAGCGGCGCGCAGTACGCCGAATACAGCTATGTTATGGCGGTGAATTACACAGACGTGCTTGGAGAAAAACACGACGGCGGCCTTATATACTACAACAAGACGCTTGAGCACACCGAACAGGATGACGACGAAACGGAGAGCGAATATTCGCTTGAAGGCGTTATGCTACTTGAAGGCGAGGCATACCCCCTGCACGGCACGCACGTTGCCGAGAGCGAGGACGACGAAAGCGAAGAGCAATACACCATGCGCGTGGACATGGGTAGCGACAGGTATATGCTTGTGGAACAGAAACACGAGCGAGAAGAGGACGAAACCGAGACCGAATACAGCTACACTCTGTACGAGGGGCGCAGGGTTGTTTCGCGCACGACCTTTTCTTACGAGAGCGAGGACGACGAGACCGAGCTTGTAATGACGGTGAGCGGGCAGAACGTACAACAGCAGAGATTTTCGTTCGAGCGCGAGGGCGGCGAAATTGTAATACATGCCGGCGAAAACGGGACTGTTACCACTTATACGGTGCGCATTGTGGGAGGAGAATACGTGTATTACCGCGGAAACACAGAGGTTGACCGCGGGCACAGGTTTGACTTTGACGACTGATAAAGGCGAGCCGTAAAAACAAGACCATAAAACATAAAGACCATACCGGTTTAATTGTCCTTAAAGCGCCGCCGCGGCACATTTTTGTGCCGCGGCGGCATTTTACATAAGGCGCTTTACATAAAATATTTTTTTGCGCGCATAATCACATTATTATATAGTGCGGTGCAGCGGGCACATGCAGAAGGCCATGCGCAAAAAAATTTTTACTTTTTGCCAACAAAACGGGCGATGAGTTTGTTATATATGTGAAAGCTCCCCCCAAAAGGGAGAAAGACCCGTACGGAAAAATAACCGATAAGGAGAATTTGTTATGAAAAAGTTTACCAAAATTCTGGCAGGGATGGCAGTTATAACGGCGCTTGCGCTAGAAGCGGCGAAAGTTGAGGGCAGCTCCCAGAACAACAAGACGGGCGGCACAGACAACAACAAAGTTACCGCCATAGATACGGCGGAAGAGGCATACGGATTCACCGCCGCCACGGCGGGAATGGTTATTGCCGGCATGCAGGGCGGCACGGCGGCAGGCATTATGTCGGCGGCAAACGACAGGTTAGGCTGGCAGGTGACGGACGAAGAGACCATTGCCACACTGAACGAATACATGCAGCTGGTTGAAGGACTGCTTTCGGAGGACAATTTTGTGATAACCGCCACCGAAAACGACAATGCGGAGTATGCCTACAGCTACAAGATGACTGCGGCATACCGCGACCTGAACGGACAGAAGGTTGAATACCAGACATATTACAACAGGGAACTGCTGGGCAGCCACGCCGACGATGACGACGAGCCGTGGGAACAGGAAGTTACCGACGTGTACGCCGTTGAAGGCGTGATGGTGATAGACGGCACCGCTTACCCGCTTGAGGGCAGGTTCGTGAACGAGACCGAGGGCCGCGAGAGCGAAAACACGCACAGGCTGAAGGTAACTTTGGACGAGGCGAACGACGACTACCTTATGGTAACCCTTGAGAGCGAAAACGAGGACGACGAGAGCGAGGAAGAATACGCCTACTCCCTTTACCGCGGCGGCAGGCTTGCCGAACGCACCACATTCGAATATGAGAGCGAGCGCGGAGAGACCGAGATAAAGATGACGGTGAGCGACAGGGTGAACGGCACCAACTCCATGTTTGAATTTGAAAGAGAGACCGAGCGAGGCAAGGAGATAATAAAGATAAAGACGGGCGGAAACGGCGGCGGTGCCGAATATATAGTGCGCGTTGAAACGGACGCCAACGGAAATTCGCAGTATGTTTACTACCGCGGAGGCGACCGCGTGGGCCGCGGAGAAAGGTTTGACTTTGACGACTGAGACAGCAAGAACCGGGTTGCCGCAAACTGCATGGCGGCACATACGCATAACATTTAAGTTGCATAAAAGCGCGCGGCGCGGAAAAATTGTTTCCGCGCCGCGCGCTTTTTAATATGTACAACAGGCTATGGCCGCGCATTATATCTGGCGGCTGATATCTTTTTTCAGCTTGCCTATTATCTTTTTTTCAAGGCGGGAGATGTAGCTCTGCGAAATGCCGAGCGCGTCGGCCACGTCCTTCTGTGTCATCTCCTCGCCGCCCTCCAGCCCGAAGCGCATGTTCATAATCACCTGCTCGCGCTTGGGGAGCTTTTTTAGCGAATTTTTTAAAAGGTCGCGCTCCACCCCTCCCTCTATGCTGGAATAAACGCTGTCCGCATCAGTACCCATCACGTCTGAAAGCAGCAGTTCGTTGCCCTCCCAGTCGGTGTTGAGCGGCTCGTCGAAGCTTATCTCCTGGCGCACGCGCGACATGCGCCGCAGGTACATTAAAATTTCGTTTTCAATGCAGCGCGAGGCGTACGTGGCGAGCTTTATGTTTTTATCCGAGCGGAAGGAATTTATTGCCTTTATAAGCCCTATGGTGCCCACCGACACCAGGTCGTCGCCGTCTATCCCCGAATTTTCGAACTTTTTGGCTATGTACACCACAAGGCGCAGGTTGTGTTCAACAAGTGCGGCCTTGGCCTTTTCGTCCCCGTGTTCAAGGCGGCTTATTTTGTCGCTCTCCTCCTCCTGCGAAAAGGGCATGGGGAGCGCCTCGGTGCCGCAGATATAGTCGAGCGTGTTGCCGTTGAAAAATAGCGAAAGCAATCGTTTAAGCTTTTCGAACATGTTGTAAATTCCTCCTTGAAGCGCGCGGTTCAGTCATCCGCCGCCAGATCGGGGTGAAGCACGGCGCGGACTATCGGGCGGGGGCTTATCCCTATTTTTGCATATTTTATTGTATGCTGTTTTTCGCCGTTATATATCACAATTTTGTCCGCGGTGAAAATTTTTATTTTGCTGCTGCCCGTTACCGTATGTATCTTTACGCTCTGCGACAGGGCAGACACATCTGTGAGCACCGCCGCGACGTGGGCGGGCACTATGGTGACCGGCTCGCCGTCGAAGTACACGCTGTTGCCGCTGTCGAAAAACCCGTCCGTCTCCGCCTGCCTGTCGCCCAGGCAGAGCACGCAGTGCATCGTTCCGCCCTTCCTTTTGCGTATTTTAAGGGCGATGGCGCGGCAGGCGACTGCAAGCATCAGGGCAAGGAACAGCGGTATGCCGACCGGCACGGAAGATATCATGTACCCCTGCCCCGCCTGCACATCCCACCCGGCAAGGGAGAATATGGCAAAGACGGCGCCGCCGAGGGCAAACGACAGGGCAAAGAACGCGGCCGCAAAGGCGGCATATTGCCTGAAGCGGCTGAACCTGCCGCACGCGGCGGCAAGCGCCAGGCCGGAGAGCACTTTTACCGCCACGGCCCACACACCTGCAAGGCGCATGAGCGGGAACAGAACGGCAAAGCACGCGCCGAGCGCGGACGAAAGGGCGATGCGGCGGTACCCGCATGCATTTTTACACAACAACTTTGCGCAGAACAGCAGCACGAAGTCCATGCAGAAATTTTCGGCAAGGGCAAGTTCCACATACACCTGCATACGCAAAGTATACCGCCCCGCAATGCGCAAAAAAGCGGCAAAAAGCTTATATTTTGTATTTTTATGGCTTGTCGGTGCGGGAATGCATATGGGGCAGCGCAACATCACTGTTGCACCGCCCCCAAAAAATTCTAATCAGAATTCTGTTTCGTTTATCATACCTTCAAGTTTTTCAATAGTGTCGCAGGTGAACAGCCTTTCGCGCAAAGCGGAAGAACAGCGCTTGCCCTTTGTGTAGAAGGCTGCCATTTTGCGCATGAACACCAGCGCGAAACGTTCGCCGTACAGCTTATTTGTTTCTTCAAGCTGGCGCTTTACCAGCGCGCACCTGTCTGGCTGCGGCGAACCTGTAAGCTCGCAGAAGATCCACGGCGAATACATTGCCCCTCGCGCCACCATTACGCCGTCTGCCCCCGTGCGTTCCATGAGAATGTCTGCATCCTGCCTGCAGAACACGCCGCCGTTGGCAATGACGGGAATGCTTACCGCGCGCTTTGCCGCGGCAATCTCGCCATAGTTTACCTCGCCCGCATATATCTTATCGCGCGTGCGGCCGTGAACGGTTATCATATCGGCGCCGCTGTCTTCACACATCTTTGCAAAGTCTGCCGTAACCAGTTTTTGCGCAGTTATGCCCGTGCGGAACTTTACCGAAACGCGCTTGCCCGACGATTTGCACGCCTTTATTATTTGAGAGGCGCGGGCAAAGTCGTCTAAAAGGGCGCTGCCCTCGCCGTTGTTGAAAATTTTGGGAACGGGGCAGCCCATGTTTATATCTATAAGGTCAAAGGGCGCTATCAGCCCGCTGCATGCCGCGCGGCTGAGATATTCGGGGTCGCTGCCGAACAGCTGCACCGCCTTTATACCGCCGTATGAAGGCGTGACGTATAACAGGTCTTGGGTATTTTTGCTGCCGTAGCACAGCCCCTTGGCGCTGACCATTTCGGTGAAGGTAAGCCCCGCGCCGAGAGAGAAACACATTTCGCGGAATACCGCGTTGGTGTAGCCCGCAAGCGGGGCGAGAAACACGTTATTGGGCGTTTGCAGCCCGCCTATATCAATGCTCTTTAAGTGCATTTTCTGCCTGCATGAGGTAATATTTCCAGTCCAGCTCTGTAAAAGAAGATACGTCTTTGCCCTGCTCCACGGCGAGCTGTTCGGCCTTTATAAAGCGCTTTGCAAACATGTCGGTGGCGTCTGCAAGCGCCTGTTCGCAGTCTGCGCCGGCAAGGCGGCATAAACTCACCGCGGTGAAAAGAAGATCGCCGCAAGCTTTGGCTGCCTGTTCCTTATCTTCCGCCACGAGCGCGCCTATGCATTTGCCGACGTCTTCGTTGAGCTGTTCGGCGGCGGAGACCGACGAGAGGTAGTCCAGCCCCGCCTTAGAGGCGCGCTTTTGCACCTTTTGCGCGCGCATGCATGCGGGGAAGGACGCGGGCACCGCGGCCACCGTTTCGCCGAAGGTGGACTGGTGCTTTTCTTCGCGCTTGTTCTTTTCCCACACGCCGAGGGCGGAATTTTCGTCTGCGGCCCTGTCGTTGCCGAAGATATGCGAATGGCGGAATATGAGTTTTTTTACTACGCGGCTGGTTACGTCCTCCTCCGAAAAGGCGCCCTGCTCCTCTTTGAGCACTGTATAGAAGGCCGCCTGTAAAAGCACGTCGCCCGTCTCCTCCTCTATTCCGTCGTCATCCTCCCTGTTGACGGCGTCCACAAGCTCGTACGCCTCCTCCACCATGTTCTTGCGTATGCTTTCGGGGGTCTGCGCCCTGTCCCACGGGCAGCCGCCGGGCGCACGGAGCAGGCGGACGAGTTCGAGCATGTCGGCGTAGTCGTACCTTGACCTATGTAAAAAGCCGGCGTGTTCCACCGCCACGGCACACGACATATCGTATGCCTTCTGCCTGTCTATTTCGTATATCTTTATCTTTTTTTCGCTGTCGCCGCAGATAAATGAACATGCACTCTCTTCGCCAAAGAGTTCGGAAAGACGGAGCTTTACCTCGCTTGCGGCATAAAAATCGTCTATATCGTAGACGACGGCGGCCTGCGTGCTTTTGAGGTTTTTTATATCGTATGCCGAAACGGCCGTATACTGCGGGCTTTTCAGGCGGGCGAGCGAAAAGGCGCGCGCCGCCTTAGAGGTGCCCTCTATCACAGCCGTATCCTTATGTCGGGAAAGGATAATGCGGCAGGCCTCGTCCTCGCTGACGGCGCCGTCTACACAGTAGACCACATCGCCCTCCTTTGCCGCCCTTAAAACTATTCCCGCCAGCTTTTTATTCAGCGTGTCGAAGTTGCGGCAGGTGGAAAACACATCGTCAAGCGCCTGCGCGCCGTATTTTTCCACCGACCTGAACGAGGGGGCCTGGGCGGTGCGGGCGAATATCTTTGCCCCGCTTTCAAGCACATCAATTGCCCTTGCGCTGACGTCGCCTTCGGCCACGCCCAGCCCTATAAGCGTTATCTTCATAAAAAGTCACCCTGCCCCGAAGCGCGCGCCCTGCCGTTTTTTACGGCCTTACCCTGCCTTTGCATGCGCGAACGGGCCTTTTTACCTTTCTTTACAGTTTTTTTATTTGCTATAATATACCACAAATTAAGCGCCGCCGCAACAAAATAAGAGGCATTTGCCGCGATTGCCGCACCCGTGACCGACAGAGAGGTGAATTTTATTAGCAACGCGGCAACAGCCACGCGCAGAATACAGCTTGTCCACTGAACGACCGTTGCAACGGAGGGGCGGCCGAGGGCGGTGAGGCAGGCCGAGCAAGTCTGCGCGAGCGAGGCCGTTACGGCGTTTACCGCCATTATACGCACCAGCTTTACAAGGAGGGCAAGCTGTTCGGGCGGGAGCGAGCGGAAAATTATTCTGCACGCAAGCGGCGCAAACGCAAACAGCCCTATGGCGCACGGCAGGCTGACGGCCACGGTTATAAGCGCGGCATTTACAGACGCCCTGCGGGCGGCAGAGAGATCGCCCGAGGCGGCGAGGGGCGCTATTTTGGGCACGCTGGCGGCGGCAAGGCCGTATGTTACAGACACCGGCAGGTTTATAATGGTTACCGCGCACCCCGAAAAAACGCCGTAGAGCGCTGTGGCGTCGGCATGGGCGGCGCGCAGCAGATTGACGGCGATAATGCTTTCGGCAAGCTGCGAAAGCGGGAGAGCTATGGCCGTGAAGGTGATGGGCACTGTAAACTTTAATATCTGACCTGCGGCGGCCTGCCTCTCTTTGAACAGCGGCCGCCTGCCCCTGCCGCCCGAATACATGGAAAGGGCCATGAGCGCAGTTACAAATTCGCTTACGGTAACCGCCGCCAGCGTAGACGCCACGGCATATGCAAGGTTGCCCCTGAAATATATTGCAAGCGCCACGCCCGCAAGCACCTTTAAAAGCTGTTCGCAAATTTCCGTAAGCGCCGTGGGCACCATGTTGCCTTTGCCCTGAAAGTATCCCCTTACCACCGAGATAAACGAAACGCACAGCACCGCGGGAGACAGCAGCTTGCAGCACAGTTCTATGGCAGGTTCGCCCTGGGCGGCGGACAGCGCGCGCGAAAGCGCAAACATGAGCGCCGTGCCTATGGCGCCTATAAAACCATACAGCCTGAACGCCGTCTTTTCGGCGCCCGGCGCCCTGCCCGAAGCTATCAGCCTTGCAATGCCCGCGGGAATGCCCGAGGCGGATACCGTGAGCAATATGCAGTAGAGCGGATAGACCATCTGGTAAATGCCCATTCCCTCGCCGCCGAGTATTGACGTGAGCGGTATGCGGTAGAGCGCGCCGAGCAGTTTTGATATAAACCCGCCCGCCGCTATTATTGCCGCACCGCCGATATACGATTGTTTTGAAAATATTTTTTTGAATAGTTTGGGCATAGTATGCGGCCGATTTGCTCCTTGCAACATTTTTACAGACAGAAAATAAAATAAAAATTATTCGAACTGAGAGGCGAGTATGACTGCGGAAAGCTGTGCAAGCTTTGCCGCGCCCGCCTCTATTTTATCGCCCTGACGGGTGGAAACGAGCGCCACGGCGCCAAGGCAGTCGCCGCCGCACACTATGGGCACTATTATCTGGGCGGTGACGGCGCCCGATTCGCCCTCGGTTATGGGCACTATATCGCCGCCTTCGGCAAGGTTGGCAATATAGCTGCGCCTGCCGTTTAATATCTTTTCCATCTCCGCCGAAAGGTTTTTGCCGTGCAATTCGCGCTTGCCCGCGCCGGCAGCATACAGAACTTCGTCCGTATCGCAGATGACGGCAAGATGGCCCGAAAGGTCGTTAAGACTTTTTGCGGTGCCCTCGGAAAACTTTTCCAAAGAGGCTATGGGCGAATATTTTTTGAGCATGAGCTCGTCGCGCTCGGTAAAAATTTCCAGCGGATCGCCCGATTTAAGGCGAAGGGTGTTGCGTATCTCCTTTGGAATGACCACCCTGCCAAGTTCGTCTATTCGCCTTACAATTCCCGTTGCTTTCATAATTGCTCCTTATATATACCGCAGCCAACGTATCATGAACCACCGGCCGCGACAAAAAATATTTACGGAAAAAGTATGTGAAAGCAAAAAATGTTTATACATAAAATGCCCCGCGCTTTTAAAAGCGCGGGGCACAGAAAAAGCGGGCACGGCTTTTGCCGCACCCGCCTGTATCAAACATATAATATTATTCTTCTTCAGACTTTTCTTCAGCCGCATTTTCATCATCGGCGCCCACCGCAGACTTTGCCGCCTTTTTGGGGTTGACGGGAGGCTGCAGTTCGGGGTGCTTCATCATCTTTTTGAACACGTATTTATACAGGAAGAAGTACCCTATGCCCAATGCAACCATTATTATGCACCAGAACTGCGAAGGGGTAAGCCCCGGAATAAAGCCGCCGCGGTCGTCGTCGCGCACGAACTCTATAAGGAAGCGCCATACGCCGTAGGCAATGCAGTACACGCCGAAATTGCAGTTGAACCTGAACTTGAAATACAAAAGCGCCATTACCGCTGCGAGCACGAACAGGAATATGCACTCGAACAGCTGTGTAGGTATTACGGTGGTATATTCCCCGTACGAGCGGGCATACATATACAGCCCGTACCATGCGTCCGTTTCGGGGCCGTGGCAGCAGCCTGCAAATGTGCAGCCCAGCCTGCCGAAGGCGTGCGCTATTACTATGGCTATGGGAATGAAGGGGAGCGCGTCTGTAAGGCTGGCGTTCATATTGTTCTGCAGCCACTTTATCTTTGTGCGCGGCGCTATTGCGTACACGTATGTGTTGTACACTATAAGGTAACTGCCCACGCCGCCTATAAGGCCGCCGAGGAAGGTCATATTGCCGAACTGCACATCTTCCCCGGGGTTGGCGATTACGTCGTATATATACTGGAAGATCATGGCAAAGAGTATGCCTATGCCCGTGGCGACTATGCCCAGAAGGAGCATTTTATCGGTACATTCCTCGTTGAAGTTCTTGTATGAGAACGTCCAGAGAAGGAACACGAAGCACAGTATTATACCCACCGCCATGCACAGGCCATAGGCGTACACATGTACATTGCCTATGCTGAACAGAGGATCGGGATACATCTATTTTTTCCTTGTCTATTGATTGTGCGGCTGCGGCGCTGCCGTCCGCCGCCTTATTTATTATACCGCAGGCAAATGCGGCAAGTCAAACATTTGAACAGCCATTTATTTGGCAGGCCGCCCAAAACAGCGGCGCTATGGTTGCGCCATACCCATTCAGGCGAGCATGTTGTTTATTGCCGAAACGAGCGCCTTTACCGAGGAAGTGATGATATCTTCGTGCACGCCCGCGCCCCAGAAGGTCTTGCCGCCGCGCTCTATTGCCACATATGAAATTGCCGAAGACGACGACTTGCGGGTAAGGGCGTGCTCTTCGTAGTCGGTGAGGGTGTAATCTGTGCCGAGCGCCTTTTTGAGTGCGTTTGAAACGGCGTCTAACCTGCCGTTGCCCTCTGCCGTGTACACCTTTGCGGCGCCATCCCTTACCACCTCCACTTCGGCGGTTATGCCGCCCGTCTGCTTATAGTGGCAGCTTGCCACGTCGAACACGGCGCGGTTATCGAGGAAGTTTTTACGGAAAATTTTGTATATCTCTTCGGGGTGCAGTTCTTTGTGAAGCCTGTCTGAAACGCCCTTTGCGGCATAGCCCATGGCCTCCTTCATTCTGGCGGGCATGTTTATGCCGTAAGATTTTTGCAGAACATAGCCCACGCCGCCCTTTCCGGACTGCGAATTGATGCGTATTACGTCGGCGTCGTACTGCCTGCCCACGTCGTGCGGGTCGATGGGCAGATAAGGAACGTTCCAATACTGAAGGGACTTGCTCTCCCGCCACTCCATGCCCTTGGCAATGGCGTCCTGATGGGAGCCGGAAAAGGCCGCAAAGACAAGTTCGCCCGCATACGGCTGGCGGGGATTGATTGCCATGCCTGTGAACGTGCGGTAGAGCGAACAGATATACGGCATGTTTTCAAAGTTGAGGCAAGGGTCTACGCCCTGCGAGAACATGTTCATGGCAAGAGTTATTATATCCACGTTGCCGGTGCGCTCTCCGTTGCCGAACAGCGTGCCCTCCACCCTGTCGGCGCCCGCAAGTATGCCCATCTCGGCGGCGGCGACGGCACAGCCGCGGTCGTTATGGGGGTGGAGCGAAAGCACTACGCTATCCCTGTACTTCATAAATTTGTTGAAGTACTCCACCTGCTGCGCATACACGTGCGGCATGGCGTTTTCCACTGTGGCGGGCAGGTTTATCACCGCGCGCCGCTGCGGCGTGGGCTGCCAGATATCGAGCACGGCGTTTACCACCTCCAGGGCGTACTCGGGCTCGGTGCCCGTGAACGATTCGGGGGAATATTCAAAGCGGTAGTCGGCGCCCGCCTCCTCGGTCAGCTGTTTTAAAAGCAGCGCGCCGTCGGTTGCGATCTTTTTTATTGCCGCCTTATCCTTTTTGAATACCTGCTCGCGCTGGGCGACCGACGTGGAATTGTACACGTGAATGATGACGTTTTTGGCGCCGCGGACGGCCTCGAACGTCTTTTTTATAATATGTTCGCGCGCCTGCGTAAGCACCTGGACTGTCACGTCGTCGGGGATAAGCCCGTCTTCTATCAGCCTGCGCATGAAGGCATACTCTGTTTCCGACGCGGCGGGGAAGCCCACTTCTATCTCTTTGAAACCTATTTCTATAAGCAATTTGAAAAATTCAAGCTTTGTTTCAAGCGACATAGGCTCTACAAGGCTCTGGTTGCCGTCGCGCAGGTCTACGGAACACCACGCGGGGGCGCGGGATATGGCGTCCTTTTCCGCCCAGTCCATGCAGCGGACGGGGGGAAGAAAATATTGTTTGGAATACTTGGCGTAATTTTTCATGATAAAACCCTCTTTCAGACTGATTTGATACGGCAGCGCTGCCGCGGATAAATGTAAAACGGCACGCCGTCCCCTGTAAAGAGACGTCGTGCCGACGTGGTACCACTCTTCTTCGCAACAAAAACGTTGCCTCTGCGGGTGCATGCACACCCCTTCCGTTTTACGGCGGAAAACCGTCTTTGCCTACTTAAAGTTCAGCAAAGCTGCTCCGCGGCGAGTTCGCTCCGCCCCTTCGTTTACCTTACACCGGCCGGTAAATCTCTGAACCAGGGAAATGAAGTTACTATTCCGCATCAAAGCATTATAAAAATATTCACAATTTTTTCGTTCGGGCCGCGCCCGAAAAAATTCGTGAGCTAAAGAAACTAAGTTTCTCTGGCGGCATATTTATATGCCCACGATTATAGAAATGCCGCCATTCACTTCCAGTGAGCCGGCTTGCGCCGCAAATGTAGTCGCGCTGGCGCAAGGAAACCTTGCTTGCGCACGAAATTATTTTTGCTCACGAAAAATCTTTTTGCTACGCAAAAATCTTTTTCCGTGAATATTTAGTTTTGTCGTAAAAGTGCTTAACAGCGGAAGTAAATTCCGCCTTGCACTTTTTCGGCGTAATTTGTTTAAACTTGCTGTTGTAAAATATTATTACTTCGTCATTTCGACTAAGTGAACCGAAGGGAACGCACGGAGAAATCTCTTCCTTATATAATATGCCTTTGAGATTTCTCCACTCGCTTTCGCTCGGTAGAAATGACATTGCGTGACGTGTTGCGCCCTATAAAGATAATTATAACTCCGCAACACTATTGCAGATATTTTTATTATGATATCACATTGCGGAAAAAAATGCAAGCGCTGTTTTGCATATTTATGCAAAATGACCGATAAATACTTTATTGTTCGTGCAGGTGAAGGGGCGCGCCGGAATAGAGCTCGAACTCCTCGTCGAGATTGAAGTCGCTTTCATCATCGAACGCGGCGAGCTTTGAAATGGAAACTTCGTAGGCTGTCATGGTGATAAAGGAGCCGTCTTCCTGCTTTTTTTGGTACTCCCTGCTCTGTATGCGGCCGGAAATTGCCACTTTATCGCCTACGGCGAGGTTTTTGACGAAGCGGGCGTTTCTGCCCCACGCGATGGCGGGGATATAGTCTGACTTGTTGTACGAGCGGTTCACGGCTATCAGCATATCGGCTATTTCGCGGTTGAACGGCGTGGTGCGGTATACGGGCGGTTTGCAGATATAGCCCGAAAGCACTATGCTGTTGGGATTTTTGCCGACGGGTTCTGAAAGCAGTTCGCGCACGAATACGGTGAGCATGAGGCGTGAGCGGCCGTCTTCGAGCTTGTTGTACGAGCGGAACTGGCCGAGTGCGCCTATGAACGCGCCTGGCTTCATGTCGTCGGTCATGATGCGTTCGGATACGGTGACGGGAAGAATATCGGCCTGGCCCGAAAGGCGCAGCACCTTTAAGTAAAATTCATAGAATCCTTCGCCGAATACCTCGTGCGAAAATTTAGCCTCGCTTACAATTTCGCCGTAGACGTAGACCCTGTTGTTTTTTTCTGCATTGTAATTCATAAAATGCCTCCAGAAAGTTTTTCTTTAAAATGCAAATTCAGCCCTGCGGCTGTTGCCTGCCGTTTGGATCTATGGTGAAATTCTGTCTGTAGATGAGCTGCCCTACCGGCACAAAGGTATACCCGCGGTCTATAAGCGTCTGCAATATTACGGGCACCGCCTCGGCGGTATGCAGCCCGTTGTTGTGCATTAAAATTATTGAACCGCTCTGCACGCGCGAGGTTACGCGCTGCACTATCTGCGCCGCGGAAAGATCCTTCCAGTCAAGGCTGTCTACATCCCACTGAATGGTATACATGCCGCAGCTTTGCGCGGCTGATATGACCTTGTTGTTATAATCGCCGAAAGGGGCGCGGAACAGGTCAACCTGTTTGCCCGTTATATTTGTTATGGCCTGCGCCGAGCTTTTCAGTTCGGCAGTGATATCTTCGTCCGAAAGCAACGGCATGTGGGAATGGGTCTTTGAATGGGTGCCTATCTCGTTGCCGGCGGCGTTTATATCGGCCACCACGTCGGCATACTTTTCCGCCCAGAACTGCACCATGAAAAAAGTTGCGTTGACGTTGTACTTTTCAAGAGCTTCAAGTATTGCGGGGGTATAGTCGGCGCCCCACGCGCAGTCGAACGTTATGCTGATATGCTTATCGTCCCTGCCCACGCTGTATATGGGTATAAGCCGCCCGCCATTGCCCGCAAAAACTGCATATGATCCGCTGAGATATACCGCCGCGACAAGTATTGTGGCAAGCGCTGCAGCGGCGCAGCCGAGCAATATGTTTTTGAGTTTTAATACAGCCGCCAAAACAACTTTTCTCCTATGATAATAAAAAACCGCGCACAGAATTTAAAAAGTATGGCGCATTATTGGCGAAATTTGTCGAAAATGCAGAACATAAAACTTTGCAACAATGCAAAGCTTACGGGTGCTTGTTATAGCTTATTTGGCAGGCGCGGACTTTATGCATACCGTAAGGCAATAAAAAACGCGCCGCCCTGCAAGGCGGCGCACATAAAAACGGGGCGCGGCAAAACGCCGCGCCCCTTTAAGGCATAATTATTAATTTGACGTGAATCTTCCAACAATATAAAAATTCAGTCCGAAAGCAACCTTTTAAGCACCTGCTCTGCCGCCTTTATGTCTGCCCTGCCGCCCGTGGCACGCTTGATGTAGCCGAAAAAGCTGCCTATGGCCTTATGCTTGCCCGCACGGTAATCGGCAGCCGCGGCGGGATTGGCGGCGACAGCCTGTATACACAGACTTTCAAGCTCCCCGGCAGATATACCGGCAAGGTCTTCCTCCTTTATATAGTCGCTTACGGCGCCGCCCTTTTTGAGCATTTCTGAAAGGGTGATCTGCGCGAGGGTGAAATTGATTTTGCCGCCGTCTACATATTTTACAAGCTTTGCAAACTCCTCCGCCGCAAAGGGAAGGGCGAACGCCTCTTTATCTTCCTCTGTAGGCAGTGCGGCATATATGGTGCCGACAATGAGGTTTGCCGCGTGCCTTGCGCCGGCGTCCGCCTTTAAGCATGCGTCGAAGAAGTCGCATACCGCCCTGTACCTGCACAGCAGGTTGGCGTTTTGCGCGCTTATGCCAAGGGAGAGATAGCGGGCACGCTTTTGCACGGGTAATTCGGACATATGTGCGGCTATTTCGTCTATCTTTTCCTGCGGAATGACCACGGTAAGAAGGTCGGGTTCGGGGAAGTAGCGGTAGTCCTGCGCGTCCTCCTTGGTGCGCATTACATATGTTTCGCCGGTGGCTTCGTCAAAGCGCAGCGTGGCCTGCTCCACCCTTCCGCCGCCCTCTAAAATTTCGCGCTGGCGGGCGGCCTCGTAGATGATGGCGCGCTCTATAAAGGTGACGGAGTTCATGTTTTTTATCTCCGTGCGGGTGCCCATGACGCCGTCCTGCGAGAGCGATACGTTTACGTCGCACCGCATAGAGCCTTCCTGCATTTTACAGTCGGACACCCCTATATATCGCATGATGAGCTGCAACTTTTCAACATATTCGCGCGCCTCTTCAGGCGAGGAGATGTCGGGCTCGGAGACTATCTCTATGAGCGGAACGCCGCCGCGGTTATAGTCGATATAGGTAAAGCCGCGCTCGTGCACAAGCTTGCCTGCGTCCTCCTCTATGTGTATGCGCGTGATGCCTATGCGTTTGCCGCTGTCAAGCTCTATATACCCGTGCTCGCACAGCGGCCTGTCGTACTGGGATATCTGGTAGGCCTTGGGAAGGTCTGGATAGCTGTAGTTTTTGCGGTCGAGGTGGGTGACGGCGTTTATTGTGCAGTGCGTGGCAAGGCCCGCGCGTATGGCATACTCCACCACCTTTTTGTTGAGCACGGGCAGGCTGCCGGGCTGACCGGTGCACACCGGGCAGCAGTGGGTATTGGGCTTTGCGCCGAATTTTGTGGAACAGCCGCAGAAAATTTTGCTTGCAGTGGCAAGCTCCACATGTGTTTCAAACCCCGAAACAAGCCGGTAATTCATAACTGCACCTCCCTGCAGAGGGGCGTTTTTACCTCTGCCACCCCTTCAAAAAAGTGTGCGCATGCAAGGACGAGGTCGTCGCGCGAGCGGTCGGCGATCATCTGCAGGCCTATTGGCAGGCCGCCCTCGCCTATGCCGCACGGAACGGAAACGGCAGGCAGGCCGGCAATGCTGGCGGGTACGGTGCAGATATCGGCAAGATATGCCGCGGTGGAACTTGCGGGCTTTTGCCCCAGCCTGAACGCCGTTGTGGGCGACGTGGGGGTGAGGAGTATATCGCACTCGCCGAACACCCTTGCAAATTCTTGGCGTATGCGCCCGCGCAACAGGCACGCCTTTTTGTAGTAGGCATCGAAGTACCCGCTGGACAGCACATATGTGCCCAGCATTATACGCCTTTTGACCTCGTTGCCGAAGCCTGCGGAACGGGTCTTTATTACCATATCGCGTATGTCGCCGAACTGCTCCGCGCGGAAACCGTAGCGTATTCCGTCGTAACGGCCGAGGTTGGAAGAGGCCTCTGCGCAGCTTATTATATAGTACACGGGAAGGGCGACTTCAAAGGCGGGCAAAGTTACCTTTTTAACCTTTGCCCCGGCGCGTTCAAACGCGCATACTGCCGCACCGATTGCCTGCTTTACCTCCTCGGCAACCCCTTCGCCCAGAAACTCCTGCGGGACGCCTACGGTGAGGGAAGAGATATCGCACTCAAGCGGTGTAGGGCCGCCTGCAGAGGGCAGCGAAGTCTGGTCGCGCACGTCGGAGCCGCGTATGGCGTCGTACACAATGGCGGCGTCCTCCGCAGACGAGGCGAGCGGGCCTATCTGATCGAGCGACGAGGCATACGCAATGAGTCCGTAGCGCGACACCGCGCCATATGTGGGCTTGAATCCGACTACGCCGCAGAACGATGCGGGCTGACGGACGGAGCCGCCCGTATCGGAACCGAGCGCATACACGGCGAGGTCGGCAGCGACCGCCGCGGCGGAACCGCCCGAAGAGCCGCCTGTTACCCTTGAGATATCGGCAGGGTTTTTAGGCGCGCCGAAAAAGGAAGTTTCCGAAGCGGAGCCCATGGCAAATTCATCCATGTTTGTCTTGCCGAGCAGTACGGCGCCCTGGGCCTTCAGCCTCTCCCACACGGTGGCGCTGTAGCACGGCCTGTAGCCCTGCAACATCTTTGAACAGCACGTTGTGGGCAGGCCCTCTGTACAGATATTGTCCTTGAGCGCCATGGGTATGCCCGTGAGCGGCATTGCCATGCCCGACTTTATAAGCCCGTCGGCATAGTCTGCCTGTATAAGCGCCTCTTCAAACGTAGTGCACACATAGGCGTTGAGCACGGGGTTGAGTTTTTGTATGCGCGCGATATACCGTTCGGTAAGCTGCCGCGAGGTGACCTCGCCGCGGGCGAGCATTGCCGAAAACCGCGCAATTTTTCCGCTCATTTTACCACCCTCCTCACGGTGAAATAGCCGTTTGACGACTGCCCGTTTGAAAGCACCTTTTCGGCCGCAAGGCTGGGCTGCGCTGTATCTTCGCGCAGGTCTTCAAAATCTATGGTGCGGGAATCCACCCCGCGTATGCTGGACGTATCGCCCGCAACGGCATGGTTTATTCCGTCGCAGAAGGCAACCATCTCTTCAAACCCTTCTTTGAATTTTTCAAGCTCCTCCCCGCCGAACTCAAGGTTTGCAAGGCGGGCAAGATGCTCAAGTTGCTGTTTTTCTATTGCCATGATAACTCCGTTTTTTTGCATTGGTTGCGGTATATATGCGGGGCAATGTATTTTGCCGCACTCTGCCGCAGGCGCATTTTACAATATTAATTTTACAATAACGCGCGCGCTTTGTAAAGCGGCGCAACAGGGATAGATAACGCCGAAAGCGTTTACGGCAATTTACTTGTTATCTCGACCGAAGTGCACGAAGTGCGCGAAGCGGAGAGATCTCGCTACGCATCATATCTTTGGAGATTTCTCGACTGCGCTTCGCTCCGCTCGAAATGACAGGGCAAAAGTTGTTTCGACAGAAAATGTAGCACCGTCGATTGTATACCTATCAAGCGCCACGGACAAAACTTTACTATTTACCTTATTTTTATGTGCGCCTCGCGCAGCTGCTGTTCTGTGACCTCGCAGGGCGCCCCGCACAAAAGATCCTGCCCGGAGGAGCTCATGGGGAAGGCGACCACCTCGCGTATGCTCTCTTCGCCGGTGAGCAGCATTAAAATACGCTCCAGACCGGGGGCCATTCCCGCATGGGGCGGCGCGCCGTATTGGAATGCCGTGTAAAGGGCGCCGAATTTTTGCCTCAGCTCTTCTGCGGTATACCCTGCTATTTCAAACGCGCGCTCCATTATGCGCACATCGTGGTTGCGCACCGCGCCCGAGGAGAGCTCTACGCCGTTGCACACAAGGTCGTACTGGTCGGCGAGCACCTCAAGCGGGTCGCCATCAAGGGCGGCAAGCCCGCCCTGCGGCATGGAAAAGGGGTTGTGGGTGAAGCAGACCTTGCCCGTCTGGTCGTCGAGCTCGTACATGGGGAAATCGGTCACAAAGCAGAAACGGAAGGCGTTCTGTTCTATTATGCCCAGGCGTAAGGCAAGTTCCTGCCTTATTTTGCCCGCAAGCACGGGGGCGCGCTGAGGGGTATCGGCGATAAAGAAGATGGTGTCGCCGGCGCGCAGCCCGGCAAGAGCTATAAGTTCAGACTTTTTTGGTTGGGGAATAAATTTATCTATGGGGCCCTTGAAGGAGAGATCCTCCCCCACCTCGAGGTACCCAAGCCCGCCCATGCCTATAGACAGGGCGTATGAAAGCAACTTTTCGTGGAAGGTCTTGCTCATGCGCCCGGAAGTTTTAACAGCGCGCACCGTTGCGCCTATGAACGGTTTGAATGTACATTCCATAAAGAACTGCGAAAGGTCGATTATCCTAAGCGGGTTCCTCAGATCCGGCTTATCGGTGCCGTATTCAAGCATTGCCTGACTGTAAGGTATTACGGGGAAGGGCGCGCACGTTACTTTTGCCTGCGGCGCAAATTTTGCGAACGTTTCGCACATGACTTTTTCGCATACGGCAAACACCTCTTCGCGGGTTGCGAACGCCATTTCAAAGTCCAGCTGATAAAATTCGCCGGGCGAGCGGTCGGCGCGGGCGTCCTCGTCGCGGAAGCAGGGCGCTATCTGAAAATACCTGTCTATGCCGCCCGCTATGAGCAGCTGTTTATACTGCTGAGGGGCCTGCGGCAGGGCATAGAACTTGCCCTTGAACCTGCGCGAGGGCACAATATAGTCCCTTGCCCCTTCGGGCGAGGAGGCGCAGAGTATGGGGGTCTGCACCTCGAGAAAGCCGAGCGAGGTCATCTGCTGCCTTAAAAATGCCGTGACATGCGCGCGCAGCACTATGTTTTTTGCAACCTTTTTGTTGCGCATATCAAGAAAGCGGTATTTTAAACGGAGTTCCTCCCTCGTCTCGCGCGAGGTTGCAACTTCAAACGGCAGGGGTTTGTGCACCTTGCCGAGAATGGTCACCGACGAGCAGTTCAGCTCTATTGTGCCCGTGGGGATCTTGGGGTTGTAAGTTTCTTCGTCGCGCGCCTCGATGATGCCGCTGACCATAATGCAGTCTTCGCGCGAGATGGCGTGCAGCAGTTCGGCATTGTGCATGACTACCTGAACCACGCCGTAAAAGTCGCGCAGGTCAATAAATGACACGCCGCCGTGGTCGCGTATGTTTTCCACCCACCCGCACAGCGTGTGTTGCCTGCCGATGTCGCCTTCCGAAAGCTTATCGGCCGTTACAGTGCGATACTTTGCCATATAAAAAGCCTCCTTTCTGCGGGAAGGCGGCAACAAAAAAACCGCCCGCCCAAACATAAAATTTGTTTAGGACGAACGGTAAAACAGTCCGCGGTACCACCTAAATTACCGCCTTGTGCGGCGGTCGCTCTGCAAGATTCAAACAAATCTCTGCCCTTTACGCGGGCTGACGGCTTACCCTACTTGAAAAAACTTTCGGGCAGCGGCTCCGGAGTGTTATTCGCGCGGCGCCTTTCCGCGGGGCTTCCACCTTACCCCCGCTCTCTGCAGGCGGCGTGCCGGGCTACTTCTCTCCCTCAACGCCTTTATAGATTTAATTGTGTCCACGAAAAATATTTGCAGGTAGCAGCAAATCTTTTTCCGTGCAGCCGTGTACAGCTGTATTTTTTATCAGTATAATATTAAAAATACAGTTTTGTCAAGAACAATTTTTGGGCAAAACAACTAAAAACCAAACATAATACACGCCAAAACAATTCAACAAAAAGTAAATAGCATGTTTTATGTTCAAAATT
The DNA here is from genome assembly GCA_944341075.1 of uncultured Clostridia bacterium. Lineage (GTDB taxonomy): Bacteria > Bacillota > Clostridia > Christensenellales > Borkfalkiaceae > Coproplasma. The sequence continues at coordinate 34,201 of CALVLV010000010.1, forward strand.
AAGTAATTTTGACATGTTTTATTGTTATTAATATTTATATAATATAAGTTGTACTTAAGCATGCCATTAAAAATCGCTATACAATGACACCTGCAAGCGTGCCTTAAAAACGCATTTTTCAAGCGTACATAAAAGCAAAGCACCGCGTAAAAGGATACGCGGTGCAATTAAAACTATACATAAAGTAAATGGAAATACACTATTTAAGCTTGCCCTTGTCGCTGCGGATCTTTATAACTTCACGCTCGAAGCCTATATCTTTTGGAACGTAATACACCCTGTCTTTGAGCTTTTCGGGCAGGTACTGCTGCTCCACATAGCCGTTTGCGTAGTCGTGCGGGTACTTATATTTTTTGCTTTGCGCCTTGGTTGCGGCGTCGCCGAAAGTATTATCTTTAAGGTATGGCGGAACGCCGTCGTCGTCGCGCACGGTGCGGGCGTCCTCCATAGCGGCGTGATAGGCGGCACATGCGGCATTGCTTTTGGGGGCTTCGCACACATAGACTATCGCGTTGGATAGCGGGATAAGCCCTTCGGGGTAGCCCGTCTTTTCAAGCGCGTACATTGCCGAAGTTGCCACCACCATTGCCTGCGGGTCGGCCATGCCGACGTCTTCCGCAGAATGTATAACCAGCCTGCGCGCCACGGTCATGGGGTCGCACCCGCCCTCGATAAGGCGCATGGCATAATACAGGGCGGCGTTTGAATCGCTGCCGCGGAGCGATTTGCAGAATGCCGAAAGGTAGTCGTAATATTCGTCTTCGCTGTAGGAGAGCGCCTTGCGCTGAATGGACTGTTCGGCGTCCTTTAATGTTATCACAATGCGGCCGTCGGCCTGCGGCGGCGTGGTTATAACGGCAAGTTCCAGCGCGTTGTAGGCAGAGCGCAGGTCTCCGCCCGCCATGCGGGCGATATGTTCAATGGCCTCATCCTCCGCCTCGGCGGCATAGGCCCCAAGCCCCTTCCGCTTATCTTTGAGCGCCTTGTTTAACGCGCCGCGGATATCCTCTTCAGAAAGTCTTTTAAATTCAAACACGCGGCAGCGCGAAACGATTGCCGGCGTCATGGAAGAATAGGGATTTTCGGTGGTGGAGCCTATAAATATTATGGTGCCCTGCTCTATGGCGGGCAGAAGGCTGTCGGACTGTGTTTTATTGAAGCGGTGGCACTCGTCCAGCATAAGATAGGTGCGCCTGCCGTACATTTTTAAGTTGTTGCGCGCCGTTTCCACCGCTTTTTTTACGTCTGCCACGCCCGCCTGAACGGCGTTCAGCTTAATAAAATCGCCGTGCGTTGTGGCGGCGATTATGTTTGCAAGCGTAGTTTTGCCCGTGCCGGGAGGGCCCCAGAATATGCAGCTGCCAAGCCTGTCCGACGCGATCGCGCGGCGCAGAAGGCTGCCTTCGGCAACTATATGGCGCTGGCCGATAAATTCGTTGAGGTTGTTGGCGCGCATGCGCTCGGCAAGCGGTTTTGCGCTCTCTTCGTTTCCGTTTAAGTCAAAAAGATCCATAGCTTTGGTTGAAAGGGCACGGCCCTGAAAATATGCAATAATTACGCGGAGCCGCCTATGTTTTCGGCTCCGCTTATGTTCACTGCCCGCCTATATTTCAGGCCCCGCAAAATCAGTCTGCGATAAGTTTTTTAACGGCTTCGATATTGTCGCGCCCCAGGCGATAACCTTCTTCGTAGGCTTTATCAAGGTTTTTTACGGCAAACTGGCTTATGCCCTCAAGTTCGGGTTCAAGCAGCAGGTCGCAGGGATACCCGGGCTGGGCGCGCTCTGTGCGCACATTGTGGTTATCTATTGTGTCGAACACGCGCAACAGCATGGCGACCAGGTTGGGGATTTTATCCACAGGGTCGGCAGTATTTTTTATGGCGTCTATTGCCACGACCACGTCGGCGCCGAGGGCCTTTGTCTGCTTTACCGGAACGCGGCACAACACTCCGCCGTCTACAAGCAACATGCCGTCGTGCTCTACGGGCTTGAATACGGCAGGTATGCAGGAAGATGCCTGAACGCCGAGCGCAACGCTGCCCTTATCGAACACATAGAGCTTTTCGGAATACAGGTCGACCGCCGTACAGCTGAACGGCATTTCCAGCTCCTCAAACTTTTTATCGCCAATGTGCTTGATGAGCAGTTTCTGCAGTTTGTTGCTGCGCAGAATACTAAGTCTGCTGAAGGGCACGCTGATATCTATTATATCAGACGACTTGAGCTTGAGCATTGTATCGCGGATAAAATCTACCTGCATGCCGCAGGCATAGCAGGCGCCCACAACGGCGCCCATTGACGTGCCCGAAATGCAGTAGGGCTTTATGCCCTCCTCTTCCAGCGCCTTTAAAAAACCTATGTGAACAACGCCGCGGGCGCCTCCGCCGCCGAGGGCGAGGCCAAGTTTTTTACTCATAAAATCTCCGTATAAAAAATAATTTTAAGTTATGAACAAATATTGCAGCGCGCGCCGTATGCGCGCACATTACGGCACCGACAAAGTACGATATTCAGGCGCCGAAAAAAAGCAAGAAGCAACAAATGCCATTCAAAGTTTTGGCAAAAAGCTGAAAAAGGCAGCGCTTGCCGCCGCAATTTTCGCGCTTGCAGCAATGGCCGCCGCAATAATAGCGCGGCCTGAAAAATACATTGCAAAGTGCGCCGAAGGCATAGCGCTGTGGACGCAGTGCGTATTGCCCGCACTTTTGCCGTTTATGGTGATATGCGCACTTATGCTTAACAGCGGGGCGGCCGGCAAAGTATCGCGCCCGCTGCACGGGGCATGCTCTGCACTAAAACTGCCCGGGTGCGCCGCCGCCTGCCTTGTAATGGGCGCCGCCTCCGGCTACCCCGCCGGCAGCCGCATGGTGTACGGGTTTTATGCCGCCGGGCTGACCGATGGCTACGGTGCCAAAAAACTTGCATACATGTGCAGCCTTTGCGGGCCGCTGTTTACCATGGGGACGGTGGGCGGCATGTTCGGCTACGGCGGGCAGGGCGCAAAACTTTACGCAGCCCACATAGTTGCCGTGCTTGTGCCCGCCATAATATTTTCGCTGGCGGGCAAAAAATGCAATGCGCCTGCACCCGATTTAAAGCGGAGCGGCAACCTGCTTGAAGAAAGCTTTTACGGGGCGGTGCAGTCGGCGCTGACGGCGGGCGCGTTCATAGTGTTTTTTTACACTGCCGCGGCGATAGCGCAGGACTTTTATATTTTATACCCCTTTGAAAGGCTTTTTAATCTGTTTATGGACGAAGGCGCCGCACAGGCCGCCGCGTACGGGCTCATTGAAATGACGGGCGGCTGCGCCGCGCTTGTTAAGAGCGGGAGCGCGCTTGCCCTGCCGCTGTGCGGCTTTACCATAACCTTCGGCGGGGCGAGCATTCTGCTGCAACAGCTTACATATCTTACAAAGGCGGGCGTAAGGCCGCTTAAGTTTATAGGCATGAAGCTTTTGCAGGCGGTGCTGTGCCTTTTTATACTGCTGGCAATAGGCTGAAATAATAAGAATGGCTGAAGAAATTCAAACGGCAGCTATCAGTAGGCGCCTATCAGGCGGAACGACCTTGTTGCCGCGCGCAGCGCCTCAATTGCCGATTTTATCTGCGGCGACGAATAGTCGCCCTCGGCCTCTATAAAAAAGCGGTATTCCCCGGGGATATCCTTCAACGGGCGCGATTCTATCTTGGTCATGTTCAGGTTGTAGTCGTTTATTATGCTTAAGATATGCAAAAGGGCGCCGGGAACGTGGTTGCACACCAGCGAAAAGTAGACCTTGCGGCTTTTGAAACTGTACGGCAGGCCGCCCTTTATTACCAGAAGAAAGTGGGTATAGTTGTTCTTTTCATCTGAAATGCACTCGGGGGATACGTCGAACCCCTCCTGCGCGCACTGCACGCCCGCTATAGCCGCGTCCTGCGGCAGTTTTATGCACGCCACGCTGGCCGCGGTAGACGCCTCTGCTATAAGTTCGGCGGCGGGGAAATGTTCGTGCAGGTACGCCGCACACTGGTCGAGCGCCTGCCTGTGCGAATAAATTCTTTTGATGCCCGATATATCCGCGCCGTGCATGGTGATAAGGCGGTGATCTATGGGAAGGGTATATTCTTCTATGGCGGTCAGGCAGTCGTTTGCCTCAAGCAGATCCATGTTCTGCAGCACGCCGCCGTTTAAAGTGTTTTCAATGGGCAGGACGGCCGCGTCTGCAACGCCGCGCACCACGCTGCTTACAACATCTGCAAACGAGCGCTGCGGAATAAGCTGCGCCCCCGCGCACATCTGCCCTGCGGCTATGTGAGAATAGCTGCCCTCGGGGCCAAGGTAACTTACCTTTTTATACACGGCGACCTCCTTTAAAATATGCGTTATTTGCAGCATATTGCCGCATGTTTTTGCAAATATTGCGCCGAATAAACTTTTTTATACTTTTGCGGCAATATCCAAAAGGAGCCGCTCGGTATCGGCCCAGCCCAGGCAGGGGTCAGTTATAGACTTGCCGTAAACTATATCTTCCTTCTGGTTCCCCTCTTCGATAAAGCTCTCTATCATAAAACCCTTTACTATCTTTTTGAAGTCTTTATCGTATATCCTGTTCTGCATTACCTCTTCGCAGATGCGGATCTGCTGTTTGAACTTTTTGCCGCTGTTGGAGTGGTTTGCGTCTATTATTATGGCGGGGTTTTTAAGTTCGCTCTTTGCGTACCCTTCCGCCACCTGCATTACAAATTCGTAGTGAAAATTGGGGATGTCGTTGCCGTAGCCGTCTACCGCGCCGCGCAGAATTGCATGAGCAAGCGGGTTGCCGTTTGTTTTTACCTGCCAGCCGTTCAGTTTGAACACCTGCCCGCTCTGTGCGGCGTATATTGAATTGAGCATGGCAAGTATGCTGCCGCTCATGGGGTTTTTTATGCCAACGGGGCCGTCTATTCCGCTTGCCACAAGGCGGTGAAGCTGATTTTCGCTGGAACGCGCCCCCACGGCTATGTAGGAGAGCAGGTCGTCTATATAGTCGTAATTTGAAGGGTACAGCATTTCGTCGGCGGCGCACAGCCCGCTTGCCTCTATGGCCGCAATGTTAAGCCTGCGTATGGTGAGTATGCCCTTTAAAATATCTTCGGCCTTGGTTGGGTCGGGCTGGGAGAACATGCCCTTGTAACCCACGCCGCGGGTGCGGGGCTTGTTTGTGTATATTCTGGGAACGAGCACAAGTTTATCGCTGACCCGCTCGTTGAGCCTGCCAAGCCTTTCAACATAGTCGAGCACGGGCTTTTCTTCATGCGCGGAGCAGGGGCCGACTATCACCACAAACTTGTCGCTTTTGCCCGTTATTACGTCGGTTATAAGCTTGTCGCGCCCGCGCTTTATCTCTTTGAGAGATTCGGGCATGGGCACCATCTGTTTTATTTCTTCAGGTTCGGGAATTTTTATCTGTCTCTCTATCATCCTCTTCCTCCAGCATACTTAAAAAGTCGCCCTTGATGCGCTCGGGCACATAGTCGAACAGCGACTTGCCGAATTTTACCGAATTTTTTACCAGCGTGGAACTGACCTGTATTTTATCCTGTTCGGCAGGGATATATATTTCCACCAGCTCGGGCATGAGCTTTTTGCTTGCAAGGTAGTCGGCGGTCTCATACTCGTAGTCCATGCCGTTGCGCACGCCGCGCACATAGAAGGGCGTGCCCTCCTCCCTTAAAAGGTCTACCGCCGCGCCGCTGAAAACGCGCACCTTTACGGCGGGCTCGCCTTCAAACAATTTGGCGAGCAGATACTGCCGCTGCTGCGCGGAGAGCAACGGCTTTTTTGCCGTGTTGTGCATTACCGCCACAACTACCTCGTCGAATATTTTAAGGCAGCTTTCGACTACAGAAACATGCCCGGATGTGGGCGGGTCGAACGTGCCCGAAAAAACACACTTTTTCATTTTGTTACCGTATGCGGACTATCGCCGCGAAAAAAATCAGTTCTCCCCATATGCAGGCGAAAAGAAGGTGAGGTATGTTCTGCCGTACTTTCTTTCATCTGCAAAGGCAAGCCCATCTACACTGCCTTCAAAACTGCGGTCGCGCTCGTAAACGACCACTCCGCCCTTTGAAAGAAGTTTGTGCCTGCCGATAAATTCAAGCGCATATATGCCGCAATCATCGGCATAGGGCGGGTCGATAAATATTATATCGAAGGGAACTTTCTGCCGTGCAAGGCACTCCCTCCAGCCGGCATTTGAAAGGGCATATTCATCGCCGCGCAGGCGGGAAAGGTTCTTTTTTAAAACAGCAATGCTGTCCTTTGAAATATCGTTGAACAGCACGCCCGCCGCCCCGCGCGAAAGGCACTCTATGCCCAGGCTGCCGCTGCCGCAGAACAGGTCGAGCACGCGCGCGCCCGCAATGCGGAAAGAGAGTATGTTGAAAAGGCTCTCCTTCACCCTGTCGGCGGTGGGGCGGATGTCCATGCCCTTGAACTCGGCAAGCACCATGCCCCTGTATTTACCGCTTATTACCCTCATCTGCCGCCCTTCCTGTCGTCTTCGGGGAGTTCCACCCCTGAATCGTAGGTATTTTCCTCATAGTAGTGCTTCTTTTTGCCCTTGCGCATGTCGTCTTCGGCGCGGCCGATATTCTTTTGCCGCTTTTCTTCGGCATGGCTGCCCTGTATGTAAAAGCCGCCCATAAGCGCTATGGGAAGGACTATCATAAGCAGGTAGTAGGGCTGAGGTATGCCGCCTATTACCTCCAGCGGGGCCACCGCCCAGCCGCAGGCGTACTCCATCATGAAGTCTACAAACGAGTAGTCGCCGAAGCACTTTATTGTCTGGAATATTATGAACGGCACCGTGGCGATAAAGGCTATTACAAACCCCTTCCACGGAGCATATTCGCCCGTTTTTAAAAGCAGGGACTTATCGGGGTTGCCCAGCCGCCGCTTTGCGCCGTTGAGCTTGCTTTTGCGGTAGGCGGCCGCGCCGTTCTGCCTGCCGAACATTAGGAACGCCGCTATCATAAGCCCTTCGCCGAAGATGACGGCAATGAGCTGCACGGCAAAATCTTCAAACCCGTAAAAGAGGATTATGGTGGTGGAGAACACGCACATCACTATGAACGGGAACGCCGCCCCCTTGAGCATGTCCACAAGCTCAAGCAGCACCTTTTTTGCCATGAGCTTTGGCGGCAGAACTATCTTTTCCTCCTTAGGCTGTTCCTCTTTTTCCGCGGGTTGCTTTTTTATCGCCCGGCCCCTTTCGGGCTGTTCGGGCGGCAACTGCTCTTTTAAAGGCTGCTCAGGCTGTTCCCTTCTGCGCTTTTTGCCGTGTTTTTCGGCCTGTCCTTGCACGGATAGCGCCGCCATGAGCGCGTTGGCAGCGTCCTCGGCGCTGGTGCGGGCCTGCCCGCCGCCTGTATTTTTGTCACCGTTTGCGGCGGCATTGCCGCCTTCGATGTCCCTATCGTCTGTCCCTGAAGTCATATACCCCCCTTTCGCACACAAACAGGTCGAGAGGCTCGTCCCACCCGTCTGCGATAAATTCTTCCGTGAGCTGGAAGTGATAGCCAAGCCCCACCTTTAATGTGCGGGCGCCCTTTAAATACCTGTCGTAATATCCCCCTCCATAACCTAAGCGGTACCCATTGCCGTTGACGGCGAGCAGGGGAACGACGGTAACTTCTATGTCGCCCGAATATGCCGCGCCGAGCGGTTCTTCCACGCCGAAGGCGCCCCTGCGCGTACTGCCGAAGGGCACGGGAACTATATTTTCGCCCTCCACCCTTGGAAGGTACACGCGCTTTCCGCCCGACTGAAGGGCAGATATTATGCCGTGCGTGTCTGCCTCGGTGCCAAAACTGTTATAGATGAAAAAGCTGTCTTTTCCGCCGAAGGCGTTTAAAAATTCGTCTGCAATGGCCCCGTCCGCCACCTGGCGCTGCACGCTGCCCAAAAATTTGCGTTTTATTTTATATTTTTGCCTGAGTTCAGCCTTCATATGCCGTTGACCGCGGCATATTGCCGCACCAATTTATTTTTATGCCACAGCGTAACGCACGGCGCAGCGCGTTAAACTGTATATATCATCTGCGAGCGCTTTGTTACCGAGCACAGCACTTCGTAACTTATTGTGCCGCACGCCGCGGCGTATTCGTCGGCGTCCGTCATTAAGGGGAGCAATTCGTCCCCTTTTTCTGAGACAAAGGCGTCCATGCACAGGTTGCCGACGCCGAGCGGCGAAGTGCGGAAAAACCCGTCGGCATAGCCTGCGCGGTAGGCGCTGAGCGCCGAATACTTTTTTTGCGCCACCGAATAGCCTGCGCCACCGCCGACGACGGGCGAAGTTTGCACCTTGCACGCATATACGGTGAGGGCGGGCTTGAGCGGGCCGCGCTCAAAGCCTGCGGGGGCGTACCCGTACAGGCCGATGCCGCAACGCACCCCTTCTTTTAAAAATCTGCCGCCGAGCATTGTGCCCGCGGTCGCCGAAAGATGGCAAACCGCACAGGGATATTCGGCCTTTACCAGCCTTTCGGCCTGGCCGAACAGCGCAAGCTGGGCCTGCCGCTCCCCCTCTATGTGCGGACAGTACAGGTGGCTGAAGAGTCCCGCGACAAAAGCGCCGGCATTCTGCAGCGCACGCATCACCGCGGGAAGTTCGCCCAATGAACAGCCGTAGCGGTTCATGCCGCTGTTGAGCTTTATATGGCAGTTGAGCCCGCCGCACAATTTTGCCGACCGGACGCCGTTTACCGTTACGTCCAGCCCGTAAAAGCGCGCAGCAGCGGCGTCTTCCGCACAGGTGACGGGGGTGAGCACGAGCACGGGCTTGGTTATGCCCGCTATGCGCAGGGCGGCGCCTTCGTCGGTGATTGCCACGCAGAAACCATCGGCAATGTGCTGTATATGCAGGGCCACACGCTCGGCGCCGTGACCGTAGGCGTCGGCCTTTACCACCGCCATGAACGTTGCGCCGCGGCACAGCCCCTTTAAATACCGCGCATTGTGCGCTATTGCAGACAGATTGACAACAGAGACAGTTCTTTGCACTCTGCCATTATATGCCGCGTAGGCAGAATATGGTATAAAGCATAATAAACTGAGCATGCCATAAAATACAATTTATAAATTGCGGTATAAAGTTATTTTACCACAAGCGGGATATTTTTGCAATCATTTGAACAACACTGCGCCCTTATTATAGTTTATACAATAATGCTGCATTCCGATATTGACAAAGTAAGCGGCATAGTCTATAATTGAATTATAAAATTCCGCTGTTACGGCGGAAATAACCTGGAGGAAACAACAATGTTTTCATTACTGCTCGCCGGATGGGTAGTGCCCGTTATTATCGTGGCCATTGTGGTCGTGCTTGTGATAATAATCGTGGCTGTATGCATAGGCGCGTACAACAAGTTTGTAAAGATGCGGAACGACACCGAAGAGGCATGGGCGACCATAGACGTATACCTTAAAAAGAGGTACGACCTTATACCCAACCTTGTTGAAACGGTAAAGGGTTATGCCAAGCACGAAAGCGGCACGCTGGAGGCCGTTATTGCGGCGCGCAACGGCGCCATAAACGCAGGCAGCACCAAGGACAGGATAGCAGCCGAAAACGCTCTTTCCGGCACGCTGAAGTCGCTGTTTGCAGTGGCCGAGGCCTACCCCGACCTGAAGGCAAACACAAACTTTATGGATCTGCAGCGCCAGCTTCAGGCGATAGAAAACGAACTTGCACAGGCAAGGAAGTACTACAACGCCAACGTAAAGACGATAAATACCGCCATGCAGACCTTCCCTTCGAGCATAATAGCAAAGTTTATGAAGCTTGAAAAGTACTACTATTACGAAATCGAAGAAGAAGCGCGCCAGAACGTTAAAATAAGCTTTTAAGCGCAACCGCGCGCACGGTTATCAATAAAATCAGGGGAATAAGAAAGGGGGCGCCCGCCGCGGCGGGCGCCCCCGGATTTAAAATCAAGAAATTATGAAAAAAGCTCAGTCACAGATTGCAACCAGCTTTATTATTGTGGCAATAGTATTTTTGCTGGTGAGCGTTTTTACATTGGAATTTTCAAATGCCGGCGAGAATAACCAGACGGATTACAGCTACAGGATATCCGACTACTCCGCCACCTTTACCTACGACGAGGGCCGCACTTTTGCGGTTGAAGAGAGAATAACCGCCGTATTCAATTCATCGGACAAGCACGGCATAATACGCGACCTGCCAATAAACAGCGGCGAAACTTATTACGACATTAAAGTTGAAGGCGCGCCGTACAGCGTGGGCTTTGACGCTTCAGACTTTGTGAGCATACAGATAGGCGACGAGGACAGAACTGTGCCAACGGGAACGCCGATAACATACACAATAAGTTACCTGTTCAAGATACCCGCACGCCAAAGCAACGATGAATTTGCAATAAACGTGCTGGGCAGCGGCTGGGCTACGAACATACAAAGCTTTACCGCAACGGTAGTTCTGCCCGAAGGGCTGAACGAGATAAAAATAGGCGGCAGCGCCGAAGAGAGCACAGACGGCAACACATGCGTTGTTACGGCGGGCGACATTTCGCCATTTACTCCGATAACGGTATATGCGCTGTACCCCGAAGGCACGCTGCCCGCGCCCGCACCCGACGCAGGCGAAATAATAGCCGTGATAGTTGCCTTTGTGGTGCTTGCTGCGGTGATAGCGCTGTGCGTTGTGCTGCCCAAAAATTCGCCCGTGCCCGTGGTGAACTTTTACCCGCCCGAAGACATGGATCCGCTGCAGGCGGGCACGCTTATAGACAGTTCGGCCGACAATGAAGACGTAACCGCCATACTGTATTACTGGGCAAACAAGGGCATAATAAACATAGACTTTTCAGACGAGGACGACCCTAAGCTGATAATGAACGGAACGCTGCCTTCAGACGCACCCGAACACCAACGCGTGCTGTTCGATAAAATTTTTGAAGGCAGGGAAGAGGTAAACGTTTCATCCATAGCCAACAAACTTGCGGGCGCTGCCACAAAGGCAAAGGCGCTGGTTAAAAAGAGCGTGCCCTCCGCCTACACAAAAACTTCGCGCAATCTTTCAATAGCAGCCACAGTTGTTGCGGCGGTTATATTCCTTGTAACGTTTATAGTGCGCGGAATTGTCACCGTGGGCGCGGTGCCCGTGCTTACGGCGATAATAACGGTGATACCGCCCGTGATAATTTACCTTATAGGCAACTTTGCCTCGCGCAACAGGCTTAAGTATTCAAAGAAAAAGAGCACGCTGCTGTTTATTGCGCAGATAGCCGTTGCCATAGCCGCGGCGCTGCTGGCATTCTTTATGATACCGCAGACGTTTTTGTTCAACTACATGTCGCTGCTGCTGGCGCTGGCGTGCTGCGGCATTGCCATTGCGGCGCCCTACCTTTTGAGGTATACAAAGGCGTACAGCGAAAAACTTGGCCCGCTGCTCGGCTTTAAGAACTTTATAGAACTTGCCGAAAAAGACAGGCTTGAAAAGATGATTGAGGACGACCCCGAATACTACTATAACGTGCTGCCCTATGCGCAGGTGATGGGCGTTTCGGACGTATGGAGCGACAAGTTCAAGGGCATCGACCTCACCCCTCCCGCCTGGGCGCGCGGCTACCGCTACGACGTGTTCGACTACATGGTATTCTATTCGGTCATGCGCAGCGCCACAAGGAGCATGGCCAAAGCGTTTGTTCCCCCTCCCTCCAAGTCGGGCAGAAGCGGCGGACACTTTGGCGGCGGAAGCTTTGGCGGAGGCGGCGGCTTTGGCGGAGGCGGCGGACGCAGCTGGTAACGCGCCCCGCCTTGCGCAAAATTTTTGCGCTGTGCGTTATTTGCCAGAATTTTCAGGCACAATACTGTTGATTTTGGCGTTTGGCAATGCTATAATATTTTTACAAAACCTTTCTGCGGTGTTCGTGGTATGGGAAATGCGTAATCCACTGATTTTTTTATCGGGAGCGGTTCGTTCGCCGGAATAGGCAAGGTCTGTTATTGCAACGGAAAGTCCGATGTCCGGCTTCGCCGCACCCACCTGGGAGAACCGGGTTAATACTTTTTCATGCCACGGCACAGGCGGATTTTTTAAGGCTTTACGCCCCGCGCTAAATAGCAGCGCGGGGTTTTTATTTTATGCTGTAAGGCATATGTGCGCCGCACTGCTTAATATTTATGCGCGGCGGCGCATTTTACTTGCTTTTTGGGCGAAAAAGCCTTAAAATTATCACAAACAAATTTTAACGCAAATTTTTTACGAGGTATGCTATGGAAGCTACGGAATACATGACAGGCGAGCTGTGCGACGGCACCACCCCCTACTGCAAATTCAAAGAGAACGAGGGCAAGGTGATAAGCATAAAGGGCGCCATTCACAACATAAGGGACATGAGCGACTTTGCCTTTATAATACTGCGCACCGCGCGCGAGCTTATTCAGTGCGTATATTCGCCCGAATTTTCAGACTACCGCATGGCGGAAAATGTAGTCGAACAGGCTTCGGCAAAGATAACGGGCAAGGTGGTAAAGAGCCAGACGCGCGACGGCAGCGAGCGCTTTGAAATTCAGATACACAACATAGAGATACTCTCCGTGCCCGCCGCCATTCCGCCCGTAGTTATATCGAAAAAGAAGGTCAACTGCGACCTGAACGTAGACCTTGACTACCGCCCCGTGACCATGCGCAACCCCGCGGAGCGCGCGGTGTTCAAGATTCAGGAGGGCATACAGCGCGGCTTCCGCGAATACCTTTCAAAAAACGGGTTCACCGAAATACACACCCCCAAGATAAACTTTGCCGGCGCCGAGGGCGGCACCAACGTGTTCAAACTGGACTACTTCGGCAAGACGGTCTTCCTTGCGCAGAGCCCCCAGCTTTACAAGCAGGCGCTTGTACCCGTATACGAAAGGGTGTTTGAAATAGGCCCCGTATTCCGCGCCGAGCACCACGACACGAGCAGACACCTGAACGAATACATCTCCATGGACTTTGAAATGGGCTTTATTGACAGCTTTACCGACATTATGGAGATGGAGACGGGCGTTTTGAAGTACATTATGGAACTTTTAAAGACTGAGTACGCGCCCGAAGTCGAGCTTTTGAAGGTTGACATTCCCGCAATAGACAAGATACCCTGCATACGCTTTAAAGACGCAAAGCAGCTTTGCGTTAAAAAGCTGAAGAACATAACCGACATGAAGGACTTCGAGCCCGAGGAAGAAGCATTTTTGGGCAAGTGGGCAAAGCAGCAGTACGGCAGCGACTTTTTGTTTGTAACACACTACCTTTCAAAAAAGCGCCCCTTCTATACAATGGACGACCCCGAAGACCCCGAGGTCACCTTATCGTTCGACCTGTTGTTCCGCGGCATAGAGATAACCAGCGGCGGACAGCGTATACACGACTACAACATGCAGGTTGAAAAGATGAAGCGCCTTGGCATGAACCCCGAGGAGTTTGAAACCTACCTTATGCTGCACAAGTACGGCGCACCCCCTCACGGCGGTTTAGGCCTGGGCCTTGAAAGGCTGACAATGCACCTTTTGGGCTTTAAAAACGTGCGCTATGCGGCAATGTTCCCCAGAGATATCAACCGCGTTACCCCGTAACATATACGCAAATATTTTTAAGTACGCGCCCCGCGCGGCAGCTTGCCGCGCGGGGCGCGCTTTTTATATGGCGTAAAACGAAGGCGGGTGCGGCAATGCCGCACCCGCCCACGTCAGAGGAAAAAATGATTAACTGCCATGCGGCAATGCCGCACTGTAAACTTTATTCTGCTCTGCCTGCGCCTGCCTATATGCGGCGGACGCCTGCAATTCATGCCTCGGTGCCTGCGCTTTCGCCGCCCTGTTCGGGGGCTTCGGGCGAGGAGGCCGATTCAAACTTTTGGGTAAACCTCAGCCTTGCGTAAGGCGCCTTATTACCTACATACTCCCATACGTTCTCCATGTCGTATGTCCTGACATAGGTGGTAGTCCAGAACCTGTTGTCGCCTATGCCCTGTTCGGTTATCTGCGATACAAATTCGGTGTAGTAGTATTCGGTAATGCGCGACTGGCAGTTCACGATGTTTACGATAGCTGCCTCGGAATACCTGCCGACTATACCTGAACCGTTCTTTATTGATTCGGTGAGCCTGCCGTCCTTGTCTACAAGCGTGCCGAAGAATATGCACTCGGTGATGTTGAGAATGTTGACCGAGTCAACTTCAGGCCTGTGTGCACCAACTATACCTGCAAGGTACTGCTGGGCGCTGACCGTGCCGAGCACGAAGCAGCGCTCGATGATTATCTTGTCGTCGGTGCTCCTGTCCTGAAGGTCACCGATTATGCCGCCGGCATAATTATTTGTACTGGTAATTGAGCTGTTTACAAACACATCCTTTATTTCAATTATGCCGTAGGTTTCGCCTACAGAGCCCGCCTGCACCTTTGCAATTATGCCGCCGGTGTACTGTGTACCCGAGTGGATGACGTGCTCGGAGTCGTTTTCAACGGAGACATAGGTTATGCTGAGGTCGCCTTCCGTGTGGTTGCCTATGAGCGCAGCCGTCCTCTCGCTGGTGTTTTCAACGTTTATGTTGGTTATATACACTTCGCTTATATAGCCGCCGCGGCTCTGGCCTATAAGACCCGCACGGCTGCCAGTGGCGCTTATGTCTATCTCGTTGAAGCGGATGTTCATTATCGTGCCGCCATCGAGATATTCAAACAGGCCTACCCTTGAGCTGCCGCTTACGGTAACATTGCTTATAGTATGGTAGTTACCGTTTATGAGGCCGTACAGATTGCCGACCGGTTCAAACGCCGTCTGCGAGAAGTCGAGGTCTGCCGTGAGCAGATAGATGACGTTGGAGGCGTTGTTTTTGAGTTCGGTATTGAACTGTTCGGGGGTGGAAATTTCAACCACGTCCACGGCTACGTCGTATACCTGCGAGGTGACATCGCCAAGGCCGTTGGTGAACCAGTAGTAAACGGTGTAAGCTTCGGTATTTTCGTTTTCAAACTTGGCGCTTATGGTGTTATCTTCAAAGCTGTGGCTGGCAACGCCCTCCTTTGCCTGCAGCGCGGCAAGCTTCTGCTCGTTTGTCATTGCGCCGAGCTGTGCTATTTCGGCCGCGTCCGACGTAGAGTAAGAATTGATAGAGCCCTTTACGTTGGTAACGTCGCCGCTTATTATATAGCCGTCCCTGAACACGTTAAGGCTGCCCGTGCTTTCGCCCTGCTCGTCGGTGGTGAAGTCAACGCTTGCCGTGTTGCTTGCAACGTAAATTGTATAGCTGTAGGTGTGCACGTCTGCAGGGGTGCCCACAAGGCTTATGTTTTTGGTTATTGTGTAAACGCCTGCCACCGAGGGCGAGAAGTTGCCCACGCGCGAGCGCGCCATGCCGTCTGCAGGGGCGTATTCGTAGATAGTTTCAACATTATACGAACCTTCGCTGAGCGTTTTGCCGTTGTAGTCGGCTGCGTTTTCAACGATGAGTTCGGGTTCTTCGAACACCTCGTACTGGTCTATTATAAACCTGCGGGTGGTGTCCGATGCGCCCTCCAGGCCGTCGGCGTAGATGTCGCCTATTGCGGGCTGATCTGCCTTTATGGTGAGGTCAAAGCGCTTTACCGCCGCCTTGCCGTTGTAAACTATGGTTGCGGTGAGCGTTACCTTTTCATCTTCCGCCGCACGGTAAACAACGAGGTCTACGTCCTGCGAACCTGAATTTGAAGAGTTGTACTGCTTGTTTATGTGAAGAATATCTTCGTTGGAGGAAGTCCACGAAATGGTGGCGTCCATCATCCTTGTGGTGAGGGTGAAGTCCTGATATACCGCCGCCGTATCTGTATACAGATAGAGCGTGTTGTACACAGCGAGCAGAACGGAATCTTCTTCGGTGGCGGCCTTATCTATTTCCGTTTCGTAGAAATGTTCATATTCGTCCCAGCCCGTCTTGTTGAGCGATGCGCCCGTGCCGCTGACCGCGTCGGCGTCCTTTATGGCGAGTATTGCGCCCATGTTTATGGACTGGTCATCGTTGCGGTAGTCTGTGTGGGCGGTAGTGTTGCCCTTACCCGTTATGTTGGGGGTGACGGTCACAGTGCCGTCTGACCCTACAGCCGAGGTGAAGGGCAGTTGCTCGAATACGGTCGCGGAGTCGGGCGCGGTGATCGAAGTGCCCGCCCTGCCGCTCTCTTCGCTGTAAACGTCCTCATAGGCCTCAATTTGGTCGGCCTTGCCGCTGCCTGCAAAGAATATGCTGTTTGTGGCCGAACCCCTGTACCTGTCGGCGCCGGGGTTACCGTAGGCGTCTGCCACTGAGAGCACGTTGTTATAGTTGTTGTAGCTGGCCTCCGTGCGGGCGGTATCTATATTGTTGGCCTGAGCGTCGCCGGTTGCGCCGCCGTTTACAAGGCCGGTTTGGTGGTCTACTGTGGCGCCGTTGTTATAAGACGTCACATTTTCGATGGTGAGCACGCCGGGGTTGGAGTTATCCGTCACGCCGTTCAGCTTGTTGTTGAAAGCCACACAGTTGTACATCTTTACGTTGCCGCGCATGGACGAGCCGCCCAGCTTGAAGCCGTTGCCGTCGCCCGACGAGGTATCGTAAGTATAGCGGGTGGTATCCTCTGCGGCACTTGACCTTGTATTCACCTTATCGTTAAATTCGGCAACCGTTTCGTACAGGAAACCGTTTTCAAAAGCCACGCAGTTATACAGTATTACCGCGCCTATATCGCCGTTTGAATTATATGCGTACAAGTCCCAGCCGTCGTCTGAGTTGCGGTAGGAAATGCAGCCGTCGAACACGTTGCCGTAGCCCACGGTGAGCTTTGCGGCAAAGCCGTCGGCATTTTCGCCGCCCGTTTCGTTATCGTAGTTGTTGTACGACGTGCAGTTTTTAATGTAGTTGTAGCTGGGCCACTGGGTTATGCTGGTGAAGTCTGAAATGCTTCTGCCCAGCTGAAGGCCTGTATCGCGGTTGTGGTGGAACACACAGTTTTCCACAATGTTGTAGTTACCGCCTATGAACATGCCGTTGTCGCCGGCGCCCATGATTTCAATGCCATACCAATACCAGTAGTCGCCCTCTATCTGAATACCGCGGTTCTGGTCGTCGAATTCCATTTCGCTGAAGTCGATAACGACCTTTTTGCCGTCTTCGGCCTTAACGGTTATGTATCCGTTGTATTCACCGCTGTTGATAAGCTGAACGCGCTGGCTGAGCTTATAGGTACCCTCCTTTAATATTATGGTGTCGCCCGCCTTGGCGTTCTGCAGCGTGCTTGCAAGGTTTGCGGCGCTGTCTACCGTGGTGGTAGTGCCGCTGACTGCAGTTGAACCTTCAAGGTCGATGCCGCTGTTTCCCACTTCGTAACCCATAGAATCTTCAAAGGTCACGTCGTCATCCTCGCCGCCGTCGGGATCGGGGTCGGGAGTAGGGGTCGAAGGAGTGTTGCCGCCGCCCCACCCTTCGGGTACACCCTTGCCGAACCAGTTTGTGGGCAGGGTGACGGCCATGAACGCCGTCATAAGTACTATTATAACAGTCAGAATAGCCGTTGTTATTTTATAACCGAGCGGGCTTTTCTGTTTATTGTTGTTATATTTTTTCATAAATTTATTTCACCCCTTATCCTCAATACTCAATGGAGATATAGTAGATACCAATACCCTTGCTTGCAGAACCAAAGTAATATGTGCCTGCTTCGGAAACATTAAATGTAACAATATAAACTATGTCGCCGCCACTACCTGAAGTATTTTCAACATCAAGGTGTTGCGTTTCTCCAAACAAAGTATACTTGTCGTCAGTCTTAGTATAAATTCCAACGTCTCGCCCTTCACTACCACTACTGCTTCTTACAGCAACGGTAATAGTTGCGGCACCTTCTACTTCTATCTGCAACGCATTTTTATCAATACCGCTGCCGAATTTAAGACGTACAGGGTATTTTGTGCCTTGAGCATCGGCCTTGGAACTTTCGTTGAGGACAACCTTAGAATCTTCAGAAGCTATTACTGTAACTCCACTTTCAGAAATTTCATCTGTTACAAGTTCAGTGCCATCTGTTATCGTTACGTCTACTTTATCGCCAATCTTGCCGCCAAGTTTTGTATAAACAGCGTCCATATTAAGAGTTATATCTTTGGACTCAGTTTCGCCTCCGCCTGAAGTATTGTAGGTTACCGTAACATACAGCGCGAAGTAGTTGATAGATGAATCGTTGGAACCGATATAGTAAATAGTGTTGGCATCAACAGTCCACTCTGTCTTATATGCCGTCTTATCTGAAGTAAATTGTTCGCTCGTCGCTATAGGATCTGTTTTGCTCGTTGTCGTATTAAGCACTATCGTTCTCGCCTTACCGTTTGAACCCGTGCTTGCATAAACGGTTATAACAGCCTTTGCTCCTTCAAAATCTTTATAAGCACTGAGGTCTATAACCCAAGCCTTGCTTGAGCCGATAGTACCCATCTGTATTGCTTTTGTAAATTTAGTTACACCTTCAGGCTCAGAACCGCTTTCAGGTGTACCCTCTTTATCTTTATACTTCGCCTGCCCCTCAGAAATAAGTGAAATGACACCGTTAGTCTGGGTAGTTCCCTGCACGCCGTCCTTATCTACATATACGGTACCTGCAATCGCCGAATCTGCTGCTCCGCCCCAGCCCTTGGCCGCGTCTTCAAACGTTACGCCAAAATCATCAACCGTTTCAGGAGTTCCCGACGTATAAGTTATATCTACATACAGCGCGAAGTAGTTGATAGATGAATCGTTGGAACCGATATAGTAAATAGTGTTGGCATCAACAGTCCATTCTGTCTTATATGCCGTCTTATCTGAAGTAAATTGTTCGCTCGTCGCTATAGGATCTGTTTTACTCGTTGTCGTATTAAGCACTATCGTTCTCGCCTTACCGTTTGAACCCGTGCTTGCATAAACGGTTATAACAGCCTTTGCTCCTTCAAAATCTTTATAAGCACTGAGGTCTATAACCCAAGCCTTGCTTGAGCCGATAGTACCCATCTGTATTGCTTTTGTAAATTTAGTTACACCTTCAGGCTCAGAACCGCTTTCAGGTGTACCCTCTTTATCTTTATACTTCGCCTGCCCCTCAGAAATAAGTGAAATGACACCGCTAGTCTGGGTAGTTCCCTGCACACCGTCCTTATCTACATATACGGTACCTGCAATCGCCGAATCTGCTGCTCCGCCCCAGCCCTTGGCCACGTCTTCAAACGTTACGCCAAAGCTATCAGTCTGCTGCTTTCCTGCATCGGGGTTTTCGCCTATTTTATATTCAAATGTAGCGGTTGCCGTGGCGGTGTTGCTGACTGCGGCGCCAAGTTCAGAGTCGAACGAAAGGTAAGTTTCGGTATAGGTAACGTTTGCCGTGTTGGTGCCCGTGGCCTTGTTATCTATGCCCTCTACCGTTAAAGAGGCATCACCAAAAGGCACAACCTTTGTTGCGCCTGAAGCATAAGTTACGGTATAGGTCATATCTTCGCCGATAGTCTCTTCCGTATTATATTCAAATTCTGTTTTGCCGCCGCTAACTGCCAAAGACTTTACTTCGTCTACGGCATAGAAGGTTATAAAGCCCTCCATTGTGAAATTTTCGGTGCCGACGGAAGTTTCGGCACGGGCAAACACGCTGTATGTGCCCGCCTCGGAAACGGGGATAGAAGTGCCGCTTACTTCAGCACGCTGCCCGCCGTTTATTGAATAACTCAGGGCATAATCGCCGCTTGCAAGCGCCTCAGACTTGGTATCGGAAGCGTCGGTACCCGTTATTTTATTTACGGTGAGCTTGGAAAGGTCTATCGAAGGCACGGTTTGGGCGTCCTTTGCGGGAACGGCAAACTGCCTTTCGCCGTCGTATGTAAGTTCAAGCCCTGCGATAGTGCCCAAAATATCTGAAGTTACGTTTACCCTGTAATTGTTGTAAAGCGTAACTCCCCTGAAGGTATAGCCTATGTTTATTGCATAGGTGCCCGTCTTTTTGTTGTTGAAATTGGCCGCGTCTATAACGGCGTCCTCTGTTACGTCTTCAGAGGCAGTACCGCCATCGTAGACAAAGCCCGCGGTGACCTTTAACCCTGCGGCAGAAAATTCGTCGCCTATGGTGTATTCGGTCTTGGCGTCGCCTGTATCCAGCGAGATGCTTGAAAGGCGATAGGTAGACTTGTCTGTTTTACCGTCGTCTTTTCCATCGTTGCCCTGGTTACCCGTTTCAGAGCATGCAAACAGCCCTGCGGAAAGCGCGACAACCATAAAGCAACCCAAAAGACAAAGTAAAAAGCCCTTGAGTTTTTTCATCTTTTCCTCCATTCCATTAAATTGTAAACAGTGCGGCATGGCAATACCGCACACTTTTTAGCGCGACGGGCGCAATTTGCCGCCGCGAAAAATAAGTTTTACACCGCAATTTGAAAGAGCGATGTTTGGGGGAAGGCGGGCAAAAACCCGCCTTCCCTTATTTATTGCAGGGTACCGCAATAAACTCCGCACAGTTTTACTGTTTTAATTCTATCACAATACAACAGCTCTGTCAACAACTATTTGTAAGTTTTTATCACATAAAGAAAATTTTTATAACTAATATCGTGTATATTTGTCACATTTTTCAGATACATTTGTAAAAACTTTACTAAACGTTGATTAAAATTTTAAATTTTGATGTGACAAATTCTTGGCGCCATTGCATAAAGGGTGCCGGCAGATCGGAGTACCCCACCCCTTTGGCAAGGGAGGCACGGGTTAGAGGCATGTTTCACCCTTGTCATTTCGAATTACATAAAGGGCGGTGGGATTTGACAAAATACTCCTCTTTCCGTCATTTTGAGCGGAGACGATAGCCCCATCCCCCCCCTGTCATTTCGACCGGAGACGATAGCCCCATCCCACCTTGTCATTTCGACCGAGCGACAGCGAGCGGAGAAATCTCAAAACAACTAAATATACGCGAAAAGAGATTTCTCCACGCGCCCACCTTTGGCGGGCTTGGTCGTAAGGAGCCGCAGGCGACGGAATAGCTATTGTTGCGCGTTAGCGCCAATAGCGTCAATGACACATTGGTTTTTTGCCACGCAAAAAGGCGCCTGCGCGGGGAAATACCGCGCAGGCGCCTCTTATTTACTGTTTACACATTATAAATTATATTATCCGGGCCGAAAAAAATTTCAGCGGATGAAGTTAGTTTTTTCCTTGGGGATGATGACCGGCTTTTCAAGGTCGGTGCCCTTGGCGGAGGCGAGCAGTTTTAACATCCACGCCATGTTTGAACCTATGGCGCGCATTACCGAAACGCCCTCTTTATCCTGCATGACCTCTTCGGGAGTGTTGCCGTGAACCATGTTCCAATAGGTTGCGGGCACCATGAGCATATTGTTTATGCCTATGTACTTGTTGAGCACGTCGTAAGAGGCCGTTGTGCCGGCGCGGCGGGCGGAAACTATTGCGGCGGCGGGCTTGAACTGCATGTACTTGCCCGCGGAATAGAATATGCGGTCTAACGCCGAAACGGTTGCGCCGTTGGGCGAAGCATAGTGCACAGGCGCGCCGAAAATGTAGCCATCGGCCTCCTTGAATTTTTCGGCTATATCGGCAACACCGTCGTCGCCGAACACGCACCTGTCTTTGCCGTTTCTGCGGCAGCCGCAGCAGCCTATACAGCCGCGTACCGGGCCGTTGCCCAGCCACACTATTTCGCTTTCCACGCCCTGGGCCTTAAGCTCGGAAGCTATTACCTCCAGCGCGGCATTAGTGCAGCCGTTTTTATGAGGGCTGCCGTTGAGCATCAAAACTTTCATATCAAAAACTCCTGTCAGATAAAATTTACATATTGAAATTCAAAAACGACCTCAGCCGTTTACAGCGCCTTTATGGCCGATTCTATAAGCGGCATGTATTTGAGTTCGTACCCGAGGGCGTTGGGGTGGGTGCAGTCGCCGCGGCCCCAGCCGTAGCTGTCGCAGGTGAACATGTCTCGGTGACGCGGTATGAACGTGTTGAGCCCGCTGTTTTTATACAGGTCGACGTACGGAACGCCCCATTTTTCGCAGATATACAGCGCATATTCGCCGTACTGCCTTTGAAGGTCGTGATCACGCCTGCCCATGTTGTGCGGGCGTATAAACAGTATTTTCACCTTGGGAAAGCGCAAAAGGAGCGTATATATCACCGATTGAAAACATTCGGCAAAGGTGCTGCCCTCTTTTTTGAGCTCGTACACGGTGGGGCACACATACGGGCTGTGAGCCGACCCGGACGTCACGGCGCCGAGGGGCACATCGGGTTCGGTGGCGCCTTCGGAGATGTTGCAGTCGTTGGTGAAGCCGTCAAATATTATGTAGTCGGCAGTCTCCCCTGCATCTATTGCGCGCATTATCTGTTCGGGCAGCCAGCTTTTGCCCGCCTTATAGCCGACGCGCGCGCCGCCCACGGCATACTTTTTGCACACCATGCCCAAGTCGCGCTGAAGATATTCGCCCACGCCGAAACCGCCGTTGCCCGAACCATACATTATGCTGTCGCCGAAAATGAGCACCTTTTTGCCCTTCAAATCTGCCATACAGTCTCTCCACGCTTTATATATAATATAGTTTGCCGCCTTTTAATCAGCTACGGCGCAAATTGCCGCAAAACACAAACTATTGCGGTATGCGCCGTTTTTGCAGTAAAAAAGAACGGAAGCGTAAGCGTTAACCGCCCTTGCATGCCGTTCCTTTTCATTGCCATTAAATTGCAGCTTTTCCGCCGCCAAATATAACAGTGTTGCCCGTTAGGGTTCTTTAATAATAACACGTGTAGACGCATTTGTCAAGCATTTTTTAAAATTTTGTGCTTTAAGTACATAAAATGGTAATTATTTCCACTTTATGCCTGCGTGCCCCTTTCCCAAAAGTCCGCCTTATGGCGGGCAACTTTTTTGAAAAGGCCGCCGGAAAGCTTACTTTTTATACAGGAACCTGTGGCAGTTTTCGCACTCAACTACCGTGCCCGAAGAGAGCGCCTCTTTGCCGGCAAGCGAAAGTTCTATGCCGCATTTAGAGCACCTGTCGGCGCGCACTTCGCAGATTATTGGAAATATCCTTTCAGACCGCTTGGTCTGGTATTTTGCGAATATTGCGGGGTCAATGCCCTTTGCAAGCTGTTTAAGCTCGTCCTCTATAACGGCCATCTCCTTCTTTTTCTGCTCCTTGTAGGCGGCATATACGGCATGGCTCTCCTTGTACTGCCTCTGCATGGCGATGACCTTTTTTTTGAGCGCCTTGTATTCCTCGTCCACCGCCTTTACGTTTGCGGTGAGCGAATTAATTTCGTTTTTGAGCGACCTTATCTTTTCCTGCAGGGCGAGCGCAGATTTTTTGTAGAAGGAAACGTCCGCGCCCTCGTCCTTGACCATCTCGTCGAGCGAATCGAAGTCTTTGAGGGCTTCGGCAAGCTCTTCATAGGCCTTGTTCAGCCTGCCTGCCATTCTTTCAAGCTCGGCGGCCTTTGCGTCTATCTGGTCGAGCTTTTCGGGCGCCTTGGTCATAAAATTCTTTGCCTGAACATAGGCCTTGCGCTCTTCGGAAGAGGCCGCCTCCTGCTCGAGCTTTATAAGCTTTTCGTCTTCCTGCTGATATTTAAGAAGCTGGTCGATCTGTGACATAGTTTCTCTCCTTATGCATTTAAAGTAAATTTACTTGTTTATAGAATGAAACGGGGAAGGGCATATCTGCGTTGATTGCGGCATATATGCGGCCCAATCCATAAATTTCAGAGCTGTAGTGGGTAGGTTCCACAACGTTTATGCCCGCGGCGAGAAGGGCGGTTATGTGGTGGTGTTTTATGTCTGCCGAAACAAACGTGTCGGCACCGGCGCCTGTTGCAAAGTTTATGCTTTCATCGTCGCACCCCGCGCCGCAGCAGCTGACCACGGTATTCACGCGCGCATGTTCGCGCGCGGCGTAGAACCTGCAGCGTGTGCTTTGGAATTCCGTTTGCACATGTTTGCAGAAATCTTCGAACGACCGCGGCCGCACATTGAACAGCCTGCCGTATCCGCCTGTGCTCAAGGGGCACATGAGGGCAAGTTCTTTTTTGCCGCCGAGGCCGAGCATCAGGTGATGGTCTATGCCGCAAGGCGCCGCGTCGAAGTTGAGGTGCATGGAAATGACCGATATGCCTCGCCGAACGCACTCTGCCACGCAAGCCGTGGCGCTGCCCGCGGCAAGCGATAAGTGCTTTACCCCTGCAAATATTGCGGGGTGGTGGGTTATTATAAGGTTGCAGCCCCTGCGCACGGCTTCTTCAAGGGCGGAGGGCGTGAGATCGAGACAGAACAGCGCGCCGGCAACCTCGGTGCCGCAATCTACTATAAGGCCGCTGTTGTCGTAGCCGCCGTATTTTTTGCAAAATTCATCAGAAAGGGCGACGGGGGCGATGTTTTGTTCGAGAAATGCAAGCGCTTCAACCGGCTTCACCTGACAAGACCTCCTTTAAAAAGGCTATCCTTGCCTCTACCTCCGCGCGCGAAGAGGGCGAAAGTTCGCCCGAGGCATAGGCGGTGTTTTTTTTGAGTTCGTATTCTATAAGGGCGGCAAGCTGGGGAGTGCCCAGACTGTCGCGACCGAAGGCGAGCTGCGCCCGCGTATATGCGCGCGTACCGCCGCTGTTTTTTCCCTTTATTACAAAATAATTTTTTACAAGCCCGCCGCGCGTTTCGGTGAACAGGCCGTCGTACTCTATAGCGCAGCCGCGCTCCAAAAGATACTGCCTCAGCTGCGGGGCGTTTTTCATGGGCTGAAAGACGAAGGACTGCGGGATATACGCCTCGCGCAGAATCTTAAGTATCTCCTCCCCGCCCATGCCGGCTATAAGCACCAGGTCGGCGCTGCCTTCGGGCACGCCCGAAAGCCCGTCGCAGCATACGGAGCGGCATACGCCGCTTTTGATATAGTTTTCAAGCAGGCGTTCGGCCTTTGAAAGGCTGCCTGCGCTTATATCTGTTATCACCGCGCTTTTGCACAGCCCGCGCGAAAGCATGTAGCGGGTGCAGTAGCCGTGGTCGCAGCCTACGTCTGCAAAGGTTTTGCATAGGCTAAGCAACGCGCACAGCTTTTTAAGGCGTTCGGTCATGTCAGGTATCCAAAAAATCTTTGAGGTGCTTGGAGCGCGAGGGATGGCGGAGCTTGCGCAACGCCTTTGCCTCTATCTGGCGGATACGCTCACGCGTGACGTTGAATTCCTTGCCCACCTCCTCCAGCGTGCGGGGCCTGCCGTCGTCTACGCCGTAGCGCAGGCGGAGCACCTTTTCTTCGCGCGGGGTGAGCGAGTTGAGCACGGAGAGAAGCGTTTCCTTGAGCATTGTGGTGGACACGCTGTCTGAAGGGGTTGTCGTGGTTTCGTCCTCTATAAAGTCGCCGAGGTGAGAATCTTCCTCCTCGCCTATGGGCGTTTCAAGCGAAACGGGGTCCTGCGCTATCTTCTGTATTTCGCGCACGCGCTCTTCCGAGATATTCATCTCCTTTGCGATCTCTGCGGGGGAAGGTTCGCGCCCGAGCTTTTGGGTGAGCAGGCGGGACACGCGCGTGAGCTTGTTTATTGTTTCCACCATGTGCACGGGTATGCGGATGGTGCGCGCCTGGTCGGCAATGGCGCGGGTGATGGCCTGCCTTATCCACCACGTTGCATAGGTAGAGAACTTGAAACCCTTCTGGTAGTCGAACTTTTCCACCGCCTTCATAAGGCCTAAGTTGCCCTCCTGAATGAGGTCAAGAAAGAGCATGCCCCTGCCCACATACCTCTTTGCAATGGATACTACCAGCCTTAAGTTTGCCTCTGAAAGCTTTTTCTTGGCCTCCTCGTCGCCGTCCTGCATTTTGCGGGCAAGTTCTATTTCGTCATCGGCAGAGAGAAGGGGAACGCGGCCTATGTCCTTCAGATACATCTTTACGGGGTCGTCCAGCCCGATATCCGAAAGGGCCTGTTCATACAGCTCCTTGTCGCGCTCGGCCTCGTCTATTATCTGTATGCCCGCGTCCGCCACCGATTTATACACATAGTCCATCTGGTTGGGCGTGGTGTCGTACTTTTCCATTATGTCGCACAGGCTGTTGGTGGTTATGGCACCCTTTGCACTGTATTCGTCTATTATCTTTTTTAAAATGTCGTTTAATTTCTGATCGGATAAGCTCATCGTATATCTCCGTTTTTAAGTTTTTCCTTTTGCTTTATAAGTTTTTGCAACAACTCGGCCGTCTGCCGTTTTTCTTCCACGTCGTCGGTGGCCGAAAATTGCTTTTTTACCTCTTCTATAGCATCGGCAATGCTCTCGGTTTTTAAAAGGCGGAGGCAGTCTGAAAAATACCGCTGCGGAACTTCGCCTTCAAGGTTTTCGCCGTCGTTTAAATCGAGCACGCGGCACAACTCTTCATATTCGGGCGTGCCCTCTTCAAAGAAGTCGAAAATTTCGCTCAGCGTTATCTTTTCGCCGAGGAGCGCCTTGCTCTTTACATAGCTTGCGATAAGCGAGTGCACGTCGTTTGCAAACGGCACCTCGTCTATGTCGAAGTCCTGCGTGTAGCGCGCGCCGAACAGATATGCAGCCGCAACAAAGCGCGACGCCTTTACCTTTAAATCGGCGGTGTCGGCGGGCAGGCCTGTCTTTTCGTCCGCCTGTTCGTTCTTTTCCGCAGGCACCTGCGAAAGGTCGCGGCTGAGAGCTTCAAAACTTATCCCCGTTTCGTCGCGCAGGTTTTTAAGCATCAGCTCGCGCTCGGCGCTGGTCTCGGCCGAGCGGACTATTTTGAGCGCCTCGCCTACGTATTTTATTTTATCTTCCGGCTTGGAAATATCGAACGCCTTGCGCGTTACAGACATCTTGTAGTCGATGAGCGGGAGCGCGTTATTTAAACACTGCCTGTAGGCTTCGGGGCCGAGCTGTTTGATAACGTCGTCGGGGTCGAGCCCTTCGGGCAGGGGAACAACGCGCACGTCCAGCCCCTCGTTTTTGAGTATTTCCAGCCCACGCATGTTGGCCTTCTGGCCGGCGCCGTCGCCGTCGTAGCTTATAAGCACCTTGCCGCAGTAGCGCTTTATCAGCCGCGCCTGCTCAAGCGTGAGCGAAGTGCCCATGCTTGCCACCACGTTTTTGAAGCCGCCGATGTGAAGGGAAATGGCGTCCATATACCCTTCCACCATTATCACCTCGGTAAGGCCGCCCGCGCGGCGCAGCTTTTTAAGCCTGTTTATGTTATAGAGCATTCTGCTCTTGTTGAATATTAGCGTTTCCTTTGTGTTTTTATACTTTGCAAAATCTGTTTTTTTAAGTGCCCTGCCGCCGAAGGCAACTACCTCGTCCAGGGCGTTTATTATGGGAAATATCAGCCTGCCGCCCTGCGAATCGAGCAGCTTGCCCTCAACCTCGTTCACGGCGCCGCTGTCTAAAATGTCCTGCTTTGAATAGCCCTTTGAAAGCAGGTATTTGGGCAGGTCATAGTAGTTTAAGCTGGCGCCCAGCCCGAAGGCGCGCACGGCGCCCGCCGGAATGTTGCGGGATAGTATGTACTGTATGTGTGCGTCCGCCTTGCCCGAATTGAGGTTGTCAAGGTAAAAGTGGGCGCAGTCGTTCATTATTTTTAAAAGAGTATCGCGCTTGCGCTTGAGTTCGGCAGTGCGTTCGCCGTCCTGCGAGGCCTGCGGCAACGGCAGGTTGGCCTTTTCGGCAAGGAGCTTGACCGCGTCTACAAAGTCCAGGCTCTCCATCTCCTGCACAAGCTTTATAACGTTACCCGAGGCGCCGCAGCCGAAACAGTGATAGAACTGCCTGTTTTCGTCTATGTGAAAAGACGCCGTCTTTTCGTGGTGGAAAGGACAGCACGCCCAGAACGTGCCTCCCTTCTTTTCAAGGTGCATATACGACGAGGCGACGTCTACAATATTAAGTTTATCGGTGAGAAGCCGCAAAAAATCTCTGTCGTAAGTAGGCATAAAAATAATCTGTTCACAAGTTTTTCGTTCCGGCCGAGAACGAAAAACTTCGTGACCTTGAGAAACCAAGTTTCTCTGGCGGCATTTTTTTAGTGCCCACGATTATAGAAATGCCGCCATTCATTTCCGGTGAGCCTGCTGACCGCAGCAAATTGTGTCTTGCGGCGGCGGGAAACCCGCCTTGCAACGTCAATTATTTAAAAATTATTCCTTTTTGAAGCTGCACAAACAGGACATATATACAATTGCCACGCATATATGCTGCGATGAACACAAAATTTTAATTGAGTTCGTCGCCGAACGACCAGCCGCGCGGAACAAATATTCTGTTGAAAACGTATATGGCGTACCTGTCCGTCATGGAGGAAATATAGTCGCACACTACCTGCTCTTTGGGGAACCTTTCAAGCAGTTTTATAAACATTTCGGGCAGCTTGTCCACGTTTGAAAGAAAATATTCATACATGCAGGAGAGCATGCGCTCTGCCTTTACCTCTTCCCCGCGGGCAAACTCCGTAAGGTACACCCTTTTGAACATGAACGCGCGGAGCGCTTCGGAGGCCTGAACCACCTCTTCGCTCATGGAAACGACCGGCTTGCCGTAGCTGTTCTGCCATACCGACGTGATGGCCGTGTTTATGCGCTCCTTTGAGCTGGAGCCGAGCACGGCCGTGATTTCGGCGGGCACGTCTGAAAGTTTTAAAACGCCCGCACGCACGGCGTCGTCAAGGTCGTGGTTTATGTACGCCACCTTATCTGCTATGCGCACGCACATCCCCTCCGGCGTGGAAGGGTGCCCTGTGCGCTGGTGGTTTAAGATGCCGTCGAGCACCTCGTAAGTGAGGTTGAGGCCGAGGCCGTCTTTTTCGAGCACGTCGACGACGCGCACGGATTGTTCGTTGTGCCTGAAGCCGCCGGGGGCAAGCTTGTTTAAAATGCGCTCGCCGCTGTGCCCGAATGGGGTGTGCCCGAGGTCGTGGCCGAGCGCTATGGCCTCGGCAAGGTCTTCGTTGAGGGCAAGGGCGCGGGCAAGGCTGCGCGCTATCTGCGCCACGTCAAGCGTGTGGGTGAGGCGCGTTATGTAGTGATCGCCTTCAGGCGAAAAGAAAACCTGCGTTTTGTTTTTCAGCCTTCTGAACGCCTTGCAGTAGATTATTCTGTCGCGGTCGCGCTGAAAGTCGGTGCGCATGGAACAGGCAACCTCTTCCCGTTTGCGCCCCTTGGTGTCCTTTGATTTTGTAGCGTACTGCGAGAAAAATTGCTCCTCTATGGCGTAAGTACGCTCTTTTAATAACGGCATTTTTTCTTTCACGCCATTATATACGAAAAAATTTTTACATTTCCTTTATTTTATGCACAAATTTTTAAAAATTTTTTATTTTTGCAACGGTATTTATGCATTGCACGCATATATAATGTAACCGTATACGGCGCAAAGAAAACATAGCGCGGCGCCGCGCGCAGAATTTTTCTGCACGCGGCGCCGCGCATACCATCATACTTAAATACATTTTTCAAGCACGTTTATTTGCCG
>CALVLV010000011.1 GCA_944341075.1 uncultured Clostridia bacterium
CCTGCGGGCTTTGCCTTGCTTTTGCCGCAATCTGCCCGCTTTAAATTGCTTTGCACCTTTAAATAGCGCATTTTGCGGTGGATTGGCGTGACTGACGAAGCAGCAATACTCACTGCGGTATTGCAATGAGGATGAGCGCCCAAGGCATGCAAAAGGCGCATTTAAAGGCGTGTTCGTTTTATTCCCTTACAGTATAATATAATAAAATCCGCAACAACGGGGGTAAGTCGCCATGAAATGCATGTATTGCGGCTGCGAAGACAGCAAGGTCATAGACAGCCGTTCTGCCGACGAGGGCAGAACTATAAGAAGGAGAAGGGAGTGCCTTGCCTGCGGCAGAAGGTTCACCACTTACGAAACCATCGAAGATACCCCCGTGCTCGTAATAAAGTCCAGCGGCAACAGGCAGGCGTTCGACCCGCAGAAGATAAAAAACGGCGTTATAAAGGCGTGCGAAAAGCGCCCCGTGCCCATGGCCAAGATAGACGCGCTTGTAGACAGCGTTTCCAAGCAGGTTTATAACTCCATGGAGCAGGAAGTCTCCTCCAAAAAGATAGGCGAAATGGTCATGGAGGAACTCAAGGCCATAGATGAGGTGGCATATGTGCGCTATGCGTGCGTATACCGTTCGTTCAACGATATCTCCAGCTTTATGGCCGAACTTCAGCGGCTTATGGAGACGAAGGGCGAAGATAAGTAAGTCCCCTTCACCGCGGGGCATATATGCACCCGTGCAAAACATCACAATTCCGCCGCTCCGCCTTGGCGGGGCGGTTTTTACGCGGCGCTTGCAAAGTCGGCGCATATTTTGCAAAAGCGCGCATATTTAACTAAATGTTATTTTAAGCGTTAAATATCATTTCTGGCGCTAAATGTCTTTTAAACGTTAATGTCATTTCGACTAAGCGAGCCGAAGGCGAGCGCATGGAGAAATCTCTCTGCCGGAACACTTGCTTTTTTTGAGATTTCTCCGCTCCGCTCACTTCGTTCGTTTCGGTCGAAATGACAATGTTGCAGCCTGCCGTCTTCGCTTGCGGCGTGGCGTTTCGGCTTCGCCGGGTATGAAGGCCGACGGCATTATGCTTTAAAACAGGATGACAGTCGGCGCAGTTAATTTAAAATCGGAGGGCGTATGACCCGCAAAGTAAAAATAGGCAACATATACGTCGGCGGAGGCGAAAGCGTAAAGGTGCAGTCCATGTGCACGGTAAAAACGTCGCGCGTGGACGAGGTGTGCGCGCAGATAGCCGAACTCGAGCGTGCGGGCTGCGAAATTATCCGCGTCTCCGTGCTCGACGAAGAGGACGCGGCAGCCATAACTGCCGTTAAAAGCAGAATAAACATACCGCTCGTGGCAGACATACACTTTTCGGCAAAGCTCGCCGTAGCCGCAATAGAGGCGGGGTGCGACAAGGTGCGCATAAACCCCGGCAACATAGGCGGCGAGGACAAGGTTAAGCTGGTCGCCGACTGCATAAGGGCGCACGGCATATCCGTCCGCGTGGGCGCAAACACGGGCAGCATTGAAAGGCAGTACCTTGAAAAGTACGGCGTAAGCGAAAAGTCGCTGGTGGAAAGCGCCCTGCACAGCGTGGCCATGCTTGAAAAGTACGGCATAAACGACATAGTAATATCGGTAAAGGCCTCGTCGGTGCTGCTCACCGTGCGTTCGTACAGGCTGCTTTCACAGCGCACCGGCTATCCCCTGCACATCGGCGTTACCGAGGCGGGCACCTACAGGGCCGCGCTGGTAAAGTCGTCCGTTGCGCTCGGCGCATTGCTGCTCGACGGCATAGGCGACACCATGCGCGTATCAATAACGGGCGATCCCGTGCGCGAGATCGGCGCCGCAAGGGACATTCTGCGCGCCGTCGGGCTGGAAAAGGACTTTGCCGACGTGATATCCTGCCCCACCTGCGGCAGGTGCCAGTGGGATTCCTCGGGCCTCGCGGAAGAGGTTTCCGCGCTCGTGCAAAACTGCCGCAAGCCGCTCAAAATCGCTGTAATGGGGTGCGTTGTAAACGGCCCGGGAGAGGCTGCCGAAGCCGATATAGGCATAGCGGGGTCAAAGGACTACTGCGTAATATTCAAAAAGGGCAAACTTCTGCGGCGCGTGCCCGCAGCCGAGGCCCGCACAGAGTTTTTAAAGGAGATCAAAGACCTTACAGATGGTTGAAGATATAATTTCCGAAGTGCGCAAAAATCAGGGGCTTAAAAACGCCATAATGGGCGGGGTGGAGCTGTTGCAGAGCAGCGGCGCCGTCACCGTCCGCATCGTCACCGACTGCGCGTATACACAATCCGATTACGACGGCGCCTTTGCCGCCGTGCGCAGGTTCGTGCCCGACTGTTTTTCGCTCACCCTCAGCATAACCAAGCTCACGCCCGACTGCGCCATGGTAAGGCGCGCCATAATGGCGGTGATAAACGGCCGCTACCCCGCGCTCGCGGCGGTGATAACGGAGGGCGACGTCTCCGTGGAAAAGACTGAAGGCGGCTTTGCCTTCACCGTGGCAACCATAGGCATATCGCGCTCTGCCGACGTCATCGCCACAATAGAGGCCGCACTAAAAAAGCAGTTCTGCGGCAACTTTACAGGCTCCGCCTCGTCAAAGCACATAACCGCAGAGGATATAACCGTGGAGGAGGAAGTCGTGGAAGAGGCCTTCGAGGCGCCCGCGCGCACCTTCCCCGTTGAAAACTTTATTCCCATAGAGAGCGCCGACGCCCCCCGCCGCGCGCTGTATATCAGCGACTTCACCTTCGTTTCGGAAAACGCAGTGGTGTGCGGCAACGTGATAGATATCCAGGAGCGCGCCTATACCCGCTCCAACGGGGAGGAAAAGCCCTACTTTGCCATAACCATATCTGACGGAACGGGCAACCTGCGCCTCACCTACTTTTCGCGTAAAAAGAGCGTGGATAAGATAAGGGAAATAAAGGCAGGCGAAAGCATTGTGGTCAACTGCCGCAGCGAAGTGCACGGCGGCGCCCTGCGCTACACTGCCACCACAATAAATTACGGCTCTCAGCCCGAAGGCTTCGTGCCCGAAAAGCGAGCCGCCCGTCCCGTGCCCAAGGCCTACCATACGGTAAAGCCCGAACCGTTCACCGACTATACCCAGACGGACTTTTTCACCGATACTTCCATACCCGACTGCCTCAAGGGCACGTCATTCGTGGTGTTCGACCTTGAAACTACGGGCCTGTGTACCACTCCCGTGGCGGGCGAAATGGACGGCATAATAGAGATAGGCGCCTACAAGGTGGTGGACGGGGAGATACGCGAAAAGTTCTCCACGTTCGTCAACCCCGAGCGCCCCGTCCCGCTCGACCAGCGCATAGTCGAACTCACGGGCATAACCGAAGCAATGGTAAAAAGCGCGCCCAGCTATAAAGACGTGCTGCCCGACTTTGTAAAGTTTGCAGACGGCTCTGTGTTCGTCGGTCACAACGCCATGGGCTTCGATATAAAGTTCATAAAGTTCTATTGCCGCGAACTGGGTTACGAGGTAGACGGCAGGGTGATAGATACGTTGCTGCTCTCGCAAAAGCTGCTGCGCCTTTCAAACAACAAGCTGAACACCGTGGCAGAGCACTTCGGCATAACGTTCAACCACCACAGGGCGGAGGACGACGCCCTTGCCACGGCAAAGATATTCATCGAGCTGATAAAAATAAAAAAATCTTTGCCCGATTACTGATAAAACTTGCAAAATGCAAAAGGCTGTGTTATAATATTACCAGACTTAATACTTATGTTTAAGATTGAGTGCCGCAAGGCACTCAATCGTCATATTAAGGCCCTGAACTAAAACACCCGTCGCAAAGTGCGGCCTGTGCGTGCGGTGCGGGGCAATTTTGCGGCTTTTTGCCGCCCGAGGGTACGGCATGAATTTTAAACCGGTTGAAGAGATAAAAAACTTTATGCAGGCAATAGCCGCCCCCATGGGCATAGAGGTAGTTGACGTAGAAACCAAGGGCGAAAACCTTACCGTTTTTATCGAAACGGAGGCGGGCGTAGACCTTGACACCTGCGAAAAGTTTCACAACGCCATTATGGATCCCATAGACGAGTTAGACCCCAGCTACGGCGCGGCCTACACCCTGAACGTATCCAGCCCCGGGCTCGACAGGCCCTTTAAAACCGAGCGCGACTTTCAGCGCAACCTGGGCAAGGAGGTAGAGGTAAAGCTCTACGCCCCCTTAAAGGGCAAAAAGTTTTTGCAGGGCGTGCTTGCGGCGTTCGACGCAGGCTCGGTAACGCTCGATATCGGCGGTACGGAAGAAAAAATAAACCGCACCAAAATAGCCAAAATAAATAAGGCCATAAATTTCGATTAAACATTGGCAGGCATTTTTTTTCGCGCCACGCTCGCGCCATAATTTGAAAATAATATACTTTGCCTCCCCTGCGTAAAGGTTTGATCCCACACCGTGCCCCCTTTGTGTAAAGGGGGGAATTAAAGGGGGGATTGGTAAAAGTGTTAAGTTTGCCCTATGGCAAACGTGATGGGGTGATGATGCAGGCTATGCCCGCGTGGATAAATCTCAAAAATCCCACCGACTTAACTTCGCTTTGTTCAGTTAAGTCACCTCCCTTTAGCAAGGGAGGCACGATTAAGGAATATATTTCTCCATGCGTTCGCGTTGCTCACTTAGTCGTAAGGAGCCGTAGGCGACGGAATAGCGCATCGTTCGCCCGCAGGGCGCTATCTGCCGTTTTCCATAAATGGAAGCCTTCGGCAGAGTGTCGTCGGCTATGCCTCCTCGCGCGCGTCAATGACATATCATTTTCTAAAATAATTAACGTGCGCAAGGCGGGTTTCCCGCCGTTAGCGCGACAACATTTGCGGCGAAAGCCGGCTCACCGGAAGTGAATGGCGGCATTTCTATAATGGTGGGCACTACAAGCCGAGTGCTAATAGCTTGAATTAGATTTAAAGCGGGCATATCACAACATCTGCTGTGTTAAAGCCCTTGAACGTGCTACCCGGCACGCTCTGCGGGCTTTGCCTTGCAATCTGCCGCAATTTGCCCGCTTTAAATTGCTACGCACCCTTAAAGAGCGTATTTTGCGGTGAATTGGTGCGACAGACGAAGCAGCAATACCCACTGAGGTATTGCAGTATAGGGTTCCCGAAAAAGATTTGCAAAGCAAAGATTTTTTGGGAAGAGGAGCTGCCCGCGTTAAAGTTGTAATGTTGTGCCTGCACAACATTACAGAAAAACTGCGGAGCAGTGACGAGAGCGTTAAGGCATGCAAAAGCCGCCTTTAAGGGCTGGTTAAAACTATTAGCACACGGCTTAATGCCGCCAGAGAAACTTGGTTTCTCAATCTCACGGAAATTTTAGTTTTCGGCCAAAACTAAAATTTCGTGAATACATTTCTTAGGAGAATTTAAAATGACTAACAAAGATTTTTTCTTGGCGCTCGACGATCTTGAAAGGGAAAAGGGAATACCCAAGGAAGTTTTTTTAGAGGCGCTGGAAAACGCCCTTGTTTCGGCATGCAAAAAGCAGTATGCCGGCACAGTGGGCGCCGTTGAAATAAAACTCAATCCCGATAAGGGCACGCTCGACTTCTACACCGTAAAAACGGTGGTAGATGAGGTCACCGACCGCGAAAAGGAAATTTCTTTGGAAGACGCCCGCGCGATCAAAAAGAGCTATCAGGTGGGCGACAAGGTAACGGAAAAATTCGTGCCCAAGGACTTTTCGCGCATCGCCGCGCAGACGGCAAAGCAGGTAATACTGCAGAAGATACACGAGACCGAGCGCGACGCCGCCATGAGCGAGTTT
Organism: uncultured Clostridia bacterium; assembly: GCA_944341075.1. Classification (GTDB taxonomy): domain Bacteria; phylum Bacillota; class Clostridia; order Christensenellales; family Borkfalkiaceae; genus Coproplasma. The sequence goes on from CALVLV010000011.1 coordinate 5,803, forward strand.
GCCGATAAAGAGGGCGAACTTCTTGTGGGCGTGGTGCGCAAAAAGGACGCAAAGAACATATACCTCGACCTCGGCAAGGGCCAGATAGAGGGCGTGCTTCTGCCCTCAGACCAGGTGCCCGGAGAAGAGTACAATGTAAACGACAAGGTAAAGGTGTTCGTAAAAAAGGTGAAAAGCGGTTATAACGGCGCGCAGGTGCTGGTAAGCCGCACCTCTCCCGGGCTTGTGCGCAAGCTGTTCGAAGAGGAGGTTCCCGAAATTAAGCAGGGCACCGTTGAAATAAAGGAAGTCAGCCGCGAGGCCGGTTCCCGCACCAAAATGGCAATATACTCCAACGACCCCCGCGTAGACGCCATCGGCGCGTGCGTGGGCAACAAGGGCGCAAGGGTAAACGCCGTGGTTGCCGAACTCGGCGGCGAAAAAATAGACATCATCCCCTGGTCGGAAGACCCGCTTGAATTCATAGCCAAGGCGCTTTCGCCCGCAAAGGTGCTCTCTGTCACCCAGCTCGACGGCGAAAAGACTGCCATGGCCGTCGTTCCCGACGACAAGCTCTCCCTCGCCATAGGCAAGGACGGCCAGAACGCCCGCCTTGCGGTAAGGCTGACCGGCTGGAAGATAGACGTAAAGAGCCGCAGCGCGGCCGAAAAGATGGGGCTTGCCCCCGCGGCGGAGGCGGAAGGCGAAACTCAGCCTGCAGAACAAGAAGATGCCCAAGACTAAAAAAATACCTTTAAGAATGTGCATCGCCTGCCGCGGGCTTAAGGAAAAGCGCGAAATGCTGCGCATAGTAAAGAATGCGCAGGGCGAAATATTCATCGACTTTTCCTCAAAGGCAGCGGGCAGGGGGGCATATATCTGCGACAACCCCGACTGCATAAAAAAACTTAAAAAGCAGCGGCTTATAAACAAAGTTTTCTCGTGCGAGGTGCCCGAAGAGGTGTATGCCCGCATAGAGGAGGAGTACTTTGGAAAAAAGAGCTAAGGCAGAAACATACATAGGCTTCTGCCTGCGTGCCCGTAAAATAGCGCTCGGCACGGGCGCCGTAGACTGCCTTAAGAGGGGCGTCTGCCTTATAATAGTGTGCTCCACGGCTTCGCAAAACGCCTTCAAGCTTGCGCAGAAGTTTGCGCGCAGGCACTCCTGCCCGCTGATGGTGTGCAGGTGCGGGCTGGAAAACGCCGTGCACAGGCCGGGCTGCAAAATCGCGGCTGTAACAGACGTGCAGCTTTCAAAGGCTATAATTTCTGCCGCGGACGAAAATTACCAATTATATGCGGAGGCATAAACTGATATATGGCAAATAAATACGAAAACGCTGAAAATATAGGAAAGCTGGTATCCGGCGGAATACTTTCAGAGCTGGGTAAAAAGGTCGGCGCGTCTGAAAAGCGGATGAGCGAGATCCTTAAAAAGCTGTCCGATATGGAGAGCGCCATTCAGGCTGCAAAGAAGCAGGAAGAGGAGCGCAAGGCCGCAGAACAGGCCGAAAAGGAGCGTGCTGAAAAGCAGGTCGCGGCCGAACAGCCCAAGGCCGAACAGCCCGCGCCTGCGGCAGAGGCAAAGCCCGCTCCCGCCCCCGCACCCGCGGAAGTCAAAATGGAAAAACCTGCCGCCGAAAAGCCTGCCGAAGTTGCGGCGCAGGCCCCTGCGGCAAAGGCCGAACAGCCCAAGGCACAAGCTCCCGCCCCTGCGGCAGAGGCAAAGCCCGCTCCTGCCCCCGCTACGGCGCCCGCGGCTGCCGAAAGGCCCGCGCAGCAGCCTGCAAAACAGCAGGCGGCCAAACCTCAGCAGCCCGCACAGCCGCGCAGGCAGGAAAACGCCCCCCGCGCTCCCCAGGCAAGGCCTGCCCGTCAGGATCAGCAAAGGGGCGGCAGGCAGGGCGATAACCGCACATTTGTAAATAAAGATTCCCGTCCTCCCCGCCCTGCAGGCGCACGTCCCGCAGGCGGCGCAGGCGTTCGCCCCGGCCAGGCTCCCCGCCCCGCAGGCGTTCGTCCCGCAGCCCCCGCACCCGCGGCAAAGCCCAACAAGAACTTCGGGCCCGATAAAAAGAAGGGCGGCGACAGGACTTATTACGAAAAGGAGAAAAAGCCCCTCAACAAGCGCTCGCTGCAAAAACAGCAGGGCGCCAGCGTAGAGGACTTCGACGATGAAAGGGGCGTATACCGCAAGGCCCGCACCAAAAAGGCGGCAAAACAGGTAGTCCAGTCTGTAAAGATAGACCACGCCGTTGTCACCACAGACAACATCCCCATCAAGGTGCTCTCTGAAAAGCTCGGCGTCACCGCGGTGGAAATAACAAAGCGCCTGTTCAAAGAGGGCATCGTCACCACCGTAAACAGCTCGATAGACTACGAAACTGCCTTCATGATAGCCGCAGACCTGGGCATAGAGCTTGAATACAAGCCCGAAAAGACCGCCGAAGAAAAGCTCATAGAAAAGCAGGCCGACACCGTGGAGGAGATAGAAAGCCTTGTTCCCCGCGCGCCCGTCGTAACCGTAATGGGCCACGTAGACCACGGCAAGACCTCCCTTCTGGACTACATCCGCAAGACCAAGGTGACCGAAGGCGAGGCGGGCGGCATAACCCAGCATATAGGCGCCTATTCCGTTTCGGTGGGCGGTAAAAAGATAACCTTCCTCGATACCCCCGGCCACGAAGCCTTCACCGCAATGAGGGCGCGCGGCGCGCAGGTCACCGATATAGTAGTGCTGGTAGTCGCCGCCGACGACGGCATAATGCCCCAGACGGTGGAGGCAATAAACCATGCAAAGGCGGCCGACGTCACAATAATAGTTGCCGCAAACAAGATAGATAAACCCGCCGCAGACCTGAACAGGGTAATGCAGGAACTCACCAACTATGGGCTGGTGCCCGAAGAGTGGGGCGGCGATACCATAGTGTGCCCCGTATCCGCCAAGACGGGCGAGGGCATAGATAACCTTTTGGAAAACATTCTCCTCGTTGCCGAAATGAAGGAGCTGCTTGCCAATCCCGACAGGGAGGCGCGCGGCACCATAATAGAGGCCAAGCTCGATAAGGGCATGGGCCCCATGGCAAGCGTGCTGGTGCAGAACGGCACCCTTCACGCGGGCGACAACATAATCTCGGGCATGGTAACGGGCCGCGTTCGCGCCATGATAGACGACAAGGGCAGGCAGGTAAAGTCGGCAGGCCCTTCAACGGCCGTTTCGGTGCTCGGCTTCGAACAGGTTCCCAACGCGGGCGACTCTATCTACGCCGTCTCGCAGGAGCTGATGAAGCAGGTCATCGAAGAGCGCAAGCGCAAGGAGAGCGAGGCCCGCGTTCAGCAGGTTTCAAAGATCTCTCTGGACGAAGTGTTCGGAAAAATTGCCGAAGGCAACATGAAGACGCTCAACCTTATAATAAAGGGCGACGTCCAGGGCTCGGTAGAGGCCGTAAAGCAGTCTGTAATCAAGCTCTCCAACGATGAAGTTCAGGTAAAGGTAATACACAGCGGCGCGGGCGCCGTGAACGAATCGGACGTAATGCTCGCAGATTCGTCCAACGCCATAATACTTGCGTTCAACGTGCGTCCCGACTCAAAGGCCAAGGCGCTTGCCGAGCGCAGCAAGGTAGATATCCGCACCTACCGCATAATATACGACCTCCTCGACGACATGGAGGCGGCGCTCAAGGGCATGCTCTCGCCCAAGTATCAGGAGATCTACATGGGCAAGTGCGAAGTCCGCCAGGTATTCAAAATCACCGGCGTGGGCAACGTTGCCGGCTGCTATGTGCTCGATGGCAAGATTGTCCGCGGCGGCAAGCTCCGCATCTACCGCGACGACGTGCTCGTCGTAGAAGGCAACGTCCAGCAGCTCAAGCGCTTCAAGGACGATGTAAAGGAAGTCAACCACGGCTTTGAGTGCGGCTGCTCGATAGAAGGTTTCAACGACATCAAAGTCGGCGATATTATTGAGTGTTATATTATACAGGAACTCCCCCGCAATTAAAAAAACTTTGTATATGTGTCGCATAACTGTGTCGCCGTTACGGGTTTGCTCAGTCATGTACTTCTGTGTACACTCCTTCGCAACATTCCGCCGGCTCCTTGTTCTGCTCGCATCTCCAAAGTTTTTGCATCGCGTTTACGGGTCTGTTCGGTCACTTACGTTTTAGTAAGCTCCCTCACAGCGTTCCGCACGCGCCTTGAACTGCTTGCTTCTCTGAAGTTTTTCGTGACAGAAAATTCTTCAGGTTTTCCTCGTGCGCCTCTTGCCTCCCTTGCCAAAGGGAGGTGGCACGCAATAGCGTGACGGTGGGATTTAGCTCGTTTCTCCAAGGGTTATCTCAGCGGGTGAAGTTTTTGCACCGCGTTATGCGCTTGCGCCGCGTTATGCGCTCTTGGCTCCCCTGCCTAAGGGGAGCTGTCAACGCAGTTGACTGAGGGGTTTGATTACGGTATTTGCGGCATATGTGCGGGGCAATCGGTAATTTATATAAAAAATAAAAGGAAGTAATATGAAAGGTTTAAGGGGCGAACGCCTTGCAAGTGAATTTCAGAAGGCCGTTTACGAGGTCATATCGCGCAGGTTGCGCGACAAGGTCTCTTCGCTCTCTGCAATTATAAGCGTTACGGGCGCGGACGTTGCGCCCGACCTTAAAACGGCCAAAATATATATCAGCATTTTCGATCCTTCGGAAGAAAAAAAACTCGCCTCGTTTGCGGCCATCAAAGAAAACGCCGGCTTTATCCGGCACGAGCTTGCAGGCATGCTACGCATAAGAACGGTGCCCGCGCTCACGTTCATTCTCGATGGCAGCATGGAATACGGCGCGCATATAGACGAAATTTTGCACAAACTCGATATGGAGCATGACGGTACAGACAATAAAGATGAGCAGTGAAAGCGGAGTAGCGGCGGCCGCCGCGCGTATAAAAAAAGCGCAGAGCGCGCTCATATTCTGCCACACCCGCCCCGATGGCGACACGCTTGGCAGCGGGCTTGCCCTGCTTTATGCAATGCGTGCGGCCGGCAAGACGGCTTATGTAGTGTGCGAAGAGGCTCCCCCCGCAAAGTTTTGCTTTCTTGAGGGCATGAGCGGCGTGCTGACTTCCGTTCCGGAGGGCGAGTTCGACTGCTATATCGCGGTGGACTGCGCCGAACCTGCGCGCATGGGCGCGCTAGGCCATGAATTTACAAAATTCAGGGGCGACACGGTCAATATCGACCACCACATTTCAAACACAAACTATGCAAAATGCAACTGTGTGCGCGTGTGCCCCGCAACGTGCGAGCTTATGCCCGAGATAATAGACGCGGCGGGGCTTGAAATAGACGGCCTTACAGCAAACTTTTTAATGCTGGGGCTTGTTACTGATACGGGGCTGTTCGTCCACAGCGACGTCACCGCCCACACCTTTGAAGTGGCCGCCCGCCTCCGCGCGGCAGGCGCCGACGTAAACAAAATAAACTACGAAATGTTCTCCCGCCAGAAAAAGCAGCGGGCGCTGCTGTTCAGGCGCGCGCTGGGCAACCTTCGCTTCGCGCTGGAGGACAAGCTGGCGTTCATACTCGTCACCGATGAAGACATCAGGCAGACGGGCGCCGAGCGCAGCATGACCGAAGGGTTCGTCGACTACCCCCTGACCATAGACGGCGTTGAAGTTTCCATCGCCCTCATGGAGATGAAGAGCGGGCAATACAAGGCCTCTCTGCGCAGCAAGGGCAGCGTAAACGTAAACGCCGTGGCGTCAACTTTCGGCGGCGGCGGGCATATACTTGCCAGCGGCTGCATGCTCTTCGGCGAATACGAAGAGGTCATCGACCGCCTCACCTACGCGGTGTATCAGCACCTATGACGGCACAGAATGTTCCCCTTTCGGGCTTTATAAACGTAAACAAGGCCGCGGGCGTATCCTCCGCAAGGGAGGTGGCCATAATAAAACGCCTCACGGGCGCGCCCTGCGGGCACATGGGCACCTTAGACCCCATGGCAAGCGGCGTTCTCCCCATAGCCGTGGGCAACGCCACGCGCCTTTTCGACTTCTTCCTGTCCAAGCGCAAGACGTATGTCGCCGAATTTACCTTCGGCATTGAAACGGACACGCTCGACGCCACGGGCACGGTAATAAGGCAGGGCGGGGCCATACCCTCGGCAGAGCAAATAGAGGGGGCGCTCCCCTCCCTTATGGGCGAATACGACCAGGTGCCGCCGCTGTACAGCGCAAAGAGCGTGGGCGGCAGGCGCGCCTATCAGATAGCCCGCTCGGGCGGGGAAGTGGAGCTTGCGCCCAAGCGCGTAAGCGTTGGCAGGTTTGCTCTTTCTGGCGAGGTAAATAGCGGCGTGTTCCGCTTTGAAATAGAGTGCGGCGCGGGCACATACATACGTTCGCTTGCGCGCGACCTTGCCGCATTGCTGGGCACATATGCCACAATGAGTGCGCTTATCCGTACAAAGAGCGGCCCGTTTGAAATAGAAAATTCGGTTGAAACGCGGGAACTTTCCCGCGAGAACATAGCAGCATCTTTAATACCCGCAGATTCAGTTCTGCCATATCCCCGCAAGGTTTTATCTTCGGGTGAAGAAAAAAAGTACCTTAACGGCGTGCCGTTAAATTGCGCGCTCGAAAAGGGGGAGTACAGGATCTACCGCGCAGACGGCACCTTTTACGGGGTGGGCACGTCAGACGGCACAATTTTAAAATCGAGGTTAAAACTATGCTGAAAATTGTAAATTACAACCAGGACGAATACGATTTCCCCGCGCTTGTGGTGCTCGGCTGTTTCGACGCCATTCACGTCGGGCACCAGGAACTTTTAAAAAAGGCCAAGCTTCAGGCCAAGATCAACGGCTTAGATCTCGGCGTAATGATGTTCGCCGAAGGCAAGGGCGGCAGGCAAGTGTATACCTTTGAAGAACGCCTTGCCATGCTTGAGGGATACAATACAAAGTTCGTGCTCAAAATCGACTACACCGAGGAGTTCAAAAAGACTACCGCCCAGCAATTCCTTGCCGCGCTTGAAGAAAAGATAAACTTAAAGGGCTACATGAGCGGCAAAGATTTCCGCTTCGGCGCAGGCGCAAAGGGCAAGTCGTCCACGCTCAAAAATTACGCCGACGACGAAGACAACGCCGTATGGTACATGCCTGTAAAGGACGTGGCTGTAGACGGCGAAAAGGTGAGCACCACGCTCATCAAACAGTGCATAGAAGAGGGTAAGATAAGCAAGGCGAACGCCCTGCTCGGCAGGCAGTACTTTGTAAGCGGCCGGGTGTGCGAAGGCCACGGCAGGGGCGGCAAGGTGCTCGGCTTCCCCACCGCAAATATAATGTACCCCGCAAACAAGGTGCTCGTTGCGCCCGGCGTGTACGGCGTAGAGGCCGAAATAGACGGCAAAGTATACCAGGGCGTTGCCAACTGCGGCGCGCGCCCCACTTTCGGCGAAGACGCCTTCGTAATGGAAGTGCACTTTGCAGGCCTTGCCGAAGATCTGTACGGCAAGATAGTTACCGTTAAATTCATCAACTACATACGCGGCATCAAAAAGTTTGAAAACGCCGAAGAGCTCTCGGCGCAGATCTCCCGCGACCTTACAAAGATAGGCGCGGAGGACGCTCCCTTCGAAGAGCCCGGCGCCGCCGATACAGCTGTTGCAGAAGTCCCTGCACAGCAGCCCGAAGTTTCTGCCATGCCCGCAGCCGAACAGGCAGCCGTGGCACAGGCAGAGGCCATAGAGGAGGGCGCGGAAGAGGCCCCCGCAGCCGAAGTGCCCGCGGAGGAAATAACAATAGCCGAAGCTGAGGTAGAAAAGGCGATAGAAGAGGGCGGCGAAAGCTTTGCCGAAGTCGTGGTAGACGACATACAGACCCCCGCCGAAGAACTTGCCATAGCCGCCGAGGAGATGGAAGAGGCTCCTGCACAGGCACAGCCCGAAGAGACAGAAGTGCCCGCGGCCGAAGAAGTTGCTGAAGAGCCTGCCGTTGAGGAAGTTCCCGCCGAGGAGCCCGCGGCCGAAGAAGTTGCTGAAGAGCCTGCCGTTGAGGAAGTTCCCGCTGCAGAGCCTGTAGCCGAAGAACCTGTAGAAGAGGCAGCCGAGGAGCCCGCGGATGAAGAGGTTGCGGCGGAGCCTGCCGTTGAGGAAGTTCCCGCTGAGGAACCCGTAGCAGAAGAGCCTGTAGAAGAGGCAGCGGAGGAGCCCGCGGCTGAAGAAGTTGCGGCAGAGCCTGCCGTTGAGGAAGTTCCCGCTGCAGAGCCTGTAGCCGAAGAACCTGTAGAAGAGGCAGCCGAGGAACCCGTGGCCGAAGAGGTTGCTGAAGAGCCTGCCGTTGAGGAAGTTCCCGCTGCAGAGCCTGTAGCCGAAGAACCTGTAGAAGAGGCAGCCGAGGAGCCCGAGGCTGAAGAGGTTGCGGCGGAGCCTGCTGCTGAGGAAGTTCCCGCTGCAGAGCCTGTAGCCGAAGAACCTGTAGAAGAGGTAGCCGAGGAACCCGTGGCCGAAGAAGTTGCAGAAGAGGGCGGCGAAACTTCGGCGGAAATTGCCGAAGCCGACGATGAGGAAGAATCGGAAGAACTGGCGACCGAAGCGGCCGTTGAAGAAACCGCCGAACCCGCAGAAAAGTCCGGCAAGAACAAAAAGCGCAGAAAGGGCCGCGGCAAGTCTGACCGCAGAAAGGGAGATAACCGCAAGAGATGATAAAATTCGGCCCCAGCGGCAACAGCGAAAGTTTTTACGCCATGGGTTACAAGCACACCGAACAGGCCGCAAAGTACGTAAAGGACTTCGGCCTGGACTGCTTTGAATATTCCTTCGGCAGGGGCGTGAACATGTCTGAAGGCAAGGCCGTATCCATAGGCGAGGCATTCGCCGCAGAAAATATCGAAATTTCGGTGCACGCGCCGTACTTCATAAACTTCGCCAACCCCTCTGACGAGGCGGCGCAGAAGTCCTACGGCTACGTGCTCGACAGTGCAAAGTATACAAAGCTCTTCGGCGGCAAAAGGGTGGTTTTCCACCCTGCCGCCCAGGGCAAGGCCGCGCGCGCGGACGCCGTTGCGCTCACCGCCGAAAGGCTGAAAGTGCTGCGCGACTACATCTATATGAACGGGTACGAAGATATGTACTTCTGCCCCGAGGTAATGGGCAAGCTTGCCCAGATAGGCACGCTGGAAGAGGTGGTGCAGCTGTGCAAAACCGACCCCGTGTTTGTGCCGTGCATAGACTTCGGCCACCTCAACGCCCGCGAACAGGGCAGCCTTAAAACGGTAGACGACTACAAGACCCGCCTTGAGTACATGATAGGCGAGCTCGGCTTTGAAAGGGTGAAGAATTTCCACGTGCATTTTTCAAAGATAATGTACGGCGGCAAGGGCGAAATAAAGCACCTCACCTTTGCAGACGAGGTATACGGCCCGGAGTTTGAACCGCTCGCAGTCGCGCTCAAGGAGCTTAAGTTAGAGCCGTATATAGTGAGCGAGTCAGACGGCACCCAGGCCGAGGACGCCCGCACCATGAAGGAAATTTACAACAGGGTTTAAATATCGCGGGCATGCGCTGAGGGCGCGTTTTGCCGCGCTGTGCGGGCACGTTTTGCCGGGTTGCGCAATGTTTGGCCGCCCTTTGGTATGTTAAGGTTTGACACGGCACTTATATTTTGGTAAAATAGTTTAAGAAAGCAATTTGCAGGCGCGTTAAGTATCAGGCGCATGCATGCGCATGCCGCATGTGCGGCGGGGCATTGATATGCTTATTGAAAGGTCAAAAAAAGTTTTAAACGATTCGGGCGCGGATATGCTGTTTATCACCGCCCCCGACTTAAGGTTTTATTTAACGGGTTTTGCAAGTTCAGACGGGCTTGTGGTCGCCGATAAAAACGGCACGACGTTCTACACCGATGCCCGCTATCTCGAGGCAGCTAAAAACGCGCTTTCGGGCAGCGGAATTAACGTTGCCGAAGTGCCCAAGGGCGGCTATATGTCGCTATCCGACGGCGCAGGCAGGCTTGCCGCCGCCTTTGACAGAATAACCGCCGACGAATATGTGGCGCTCACCTCCCGCGCAAAGCAGGTGGTCAACTGCACAAACGAGTTCAACGCGGCGATGAGTATAAAGGACGAAGGCGAACTTGCCGCCATAAAAAAGGCGTGCGAAATTGCGGATAAAGCGTATACAGACATGCTCGGCGCCTTTAAGGAGGGCATGACTGAAAACGACGCCGCCGCAGAACTTGAATACCGCATGCGCAAGTTCGGCGCAAGCGGCACCAGCTTTGAAACCATTATGGCGTTTGGCGAAGGTTCGTCCGTTCCCCATCACGAAACGGGCGAAAGAAGATTAAAGTTCGGCGACGTGATACTTATGGACTTCGGCTGCAAGTGGGGCGGCTACTGCTCAGACTGCACGCGCACGTTTCTGTTCGGCGACGATAAAAAGCACGAACAGTTCAAATCTGTGTATGCAAAGGTGCTTGAAGCGCACATGTCGGCAAAGCGCAACATAACAAGCGGCATGACGGGCAGGGAGGCGGACGAAACGGCCCGCTCCGTTCTGCGCGGCTACGGGCTTGATAAGTTCTTTACCCATTCCCTCGGCCACGGCATAGGCATAAACATACACGAATTCCCCTATCTCGCCCCCCGCAGAGATAACGTTTTAAGGGACGGCATGGTCTTTTCAGACGAGCCGGGCGTATACTTCGAAGGCGACTTCGGCATAAGGATAGAGGACAGCGTTACCCTTTCTGAAGGAAGGGTGGTAAGCCTTACAAATACCGATAAACAGCTTTTAATTCTGTGATCAAAGGCGCCGCGGCAAAACCGCCCCGCATATGCGGGCAGGTCGCTGCGGCGGCGCGCAAAACAAGGCGCGCGCTTTTACAATAAATTTTCTAAGGAGAGTACTTCTATGGCATCAATTCTGGCAGGCGATATCCGCAAAGGTTCAACTTTTGAATACAACGGCAAGGGCGTTTACACCGTTACCGAATTCCAGCACGTAAAGCCCGGCAAGGGCGCGGCATTTGTAAGGGCAACGCTCAAAAACGTAGTTACCGGTCAGGTTCTTTCAGACGTGACCTTCAACCCCACCGCCAAGCTTGAAACGGCTCAGGTCGAAACCCGCAAAATGACCTATTCCTACACCGACGGCGAGTTCTACTACTTCATGGATCCCGACACGTTCGAGATGACTACGCTCAACTACAGCCAGGTAGAGGACGCGCTCAAGTACATCAAGGAAAACGACATGGTCACCATGAAGTTCTTAAGCGGTTCGGCATTCTCTGTAGAGCCCGAAAACTTTGTTGAACTCAAGATAACCGAGTGCGAACCGGGCGTAAAGGGCAACACCGCCACCAACGCCATGAAGAACGCCACCGTTGAAACGGGCGCCGTTATAAAGGTTCCCATGTTCGTAGAAGAGGGCGAAATCATCCGCATAGACACGCGCACCGGCGAATACATGTCCCGCGTGGGCAAGTAAGGCCGATGAAGGCGGTAATTCAAAGGGTGCGGCGCACGTCGCTTAAAGTGGACGGGCGGCTCGTCTCTGAAATAGAGGGCGGGCTGTGCGTATACCTCGGCGTAAAGGCCGGCGATACCGACGACATGCCCGCAGCCATGGCAAAAAAAATTGCCGCACTGCGCATCTTTGAAGACGAAAACGGTAAAATGAACCTTTCCGTCGCACAGGCGGGAGGACAGGTGCTGCTCGTTTCGCAGTTTACGCTCTACGGCGACTGCTCGCACGGCAACCGCCCCAGCTTTACGCTTGCAGAGCGCCCCGAACGCGCCGAAAAACTCTATCTTGCCACCGCCGAAGAGCTTGAAAAGTACGGCCTTACCGTAAAGACGGGCGTATTCGGCGCCGACATGAAGATAGAACAGTTCAACGACGGGCCTGTGACAATAATTTACGAAATATAAATTTGCAGGGCGGAAAATATTCTTCGCCCTGTTTTGCTTTTAAAGTACATATCTCACTATGCAAATAAAATATTTAGGCACTGCCGCGGCAGAGGGCGTGCCCGCCATGTTCTGCAAATGCCCCGTGTGCGCAAATATACGCGCGCTGGGCGGCAGGGAACTGCGCACCCGCACGCAGATACTCATCGACGGGGTGCTTTCGGTGGACTTTCCGCCCGAAGCTTACGCCCATTCATTAAAATACGGTTTTGACTGCGCAGACATAAACTATCTGCTCGTCACCCATTCGCACATGGATCACTTCTACGCGCACGACTTCATTCTGCGCGGATACCGCTATGGCAGCGGCTTTTCCAATCCGTTGCAAATTTACGGCAACAGCGAAGTTTCGGCCGTGTTTTCGGAATGCACCCGCAGGGAGATGAAGCCCGTAGTTTCGCCAAACGTGCGCATGAACGTTATACAACCATACAAAAAGTACGCCGTGGGCGGCTACACGGTGCTCACGCTGCCCGCAAACCATTCTGTAACCGAACAGGCGCTGCTGTTTTATATACAGCGGGATGGCAGGGGCTATCTGCACCTGCACGACACCGCCCTGCCGGAGGAGGGTATCTATGCCTTTCTCGTGCAGAACGGCGCGCACGCCGATGTCGTAAGTCTGGACTGCACCTATGCCGACCGTACGGGCATACCCCGCCCCAGGCACATGAATATTGAAGACTGCATGCAGGTAATTGGCGGGCTGATTGCCGCAGGAGTGTGCGGGGAGCATACAAAGTACGTCATAACGCATTTTTCGCACAACTGCAACCCGCTTACTTCCCGCCTTAAGGCGCTGGAGCAAAAATACGGCGTTATCGCCGCGTACGACGGCATGGAGATATCTGTCTGAAGTTTCCTGCCGCCAAAGCTTAAATTTTTATATTATGCATATAATAAAACACTTTTTAACCATCACCCGCCACAGGCTGCTTGTGTGCAGGTACTGCTTTAAGGCGGGGCTTATATGGCAGGGCCTTACGCACGATCTTTCAAAATATTCGCCCATAGAATTTTTTGCGGGCGCGCGCTTTTATCAGGGCAACATGAGCCCGCAGGTAAAGGAGAGGCTGGTTTTAGGGTATTCGGCGGCATGGCTGCACCACAAGGGGCGCAACAGGCACCACTTTGAATACTGGCGCGATGTAGACAAAACTGGCAAAAACGCACCCGTTAAAATGCCCGCAAAGTACTTCGGCGAAATGATATGCGACCGCGTTGCCGCCAGCAGAATATATTTAAAGGACAAGTACACGCAGCGCAGCGCGCTCGAATATTTCGAGCGCCGCACCGACGTATCGTACATGCACCCCGAAACGGCGGAAAAGTTGCAGTATTTTCTTGTTAAAATAGCCGAGGAGGGGGAGGACGCCGCCTTTAAGCAGCTGAAGACATACATAAAAGCGCAGACCAAGGCTGAAAAGGCCGAGCGCCGCGCGGCCGTAGCACAATACTCCGCCGAAGAGGGCAAAGAGGATAAAAAGTAAATTTGCGGCCTTAACCGATTTATTCAATATGATTTATAAAGTAAGCCCGCGGGCGCGAATTTTTCGCGCCCGCGGGCTTTTTAAAACTATACAGTTGCCATACTTGCTTTAATTTACCGCTCTATAAGCCTGAAGCCTCTTCGGGCAGTCAGACCAGCATTGCAAAGATAAGCAATACAAACGTCTGTAAAACCAATACAATTCCGCTGCCTATCTTATAGCCGGCAACGGCTATGTCGCTTGGCTCGTCGTCACCTTCGCGGACGGCGTTTTTTCTGTACCACAGCGAATGCCACCTGTTGTTCCACTTTGCAAACCTGTATGAAAACCTGAACACACAAATTGCCATCAGCGCGGCGATTTCCATCAATACCGCAAGCCATACGGAACAGCTTGTAAAAAATATGAGCACTATTGTCTCTGCTATGCTTATGATCAGTTGCACAACGGCAAGCACATTCGGATTTTTCAAAAAGTTCTTCATGGTGCCCCCTTATGCAAGCGAATACTTGCCTGAAACGGCAACTATCTGCACAGATATGTGCATCATGCCCATCAGGTCGCTCAAGTCGCCTGAGTTAAAGTTGAAATCTGCCGTAAACTTGCATTCGTACGTTTCGCCCGGGCCGAGGGCGCCCACATATGTGGTTTTCTGCCTGCCCATATTCGAATATTCGTTGCTCAGAATATAAGTTACTTCCACGTCGCTTACGCGGTACCGCTCGTCGCATGTAAACATTATGTAACAGTCGTTGCTGCCGTATGGATTTAAAGCGCCGTTTTCAATGCCGCTGCGCACGGTCAGGCATGTGTCCCAGTTGTCTCTGTTCAGCGTCCACATGCCAAATCCGCCGTGCAGAAGCATAGTTGCCACCATTACAATAACGGCAAAAATGGCAAACGCGTAAGTGAATACCACAGCGGCGGTAGATGTTTTTTCTTTCATATTTCTAAAATAGGCGGGCAAAGGTGCCCGCCTGTAAATTGCCTTTCAGGCGGTGCGGCGCTGCCGCGCCGCTTGCCCGGTTACTTCTTGCTGTCCGCTATAATTTCTTCGCGTTCTGCTTTTGCCTTTGCCATAGAGAGCTCTGCCTTTTCGGCAACGTTCTCCTTGGTGAAGCCGAAGTGTTCAAATACCTGCTTTGCAGGGCCTGAAACGCCGAAGTCGTGCATTGCAATAACTTCGCCGCAGTCGCCGCTGTACTTGTACCATGCAAAGTGCGAGGCCGCCTCTACGCACACGCGCGCCTTTACCTTGTGGGGCAGCACGCTCTCTCTGTATTCGGCAGTCTGCCTTTCAAATTCCTCCATGCAGGGCATGGAAACTACTCTCACCTTTATGTTCTTTGCCTCAAGCAGCTGCTTTGCGCCCATGCAAAGTTCAACTTCGCTGCCCGTGCCTATTAGTATAACGTCGGGCGTGCCCTCGCAGTCGCTCAGCACATAGCCGCCCAAAAGCGCCTTAAGGCCGGTGCCCTCGTATTGGGGCAGGTTCTGCCTGGTGAGTACAATGGCGGTGGGGTTAGACTGGGTGAGCGCAGAGATGTACGCCGCCGCCGTCTCTTTGCCGTCGCAGGGGCGGAACACCTTGAGGTTGGGTATAGAGCGCAGTCCTATCAGCTGTTCCATCGGCTGGTGGGTGGGGCCGTCCTCGCCCACGCCAATCGAATCGTGCGTCATAACGTATATGACGGGTATGTTCATCAGCGCGCTCATGCGTATGCCCGCCTTCATGTAGTCTGCAAACGAGAAGAAGGTAGAGCACAGCGCCTGCAGTCCGCCGTGCAGCTGTATGCCGTTGCATATTGCCGCCATGGCGTGCTCGCGTATGCCGTAGTGCACGTTGCGCCCCAGCCTGTTTTCGGGGGTGAAGTAACCAACGCCCTTAAGTTCTGTCTTGGTGGAGGGGGCAAGGTCGGCAGAGCCGGAGATTATGTTGGGCATAACGTCGGCTATCTTTGCAAGCACCTTGCCGCCGCTTGCGCGGGTGGCCTCGGGCGCTATAAAGTTGAACAGCCCCTCAATCTTCTTGAAGTCGGGCTCTATGCCGTGCATGAACAGCTTGTACTGCGCGGCAAGCTCGGGGAAGGCCGCCTCGTAGCTTGCGAACATAGAATTCCAGCTCTCTTCGTCCTTCAGCTTTTCTTCGGCAATCTTTGCGCAGTGCTGTTTTACATCGTCGGGAATTACAAAGGGTTCTTCTTCCCACTTGAAGAATTCCTTCATTTTGGCAAGGTTTGCCTCGCCCATCGGCGCGCCGTGAACGTCTGCCGAGTCGGCAAGGGGCGAACCGTAGCCTATTATCGTCTTGCAGATTATAATGGTGGGGCGGGTGAGGTCGCTCTGCGCCTTCTTTATGGCCGCGCGGAGCAAAAGAAGGTTGTTCGCGTCGTCAACGCGCAGCACCTGCCAGCCCTGGGCGGCAAATCTTGTGGGGATATCTTCGTTGAAAACGCCGTCTATCTTGCCCTCTATGGTAACGTTGTTGCTGTCGTATAAAAGTATAAGTTTGCCCAGCTTCTGCGTGCCCGCAAACGAGCATGCCTCGTAGCCGATGCCCTCTTCAAGGCAGCCGTCGCCGCATATGCAGTAGGTAAAGTGGTCAACTACGGGGTAGTTGGGCTTATTGAAGCGCGCCGCAAGGTGAGCTTCGGCAAGCGCCATGCCCACGGCGTTTGCAAGTCCCTGCCCAAGGGGCCCGGTAGAAGTTTCAACGCCGTCCGTCTTGCCGTATTCGGGGTGGCCGGGCGTGCGCGAACCGAGCTGACGGAAATTCTTTATGTCGTCCATCGTAACGTCGAAGCCGAACATGTGCAAAAGGCTGTATAAAAGCATCGAGCCGTGGCCTGCCGAAAGTACGAATCTGTCACGGTTGTCCCACTTGGGGTTCTTGTAGCTGAATTTTAAGAACTCGCTGAAAAGTTCGTACCCTATCGGCGCGGCGCCTATGCAAATGCCGGGGTGACCGGAATTGGCTTTCTGAATGGCTTCGGCCGAAATAATTCTTATCGTGTCTACGCTTTTCTGCTGAACAGACATAATGAATTCTCCTTAGATAAAGTGTTCACGCAAATCTTTTGCTAAAGCAAAATCTTTGCCGTGAGGGTGTATTTAGTCGTAAATCGGCTTAACGGGCGAACTAAATTCGCCCTTGCCGATTTTCGGCGTTTATTATTTTAAAATATTCACAAATTTTTCGTTCGGGCCGCGCCCGAAAAATTTCGAGAGTTGTGGAGAGCCAGCGTCTCGCGCGGCATGCGGTAAATTACCGCCGCGCTCGGTCACCGCAAAAGCCTTTACATATGCTTTTGCTCATCTCGCTCCACGCAAACAGCGCGTATGTGCTGTTTGCAGAAGTGTGTTGCTCGTTCCTTGCCCCGATTTTTAGGGGCCCCCGATAATATAATCGGGGCAATTCCCTCTTTGGTGAGCCTGCTGACCGCAGCAAATAGGGTCTTTCTACGCAAGGGAACCTTGCTTGAAACGTTGATTATTTGAAAAAGTTCACGCAAAATCTTTCCTTAATCGTGCCTCCCTTGCCAAAGGGAGGTGCCTTAACTGAATAAAGTGAAGTTAAGGCGGTGGGATTAAAACAAAATCTTTGCCGTGAGGGTGTATTTAGTCGTAAACCGGCTTACGCCACGAACTTTTCCAGAAGGGAAAGGTCTACGTACCTGAACCCGCGCAAAAGCTGTAAAATGGCGGAGACCATCTTTTTGCAGCCGCCTGCAGAGTTGCTCTCTACATTTATCGGCAGAATGGCTTCGTGCAGGCTCATGCGTATAAGCAGCCAGCCGTCGCCGTGGTCTTTATCGAAGTTTATCCTTATGCCCTCGTAATTTTCGGGGGCAATGGTCGCGCCTTCGCAGTTTACTGCAAGCTTTTCCAGCTCCTTAAGCACTTCGGCGCCGTATTCGCGGAAGTCTTCGCAGGTTATTTCGGGGCGTATTTCCGCCGCCTCGGCAGGCTCTTCCAGCCCGCTTATAAGGTCGGCAAGCCGCTGCCCCTTTTTAAGCTGCCCTGCAAGTATTATAAGTATTTCCGTAACAAGGTACGCGCCGTCGTCCAAAAAGTAATTATCTTTAAATGCGCAGTGCCCCGAAGTTTCTACGGCGAGGGGAGAATATTCCCCCGCGTTGTTCAGGCGCACGCACTCGTCGATAACGTTCCTGTAGCCGCGCATGTAGCGGTGATGCCTGCCGCCGCGCTCTTCAATGAATTTTGTAAGGCCGTCGCTCGTCACCGAGTCGGTGACTATCGTGCCCGGCCGCTTTGAAAGCAGCTGCGCCGAAATCAGCGCTATAAGCCTGTTGCGGTTTATCTCTTCGCCCTTTCTGTCCACCGCGCCCGCGCGGTCTACGTCTGTATCGAATATTATTCCAAGGTCGGCCTTGTTTTCAAGCACGGCCGCCTTCAGCGTTGCCATCGCCTTCTTGTCTTCGGGGTTGGGCGCGTGGTGGGGGAACATGCCGTCCGGCTCTAAATACAGGCTGCCCGTTGTGTCGGCTCCGAGCGGCTTTAAAACCAGTTCGGTAAAGAACCCGCCCGCGCCGTTGCCGGCGTCAACTATTATCTTCATGCCGTCAAGCGGCCTTTCGCTGCCGCAGGCCGAGCGCACGCGGTCGGCAAGCTGGGCGCTGTATTCTGCCATGAAATAGTCGCGCGTCAGCGTTCCTTCGCCGTCCTTAAAGTCGCCCCATTCGGCTATGTCGAGTATCTCGTCCACGTCCTCGCCTTCCAGCCCGCCTTCGGGCGTAAAGAATTTAAGGCCGTTCCTGTCTGCAGGCAGGTGCGAAGCCGTGACCATTACAGAGCCGTCTATGGCGCGCGCCTTGCTCTGCAGTATCATGAACATAGAGGGGGTGGAGGATAGGCCGGTATATATCACGTCGGCGCCGCTCTTCATGGCGCCCCTTTCAAAGGCGGCAACAAGTTCGTCGGCGGTTATCCTGCTGTCGTTGCCTATGGCTATCTTCACTCTGCCCTTGCCCGTACGCTTTTCAAGCCAGGCGACAAATGCGCGCGCAATCAGCTCCACTGCGCCCGTGGTAAGGGTGACGTTCCTTCCAAGTATAGGCGAGGCCACTCCGCGCACGTCTGTGCCGCTCTTAAGTTTTTTAATGCCGTAAGTTTCCATATTCGCTTTATATTATACATTATTTCAGCCCCCAAATACAAGTGTTTGCCGTAAATTTATTTTCTAAAAATACCGCGCGCTTAAAATTTTTTTTCGCTTTGCCGTTTTTTGCCGCTTTTTGCCGCCCGCGGCGCTTAAAATTACACTATAATATTCAAAATATTTGCCGCCGAGCGGCCGATGTGATATAATCGTTGTGTCAAAACAATATACAGCAATTCTGCCGCGCGCGCCGCAACTGCCGCCGCGGGCATGTCAAAGGAGTATCTATGGCAAACGACAGCCAGTTTGTAAACCAGATCGCCGATATAGAGAGCGATTTCCCCCAGTGGTATACCGACGTGGTATTAAAGACCAAACTTGTCGACTACGGCCCCGTAAAGGGCACCATGGTCATCCGCCCCTACGGCTACGCCATATGGGAGAACATCCAGCGCGAGCTTGACAGGCGCTTTAAAGAGACGGGGCACGAAAACGCATATTTCCCCCTGCTCATTCCCATGAGCTTTTTATCAAAGGAGAAGGAGCATGTAGAGGGCTTCGCCCCCGAAGTTGCCGTTGTTACCCACGCCGGCGGCGAAGAGCTGGCCGAACCGCTTGTCGTGCGTCCCACTTCGGAGACGATATTCGGCAACATGTATGCAAAGTGGATACAGTCCTACCGCGACCTGCCCGTGCTTATGAATCAGTGGGCAAACGTTATGCGCTGGGAAAAGACCACCCGCCCCTTTTTGCGCACTTCGGAATTTTTGTGGCAGGAGGGCCACACCGCACACGCAACCGAGGAGGAGGCGCTTGAAGAGACCATAAAGATGCTGGGCGTGTACAAGGAGTTTGCCGAAAACTGCCTTGCCATACCCGTGATAACCGGCAAAAAGACGGAAAAGGAAAAGTTTGCGGGCGCCGTTGCCACATTCGGCATGGAGGCCATGATGCACGACGGCAAGTCGCTGCAGGCGGGCACTTCGCACTACCTCGGCCAGAACTTTGCCAAGGCGTTCGATATAAAGTTCCTCGATAAGGATGGCGCCCTCAAGTACGCATATACCTCAAGCTGGGGCGTTTCTACCCGCCTTATAGGCGCCCTTATAATGGCTCACGGCGACCAGCGCGGCCTGTGCCTGCCGCCCGTAGTTGCGCCCGTTCAGGCGGTGATCGTGCCCATAGCGGCAAAAAAGCCGGGCGTAATGGAAAAGTGCGCCGAAGTAAAAGCCCTGCTCGAGGCCGCAGGCATACGCGTAAAGCTGGACAATTCCGATAACAGCCCCGGCTGGAAGTTCAACGAATGGGAGATGAAGGGCGTGCCCCTGCGCATAGAGCTCGGCCCGCGTGACATAGAGGCGGGCAAGGCACTTGTGTTCCGCCGCGACAGGCTGGAAAAGGGCGAGGTCGCCCTGGAAGGCATTGCTCAAGCCGTAAAGGACATGCTTGCCACCGTTCAGAAGGACATGCTGGAGGCGGCAAGGCAGCGCCGCGATAAGCGCATAGTTTATGCAACCGATATGGCGGGCATACTCAAAGGCGTTGAAGGCGGCAACTTTGTAAAGGCGGGCTGGTGCGGCTGCCGCGAGTGCGAAGATAAAATAAAGGCCGAAACGGCCGCCACCGCGCGCGTCTACGCCGAGGGCGAAACCGCCGAAACATGCGCCGTGTGCGGAAAGAAGGCGGAGCATGTAGTCATCTTCGCCCGCGCCTACTGAGAGGGGTTCACAATTTTTTCGTGCGGGCCGCGCCCGAAAAAATTCGTGATTTTAAGGGGCCAGCCCCTCTGGCGAAGATAATTAAGGGCCCACGATTATATAATCTTCGCCATTCACCCCGCTGAGGCGCAGGTATGCGCAAATTGTGTCCTGCTGCGGCGGCATAGCCGCCTTGCGACATTATTTATTTCAGAAAAATATTTCCATAATCGTGCCTCCCTTGCCAAAGGGAGGTGGCTTAACTGAACAAAGTGAAGTTAAGTCGGTGGGATTTGGCAATACAGGCTCCCCTGCCTAAGGGGAGCTGTTGCAAGCGAAAATAAGTGAGCTTGCGACTGAGGGGTTAGGTTACATACGGTATTTTAACCGCAACAGGCAACATAAGCTGCATTACAATAAATATATAAGGCGGTAATAAAAATGGATGAGAAGAAAAAGACCATTGCGCTCATAGCGCACGACAATAAAAAGGCCGAAATGGTGGAGTGGGCTATGTTCCGCAAAACCGAGCTTGAAAAGTATAACCTGTGCGGCACGGGCACAACGTCGCGCCGCGTGGCAGAGGCCACGGGGCTTGATGTTCAGGGCTTCCTTTCAGGCCCTTTAGGCGGCGACCAGCAGATAGGCGCGCACCTTGCCGAAGGCAAGATAGACGCGGTTATATTCTTCTGCGACCCGCTCACCGCCCTTCCCCACGACCCCGACGTAAGGGCGCTTTTGCGCATAGCAGTCGTCTACGATGTTCCCATAGCCACTAACAGGGCAACTGCAGACTGCATACTGGCGGCGGGCATTTCAGACTTTTTCGGCAAGTAATTTTTAAATTCGTGCGGCAATATGTGCCGATCAATACGGCTATTTGTTGCAGGTATAACTGTATTTAAGGCGCTGGCGCGGCGGAATTTTCCGCCGCGCCAGCGCCTTCTTTATATCTCACCGCCATAAAATTACTTATATGGTTGATTAATCAACAAATTTGGTTGACAAACGCATATATACGGGTGTATAATATCATTTGTTGATAAATCAACAATTTAGCCGTGTATTAAAAGCTTGTTCCGTCCCGCAGGGCGGCGGAAGGGGAGGGCAATTTGGACAGGTTTGAAAATTTTACCGCGCTCATACTTAAAATAAGCAAGCTCATTCACAGGGTAAAGCTGTTTGAAATGGATGGCTACGACCTCAAGGCCATACACGTCATGTGCATATATTATGCTGGTGGCAGGCCGTGCACCGCGGGCGAACTTGTGCGTCTGACCGGCGAAGACAAGGCCGCCATATCGCGCGCGCTTGCCCTTTTAAAGTCGCGCGGGTTTATAAATTACGACGCCGGCAGATACAATGCCGCGGTTACGCTTACGCCGCAGGGCGAAAAGCTGTTCGGGTTTATAAACGTGCGTGCGGCTGCCGCGGTGGACGCGGCGGGCGCAGACCTGACCGACGAGGAGCGCGCGATATTTTATAAGTCGCTCGCCTCAATAGCCGAAAACCTTGAAAAGTACTACAACGGCCTTAAATCGGGCGGCTGAGCCGCCTGCCCGTGCGCAAAGCTTTTTGTGCACAGTATATTCACATTCGGCTGCCATGCGGCGGTTTGAAAATATCTTGTTCAGGAGAATTTGAAAGGACAATGCAGACAACTAAAAAACGCAGGATATGGTGGAGGGTGCTGGTGATAATACTCGCCGTCATCATATTTGCGGCGGCATGCCTTGCCGTGGCAGTGGCATGGGTGTGGACAGACGAAATCTACACCATAGCAAGCTTTACAAAACTGCGCGACCGCAACGACACCAACGAAGAGGGCTCCATATACAGTATGGACGTGCACGGCGGCTTCTACTTCGACGACTTCCTCGCCCAGGGCGGCGCCTCGAGCGATTCAGAGCTCATCGACTTCATCACGGGCAAAATTACCCGCGGCCTTATAGATATGAACATAAAGCAGACCGATATAGGCTGCTCGGCGTTCATTGCCAAGGCTGAAAACGGCGACATACTCTTCGGCAGGAACTACGACTTCGACAAGACCAACGTAGCGCTCACCTTTGCCGATCCCGGCGAGGGCAGGTATAAGTCGTTCTCTTCGGTAGACCTCAACTATGTGGGTATAGACACAGACTCCGACGTGGGCGGGCTGATGGATAAGATAACCTGCCTTGCAGCGCCCTATGCGCCCCTTGACGGCGTAAACGAAATGGGCGTAAGCTGCGGAATATTCATGTCCTACCAGGGCGAACAGACCGAGGAGACCAACCAGCAGCAGGCGGGCAAAGACAACATCACTTCAACCACCATGCTGCGCATGATACTCGACTACGCCGCCACCACAGACGAGGCGGTGGAGCTTGTGCAGAAGTATAACCTGCACGATTCGGCAAACACTTCCTTCCACTACATGATAGCCGACGCCACGGGCAGAAGCGCCATTTTAGAGTGGGTGCCCGCAGACGGGGTGACGGACAGCGGCGACAACGACGGTTCGGCGCGCACGCTAAACGTCATCTACAACGACGACCCCATGTATGAAGAGATGCTTGAAGGGGCGGACTTCAGGTATCAGTCCATAACCAACTTTATAATAACGCCCGGCTATTACGACGGCGAGCCCGAAGAAGCCGCCAACGGCGTAGACCGCTACGACTACATAAATTCGCAGCTTGCCGCAGGCAGCGGCGTGATAAAGGACGAACAGGCTGCCATGGATATCCTTCAGGCAGTCGGCCGCAGAACGTGGGCGGGCGGCGGCGGAGTGACCGTGCACAGCGCCGTCTACAACCTGACCAAAAAGACCGTCCTGTGGGTCGGCAACGAAAATTACGACGACCCCACCGCCGTGTGGCAGTACGACCTTACAACGGGAGAGCTTACTCACCCCGCTCAGGTTTAAAAGTTTCTGTCGCAGGCATGCATGTTACGCCGCAGTCTGCGGCGGTGCGTGCAACATTTAAATCAGCTTACACCTTTAAACAGTGAATCTCCGTAAGCGGGGGCGCGGCATGTTGCCGCGCCCCCGCTTAACTTTTTTAATTGCATGCGCTGCCCTGAAAATCCTGCGGCAGGCATGCGTTTTCGCTTGACTCTATCAGAATGTGCGCCACATGTCTTGGCAGGCATGCGCCGCCGTGCATGCATTATTGCGCCCGTACTTTCCTATAATATATTTATAACATTTGTATCAGGGAGGGCGACATGTGCACGGCTGCGGCAATAAAAACTTCTTCTCTGTTCTTCGGCAGAACATTGGACTATCACAAATCTTTCGGCGAAGAGGTGGTGTTCACTCCCCGCCGCTTCACCTTTCCCATGCGCTTTTGCGGCGACTGGAGGCGGCACTACGCAATGGTGGGGGCGGCTATCGTGGCGGAGGGCTATCCGCTCTACTACGACGGCATGAACGAGCGCGGAGTGTGTGTTGCAGGGCTCAACTTTCCGCACAGCGCGGCGTTCTTTCCGCCCTCGCAGAGCAAGATCAATCTTGCGCAGTTTGAAATAATACCCTACATTCTCGGCAGCTGCGCCACTGCCGCGCAGGCCGCGCACGAGCTGGAAAATGTAAACCTCACGCGTGAAAATTTTTCAAAGGAGCTGCCCGCCGCGGGGCTTCACTGGCTGATAGCCGACGGCGCCGACTGCTTTGTTGCCGAAAGCGTTGCAGGCGGCATGCGCATACACCGCAACAACTTAGGCGTGCTGACCAACGAGCCTCCGTTTTTATACCAACTTTCAAACCTGTCGCGGTATATGATGCTTTCGCCGGGTCTCCCTGCCAACAACTTCTGCAAGGGGGCAGATATCCGTCCCCAAGGCATGGGCTACGGCGCAATAGGGCTTCCGGGCGACATGTCGCCGCAGTCGCGCTTTGTGCGCGCCGCCTTTTTTGCCTGCAATTCAAATTGCGGCGGCGGTGAGGAGGAGGGCGTCAACAGGCTGTTCCATATTCTCAGCGGTGCCAGCGTGCCCCACGGCTGTTGCGCCGCAGGGGATGGCGGTTGGGAGAGTACCCTGTATACCTGCTGCTGTTCGCCAGCCTCGGGCAGGTATTACTTTACAACATACTCTTCGCCCGCGCCGCGCTGCGTGGATATGCGGCTGGAAAATTACGAAGGCGACGCCCTTGTGCGCTACCCCATGCGCGGCGGATTTTTCGCGCAGGTGGTAAACGGGCGCGCCCGCTGAGGCGCCGCTTGCTATACGCCGTGTTGTCGGGCTACAATAACAAGCAGATTAACAAAACTGTGTAAAATACTGTATTTTTGCAATTAAAACTTTATATTTTAATGCGGCAGGCGCACAGTAAACTGTGTACCTGTCGCCATATATACCTCCTGTGCCGCGCTTTGGGCAAGGCATGTGTTTATATTCAGTTTATATTTATATAATAAAATTATATTAGCTTATTATAGGCTTTTCGGCCCTGTTTGTGCGCGCAAGGGGCTGCGTGCGCAAAATCAGTAAATTTATTATTGCTAAACGGCTTGTTTTATGTTATCATATTTATGTGCAGTCTGTGCAGTGTTCTGCGCGGCCTGCATTTTCATGGTAACTACGCTTTCAGGAAAGAATATGAACCAAAGAAGAATAGACGGCGCGGCCTTCCGCGCAATGCTGGCAAGCGGGCTTAAATTTCTCAAAGCCAACGCAGAAGAGATAAATTCCCTAAACGTTTTCCCCATTCCCGATGGGGACACGGGCGACAACATGGTCTCCACTCTTTCGGGCGGCCTGCACGCCGTGGCCGAAGGGCAAAACGATATAGGCGTGGCGGCACAGGCGGCTGCCGAGGGCATGCTTTTGGGTGCGCGCGGCAACTCCGGCGTAATACTTTCGCAGATGTTCGCAGGCATTGCGGGCGGGCTTTCGGGCAAGGAAACGGCCGATGTTGCCGAACTCAGTTCTGCATTTGTCACGGGCGTGCAGTACGCATATTCATCTCTCAGCCAGCCCGTAGAGGGCACCATGCTCACCGTTATGCGCCGCGCTGCAGAATACGCGGGCAGTAGGGTCACTGAACAGAGTACCATTTCAGGCTATATTTCCGACTATGAGGAGGAGGCTGAGCGCACCCTGCGGCAGACGCCCGAACTTTTAGACGTTTTAAAGCAGGCGGGCACGGTAGACAGCGGCGGCGCCGGCCTTTTGGCGGTTATACGCGGTTTTTTGAGCGCGGCAAACGGCGAAGAGGCGCACGGCGACATAGCCCTGCCTGCAAAGCAGGTTTCGGGCGCGCCCGATATTTCGCTGTTTACCGAAGACAGCGTGCTCACCTACGGATACTGCACCGAATTTTTGCTCCGCCTTACAAATGCCAAAACGGATATAGCCGCGTTTTCAATAGAAGATTTCCGCGCGGAAATAAGCAGGCTGGGCCAATCTGTAGTGGCGTTCAGGCAGGGCACCGTTGTAAAGGTGCACGTGCACGTAATGGAACCGTGGCAGGTGCTTAAATACGCCCAGTCGTTCGGCGAGTTCCTCACCGTAAAAATAGAGAATATGAACATCCAGCACAGCGAGGCCGAGGGCAAAAAACAGCCCGTTTTCTCCCGCCGCGGCGCTCGCAAGGAATTCGGCGTTGTGGCGCTGTGTTGCGGCTCCGGGCTGTGCGCCGCCTTCAAAGAGCTGGGCGCCGACATAATAATAGACGAAGAAAAATACGGCAACCCCTCTGTAGAGCTTCTCATTCAGGCGGTCGAAGCCGCCAACGCCGATACGGTATTCCTTCTGCCGAACAATTCCAACGTTATAATTGCCGCTAACGAGGCTGCCTCCGCCTGCAAAAGCTGCAGCGTGCGCGTGCTGCCCACCCACAGCCTGGGCGAGGGGTATGTAGCCCTGTCCTCCCTCGACTGCGACAGCGGCGACGCCGACAAAATAATGTCGCTCATGCAGGAGGAGGTAAGCAGTTCCGTAAGCGGGGCTGTGGCGCGCGCGGTGCGCAATACCGAAATGTGCGGCGTAAGCGTGGAAGAAGGCGACTACATAGCAATGTCGGGCAAAAAACTGCTCGCCGCCTCAAAGAACAGGGAAGAGGCCGCGGTTGCGCTGGCGCAGTCGCTCGGCGCAGGCCAACGCGACTTTATAATAGTTTTCTTCGGCTGCGACGCAGATGAAGACGGCCGCGCCCGCATACGTGCGGCGCTTTCACACAATTTCCCTTCCGCCGAGTACTACGAAATAGACGGCGGACAGAAAATTTACGACGTGATAATGGTGGTGCAGTAAAATAATGGCGGTGCGGCAAAGCGCCCCGCAGGACAAATTGCCCCTATGCTTAAAACTGATTGACACATACAATATAGCAAATTGCCCCCATACTATGCGGCAAACAATCAACTTTTAATAAAAAAAATGCCCGCGCAAAAAAGCGGTGCAAATAAAAATACAAAGGTGGAAATAATGAGAGATTTTGTTATTTTAAGCGATTCCTGCTGCGACCTTGACAAGGGTCTGCGCGAAAGGTTCGGCGTAGACTACATACCCATGCGCATACTCTACAACGACGTAGACATTCCCGCCAGCCTTGACTGGGAAAAGATAACCTCCAAACAGTTCTACGACCTTATGCGTTCGGGCGTGCGCATACGCACGGCGCAGATAAACACCGACGAATATAAAGAGGTGTTCGAAGATTACCTCAAGTCGGGCAAGGACGTGCTGTATATAGCGTGCTCGTCGGCGCTCTCCAATTCGTACAAGAGCAGCCTGCCCGCACGTGACGCCCTTGCGGAAAAGTACCCCGAAGGCACCGTTGTGTGCATAGACAGCCGCAACGCCTGCATGGGGCTGGGCATGATCTGCATGACGGCCTCCGACCTGCGCGCCGAGGGGCTGAACATAGAGCAGACCGCGCAATACATAGAGGAACACAAGCAGGAGGTAAACCAGTTCGCCACGGTAGAAAGCTTAAATTATTTAAAGCGCGCGGGCAGGGTAAGCACCACCAGCGCGGTGTTCGGCAGCCTTCTGCAGGTAAAGCCGATAATAATCTCAGATACCGACGGCCAGAATGTGGCGGTGGAAAAGGTAAAGGGGCGCAAAAATTCGCTTGTCCGCCTTGCCGACCTGTTCAAGGAGACTTACCGAGAAAATCCCCACCAGCGCGTGTGCATAGCGCATGCCGACTGCCCCGAAGCGGCAGAAGAGCTTAAGGCGCTGGTAATGGAGCGCATGCCCGATAAAAATGTAGAGGTAATAACCGCAGGCCTCGGCCCCATAATAGGCGCCACCACTGGCCCGGGCACCGTGGCGGTGTACTGCTACGGCAAGGAAGTAACCTTCTGCGCGGCAGAAAAATAATTGCGAGCTAAACAGGGGAGTTCCTGAAGGGTGCTTAATTTATGTAAACATGCCATCTCGACCATGTCATTTCGACCGAATCACACGAATGTGTGCGGAGCGGAGAAATCTCAAAAAAATCCTTCCGCCTTGCTCTCGCATACGCTTGCGCAAGGCACCTCCCTTAGTAAAGGAGGCTATAGTGTGGGCAAAGAGATTTTTCCACTCGCTTTCGCTCGGTCGAAATGACATTAGCTATTACTGTTTATATACGTAGTCGGGAACACTTGTTAAATAATAAAATTATTATAATAGTTGCGGCATATGTGCCGCCCGATTTTGCATTTGCTCCCCCGCCGCGCGCATGCGTGCAACACAAAAAAGTTTAAGGAAAAGTAATGAAGATAGAGTATCAGCCCCCAAAAAGGCGGCAGCCGGTGTTTGCGCTGTTTAAAGGACTTTTAAGAATATTCATACGCAAGGTGCGCGTTGTCAGCCTTGGCGGCGAACCGCAAGAGGACTGCCTGTACCTTGCCAACCACGCCAATAAAATGGGCCCCATGATATATAATATGTTCTTTAATGTCTACCACGTAAAGTGGGGCGCAAGCCAGATGCTCGGCAGCTATAAGGAGCGCTTTGCCTACCTGCGCGATGTGTTGTATATTCAAAAAAACAACTCGCCGCGCGCGCTCGCCTCGTTCAGGGCGTTTTTCGAAGCCTTCTTTTCGGCGTTCGTATACAAGGGCATGAAGCTTTTGCCCACGTATACAGATGGCCGCCTTGCCCACACCGTAAAAAAGAGTGTGGAGCTTTTGGGGCAGGATACCGCCATAATGATCTTTCCGGAAAATTCCGAACAGGGGTATAAGGACGAGCTGACCGACTTTTTCCCCGGCTTCGTGCTGGTGGCAAAGGGGTATAAAAAGGCGTACGGGCGCGATGTGCCTATGCGCCCTATGTATTATCACAAAAAAAAGCGCGTTATAGTGGTGGGCGAGCCCTTTTATCTCTCCGATTTCGGCGCGGCAAAAAAGGAGGATGTAGCCGAGGCGGTGCGCCTTAAGGTGAACGACCTCTATCACCGCATAGAGGGCGGCGAGTTCGATAAAAAGAAGGGGTAATATGCCTTAAATACCTGCAAATAAAAGCAAAAAAAGAGCTTTGAATATTTTTAAATAATTTATGTCTGCCGCGGCGCGCCTTTTGGGCGCGCCGCGGCATTTTCCGTCGGGCGACAGCCTGCATAACATGCCGACGTATGTACATTTAGGCGCGCGCAGGAGCAATGTAACATACATTTGCGCATTTTGTAACATGCCGCATATTGAATTTTTGTTCTTTCCGTTGTAAAATGAGTATGTAAAAAAATTGCCGCGCGGCACAGGCGTAAACAGTGCAGCGCAGGGGGATGTTATTTTGGAAGAAAATAAATATTCTCAGAACAATATTCCGCAGCAAGAGGGCGATGAGAATAATGGAGCGGGCAACACCCGCAAAAGTAATATTCGCGGCCTTTTGATAGCCATGTGCGTCTGCTTAGGCGTTGCGGTTGCATTTCTTTTGCCTGCCGTTGTATGGGAAAACGGGCCCATGCTGCTGTTGGCCGTCGCCGCGGCCATTGCGGGCATTATCATACTTGCCGTAATTATTGCGCGCCGGCTAAGGGCACGCGGAACGCGCGGAACACATAATTTAACGTTGCCCGTCACGGCGTTGGTGCTCTCGCTGTTATGGGCGCCGCTGCTCGGCTTAGGCACCTTGTTTTTGTTTGTCGGTTTTGGCATCGTCGATTTTATCGCGCTTATCATGTATCTCGCCATGCCCATAACCGCCGTTGTAGGCGTGGTGCTCGGCATAGTCTGCCTTACGGTATGCAAATCTAAAATCGGCCGCCTCGGCAAGGCGCTCGCCGCGCTGGCAATAGTAATTCCGCCCGTCACGGTCATAGTCGTCATCGCCCTGCTCAGCTCGGGCGTCATAATAATCGCACTTATGTGAGGTGCCGCCGTGAAAGGTAAAACAGCTTCAAAACTCATGCTTGCGGCGCGCATTTTTATAACCGCCGCCCTGTTTGCCGCGGCGTTTGCAGTGCTGTATGTATTCGGCTACATAACCAACTTTGCCGCCATAGATAACCTTGTCGGCGCAATGCCCGTGGCTCTGGCGCTCATATTTGCGGGCGGAGGCACCGCCCTTGTATGGATGAAGCACACCCGCCGCACCATGGCCGTCACGGTGGCGCTTGCCGCGGTGCTCGTTTTGTCCGCCGCGCTCTACCCCGTGGCGCTCCGCGGCAACTGGTGGATACGCCCGAAGACGGAGTATTCGGGCGACTCTCCAGACCTTTCGCTGTACGCCCCGTTCAAAGAAGATACGCTTTTAGTCGGTCTTGAAGAACCTTCCTCGCTGCGCCTTTCGGGCGACATGCCCGTGCTGGACGGCGCCACGGCGCTCTATCCCGTATACGCCGCGTTCGCGCAGGCCGTTTACAGCGTGGACGACTATTCGGAAGATATGGTGCGCTGCACCAACACCGCGGGGGCGTACCGCTCTGTTATAAGCGGCGATGCCGATATCATATTTGTCGCCGCGCCCTCGGTAAGCCAGAAAAAAGCGGCGGAGGAGGCGGGTGCCGACCTGCATTTTACGCCCATCGGCAAGGAGGCGTTCGTGTTCATCGTAGGTAAAAGCAACCCCGTGGAAAGCCTCACCGACCGCCAGATAAAAAATATTTATTCGGGCAGAACGGCAACGTGGGGCACGCTCGGCTGGAGGGAAGGCGGCAGCATAATCGCCTTCCGCCGCCCCGAAACTTCGGGCAGCGAATCGGGGCTTACAAACCTTGTAATGAAGGGCCTGCCCGTCGTCGCGCCCCAGCCCATACCGGGCGGCGCGCTCAACGGTTCCAACAGCCTAATGCAGCAGGTCTCGGTGTGGTACAACGGCGTTCAGCCCGCGCTCGGCTATTCATACCGCTACTTTGCGCAGTCCATGTACCCCAACCCCGATACAAAGTTGCTGGCAATAGACGGGGTGTACCCTTCGGATGAAAACATAGCAGACGGAACTTACCCGTACGTTGGCGAAATTTACGCCGTCACGCGCGGCAAACCACAGGGCGACGTTGCCGCCCTTCTTGAGTGGATACTCTCTGCCCAAGGGCAGTATCTGGTGCAGGCAACGGGTTACGCGCCCATAAACTGAAATTTGCGCCCCGCCGCAGGCAAAATTGCCTGCGGCGGGGCGCATTTTTCTGTACGGCTGCGGCAATAATATGGCGGGGCGGGCAGTTGTTAAAAATTTTTTACGCGCAGCGCAACTTTATCGCTCTTAAAATATTGATTATCGCCTTTTTTTGTGTTATAATCGCATACGGAAAGACAAGCGGGAAACCCCCGCGGCGAATTTTTTAACGGAGGAACACAAAATGCAATATTCAAAAGACGTTGAAAATATGATTTGTGTTGCCAAGGGTGTGTCCGGCAGGTTCGAACACGGCCCCGCTCCCATCCCCGAAGAAGGGCAGTGGATCCAGGCAAAGGAAATCAAAGATATCAAAGGTCTTACCCACGGCGTAGGTTGGTGCGCACCCCAGCAGGGAGCCTGCAAGCTCACGCTCAACGTCAAGGAAGGCGTCATTCAGGAGGCGCTGGTTGAAACCATCGGCTGCTCCGGCATGACCCACTCTGCCGCCATGGCCGCAGAGATCCTTCCCGGCAAGACCATTCTGGAAGCGCTCAACACCGACCTCGTGTGCGACGCGATAAATACCGCCATGCGCGAGCTGTTCCTGCAGATAGTTTACGGCAGAACGCAGTCCGCCTTCTCTGAAGACGGCCTTGTTATCGGCGCGGGACTTGAAGACCTGGGCAAGGGCCTCCGCTCGCAGGTGGGCACCATGTACGGCACCAAATTAAAGGGCGTAAGGTACCTTGAAATGGCCGAAGGCTATGTGCTCTCTATCGCGCTCGATAAAAACAACGAAGTATGCGGCTACAAGTTCGTATCCCTCGGCAAGATGACCGACTTTATAAAGAAGGGCCTTACCCCCAACGAGGCATACGAAAAGTCTATCGGCACCTATGGCAGGTATACCAAGGAACAGGGCGCCGTTAAGCATATCGACCCCAGAACGGACAAGGAGGTTGACTAACAATGGCACTTTTTGAAGGATACGAAAGAAGGGAAAAGAAAATTTTAGGCGTACTTAAAGAGTACGGCATAAACAGCATAGAGGAGTGCAAAGATATCTGCCTTTCAAAGGGCGTGGACTGCGATAAGATAGTCCGCGGCACCCAGCCCATCTGCTTTGAAAACGCCGTTTGGGCATACACCGTAGGCGCCGCCATCGCAATAAAGAAGGGCTGCACCAAGGCATACGACGCAGCCGCCGCAATAGGCATCGGCCTGCAGAGCTTCTGCATCCCCGGTTCGGTTGCCGAAAACAGAAAGGTCGGCCTCGGCCACGGCAACCTGGGCGCAATGCTCCTTCACGACGATACCGACTGCTTCTGCTTCCTTGCAGGGCACGAATCGTTCGCCGCTGCAGAGGGCGCCATCAAAATTGCAGAAAACGCAAACAAAGTGCGCAATAAGCCTTTAAGGGTAATCCTCAACGGCCTCGGCAAGGACGCGGCATATATCATCTCCCGCATCAACGGTTTCACCTATTGCAGAACGCAGTTCGATCCCTACACCGAAACGGTAAAGGTTACAGATACCGTCGCCTTTTCAGAAGGCAGCCGCGCAAAGGTAAAGTGCTACGGCGCAGATTCCGTTCCCGAAGGCGTTGCCATCATGCAGCTTGAAAACGTTTCCGTTTCCATCACCGGCAACTCCACCAACCCCACGCGCTTCCAGCACCCCGTTGCAGGCACCTACAAAAAGTGGTGCATCGAAAACGGCAAAAAGTACTTCTCGGTTGCATCGGGCGGCGGCACGGGCAGAACGCTCCACCCCGACAACATGGCTGCAGGCCCCGCAAGCTACGGCATGACCGATACCATGGGCAGAATGCATTCCGACGCCCAGTTCGCAGGTTCGTCCTCCGTACCCGCGCACGTTGAAATGATGGGCCTTATAGGCATGGGCAACAACCCCATGGTAGGCGCCACCGTCGCCGTTGCCGTTGCCGTACAGGAAGGCATGACCAAATAATCCCGGTCACAAAAAAATAAATAAAATTTTACGCGGCTGCGGGTTTCCCGCAGCCGTTTTTATGTGCCTCCCCTGCATAAGGGGAGGAATTAAAGGAGGGGTTCGGGCGGCGCGGCGGCCCAAACTTGCCAAACTTACAAAATTTAACGGCAAGCGCGCAAACTTTATGTTTACAGCAGGCAAAAATGTATTATAATTATACTGTATTATTATATATAGTGTATGGCGGCTTTTGTCGGGCTATCGGTACATGGTTTTGCCGCCGTGCCCGCCGCATACGCGGCAAACAATACATATGGAGGACGCATGCTCTGTCAGCGCTGTAAAAAAAGGCCTGCTACGGCAAATTTCATAGAGATACACGACGGCAAAAAGGTCGGCTATAACCTGTGCGATGAGTGCTATAACGAGATGTTCGGTTCGCTGAACAACTCGGTCAACAGCGACGTGCTCGCGGGGCTTTTCGGTCAGTCCAAGCGCAAGCGCCCCGGTGTATGCCCCGTGTGCGGAATGGAATATTCCGAGTTTGAAAGAACGGGCCTTCTGGGCTGTGCCGCCTGCTACGACGTGTTCAAGGCCGACCTTATGCCGTATATCGAGCGCATACAGGGCAAGGTGGTGCACGTGGGTAAGGTGGGTCAGGACGCAAGCACGCACGACCTTACCCGCAAACTTTCGCACCTGCAGGAAGAGCTGGAAAAGGCCCTTCACGAGCGGCGCTATTCCGCGGCGGAGAGCATTAACAGGCGCATAGCCGAACTCAGCAAAAAACTCAGCGGCGGCGAGGGGGACAAATGAGCAGCATTTCCGAAGGAACTCTCGTTTCAACAAGAATACGCCTTGCGCGCAACCTTGAAGGCTATCCCTTCCCCTCGCACCTCAAGGACGAAAAGCAGGCCAAGGAGATAATCAGGCTGGTTTCGTCAGGCCTCAACCGCCTGGACGACTTCAGGCTCTACTACATGGACGGCGTGACGGAGTGGGAGGCCGACGCCCTGATAGAAAATCACATGATAAGCCCCGCCCTTATAGAAAAAAAGCACTACGCGGCGGCGCTTATAAACGGCGACAGAAACCTTTCGGTGATGATAAACGAAGAAGATCACCTGCGCGAACAGTGCATAATTAAGGGTCTGTGCCTCCGCCGCGCGTACGATAAAATTTCTGATATAGACAGCAAGATAGGCCGCACAATAAAGTTTGCCTACGACGAGCAGCTTGGGTACCTCACCGCGTGCCCCACAAATCTGGGTACGGGGCTGCGCGCCTCGGTAATGCTGTTTTTGCCCGCCATAACGCTCAATGATAACATGCGCGAGGTGGTGCGCTCGATCTCAAGGCTGGGGCTCACCGTGCGCGGAGTATACGGCGAGGGCAGCGGCGCCGAAGGTTACATGTACCAGGTCAGCAACGAGGTCACCCTCGGCGTCACCGAAGAGGAGATCATCTCCCAGGTAGACGAGGTCGCCCGCAAGATATGCACGCTGGAAGAAGCCGAGCGCATGCGCCTTAAAACGGGGTCTGCCCGCATGGGGGTAATGGATAAGTGTATGCGCGCCTACGGCATAGCAACCAACTGTGTGGTGCTTTCCTCTGAAGAGCTGATATCGCTTGCGGCGGATATAAAGCTGGGCGCCTGCCTTGGGTACCTGCCCATAGAGCACGTTTCGTCTATAGACGACCTTGTTTCGCGCATGCAGCCGCACAACATAAACCAGTCTGCGGGCAGGCAGCTTTCGGCAGACGAGCGCGATGTGTACCGCGCCGACTATGTTTCCAACCACATAAAAAAACTGGCCGAACACAAGTAAGCTCTGCTTTGGCAACGCCGTATTTCGCGGCAGAACATAACGGCATTAAAACAAAAAGGACGGCACATATGCCGCAACCAATACAGTATAGCGCCGCATGCGGCAAAGGCAGGGCGGCGCACGCTTCACATGAATGCGCACAACAGTGCGCACCCGTAAGGAGGAAAAACAAATGGAAGATTTCGGTAAATTCACCTCTAATCTCGTAAAGGTAATAGAGACGGCGGAGGGCGCCGCCGAGATGTTCGACAGCAGCTACGTCGGCAGCGAGCACATAGTGTTCGCCATGCTCAACACCCCCGACTGCACGGCCTGCAAAGTCATGGCGTCGTGCGGGGTAGAGGAGGCGCCGTTCAGAACATACTTCGCCCGCTCTATTGATACAAATTCAAACATAAAGGGCTTTACGCCGCGCACAAAGCACATGCTCATCCAGGCGGTGGAACTTGCCGTGGCTCTGGGCGGCGACGACGCCCTTGCGGGCACCGAGCACATGCTGTATGCCATAATGGCCGAACCCACCTGCCTCGCCATGCGCATTTTCAACGCCATGGGCGTAAACCTCACCCGCCTCGCATCCAAGCTGGAGGTGGTAATACACGAAGGATTAAGCGAAGAAAACAACCTCGCCGAAGAAGATCCCTTCTCCTCGCTGTTTTCTGCCTTCGGCGAAAAGCCCCGCCCCGCTGCCCGTCAGGAGCGCAAGAGCGATTCCCTCGGCGGAGAGATAGAAAAGTACGGCGTAAACCTCACACAGAAGGCGCGCGAGGGCAAAATCGACCCCGTTATAGGCAGAAAGAAGGAGATTGATAAAATAATCCAGGTGCTCTCCCGCCGCACAAAAAACAACCCCGTGCTTATAGGCGAACCGGGTGTGGGCAAGTCGGCGGTGGTAGAGGGCCTTGCCCAGGCCATAGTCAACAACGAAGTCCCCGACCTGCTAAAAGATAAAATAGTGTTCTCGCTCGACCTTGCAAGCATGGTTGCAGGCTCCAAATACAGGGGCGACTTTGAAGAGCGCCTTAAAAACGCCATAAACGCCGTTAAAAACAAGGGCAACGTAATACTGTTCATAGACGAGATCCACCAGATAGTGGGCGCGGGCGCAACCAGCGACGGCAGCATGGACGCGGCCAATATACTGAAGCCCATGCTCGCGCGCGGCGAACTGCAGACCATAGGCGCCACCACGCTGGAGGAGTACAGAAAGTACATCGAAAAGGACGCCGCCTTAGAGCGCCGCTTTACCCCCGTGCAGGTGGACGAACCCTCGGTTGAGGACACCATAGAGATACTCCGCGGCCTGCGCGACAAGTACGAGGCGCACCACAAGGTGGTAATAACCGACGAGTCGATAATTGCCGCGGCGACCCTCTCCGACAGGTACATCACCGACCGCTACCTGCCCGACAAGGCCATCGACCTGATCGACGAGGCCGCCTCGCGCGCGCGCCTCAACAGCCACTACGCGCCCGAAGAGGTGAAGGAGCTTGAAGATAAATTAAAGCGTCTCACTCTGGAAAAGAACAAGGCTGCCAAGGACGAGCAGTACTCCCGCGCGCAGAAGCTTGTGGAGGAGATAAACGAAGTACAGCAGCAGATAAACGCCGCAAAGCAGAATTGGCGTGGCGGCAAGCAGACAAATGCGCCCAGCATAGGCTCGGAAGAGATAGCCGAAATAGTCAGCGGCTGGACGGGCGTGCCCGTCACAAAGCTCACCGAGGCGGAGAGCGAAAAACTTTTACACCTTGAAGAGAACCTTCACAAGCGCATAATCGGTCAGGACGAGGCTGTTTCCGCCGTGTCCCGCGCCATACGCAGGGCAAGGGCGGGGCTGAACGAACCCAACAAGCCCATAGGTTCGTTCATATTCGTCGGCCCCACGGGCGTGGGCAAGACCGACCTTGCCAAGGCGCTTGCCGAGTGCATGTTCGGCGACGAAAAGCTTATGGTAAGGCTGGATATGTCTGAATTCATGGAAAAGCACACCGTATCCAAGCTCATCGGCGCGCCCCCGGGATATGTTGGCTACGACGACAACAACGGCGGTCAGCTTACCGAAAAAATAAGGCGTAAGCCCTATTCGGTGGTGCTGTTTGACGAGATCGAAAAAGCCCACCCCGACGTGTTCAATATCCTTCTGCAGATTCTGGACGACGGCCGCCTTACAGACAGCAAGGGCAGGGTGATAAATTTCAAGAATACAATTATAATCATGACGTCCAACGTCGGCGCAAGCCAGATCAAAAAGATGTCCAACTTCGGCTTCCGCTCAGAGGAGGACGACGGCTACGTAGACATGCGCGAAAACATAATGGACGCCCTGCGCGAACAGTTCAAGCCCGAATTTTTAAACAGGCTGGACGACATTATAATCTTCCGCAGGCTCACCCGCGAAGAGCAGGGCAGAATTTGCGAAAAGATAATCGCCGGCCTCAGCGAAAAGCTTAAAGTAAAAAATATCTCGCTCGAAGTCACTCCCGAGGCGATGGATAAGCTCCTCTCTGAGGGCTACAGCGAGGAGTACGGCGCCCGCCCCATGAAAAGGGTGGTGCAAAAGCGCATAGAAGACAGGCTTTCAGACGAGATCCTTGCCGGCCGCGTTCTGCCCGGCGAGCGCGTCACCGTGAACGTCAACGGCGAAGGGGAGCTCTCCTTCAGGTCTGAAGTGGTAAATTAAGCCTGCAAAAGTGGCGGGCAAAGATGCGGGCATAATATGTTGCGCCGTACAATAAAATATTGATTGGCCTGCATATATCATGCAACCAACGGCTGCGGGGGCGGCGATTTTTCCAAATCGCCGCCCCCCAAATTTTTTATAATTATTCGGTTAAATGTCATAAAACGCCCAAACTGTTTACTTTGTTGTCGGTTTATGGTAAAATATCCCTGTCATGCGCCACGGCGCAAAGAGAGGGGATATGAGTTTTCACAGATTTTTCTTCAAGGCAATAGACCATATTTACGAACCGTTTCAAAACCGCCGCCGCTGCACAAAGTTTGGCGGCGTGCAGTTTGATATTGCCCGCGACATTGTATACGATAATGCCTTCCCCGACGTCTGCCGCCTGGATGTGTGCAGGCTTAAAAGGGAGGGGAAGGCCGTCGGCCCCGACATTAACGGGTCGCCTGTTGTGCTGTACTTTCACGGAGGCGGTTTCGCGGCGGGCGATAAGCACTGCCGCCGCGCCCTTGCGCGCTGGCTTGCGGTAAACGGCTATGCCGTTGTAAACGTAAACTACGGGCTGGCGCCAAAATATAAATTTCCCTCCCAGCACCGCCACATAGTCTCCGCCCTCGGCTGGCTGCAAAACAACGCGCAGAAATACGGGCTGGATATCGGCCGCGCGGTTTTTGCGGGCGACAGCGCGGGCGCGTACTATGCCGCCATGCTCGCCTGCCTGTGCGTGCGGCCCGACCTTGCGCGCAAGCTGGGCACAGCGGTAAATTTCAGACCGCGCGGCGTAATACTCAACTGCGGCGTGTACGACATGCCGTCCCTTGCGACTGATAAAATGCTGTTCAACCTCGGCAAATACATATTCAGGGATATCACAGGCATGCAACGCCCTCATGCGGATGGGTACATGTGGGGCGAACTGC
This sequence comes from uncultured Clostridia bacterium, assembly GCA_944341075.1. Classification (GTDB taxonomy): domain Bacteria; phylum Bacillota; class Clostridia; order Christensenellales; family Borkfalkiaceae; genus Coproplasma. The sequence goes on from CALVLV010000011.1 coordinate 43,910, forward strand.
TGAGTATTCCCGCGCTTGTCACGCCCGATTTTCCGCCCGCGCTGCTCATCTACGCCTCGCGCGATACTCTCTGCGGCCGCCAGCACGAGGGCATGATAGCCGCCCTGCATAATAATAACGTTCCGCTCACCGTTTACGCCGCCCAAAGCAAAAGGTACGACCACTGTTTTTCGCTTATGTGGAAGGGCGAGGCCGCCGAACAGGCAAACGCGCACATACTCAGTTTTTTAAGCGAGCGCCTTGGCACAAGCCGTTAAAAAACCCGAGCGGCACAAAACATACCGCTATTTTTTTACTCATTCAGATTGTTGTGTATTGCCGCTTAACCACAATATATTGTGTTTGCTAAAATTTTACAAAACAAAATATCGTAAAATCCTTGACTTTGGCGCACACTGTTGATATAATCGTAGCGTAAGGAAAAAGTCGCCCGCCGTAACTGACGAATTTGCAGAAAAAACTGCAGGGGAATGGCGGTGCGTAGGGTTTTTGTCGTTCGTCTGGGCAGTTTGGATATCGCAGGGCGCGGTTTGCGCCACGGCATATGCAACCGCCCTTTTTTCACCCCTTCGGGCGGTCGGCGCCCGTGCAGCTAACATGCGGCGCAAGGTTTTGGTTTATGGTCGGAAGAATACACTCGTTTGAAAGTTTCGGCACGGTCGACGGGCCGGGTATAAGGTTTGTGGTGTTCATGCAGGGCTGCCCCTTAAGGTGCAGGTACTGCCACAACCCCGACAGCTGGGAGGTAAACGGCGGCACAGAATACACCCCCGAACAGGTGGCGCAGAACGCGCTCCGCTACAGGCACTACTGGCGCAGGGGCGGCGGCATTACGGTATCGGGCGGCGAACCGCTGTTGCAGATACAATTCGTGACCGAACTCTTCCGCATTTTAAAGGGGGAGGGCGTGCACTGCACGGCGGATACCTCGGGCATTACCTTCAACCCCGAAAGCGAGCGTAGCTTGCAGCTGCATTCCGAACTTATAAAGTATACCGACCTGTTCCTTCTGGACATAAAGCACATCGACCCCGACGGCTGCCGCAAACTTACGGGGGCGGACAACAAAAACGAACTTGCCTTTGCACGCTTCCTTTCGCAAAATGGCAAGGACATGTGGATAAGGCAGGTGCTGGTGCCCGGCATAACCGACAGCGAGGAGTACCTTGCCCGCACCCGCGCCTTCATTGATTCGCTCGCCACGGTCAGGCGGGTAGAGGTGCTTCCCTACCACACCATGGGCGAGGTAAAGTATAAAAAGATGGGTATAGACTACCCGCTTGCAGGCGTAAAGCCGCCCGAAAGGGAGAGCGTGGAGCGCGCAAAGCGTATCCTCGGCGCGGAGTACTGAGTTTTACTTTTACGGCAACAGCCTGATTTTTAATTTGTTTTTCTGGGTTGCCTTCCGTCATTTCGACTGGAACGAACGGAGTGAGTTAAGTGGAGAAATCTCAGAACATAACAGGCAATTGCCCCGCATATATGCCGCAAACAACGCGGATTTTTGCCTGCTTCAGGGCACAATATATTCAAAACTTAAAAACTTACTTAAGGACAAAACATGTTTGATAAAACATTTACAGATAACGGCCTGTGCCTTGTTGAAATAGGCGGTTCGTCCTGCGCGGGGTGCCATCAGCTTATGCCCTCCGCCAGGCAGGCGGCAGCTTCCGCAGGCATCCCCTTTTACTACTTCGACGCCGAAGAGGCGGGGGAACTTATACAAAAGTGGCAGGTAAAAAGCCTTCCGTCGCTGTTCATTGCAGACGGCGGGCAGCCGTTTGCCGAGGCGCACGGCTATCAGCCGCAGGAAATACTTGAAATATGGTTAGATTATAAAATACAGGAGCATAAAAATGGCAAATGACATCAACCGCCCCGAATGGGAGGGCTTTGTTCCCGGCAAGTGGAACGACGGCGAAGTTAACGTGCGCGACTTTATTCAGCGCAACTATACCCCTTACGAGGGCGACGGCAGCTTTCTTGCACCCGCAACAGAGGCCACAAAAAAGCTCTGGGACAAGGTTATGCAGCTCTCTGCCGAAGAACGCAAGGCGGGCGGCGTTTTAAAGGCAGACACCTCTGTCGTCTCCACGCTCACCTCGCACGGCGCGGGTTATATAGATAAAGACCTTGAAAAGATAGTCGGCCTGCAGACTGACGAGCCCTTCAAGCGTTCGCTGCAGCCCTTCGGCGGCATAAAGATGGCCGAACAGGCGCTCAACATGTACGGCTATGAAATAGACCCCGATGTAAAGGAGATATTCACCAAGTACCGCAAAACGCACAACGACGGCGTGTACGACGTATACACCCCCGAAATGCGCCTTGCCCGCCGCGCGCACATACTCACAGGCCTGCCCGATACCTACGGCCGCGGCCGCATAGTGGGCGACTACCGCCGCGTGGCGCTGTACGGCACCGACTACCTTGTTGCCTGCAAGGAGCGCGACAAACTCAACTTAAGCGGCGACATGACGCCCGACAAGGTGCGCGACAGAGAGGAACTTGCCGACCAGATAAAGGCGCTTAAAAACCTTGCCAAAATGGCCGCCGAATACGGCATGGATATCACCCGCCCCGCCGCCAACGCGCAGGAGGCCGTGCAGTGGCTGTACTTCGGCTACCTCGGCGCGGTAAAGGAGCAGAACGGCGCGGCAATGTCCATCGGCCGCAACTCTACCTTCCTCGACATATATATCGAACGCGACTTAAAGCGCGGCGTGCTCACCGAAGAGCAGGCGCAGGAGATAATCGACCACTTCGTAATGAAACTGCGCATAGTAAAATTCATGCGCATAAAGGAATATAACGAACTGTTCTCCGGCGACCCCACCTGGGTCACCGAATCCATCGGCGGCATGGGAGTGGACGGCAGAACGCTGGTCACCAAAAACTCATTCCGCGTACTGCATACGCTTGAAAACCTCGGCCCCGCGCCCGAACCCAACCTCACCGTGCTGTGGTCTACCAACCTGCCCATAAACTTCAAAAGGTACTGCGCGCAGGTATCCATATCCACTTCGGCAATACAGTACGAAAACGACGACATGATGCGCGCGGAGATGGGCGACGACTACTGCATAGCCTGCTGCGTAAGCAGTATGCGCGTGGGCAAGGATATGCAGTTCTTCGGCGCAAGGGCAAACCTTGCAAAGTGCCTTTTATACGCGCTCAACGGCGGCACCGACGAGCTGCTAAAGGACAGGGCCACGGGCAAGCCTCTTCAGGTTTCGCCCAGGTTCATGCCCGTGCTCGGCGACGGCCCCCTGGACTTCGACGACGTAATGCAAAAGCTTGAACAGATGATGGACTGGCTTGCGGGCCTGTATGTGAATACCCTCAACGTAATTCACTACATGCACGATAAGTACTGCTACGAGGCGCTTGAAATGGCGCTGCACGACAGTAAAGTTCACCGCTTTTTTGCAACGGGCGTTGCCGGCCTTTCGTGCGCGGCAGACTCGCTTTCGGCAATAAAATATGCCAAAGTATACCCCATCCGCAACCAGGACGGCATAATCACCGACTTCAGAACGGAGGGCGACTACCCCAAATACGGCAACAACGACGACCGCGTAGACAAGCTTGCCGTGTGGCTGGTAAAGACCTTTATGACCAAGATAAAGAGCCACACCACCTACCGCGACAGCGAACCCACCATGAGCGTGCTCACCATAACCTCAAACGTGGTTTACGGCAAAAACACCGGCAACACGCCCGATGGCAGAAGGGCAGGCCAGCCGCTTGCGCCCGGCGCAAACCCCATGCACGGCCGCGATACAAACGGCGCGCTCGCCTCGCTCGAATCGGTTGCAAAACTTCCCTACGAATACTCGCGCGACGGCATTTCAAACACCTTCTCGGTAACGCCCAATTCGCTCGGCAAAAATTAAATTGCACGGCACATATGCCGCAACTATCGCGTAGTATTCAGTTATGCGGGCGCCGCCCTTATCCGTAATTTATATGGGCACAATACGGGCGCATCCGCACCCGTAATTCCGGCCGAACGACAGCCCTTACCTGTCATTCCGACCGGGCGACAGCGAGCGGAGGAATCTCAAAAACATTCAAACTTCAAACAGAAATTAAAGGAGTAATATTATGGCAGCAAAATCAGACAGAGTTGAAAACCTTGTAAACATGATAGACGCATACGTTGAAGACGGCGGTCATCACCTCAACGTCAACGTGTTCAACCGCGATACGCTCCTCGATGCTCAGGCTCATCCCGAAAAGTATCCCCAGCTCACGGTAAGGGTTTCGGGCTATGCCGTAAACTTCAACAAGCTCACCAAAGAGCAACAGGACGACGTAATCCACAGAACCATACACGAATCTTTATGATCTTTAACCGTGTATAAAGGCGATCGACGCCAATGCAAAAACCCCCGCGCAGGCGTGCCCGCGCGGGGGTTTTAACATGTAAAAATTTTTATTCTCAGTCAAGCTTTGCGCCACACTTGTCGCAGTATGCGCCCGCCCTTACCTGCTCGCCGCAAACGGGGCAGGTGATATACAGCGGCTTGCCGCAGTGGCGGCAGAACTTTGCGCCTTCTTCGTTGGGCTTGCCGCAGTCAGGGCAAATATTTCTTTCTGCTCCTTTCGCCGCGCTCGCAATGGCGCTCACTGCCGGCGCTATCTCTTCGCCAGCCTCGTTGACTACCGGAACAGATTCATTTTTCGTATAGCGTATTATTTCTCTTCTGAACCCTGTCAGGCTGATCATTGCGCCTATTGCAATTAAAGGAAGTCCGGCTATCAGCCCCCAGAACAGTGAAGGCATTTCCCCTTTTCTGGTAGAGATTATCATATCCGCAAATCCCATAATTGCCAGACCCAGTCCGCATAGCGCTATGATCGGCCCGATTATTTTCAGTATTTTTTTTGTTTTTTCGTGTTTTTTACCCATGATCGACCCCCTCCTGTAAAAAGTATACCATCCCTTTACAAAGTTGTCAACCCCGGCATGTAGAATGTGCGGCAATATGCCTTGATCAATGCGGGCGCGGGCCTTACAATGGCCCGCGCCCGCGTTTTTCGCAATCACAGCATAAATTATTTTAATTGCCGCGCCTTTATAATTTAATTGCGGCGCACATATCATTAGTTTACTTGCCGCGCGTATCACTTTTTGCGTGCAACTTCAATGTTGTCGCGCTCTCTGCTGCGCAGGCTCTTTACGGGGTGGTCGCCCTCCTGATAGCGGTAGTCCCTGCCCCACAGCTTTATCGCCTTTTCTATTACAAGGTGCGAAGGCGTCTTTGTGCCGTCTGAAAGGAACTTTTCCTGAAAGGTAAAGTAGCGGAAGTCGTCGGGCAGGCGCGCAAGCTCGCTGTAACCCTCGTCCTTCATGGTAAGCGTAACCGTCTCTTTAAGCACCTTGCGTATATATTCCTTGTTCGAGCCAAGCTGCAGCAGCCTTGGGAACTGACCGTCGCCGCCTATCACCTGTTCGTAGCCCTTGCCCTCATACTTCTTCAAAAGCGCCGCCGCCGCTTTAAGGTGCGCTATCTCCGTTTTATAGTGTTCCAGCCATATCCGCTTCAGGTTGTCGTCGCTCTCGTCCTCGTACATAGAGTAATACAGCCAGCACTCGGTGTATTCGTGCATCACCCACATTTCAAGCCAGCTTGTGTTGGGGTCTTTAAGGCTCTCGTACTGCGTAACGTGCGCCTCTTCTATCATGGCTATCTCGGCATACAGTTTGCGGCCGAGGTCGTTTTTATACCACTGCGCAATGTTCATGTAGTAGTTCATCGTCTGCTGTTCGGCGGCCGTTATGGTGTTTACTACAAGCTTGCTGAAAAGGTCTGCCGTCTTGCAGTCTATGTGCGGCTTTACCTCGTCCGCGGGGAAGCGGTGTTCGGCTATTGTCGGCCGCCCGGGCATTATTTCGGTAAATTTGCCCACAAGCATGTCTGCGTCTATGCCCTTGTCCATCTTTAAAAGGTTGGCATAGCGGTACAGGTGGTCAAAGTCCTCCAAAAGCGCAAAGTTCAGCGCCTTAATGTTGTTTTCGTCCTTTTCGTGAATGGCAAGGGTGGCGGTCAGGTCTATCGCCAGCTGTTCATAGGCTATAGTCGTTTCAAGTATGCTCTCATTCAGCGGCTTTAAACAGCTTATGCGCTTTTGTTGCTGCTGTTCCTGGCGGCGCACTATGGCAAGCGCCTGCTTTATTTCGGGCACGTCGCAGTGGCGGGCGAACTGGTGCATGAACCATGCCGACTCAAACTCTGTGCCGTTCATAAGTATCACGCGCGTCTTCGAATAGGGCGAGGTGCGCTCTTTGCTGTAGCTTTTTGGGTACATTTTTTTCAGCGGTAAAAAGTTGTTTTCAAGCGATCTGCTTCTTTCCTTAAAAGGGTTCATAAACTTTCCTCCGCATAAGTTTTTGCCAATGCTCCGCAATTTTAGTCGTTTTCGGCTGTTTTGTTAAAATTAAAGCGCGCGGTATTTAACCGCACGCTACTTATCCTATATTAATATAAATGTTCGTTGCAAAATCAAGCTGTATACCGTAACGTTTTGAAATGTACTGCTCTATCACTTTATTTATACCTCTAAAAATTTTTCTGGCTTCAGAGAATGATGTCATGGCAATTTTCAATTGTATAAAATGATATGTCTCTGTATTAAGGTATACTTCAAAAGGATATACCGAATGGGTATCTGTATATTCTATCAGATCTTCGACTATGTTTTTCTGAACGTCGTTAAGGTCATTTTGGTCGCCTATGCTTACATAATTTGGTTTATCTGTATATATAATATTTATTTTCTGCCCGTTTGCTTCATAATTGATCTCTGTATTAGGAATCGGTTCTTGCAGCAGTCTGTCATAATTCGAGACGGGGTGTTCTTGTTTTGAATTCGCATTTTGTTTGGCCGTTTCGGGCAGCGGGTCAAAATGAACCGACTTTTTAAATACTGACAGTATAAACTGGTATAAACTTTGCTCTTCTCCCTCACAGAACATTTCAAATTTGCGCAAACCTATCGGAAAGCAATTCAATGATCCGCCATTTACCGCATATAAAAATATATGTCCGTTTTTTCTTTTCCCCAGTATCTCATTCAGAAAGGTTCCCCATTCATGCCTTACCCATGAATCGTTTGTGAAATCTATATTGCTACTTACAACAATCATACAGGTTGCCTCGTCAAGGGCCTTGTCGATATAAAGCATATAATCGTCTGAGCCTTGCTGTCTGAGGGTTTCGTTCATCATAAATACATTAAACCCTAAAGACTTTAATCCTTCATAGATTTCTTTTGCTGCAAAACTATCATATGTCTTTTTACCTTTACATGTATTTTTAAACGATATAAAAATATCGGTCATCTTTTGTTATCCTCGTTTGATTTAAAAATCTGTTAGTTTAGTCCTGCGAGCCTTGCGTCTTGTAACTTTCCATGGCAGAAGTGGAGCCGAGCGACTGAGCCGTTTTATAATACCATACCTTGTAATCTATCATCTTAAGGTGGCGTTCAAGTTCAGATATCTGGTTTTTTACGCTCTCGCGCTGCGCTTCAAGTATTTTTAGCCGCTCGCCAATTGTGCCGTCGCCCTCGCGTGCACACTCTATAAAGCGGCGTATGCCCTTTATGGGCATGCCCGTCGCCTTAAGGCAGCCAATAAGTTTCAGCCAGTCCATGTCGCTCTCCTTGAACATTCTCAGCCCGCTTTCGCTCCGCTCCACAAACGGAAGCAGCCCCTCTTTGTCGTAATAGCGCAGGGTAGAGGGGGCAACGCCCAGAATTTTGGCCGCTTCGCCAACAGTATAAAACATAATTTTTCTCCCGTAAAAAATAAAAAAAGTATTGACTTAAAGTATAGTTTAACTTATATAATGTAATTAAACTTGAATGTATTATACAATATTTTTACACGCCTGTCAACGGCGGGTACTCGCGCAAGCGTACCCGAAAGGGGTGTATAAATAAAAACAGATCCTCTTTATCTGTTATTTCGACTAAGCCGCCGCAGCTTTTGCCGCGGTAGCGAGTGGAGAAATTTCTTTTTTATCAAATTGCTTTTTGCATATATAAAAGTGCAAAATAAATATATTTTACAAATAAAACTTTGTGTAAGGTGGCATCTATGAATTATCGTCAATTGGGCAATACCGGTCTTTCCGTCGGCGAAATAGCCCTGGGGTGCGAAGGTTTTCTTGGCAAGAGTAGGGCCGAGGCCGACGAAATGTTCGGCATCGCCTTCGACGGCGGCATAAACTGTATGGACATGTACAGCCCCAACCCCGACCTGCAAAAGCTTGTGGGCGGCGCAATGTCTTCCCGCCGCAAAAACTTTGTGCTGCAGTCGCACCTGTGCACGGAGTGGAAAGATGGCCAATACCGCGCTATGCGCGACATTAAAACCGTGCAATCGGCATTTGAAAGTTCGCTTAAAAATTACGGCACCGACTATATAGACGTAGGCATGATCCACTATGTGGACAGCCTTGCCCTGTGGGATAAAATTCTGAACGGCGGCATAGCCGACTACGCCTTAAAGCTGAAAAAACAGGGCAGCATACGCCACATAGGCATAAGCTCGCATAATCCCGAAGTAGCTTTAAAGGCGGTGGAAAGCGGAATAGTGGAGGTGCTGATGTTTTCGGTCAACCCCTGCTACGACCTGCTGCCCGCCGACGAAGACTGCAACACTCTGTGGGACGAAAACAGCTATTCAAAGCCGCTGTTCAACATAGAGCCCTCGCGCGAAAAACTTTACCAGACCTGCCAGCGCCTCGGCGTCGGCATAGATGTGATGAAGGTGTTCGGCGGCGGCGACCTTCTCACCGAAAATTCACCCGCAGGCAGGGCTTTAACGCCCGTGCAGTGTATCCACTATGCGCTTACGCGCCCCGCGGTAGCCTGCGTGATGAGCGGCGTTCACTCAAAAAAGGAACTGCTCGACAGCCTCGCCTACGAAACCGCGACGGAGGACGAGCGCGACTTTGCTGAAGTTTTTGCGTCCTTCCCCAAAATGAGCTGGCGCGGCCACTGCATGTATTGCGGACACTGCGCGCCCTGCCCCAAGGGAATTGATATTGCAACCGTTACAAAATTCTTAAACCTTGCCAAAGCCCAGGGCGAAGTTCCCGAAACGGTGCGCGAACACTATGCTGTACTCCCTGCAAAAGCGGGCGACTGCATAGCCTGCGGCGCGTGCGAAAAGCGCTGTCCCTTCGGCGTGTTTGTCATTCAGAACATGGCGGACGCACGCAAGATATTCGGAAAATGATACACATATAACTATTTATTGTCAATGTAAATATATATTTGCAATATAAGCAGTTTAATTATTTCTTAACATTTAAAAGGAGATATTTAATTATGGATAAGCAACAGCAGGAACAGATGGAAAAAGATCTCGGCTGCGGTGCCGTATTCCCCGTCGGCGGGCTGAACACGGCGTTTGCACAGTACTTTACGGGCAACAGCTACCTTAAAATGCTCACTACCGAACGCGTGCCCATCGGCAATGTGGTGTTTGAACCTGCCTGCCGCAACAACTGGCACATCCACCACAAGGGCGGGCAGATACTTCTTGTCACCGGCGGCGAAGGCTGGTATCAGGAGTGGGGCAAGCCCGCGGTCAGTCTGCATGCGGGCGACGTGGTAAACATTCCTCCTGAAGTTAAGCACTGGCACGGTGCCGCAAAAAACAGCTGGTTTGCCCACCTCGCGGTGGAGGTTCCTGCCCAGGGCGCCTCAAACGAGTGGCTCGAACCCGTCACCGACGAAGAGTACGACAAGCTTGGCTGACAATATCCCCCTTAAAACGGGCGCTTTAAATTACTCCGCTTACAATGCGTAAGCATGCATTTTGTTCACAGGTTATAAAAACACCTCCTATAATGCGGTTGCGGCGCGGGGCAAAAATGCCCCGCGCCGCAACTTATATATGCAAAATTTGCCAATACTATATAGTTTTCTGTGCAATTTACTTTCCGTATATCTGCCTGCACATGTGGTCGGCATACAGCCCGCCCACGTTTACTTTTGTCACACTCTCTATTCCGCCGAAAAATGCGTTGGAGTTCACCTCGCACAAAAGGTAGCCGTCTTTGCCGAACAGTACATCGGCGCCGCAGTAGTCCAGGCCCAGCGCCGCGGCCGCGTGCAGCACTATGTCCTTTATTTCTTCGGGCGGGTCAATGGCGGTGCCGTGCCCGCCGAGCTCTATGTTGGAGCGGAAGTCGCTGTCTGAACTTCTCACCATCGCCGCAACGCACCTGCCGCCCACAACTATCACGCGCATGTCGCGCCCGCGGCTTTCGGAGATGTATTTCTGGAACAGGTGCGGCTGGCACTTCAGCTGTGCGCATATGCCCTCAAGCTCAGTGCGGCCGTCGGCCTTGTATACGCCCTTGCCCAGCGAACCGTAGCATGCCTTAACTATCATCGGGTAGCCAAGTTCGCGTTCGGCAATGTCAAGTGCGCTCTTTTTCACGGGTTCGCCCTCGTCGTAGCACAAAAGCCCGGGCAGAGTCTTCGGCATGGGAATTTTATGCCCGCTCAGCTCGATAAACGTTGTCATCTTGTCGTCGCACTTCTCTATGGCGTCGGCGCTGTTAAAAAGCCTCATGCCCGCCCTTTCCAGCATGTGCGAAATATACTTGTCCTTGTCAATGTACACGCAAAAGTCGTAGCCGCTCAGCCGACTTACAATACCGTTGCCCTCTATCGCGGCGGCAAAAAAATCGTTTGGCAGTATGTCGGTCTTTACTCCGCGCTTTTCCAGCTCGGCCTTCAGCCTTTGGCTCTGGTTAAGGCTGCTTTTAAGCCTTGAATATGCGTTTATAAGTATTACAGCTCTCTTCATTTTAAACCTGCTATGGCTATATATGTGGTATTGCAGTACCAGAATTTCGGTGAGGAAAATTCAGTTTTGAATTGGTTTATCAGATTTTTTACTCTTTCACATTCTGCTCTGAGTTTTTTATTGTCAGGATTTAGTTCCATAAGTTCATTAAGCCGCCTTATCCTGAACGAAAAGCCCACGTCGTACATATATTCGCGCTCTCTTCTGTTTCTGTTACACGTGTCCCGTATTGAGTACATAAGCTGAATGTTAAGATAGCCTGCGTCATATAGCATGGAATATATTTTTCGTCCGTTCTGTCTGTCGGAATTCGGCAAAAGAGCATAGTAGCTGTGCAGTATATCTTCAAGCAGTTCACTGTTCGGGTAACAGAGTTTACCGCCATCGTCTGAACCTCGCACTATTATCTTTCCGTCGTCAGAAAATATGTAATATAGGCTCAGTAGTAGTCGTTGCGGTGCCTTTAGGTGATGTAAAACAAGTGCAGCAAATACCACGTCTACTTTTTCGCGGCCGTTTTCTTTGAGTATCGCCATAAGAATGTCCAGTATGTGCTCGTCTTCAAGGTCTGCAGCATAAAAACTGAATTTATCGCCGTACTTTTCTGCCGAACGTTTTGCGGCATCTATTGCATCGGTATTGATGTCTATGCCGATCACTTTAGTTATGCGGCCTATTTCTGCAAAGCGCGAAATTGTCAGCTCACCGTTTGAACAACCAATGTCGAGTACACACAGGTCGTCGCCCTCTATCTGCATAAGCGCAGCATTTATCGCCGTGGTATCAACGTCAGCATAACCCAGCTGTTGCGATTTCAGCCTTTCCTGTTCGCTGCTGGCGCTCGCATCATACGCAGGCAGCACAATTGCCTCACCGTCGGGAGAGTCGCTAAAAAAGTGCCAGCTTTCAAACGTGGACTTCAGTTTTTTCCAGTCTATCTTGCCTGCTGTAGCATAAAGCTGTTCCGGCGGAAAACAGTTTACGATGCTGTCTGCAATATACCGACTTCTTTCATCTAGGCCTGAATATATGCTGTCCTTAAGTTCATTCAAAGACAGATCCTGCAGCATGAGCACTATACAGTTTTTTCTGAATTCGCGCATAAGGCCCGTTTCTTGTAGAATCTGCTTACTTACGGCCGAATTTCTGCTCATGGCAAAAATAATACCTTTGCACTTATCGTTCCCTATATAGCGTCTTACGCTTAGATCCCATTCTTTGCCGTATTCTATGGAATCATCGTAAACTATATTATAGCCTTTATTTTCAAATTCCGCAAGTATAGGCGCCACTTCATCGCGGTGCGAATAACTGAAAAATACATAATCTCGAGTTCTGTCGTTCATGTTTTATTTCCCCCGTTGTAAAAATGAGTAACTCGATTATAAGTATACCACAATAGTGTACAATTTTCAATAGAAACTTCTTTTTTGTTGCGTAGCTCATTATTTATGGGTGAAATGTACATGGTTGACTTTTTTTCGCGGCAAGGTTATAATTAGATTGTATAAATGATCATGCAAATAAGGAGGAAACTACATGAGAGGAGGAATGGGCCGCGGAGGGCCTCCCCGCCACGGCAGATCTCCAAGGGTAGGCAGGGCGCCACGCCCCGCACGGCCGCATTCAGGCGGCCCCGCATTTCACCGTGCGCCGCCACCGCCCCCGCCCAGGGGCAATCCCAGGCCTTACCGCAGGCCGTACGGCAGACCGCGCAGAAGGGGAGTGGGTTGTTGTCTGCCCGTGCTCGGCGTGTTAGCTGCCATAGGCGCTATAGTCGCGCTGGTAGTCGTTCTCGTATAATATAAAGCTTTCGCTCCGCAGTGGCGGAGTGCGGGCATTTATACATGCTTTTGGCAAAACGAGCCGCGGCGCTTTTAAAGCGCCGCGGCTCGTTTTCAAGTTACTATCTCTTATTACAGCAATCAATTTTTCAGACTATCAGCGTAAAGTCGAGTATGTCGCACGCGCCCTCGCCGTTATAGGTCAGCTTCAGCTCGTGCACTCCGTCCGCAAGGCTGCAGTCTGCCTTGAACTGCGCCCAGTTCTCCGTCTTTTTAATGGGCACTTTGGCAAACGGCTCGTCCGCGCCGTCGGCAAAAACTTCTATGGCTCCCTCGCCGCCGCGCACTGTGGCGGCAAACGCCTTCAGCCCCTTTATGTCAAAAAATCTGTAGTCAGCCCGGCTGCCGCGGCGCAGGTTCTGAATAAACTGCCGCCCGTTCTCCTGCGTTATGCAGGGGTGCTCGCCGTAAGTCCACCTGCGCATCGGGCCGTAGGCGCACTTGCACGCACCCGCTTCGCTTCTAAGCCCGCAGGCAATGTAGGCGGGGTAGGTGCCCTCGCCCTTAAGCGGCCCGCCGTTCAAGCCGCAGCTGGTTGTCTGCACCTGCTTTATTTTTCCGTCGCCGTCTATATATATCGGCTCGGCGCAGCCCTGGCGCGTCTGCTCGTTCTTGTTGGTCTGCCTGTGATAGAATATGTACCACTGCCCGTTCAGTTCTACTGCCGAACCGTGGTTGTTCCCCCAGTATGCCTTCGGCTCGTCGGGCGCGCGCCCTATACCAAAGTCGCCGTTGGAAATTATTGTCCCGCCGTATTCAAAGGGGCCGTCGGGCCTGTCGCCTACGGCGTAGCACAGTTCGTGGCTTAAAACGGAGGAATATATAAAATAAAACCTGCCGCCTATTTTGCGCATGGAAGATGCCTCGTAAAACTCATGCCCCTCAAAGCCCGTGCCCGCGCTGTTGCTGCGCCCCGGCGCGCTCATCTTCGGCTCGCCGTCTATGGTGGTCATGTCGGCTTTCAGCTTCATCACCTGCCCGCCGACCTCTTTAACGTTTTTAAGCCCTTTCAGTTTCAGGCCCGTGCGTATGAGAAGGGAGGGGGAAAAGCCGGAGTACAGATAGGTCTGTCCGTCTTCGTCGGTGTACAGCGCCGGGTCAAAGCACATCACGTCGCCATTCTTTGTGCCGTAAAGTTTGCCGTCGGCGTGCTTTACGCAGCCTATAATTTCAAACGGCCCGTCGGGCATATCGCTTGCGGCAACGCATATCCTGTTTTCAAAATCAAAGCAGAAGTACAGGTAATACCTTCCGTCCGCGCCGCGCGTGCAGTCGGGCGCATACATGCACTTGTAGCCCGATTTGTTATAGATGTTCTTCCTCGGCAGGGCCACCTTGTCGCAGCTCCATGCCGAAAGGTCATCAAGCGGGGCCGACCATACCTTATAGTCGCCCATGCAAAAGCGGTTGCCGCCAAATTTGTCGTGGCTGGCATATACGTATACCCTGTCGCCGAAAACATGCGGTTCGCCGTCGGGGAAGTATTGCCCCTCGGGCAGGTAGGGGTTAAAAATCTGCTCTCTCATATCTTACTCCGGTGTCGTCGCCGTCCGCAGCCGGCGCCCGTAATGCACTGCGCTGACTGCTTCAGTAAACACCCATAAAATAATATCACACAACAATAATTCAGTCAACGCCAAAAGCAAAAATAATGCCGGCTTGTGCAAAAATTTTACAAACTTTTTTGCCTCCGCTTTTGCCTTCGGCCTGCCTGCAGAAAATATTGCGCCACTCCCTTAATTTTAAGTTGACTGCGTGCCTTGCCCGCGGCTATAATATAACCGTGCAGGGGCGCGGCGCCTGCACGGCATACCGTTGGTTGCGGCATATTCCCGCACCAATTGCCGTTTTTTGCCGCAAAGGTCGTTAAATGAAAAAGATCCTTATGATAGCAACGGGCGGCACCATCGCCTCTAAAGAAACCGAAGAAGGGCTTGCGCCCGCCATCTCCTCGCAGGAGCTTTTGTCCTGCGTGCCGGAAGTGGCGGAGGCGTGCTCTGTGGATACCGTTCAGCCGTTCAATCTGGATAGCACCAACGTCCGCGCGCCCCACTGGCTGCAGATAGCGGACATAATAGAGCGCAACTACGGCATTTACGATGGTTTCGTAGTAACGCACGGCACAGACACAATGGCGTACACCGCGGCGGCTCTGTCATATCTCATACAGAACAGCTCCAAGCCCATCGTGCTTACCGGCTCGCAAAAGTCGGTCTACTCGCGCGATACCGATGCGCGCCGCAACCTCTCCGACGCTTTTCTGTTCTGTGCGGATGATAATTCTTACGGTGTGCGCATAGTCTTCGATGGCAGCGTCATCTTAGGCACGCGCGCAAAAAAGACGCGCACCCGCAGTTTCAACGCCTTTTCCAGCATAGATTTCCCCGCCGTCGCCGTCATGCGCGAAGGCAGGCCCTTCTACTATATAAAGGGCGCAAAGCCGCAGGGCGGCCCCGTATTCTACCATTCCATGGACGAAAACGTGTTCGTGCTTAAAATGATACCGGGTCTCAGTGCCGACATCTTCGACTATCTCGAAGGCCATTGCGACGGGCTTATAATCGAATCGTTCGGCGCGGGCGGCCTGCCAAACTACGCCGACGACGCCTTTTTCACCCGCCTCAAGGGCTACCTTGCAAAGGGCAAGCTTGCCGTGCTTACCACCCAGGCCGAGCACGAGGGCAGCGCCATGGATAAGTACGCCGTAGGCCGCAGGCTCCGTTCGTGCGGCAGGGTGCTGGAGGCCCGCTGCATGACGTTAGAGGCTATCGTCGCCAAGCTCATGTGGATATTGTCTTTCGCCCATGGCGACCGTGCCGAACAGCTCTTTTATACCCCCGTCGAAAACGATATTTTTTAAAGGTATTTTTAAAGTATTTGCGGCATACTATGCGGTCAATTTGCGCACCGCCTTTATCTGTATTTCGTCAATATATTTTGGCGGCAGTTTTTGTATAGTAACTGTAAAGTGCGTCGTTGTAAACTGCGCTGTCGGTTTTTTATGTATTGTAATAAAGTATAATATTTCTTTACAATATAGCCGCGGGGCGCACTTCTGCGCCCCGCGGCTAGTCTGATTAAAGTATAGTCGTCCTTTATTTTGTAATCTTGATTAAGGACGGCGTTTTTTATTTTTTAAGTGTTCCCGAAAAGTGTGTAATTTAAACAATTATGTCATTGACGCTATTGGCGCTAACGCGCAACAATAGCTATTCTGTCGCCTGCGGCTCCTTACGACCAAGGGCGTAGCCCGCGCGGAGAAATCTCTGCCTAATTCCTTGTCCCCCTTGTGTAAAGGGGGAATTAAAGGGGGATTGCGCCTTATTTTGAGATTTATCTGCCGTTTCCCATAGGGAACGCCTCGGCAGGGCTTGCCCTTAAACTTAAATTATTTGTTTGTTTTAGATTTAAGTTCATCTAAAATAGATTGTGCTTGCATAATTTCAGATTGGGACAAAACATTGCTGTACGATTTAATGATTTCTGTCAGAGTAAATTCTGCCAAATCTAAATCAATTATTCTTTTCGCAGCAAGCAAACGTTCTTCTTTTTCTTTTGGGGTATAATTCTCATATATTGTAACATCACGCAGAGGCAACCTTTTTATTTGCGTATAATACTTTATAAAAAATTTAATGCCGCATTGATGAATCAAAGTTTTATACTGTTCAGTTTTTTGCTTTGTTTCTTTTTCAAGTTTTTCTTTTGCTTGTTGCTTTTGTCTTTCAACGATAAATGTTGGAGGGTTATTTTGCCATTCTTGTTTAATCAAAATACAGGTATAAATTAAAAAGATATCAGATGCATAAAGAAAAATGTGTGCTGGTAACATATATCCACAAAAATATGCCCAAGTTAAAGGGTTTGGTGACCCAAAGCATGCAAATAGCAAAATATTAAATATTAAGTAGATATATGGTATAAAAGATACGATTATTATTGTTAATGTATTAATGAAATCATTGTTAAGACTTTCTTCATGTTTTAAAGCATTCCTTGTAACTTTTTTATTAGCATTAATTGAGGGAATTAAAAAATCTAATGGTAAAACGAGAATAATAAAATAGAAAAACCATTGTTCATTTAAAAAACCTGCGTTCGGATGATTAGCATATTTGTTGTATGTATATATCATTATAGTCAATACTGAAAAAACTATTGAGATGATTGATAGGACTTTAACTATTTTAAAGTTCTTATATATCGTCTTATTTGAATACTGTCTTAACATTTTGAAAATCTTTACCCCCCCCCCAAAAAAAAGTGCGCCAGCCGAAGCTAACGCACGAAAAACGCAAACTCCAACTGTCGCCAAACAATTCTTATATAGCACGAAACTGTACCAATATAAGCGGAATTTGCATTTTTGCTAAATTCTGCATTATTGGTACAGTAAAAGTTGGGCCGTTTTAATAAAAAAAGTCCGTGCTTATAAAAATATCTATAAGAATTGTTTGGCATATTTAGTATAGCATACTGTTAAATAAAAATCAATAGATTGATAGCAGGTTTTATTTAGTTTACAAAAAGAGGTGCCCGAAATGGTACCTCTTAAATAATATCAGAACACATATTCTCTTCTGTCATCTCGACTAAGGCGCAGCCGCACGGAGAGATTTCAAATTGCTGTATTCTTAATAATAATGTGAAAAATAAGTGGGAGGGGGTGTTTACTGCCGTTTCCACGCTATGCGCGGAGCCTCGGCAGGGCTTGTCGGCTATCGCCGCCAAAGCTCGCCCTGTGGGCTCTTGAAACACCGCCGACTGCCAACGCAAAAAGCACTGACAAAAGTCAGTGCTTTTTGCGTGGTGGGAGGGGGTGGATTCGCGCCTTGAGCGGACGCGCACGGAAAACAGCGGGTATCCGCTGTTTTGTCGTCGGTCGAAACCTCCGACCTGCGCAATCTTTCAGATTGCTTGCCTCCCCTCGAATCCACCATCCCTCGCACCAAGAAAAACCCCACCCGAAACAAACTGAAAAGTTTGTTTCGGGTGGGGTTTGGTGGGAGGGGGTGGATTCGAACCACCGAAGTCGGAGACGTCAGATTTACAGTCTGATGCATTTGGCCACTCTGCA
>CALVLV010000012.1 GCA_944341075.1 uncultured Clostridia bacterium
GTCTGCGCAAAATACTTTATCATTATATAATAATTTCGGCGGTATAGCAAATCATTTTTCTAAATTTTAGGTGAAACTTGCCGCAAATTTTAAAAATTTTGTCATTTCAAGCATAGTTGTGGCGGCATTTTTGCTCACAGCGAAATAAATTCTGGGAGATGTGGTCATAGACACGTGCACGGAAGCGGCATATTTGTCCATTGCGGCGGCTATCTTCCTGTCGCCAAGGGCAGAAAGCGCGGCAAATTCTATGTACGCTTCCTTGGAGCTTACGCCTATCTTTTTTACCGAAAGCGTGGTGGCATACGCCTTCATCACGGCTATTATGAGCAGGTTGAGCACCTCGTCGGGCATGTTGCCGTAGTTTTCCTCGATAGACAAGCATACGCGCTTGTAGTCGCTCACCGTTCTTATTTCGGCTATCTGCTTGTAGCAGTCCATTCTGCCGGCGGGAGACTCGATGTAATATTCGGGAATGTATGCGGTAGCCTTTATATCGAGCTCGGAGAGCGTTTCGTGCTTGCCGGAGATCTCCTCCTTGAGCATCTTGGAATACAGTTCGTAGCCCACCCTGTCCATATGCCCGTGCTGTTCGGCGCCGAGAACGTTGCCCGCGCCCCTTATTTCAAGGTCGCGCATGGCTATCTTGAAGCCCGAGCCGAGCTCGGTGAACTGCATTATGGCCTTAAGGCGAGCGGCGGCGTCCGCCGTCATCACCTTTTCGGGTTTGAATGTAAAATATGCCTGGGCAAGGCGGCTACTTCTGCCCACCCTGCCGCGCAGCTGATAGAGCTGCGATATGCCCAGCCTGTCGGCGTCTATCACAATTATCGTGTTTGCGTTGGGAAGATCTATGCCGTTTTCTATTATCGTAGTCGTTACAAGAATGTTTTTTTCACCGCTGTAAAAGGCCATCATGTTGCCTTCAAGCAGGTTTTTATCCATTCTGCCGTGGGCATAGCATACCTTGCCCTCCGGCACGATCTCGGCAATTTTCCCGGCGAATGTGGAGATAGTCTCTACACGGTTATACAGAATAAACACCTGTCCTCCGCGGGAAAGTTCCCTTATGCAAGCATCGCGGATGAGCGTCTCTGTCTCCTCCACGACATATGTCTGCACCGGCATGCGCTTCTGCGGCGGGGTGTTGATAGTGCTTATATCCCTTATGCCTGAGAGCGACATGTGCAGCGTGCGCGGTATGGGCGTCGCCGTCATGGTAAGGCAGTCTATATCGTTTTTGATATGCTTTATCCTTTCTTTATGTTCAACGCCGAAGCGCTGCTCTTCATCGAGAACGAGCAGGCCGAGGTCGTAAAACTTTACGTCCTCAGAGAGCAGCCTGTGCGTGCCTATTATCAGGTCGATATCGCCGTTTGCAAGGCGCTTTAACGTCTCCTGCTGTTCCTTTGGCGACTTGAAGCGGTTGAGCTTTTCCACGCGGACGCCGAATTCTTCAAAACGGGCACATGCGGTATTGTAGTGCTGTTCGGAAAGTATGGTGCTGGGGCACATTATTGCGGCCTGCTTTCCTCCGAGTATGCACAGGTACGCGGCGCGCAGGGCGACTTCCGTCTTGCCGTAACCCACGTCGCCACACAGCAGTCTGTCCATTACCTTATCCGAGCACATGTCGGCCTTTATTTCGGCAATGGAGCTGAGCTGGTCGGGCGTCTCCTCGTATTGGAACGCATCTTCGAACTCCTGCATCATTACGGCGTTTTCGGGGAAACGGTAGCCCTTTCTGGCGCTGCGTTCGGCATAGAGCTGTTTTAAATCGAACGCCATCTTCTTGAGGGACTGGCGGACGCGCTCCTTTATCCTTTCAAACTCCGCCCCGCCTATCTTTGAAAGTTGCGGATCGTCCTGTCCAACATACTTTGAAAGTATATCCATCTGCTCCACGGGTACGTACAGCACGTCGCCGCCGCGGTACTCTATGGAGATATACTCCTTTATTCCGTCGGTAGTTTCTATCTTTTTGGTGCCCGTTATCTTGCCTATGCCGTGCTTTTCGTGTACGGCGTACTGACCAATTTCGGGCGCGGTGAACATGTCGCCCCTGCGGCGGCGTATGCGGTGGCTTACGGCAGACTTTGTGTACAGGTCGCCGCTGCCCAATATGACAAGCTTACATTCGTGCAGAACAAGCCCGTGTTCAAAATCGTCCGAGGTTATGGCAATGCCGCTGAGCGCGCGAAGTGTGTCGGGCAGAGGATTTACGGGCAACCCCTCTTCCATAAGCGTTTCGGCAAGCTTCTGCGTGCGCGAGGCCGAGCCGCTGAACATCAGCACGCGATATCCGCCCTTCACCCAGTTGCGGGCGTCGGTTACAAGGTCGCCGAACACATTCAGGTAGGAAGGCGCAGGCGTGGAGCGCAGGGTATACGTTTTGAGCGGGGCAAAAAAGAAAGTGCTGCCGAAAAATGTCTGAAGGCACACCTGCCTGAACGATGAAAAGTACGAAAGAAGCCTATCCCTGCCGATCAGCTGCGAGAGCGAAAAATCGAACACCTCTCCCCCCGCTTTCAGCTCTTTAAAGCGGTTTTCGTGCTCGGAGTACAGCCCGTTTACCCTGTCGTTCAACAGCTTACAGTCATCAAAATAAATTACGCAGTCACGCCGCACGGCGTCAAAGACAGTTGCTTTGGAAGAGAGCACTGGCAACAGATAAGATATGCCCGCAAACGGCGCGCCGCTCTCCGCCCCCGCGATAAGTTCGTCGGCTATTGTGCGGGCGCGGCCGAAGGCCTTTATATCTGGAAATGTTTTAAGCCCCGCCGAGAGCGCCTGTTTTATGCCGGGAATGTCTGCCCCGGTTATCTCCGCCTCGCATGCAGAGATTATCTTGACGGAAGAAACTTCCTGCAGCCTCTCGCCCGACACGGCGTCGTAGGGGCGTATTCGCTCCACCGTATCGCCGAAAAAGTCTATGCGCACGGGATTTTCGCAATTTATGGGAAATATATCAAGGATATCCCCGCGCACGGCAAAGCTGCCCCTGGCCTCCACCTCGTATTCGCGCGTATAGCCCATAGAGACAAGTTTTGCGGGAAGCGAGGAATAGTCGTAATCTTCACCCGAAACAAGCTGCACGGCCTGCATGCGCGAAGGGAACAGCTGCATCGCCGCTTCTATATCGCACACAACCATGCGCGCGCCGCCGTATATCTTTTCTGCCGCCGTAAGCCTTGCAAACAGCGCATCGCGCGAGACGGCCTGCTTATACAGCAGCACGTCGTCCTTTGCAGTTACAAGCACTGCCTCCTCGCCCGATATGGCAGATATTGCCGCGGCAGCCTTGCGCGCCGATACGCCGTCTGCCGTTATGTATAAAAAGGGGCCTTCGGTGAGCGCGGCGACAAGATATTTATGCGGTTCAGACACGCCGAAAACCGCCGTCGGCACGCCGAGGCGGATATCGTTTTCAAGGGACACGTAGTCCCCGCCAAGTTTTTGATAAGTGAAAAAGTTTTTGTTCAACTGACACCCCGCTGCGGCGCAGCCTTTAAATCAGGGCGCCGTGCAATCGGCCGCGGCCGCGCGATAAAAAATGCCGCTCAGCCGTTGAATTTTGTCATCACGTCCTCAACGGAAGTGCCGCCTGCAAGTTCCGCGGCGGCCTCAGCCGCCCTTCCGCACGCCGAAATAAACAGGTCGTAGTCCTCCTTTTTTACTTCGGAGAGCACATAGTTTATTATAGGAATGTTGACCTCGGGGTCGCGTATGCCTATGCGTATGCGCGCAAAGTTCTGCGTTCCTATTTCGGCAACTACCGAGCGCATGCCGTTGTGCGTGCCCGCGCTGCCCGAAGGACGGATGCGTATCTTCCCCTTGGGGATATCGAAGTCATCGTAAATGACCACCAGCTGCGAAGGCGTTGCGCCATATTTTGCAAGCAGCTGCTTTACGGCCACCCCGCTGAGGTTCATATAGGTGAGCGGCCGCGCTATTATTATCTTTTCACCCTTTACATAGGCTTCCGCAATATAGGAAGAGCACTCCTTTTTTTTGAACTTTGCGCCAAGCAGCGCGGCGCAGTCGGCCGCGGCGTTGAAGCCCATGTTGTGAAATGTGCGGGCATACTTTTCTTCGGGGTTGCCCAGCCCCACTATTATATACATAACAAATAATTATTCCGTAAAAACGCCATTCGCGCAATTTATTAATCAAAACGCCACAGAAGAACTGTGGCGCACATGAGTTGCTTTTATCAGTCGTAGATTTTTGACATGGGCTTGTCGAGATAAACGTTTTCTATCGCCGAAGCAAATATCGGGGCGGTAGAAATTATCCTGAACGAAGGCAACATCTTTTCCTGAGGGATGTTTATAGTATCGAGAATAGCAAGCTCCTGTATGGGGGATGCGGCAAGCCTTTCGATGGCGGGGCCTGAGAGGACGCCGTGCGAGCAACAGGCGTAAATTTCCTTTGCACCCGCATCCTTGAGCGCCTTGGCTCCCTGAACTATCGTTCCGGCGGTATCTATCATGTCGTCTACCATAAGGCAGTTCTTGCCCTCTACGTCGCCGATTATGTTCATTACTTCCATAACGTTTGCCTTGGGGCGGCGCTTATCAATTATAGCCATCTTGGCGTCCATGCGGGCAGCCACCTTTCTTGCGCGCGAAACAGAACCGATATCGGGGGAAACGACCACAAAGTTGTCGTCTACCTTGGGTTTGAAGTAGTTATACAGCGTGGGCCCGCCGATGAGGTTATCGAGGGGTATATCGAAGAAGCCCTGGATCTGCATGCAGTGAAGATCCATTGTGAGCACCCTGTCCGCACCTGCGGAGGTTATAAGATTTGCAACGAGTTTTGCCGTGATAGGCTCGCGTGAGCGGGCCTTTCTGTCCTGCCTGGCGTAGCCGAAATAGGGAATTACCGCCGTGATGCGGCCTGCGCTGGCGCGCTTTGCGGCGTCTATCATGATGAGCAGTTCCATCAGGTTGGTATTTACGGGTGCGCTGGTAGACTGAACGAGGAATACATCCTTGCCCCTTACAGTCTCTTCATACCTGACGTAAATTTCGCCGTCGGAGAAGTGGGTCACCTCCATATCGCCGAGGGAAGTGTTGAGTTTGGCCGCTATGGCCTGTGCAAGAGGTTTGTTGGAGTTGCCCGAAAAGATCTTGATCTCGTTGCCGTGGTTAATCATTATTTGGATATTCCTCCGAAATGCTTTTGTATTTTAAGCGTCCCCCGCTTTTCTGCGGCGGCACCCATATTTTCAGTT
Organism: uncultured Clostridia bacterium; assembly: GCA_944341075.1. Classification (GTDB taxonomy): domain Bacteria; phylum Bacillota; class Clostridia; order Christensenellales; family Borkfalkiaceae; genus Coproplasma. Next base: position 5,240 of record CALVLV010000012.1, read on the forward strand.
TTACCGCAGGCAAAAACCTGCACCCGTTCAAAGGCATTAATATTTTATAGTGTACGCCGCCCGTTGTCAACTTTAATGCGGCCATGCGCAGAAATATTTTTTACTCCCCTTTTACACAAATTTTACATTGCCGATATTTACATATCCTGTGAATGGCTGTCGCAACCGGCAGGCTCGGGGCTTTCCGCCTGCTTTTTTTCGCGCTGCCTCATCTGCGAAAAGAAGTCTGAGAGTATTGCAGCGCACTCTTCGCGCATAACTCCGCCCTCAACTTCCGCCTTGTGATTGAGTATGCCGGAACCGGCTATTATATCTGTAAGCGAGCGTCCCTTTGCCTCGTACGCGCCGAAATACACTTTTTTTATGCGCGCGTTCAAAATGGCGCCCATGCACATAGGGCAGGGCTCCAGCGTTACGTATATCTCACATTCGGGCAGCCGCCAGCTTTTAAGTTTTTTGCAGGCCTTTTCTATAGCCTCTATCTCCGCATGCGCGGTGGCTATCTGCTTTGCCGTGCGCCTGTTGTGCCCACGGCCGACTATCTTTCCGTCGCACACGACAACGGCGCCTATGGGCACTTCGCCCTCTTCAAAGGCCTTTTTTGCGCACTTTAGGGCGCTCTTCATAAATCTGATTTCCATACTGCTGTGTAAATATCTTAAGAATGTTATAGCACTTTTTTAAGCGGTTTACTCTTTTTATAGGGTGCGCAAGCCTGTCTGACCCGCACTCTATTGTATATGAAGGTATGCCAAGGTGCATAAGACACCAGTCCTTATAACCTCCCGCAGACCCGACCGCATCCTTACAGGGGTAACCGGTGGCGAGGCTTAAAATTTTTGCGCCCTTTTCATCTCCCCTTCCGTCAAATCTCCAATAGATCTCTTCACCCTTGGTGTGAAAGGCAAACGTCGCATTGGGCATTATCCTTGCCGTAAAATGTCCAACGGCCCTGCTTTCAGGTTCGGAAAACGGGCTGTCGCCTATGCAGTTTTCCGCACCGCGGACGCGCGTATTCAGCCTGCCCGTGCCCCAGAGTGCGTCAAAGTTACAGTTGATATCCACCCCTCGCGCATTGGCCTTCCACAGCGGGGCAACACTCTGGCTTATTTCTGCCCCGTCAGGATTGACGAGCGGAACTATCCAGCCGCCCCAGCCTTCGGAAAGCCCTGTCTTGATATGCCTGACGGCAAGCTCTGCAGTTATCCATTCCCTTGCGTGCACGGCATACACAGCAATGAGCTGACGTCCGCAACAACTGCCGATATGCATGGCAAATATTTCCCTGCCGCAGGCCGAATACCCGATGACGCACTTTTTGCCGCCGTAAGAATTATAAAATTTTTCTATCCGTTCATATATCACACAGATAACTTATTCGGCATGCGCGGCGTTTAAAATAATTTCTCATTAAATTATTTGTGATATTCGCTGCCGCTGTTTATCATATAGGCGCGGTAGATCTGCTCGCAAAGCACAACGCGCATGAGCTGGTGCGGGAAAGTCATATCCGAAAAGGAGAGCTTGAAGTCTGCCGCCTGCTTCACCCTGTCTGAAAGCCCGCACGAAGAACCTATTATAAACGTGACTTCCGCGCCGCGGTCATACTGCTTTTTAAGCTCAGCGGCAAGCGCCTCGCTTGAAAGTTTTTTGCCCTCCACGCACAGTGCTATCATGTACCCCTTTGCCGCGCGGAGTATATCGTCCGCCTCCTGTTCCAGGTTTTTTCCTTCGGCCACTTCGCGCACGGAAAAGTTTATGAACCGCGAAAGCCGCTTTGCGTATTCGGCCACCGCCTCGCGGAAAAAGCTCTCCTTGATTTTGCCCACGCAAACTATGTTTACCTTTTGCATAAACTACCCCTTAGGCAAAGAAAGAAGATATCCACAGTATCGCCAGCACGCCTATGCCGATAAGCGCGGCGATAAAAAAGTTTTTTACCCCGCCGTTTGCAGGAGCGGCAAGTTTTTCGCCTTTTTCGCCCCGTATGATAATATAAGCGCCCGCCGCGAGCGAAACTGCCGAGAGCGCGGTCACAAGCACGGCCGCCCAAACGGGAAGCATATCGAACAGCGTGCCCGAAGTATCAAGCCCGCACGCCTGCATGATTATTATGACGGCATTGTTGAGAAAGTGAACGATAAAGCAGGGAATGAGCGAACGCGAGCGGAGCGCAAGCAGTGCAAAGGCGCAGCCGCATACAAATTGATAGATGGTCTGTTCGGGGCTGGCGTGAAAGAGCGCAAAGCACATGCCGCACAGAAAAACCGAATTGAATTCGCCGGCGTCCCGCCTGATGTTCTGCAGCACGGCGCCGCGGAAGAGGCCCTCTTCGAACAGCGCGGGCAGCACCGCCATGACAATGAGCGCGGGCAACACCTTCCACCCCGCAAGATCGGGAAAATAACTGCGCGAACCGCCGTAGCCTGAAAGCTTTAAAAGCTCGGCAAAACCAACGTTCAGCCAGCTGAGTGTGAAAAGCAACCCGAAGGCAAGAAGCACCGCGGCAACGATATATTTTACCGTAAACCTTGAACGCGGCATCCTGACCGGCAGCACGGCGGAAAGCGGCACGCGCCTGAACCTGAGCGCAAGCGGCACGCTTATGGCTATAGCCACAGGAGAGACAAGGTAACTTATATAGATATATATGTCGCTGTTTTCATCAAGCCCCGTTGCCGCAACTATCACTGCAAACAGAAAGCTGAGTATTACATAGACGACCACCGCGGCGCTGAAAACCAGCCCTCCGGTAAGCGAATCGCCACTTTCAACGGTATTGTTCATACCAAGATTATAACTTAAATGAGCCTTCAAGTAAAATAATTGATTTACTTTTGTTGCAAAAAGTATTAAAATAAATTACAGAATTATTAAAAGCGGACACATGTAAGCAAATGAGAATTATAGACACCAAAGTTATTGAAGACGCCGTGTACGGCGCCGCCCTTAAGGCGGGCGTGAACCTGACGCAGTCCTGCAGAGAGGCTCTGGACGCCGCCTACCGCACAGAGCGCGGGGGCGCGGCAAAGTTTGCCCTGGGCAAACTTATAGAAAACAGCAATGTGGCGCGCGATATGGGCATGCCCGTATGCCAGGACACCGGCATGGCGGTAGTTTTGCTTGAGATAGGTAACGAAGTCTTTTTTGAAGGGCGGCTTTTGGAAGAGGCCGTAAACAACGGCGTGCGCAGGGCGTATGCCGACGGTTACTTCAGAAAGTCTGTCTGCGACCCGATAACGAGAAAAAACACGGCCGACAATACGCCCGCCGCCATCCACGCTGAGATAGTCAGGGGAAACAAGGTGCGCCTCACCTTCATGCCCAAGGGCTTCGGCAGCGAAAACATGTCGGCACTGTACATGCTTAAGCCCGCACAGGGCACAGAGGGCATAATCAGTGCGATAGTTTCCACCGTTGAAAGGGCGGGTTCGCGCCCCTGTCCCCCCGTGTACGTGGGCGTAGGCATAGGCGGCACCTTCGACGGCTGCGCTTTCCTTGCAAAAAAGGCGCTCACGAGGGATATCGGCACGCACAGCGACAGGGAGGACATAGCAAATATTGAGCGCGAGGCCCTGAAACGGATAAACGAGCTGGATATAGGCTGCCAGGGCTTCCACGGCAACACTACCGCGCTGGGCGTAAGCTGCGAATGGGCGCCCACCCACATTGCGGGGCTGCCCGTTGCCGTGAACATACAGTGCCACTGCGTGCGCTGCGTAAAGGAGGAAATATGAAAAAACTTGCCCTCCCCCTCACCAAAGATCAGGTAAAAGATTTGCATGCAGGCGACAGCGTACTGCTTTCGGGCGTGATACTCACCGCGCGCGACTGTGCGCACAAGCGCATATTCGAATACATAAAAGAGGGCAAAAAGCTACCCTTTGACCTTAAAGACGCAATAATTTACTATGCAGGCCCCTGCCCCGCAAAGCCGGGAATGGCGTCGGGCAGCTGCGGCCCCACCACCTCCGCCCGCATGGACAGCTTTGCGCCGAAACTGCTTGATATGGGGCTTGGCGGCATGGTCGGCAAGGGCGAGATGTGCACCGAAGTGGCCGAAGCGCTCAAGCGCAACACTGCCGTATATTTTGCCGCAATAGGCGGCGCAGGCGCACTGTACGGCAACTCGATAAAAAAGAGTGAGTGCATAGCGTTTGAAGATCTGCTCTCCGAGGCCGTATACAGGCTTGAGGTGGAAGACTTTCCCGCGGTGGTCGCAATGGACTGCCACGGCGGAAATATTTACAGATGAGCATTGCCGCAATCGGTTGACAATCTTAAAAAATGCAATTATAATCAATATAAAGATTTTTAAAGGCGACGACCGGGACAGACGCATTTTACAGCGCCCTTTACAGAGAGAAGGATCCGAACACGGCTGAAAGGTCCTTCATCGGGAGAAGATGCGTTATTCACCCGCGAGCCGGAAAGGCGAAATTTTTAAAGTAGCCCGCCCCGTATGTTCTGCGTAAAAGAACTTAAATTGAGGCGGCTTTTGCCGCGAAATCAGGTGGTACCGCGTAACTTAAGTCAAGTTTACGCCCTGTGCTTTTGCACGGGGCGTTTTTATTTTAACAAAGTATTATCAGGAGACCAAGCTATGGACGAAAGGCAGATCGTTGATACCGAAGAGATCAAAGCCAAAATAGAAGAAGCTGTTAAAGAAATAAAATCGAGCGCAACCCTGCGCGAGATCAAAATGAAGTTTTTAGGCAAGACGGGCGAAATTTCCGGCCTGATGAAAAAGCTGAAAGAAGTCCCGCCCGAGGAGCGCCCCTCTTTAGGCAAAGTGATAAACGCCCTGCGCGAATGGGCAGAAACGCGCTTTGACGAGTTTGAAAAATACGTTAAAAAAGCCGAACTGAGTGAACGGTATGCACACGAAAAACTGGACGTCACCCTGCCCGGAAACAGGCGCAGAAAGGGCGCGTATCACCCCGACACACTCATTGTAGACGAACTTGTTTCGGTATTTGCCGGCATGGGATTCGAAATATACGAGGGCAGGGAGATAGAGACCGATTACTACAACTTTACCGCTCTAAACACCCCCAAAGACCACCCCGCGCGCGACATGCAGGACACATTCTATCTTGGCGGAGATTTCCTGCTCCGCACGCAGACTTCCGCCGGCCAGGTACACGTTATGGAGAGCAAAAAGCCGCCCATAAAGATACTTTCGCCCGGCAAGGTATACCGCCCCGACGACGACGCCACCCACTCCCCCATGTTTTCGCAGATGGAAGGCCTTGTTGTGGATAAGGGCATAACGCTGTGCGACCTTAAAGGCATGCTGGACGAATTTGCAAAAAAGGTGTTCGGCGACGGCGTAAAAACCAGGCTGCGCCCTTCGTACTTCCCCTTCACCGAGCCTTCGGTAGAAGTTGACGTGAGTTGCTTTGAGTGCGGCGGCAAGGGCTGCAAACTCTGCAAGGGCACGGGCTGGATAGAAGTGCTCGGCGCCGGCATGGTTAACAGGGCGGTGCTTGAAAACTGCGGCATCGACCCCGACGAATACACAGGCTTTGCATTCGGCATGGGCATAGAGCGCATTGCAATGCTCAAGTACGGCATAAACAACATGAAACTGCTGTTTGAAGGCGACGTACGCTTCTCAAGGCAGTTCAGGGTATGAGGAGGACATTATGATAGCACCTTTAAGCTGGCTTAAAGACTATGTTGACATAGACGTTACCGCGCAGGAGCTTCAGGAAAAGCTATTTTCGTGCGGGTTTGAAGTTGAAGAATTATATCAGGTCGGCAAAGACATTTCGGGCGTGTATGTGGGCGAAGTTATCGAATGTCAGCCCGTAGAGGGCACCCACCTGCACGTGTGCAAAGTGGGCTGCGGCGACAAGGGAATTTTCCAGATATGCTGCGGCGCCGACAACGTTAAAAAGGGCATAAAGGCACCCGTCGCCTTAGAGGGCGCCACGGTATACGCCACAGCTAAAGACCACGTTACCATAGAGGGCGTGACCACCATAAAAAAAGGAAAGCTGCGCGGAATAGAATCGTTCGGCATGCTCTGCTCGGGCACCGAACTGGGCGTAAACGGCGATATGTTTGAAGGCGCAGACTATAACGGGCTGCTCATACTCCCCTCCGACAGCAAAAACGGCGAAGACGTAAAACCTCTGCTCGGACTGGACGACTATATATTCGACATAAGCATAACGGCCAACCGCCCCGACTGCCAGAGCATACTTGGCATAGCCCGCGAAGTTGCCGCAGTGCTTAAAAAACCGCTTAAGGAGCCCGACATGAGCTACAAGATGGTGAAGGATGCAAAAAAGAAGGTAAAAGTCACCGTTGAAGCGCCCGAATTGTGCCCCAGGTACATTGCACACTACGTAAAGGACATAAAAATAGGCTCCTCCCCCATGTGGATGAAGCGCCGCCTTGCACTGTGCGGACTGCGCTCCATTTCCAACGTAGTGGACATAACCAACTTTGTGTTGCTTGAGATGGGCCAGCCGATGCATGCCTTTGACCTGAACACCATAGAGGGCAGCGAAATCGTGGTGCGCCGTGCAAAGGACGGCGAAAGAATTGTTACGCTTGACGAAAAGGAGTTCACGCTCAATCACGACAACCTTGTGATATGCGACGGCAGCAAGCCCGCAGCCCTTGCCGGCATAATGGGCGGCCTTAACACCGAGATAAAGGACGACACCACCGCCGTACTGTTCGAGGCTGCCAAATTTGCCCGCGACAGCGTAAGAAAAACTTCGCGCGCGCTCGGCCAGCACTCAGACTCCTCCGCCATATTTGAAAAGGGTACTAACGAATATACCACCGAACATGCCATGAAGCGCGCCCTTCACCTTATAGAACAGCTTGGGTGCGGCACGGTGACAGACGTATGCTGCGACGTCAAAACGCCCTTCTCCGACACGCAAGAAAAGCATATGACGGTAAGCCCCGCAAAGATAAACGCCCTCTTAGGCATAGAAGTGCCCGCAGAAGTAATGGAAGATATACTCAAATCGCTCAACTTCGGAGTTAAGTTGAGCGGCGATGATCTTGATCTTACCCTCCCCCGCTACCGCGATGACATTTTCGGCTACCCCGACATTGCAGAAGAGATAATACGAATGTACGGCTACGACCACATTCACGGTACTTTTATGCCCACGGGCAAGATAACCAACGGCGGGTATAACGAAAGCCAGCGCGCCCTGAACAAGCTTAAATCGCTGCTCGTTGCCGAGGGGCTGTACGAAGTTTCCAACTACTCATTCTATTCGGAAAAAGACATTGACATGCTCAGGATCCCCGAAGATGCGCCCGAAAGAAGCTACATTAAGATACTCAACCCGATAAGCGAAGAACTTTCTGTAATGCGCACCTTCCTTGCCCCCTCTATGGTGAACACAATGCTCCGCAACTTAAAGCGCGGCAATTACGAAGGCGGCGCCTTTGAGCTTGCCAAGGTATATATCCCCAAATCGCTGCCCCTTTCCGACTTCCCCGAAGAAAAGATGAGGTTGTGCATAGGCATGTGGGGGTCGGCAAACTTTTTCAACCTTAAAGGTATTACAGAAAATATTGCCGACAGCCTGAATGTTCAGTTTGAATATACAAGCGCAAGCCGCCCCTTCCTTCACCCCGGAATGACGGCAGATATTATCTGCGACGGTGAGGTTGTTGGTTATATTGGCGCCGTTGATCCCGAAATAATTGAAAACATCTCGGCTGAAAGACCTATGCTGCTTGCAGAATTCGACTACGAACTGCTTGAAAAGCACGCAAAACCGTTCAGGTATACTCCGCTGCCGAAATTTGCCGAAGCCACGCGCGATCTTGCGCTGCTTGCAGATTCAGATGTAACGTGCGCACAGATACAAAAAGAGATTTACTCTGCATGCAAATACGTGACCGAGGTAAAACTTTTTGATATTTACGTAGGCAACCAGATTGAGAGCGGCAAAAAGAGCATGGCTTTCAATATAACATTTACGCCAAAGGACGAAGCCTTTTCGGGCGACAAGCTCGACGGGTTTATCAAAAAAATACTCTCATCACTCAAATATAAGCTCGGAGTAACTTTAAGGTAAAAACACTATAATAAAAATCAGAATACAATAATATTTTTCTGTGAACGGGCGCAGCTCTGTGTGGGAAGAACAATTTCCTCCGCTGCGCCCTTATTTTGTAATTACAGGGTAAAATACACTAAAAATACACAAAAGTGCAGTAAAATGTAGCAATTATGCCACACATAGTACTATTAAAAAACATAAAATATTTATTTTATTGATAAGCTACTCCACTACCTCTACTATTAAAAAATGTAAAAAATCAAATAATTTAATTGACTTAACGCACCTGCGCTTACTATAATTAATTTATGGAAAATATAGTTCTTATCGGCATGCCGGCTTCGGGAAAGAGCACCGCCGGAGTGCTTATAGCTAAAAAGATCGGCTACGGTTTTATTGATACAGACCTTCTTATTCAAAAGCGCGAGGGCATGCTTTTATGCGACATCCTCTCCCTTTATGGCACAGAAGGATTTATAAAAATCGAGGAGTGCGTCAACGCCGAACTTGTACCCGAAAGGTGCGTGATAGCCACAGGCGGCAGCGTGATCTATGGCGACAGGGCAATGCAGAACCTGCGCTCTTCCGGTAAAATTGTTTACCTGCAGGTTGGAACGCAGGAGCTGGAAAGACGACTGCGAGGCGAAGATATTTTTGCCCGCGGAGTCGTGATGCGCAAAAACGGTGAAAGTATTGCCGAACTTATGGCCGAGCGTGCCCCGCTCTACGAAAAATATGCCGACATTACAGTAAATTGCGACGGACTGAACCTTGACGAAACAGTGGACGCTGTTGTAAGGGCTGCAGGCTTGTTAAACTAGCCCCGCCGCTAAAATATTTTTCTTTAAAAGAATAAAGGGCCGCGCAATATTGCACGACCCTTTTTAATTTCTCTTTTTTCAAACAAAAAGCCCGCCGCTTTCGGCAGGCCTTGATTGCATTATTTATTGAGCTCGTCCTTGAAGCCCTTGCCGGGTTTGAAGGAAGGTACTTTGCATGCAGCTATGGTAATTTTTTCGCCTGTGGCAGGGTTGATACCCGTTCTCTCTTCACGCTCTTTTGCTTCAAACGTGCCGAAGCCTACAAGCTGAAGTTTGTCGCCGTTTGCAATAACTTCCTTTACATTGGCAATAAATGCATCGAGAAACGATTCGGCATCACTCTTTTTAAGTCCCGTATCTTCGGCGAGCTTTGCCACTAATTCGCTTTTGTTCATACATTTTCCTCCTTGATGAACAATAAAATATTAAAGTATCTCTATTATAGCACATGAAATTATTTATGGCAACTATATTAACATATTTTATTAAACGTTGTGAATAACCTGTCAAACTAAGCTATTTTTGCCATTTTTATATCAAAAAATGCCCAAAATCGTATTTTTACTTTCTTCAGAGACTGCCTATAACGCACGTACTCAGAAGAACATTAAAAATATTTTGTCGGCTTTGAATATAATTTAATTGACTGCCGGCCCAAAAAATACTATAATAGCACAAGTGTTCAAAATAACTTAACCGAGGCGTAGCGCAGTTGGTAGCGCGCTTGGTTCGGGACCAAGAGGTCGTGGGTTCGAATCCCGTCGCCTCGACCACAAAACAGGAGAAAGCTTTTCGCTTTCTCCTGTTTTGTATTTCCGGAGAGGTAATACGGGGTTCGTGGGACGAACGAGGCAAGAGTCAGAGCACTGCCCGCACGAGCGAAACAACACTTTGCGGAGGCTATCGAAGGGAAACCGCAAAACGGCGCAGTAAAACCACCTATGCCCGCTTTCACATTCACATAGCCCTTTCACAAAGCCTGTCCCCGATGCCGTCTTTAATTCAGTCAAATTTTCAGGTTTTTCGCTTTTATTCACATTGACGCATTATGTACCGCCCGCCACTGGCCAAAGACTACAACACAAAAGCCGTATATAAGCGTGCGTGAACCCGCCTAAGAAAGGCATCTAAAGCAAAGTCGGTTACAGAGTGCATAAAATATACATTCAGCATCCCCATTATTGCATAAAACCAACATTTATACATTCTATAACTTTTTCTTATATCTACTATATTTATATTTTTATGCATAATTATGAAAATCTTGTGTAATTTTTTTGACAGCACGCAGCTAAAATGCTATTATTATCGTATATAATTATCAAGGTAATGATAAACATGCCTTGTTTGCTCAGGAACTTTGCTTGCAATACTGCATTAACGCTGCGTTGTAAGTAAAAATAAATTGATGAAGGAGCAGATTATGAAAAAAGCACAACGCGAAAAACGGTCATTGGTTTTTATTGCGTCACTTCTTGTGGCGTGCTTTTTGCTGATCGCCTCTGTCTTTACGGCATGTTCCGACAAAAACGACACTCCTCCCGCACAGTCGGGAAATGAGGTCGGAACGTACTACTACGACACCAACGGCGACCAGAACCGTGAGAATCAGCTGATCCTTGCCGAGGGGCTTAAGTTTACGTTTATGCCCGAAAATGGCGAAAACCACATCGGCTCTTACTCACTCAGCGAAGGTACGCTCACCCTTACGGATGGAGAATGGGTACAGACAGCGACCTACAACGATAACGAGACAATTTCACTTACATATAACAGTACCCAGATGACTTTCTTGCGCAAAGTTGCCTACACCGTTTCTTTTGATACCGGCAATGGCAGCACGGTACCCTCGCAGACAGTTATAAACGGCAGAATGGCCAGCAAGCCCGCCGACCCCGCTCTTAACGGCAGCACTTTCCTTGGTTGGTTTGCCGATTCCGCATTCACAACGCCTTATTCGTTCGGTTCGCTGCCCATCACGGCAAACACCACACTGTATGCCCGCTGGGCACAGAATTCTGCCGACGGCATCGAATACACCATAAATTACGACCTCGGCTACGATGGCGCCGAAGCCATCCCCGCCGATACCACCGTGGGCGGCAAGCTGTACAACGTGGCTACGCCCGCAGAGCGCAGCGGCTACACCTTCGGCGGCTGGTGGATAAGCATGGAGAACGAGGCCGACCGCCTTTCGTACAGCTTTGAAGACCCCGACGAAACAAGCGGCGGCACGGTATTCACCGCAGACACCACATTGTTTGCAATATGGCACGAAAACGGCGCAACACTGAGCGCGGCGCCTGCAGTAAACGTAAGCCAGAGCAGGGCAAGCTGGAATTCAGTTTCAGGTGCGACAAGCTATTCGGTAGAGATAATTGCCCCCGACGGAATTTCCGACAGCATACCTACCTCCTCGACAAACATTTCAGTAACAGACAGATTTACACAGACGGGCGTTTATCAGCTCTCCGTCACCGCACTCAACGCAGGCGGCAGCGCCGTGAGCGAAACGGCAGTGCGCTACTTTGTGAACAACGGCCTGAACAGGGTTTCAGGCGTTAAGGTAACAGAGCCCGACACCCTTGTTTACCGCGGCGTGGAAGGTGCGGAAAGGTACCTTATAACCATAGACTGCGGCAACGAAGACCACAACCACGTTGCCTTCAACAACGGCACTTCGCTCTACTACAACTTCTCTAACTGCGAAATGCAGCCGGGCGGCATAAAGTTCACCATAGAGGCCGTTGCCGAAGGATTCGCCCCTTCAAAGACGACTTACGTGTTTGAACGCAACCTCGCTGCCGTTACGGGCGCAGACATTACCGAAGACGATGTCGTTATATGGGACAGCGTTGCGGGCGCGTCGTATTATAATGTGACTGTAGGCGAAGATACCTACACCACCATGGATACAAGCTTCTCGCTCAGGGAAATGCCTGCAGGCGAGTACACAGTAAGCATCACCCCCGTTGCCAAGGGTCACAACTCACCCGCGGCAGAAACGGTGACATATGAAAAGACTGCCCCTGCCCTGCCTTCGGACATAAGGCTTGTGGGCACAACGCTCACCTGGACGGTTGCACCGGATGTTACATATGCAATTGTTTACGGCAACAACACAACGGCTGTCACCGGCACTTCAGGCTCGTTCGACCTTGAAACCCTGACGGGGCTTACGTGGACTGACGAAGGCCGCTACACCGTTCAGCTGCAGGTAACACAGGGCAATGCTTCGGCGCTGAGCGACGAATTTACCTTTATTTACAATGCGCTTGAACCTACCCTTACCTACAGCGGCAGCGTGCTCAGCTGGAAGCCTGTTGCCGGCGCCACCGGGTACCAGGTAAGCATAAACGGCGAACTTATTGCAACCATAACAAACGGCGAAAGCTCGCTCAAGATAGATTCGCTTGCTACAAGCGGACTTAACACATTAGAAGTCAGGTTTATGAATGCCACAGGTGCGCTTTCAGACCCCGCCACACTTCAGGTTTATGCTCTTGCAGTTACGTTCAACAGCAACAACGGTGACAGCGAAACGCTGTATAAGGCAGTCGGCGACGAGCTTACCCCTCCCGCAGCGAGCAGCATGGTCGGCCATGACTTCGGCGCATGGTACACCACCCCCGCAGGCCCCGCAACTAACGGCGCTGTATACAGCAGCCCCTTTTTCAACGGCCCCAGCGAACTGGTGCTCTACGCCTACTATCAGCCCAAGGAATACACCGTTATATTCAGCGGCGACAACCTTGGCGAACTTGAAAGCGGCACGGTGACTTACGGACAGAACTTCTCGCTCGACGTTCCCGCCGCTCCTTCAAACGGAACAAGCGCATTCGGCGGCTGGTACAGCGGCCCCTACGGTTCGGGCATTCAGTACACCGACGCTTACGGCAAATCCACCAGAACGTGGAACCTTACCGAAGACAACGTAACCTTATATGCATTCTGGGTAGACGAAGTGCTCAGCTACCAGGCTATAGGCGGCAACTATCAGGTTTCGGCGGGTGACCGCATTAACCTTGTGCAGACCGTTACAATACCTTCGCAGTACAACGGCCTGCCCGTTACCGAAGTTTCGGCCAACGCATTCTATGGCTGCACTTCCCTTACCGATATATATATCCCCGACACCATCAACATAGTTCCTTCCTCTGCCTTCACGGGCTGCAGCAGCCTTGTAAACATCCACGTTTACGATGCAGGCGCGGTAGATCCCCGCTATGAATCGCACGACGGCGTGCTGTATGACAGAGGCATAGATAAAACTTACCTCCGCCCCGTATACATGCCCGCGGCAAAGACTGGATCATACACCATTCCCGACGGCGTTGACCAGATACCCGCAAACGCATTCAAGGGCAGCGGCATAAGCAGAGTTGTAATTCCCCAAAGCGTGACGGTAATCGGCCAGGAGGCCTTTGCAAACTGCATCAACCTTGCCACCGTTACGTTCGTAAATCCCTCTGCAAGCGGACAGCTTTCGGTTGGAAACAGGGCGTTCATGAACTGCTTCTCGCTGACAAACATCACCTTCCCCGCAAGGCTTTCGCAGATAGCCACAAGCCGCGTGAACGACAATATGCTGGGCAGCTTCAGCTCGCTTGACGACCTCACCGCCAACGCTGACGACGCCTTCCTTATTGATAAGGACGCCATAGAGGTTGAAAATGAACGCGACCTTGATACCCAGCTTGTTGCGGTAAACGTGGCAAGGGGCAGCGGCGCAACTTACAGCTCGGCAGACGGCGTGCTTTTCCGCAACAACGGAAGCGAACTCGTTTACTTCCCCGCAGCAAAAGATGCCGAAAATTATGCAATACCCTCTACTACCACAAGGATATGCGAAAGCGCCTTCCTTGATACAAGCTTATCGGGCACCCTCACCATTCCCATAAGCGTGCAGACGATTGACAGGTTTGCTTTTGCCGCAACCGACATAACCGAGGTCGTATTTGAAGGCAGAGCAGGCGCCGCAGGACTTTCAACAGGCATAGGCGCTTACGCCTTCTATAACTGCAATTCGCTTGCGGAACTTACCTTTGAAGAAAACAGCATTGTTTCTACGATAGGCGAAGGCGCGTTTATGGATACCGAAGAGCTCACCGATATAACCATCCCCTCAACGGTAACCGAAATCGGCGACAGGGCATTTGCCTGGAGCGAATACGAAGATGAAGAATACGACGAAGATTACACCAAAGACCTTAGTATAACCTTTGCCTCCGGCGATGATTCTACCCTTGCAGACTTGTACCTTGGCAACGCAATATTCCTCGGCTGCGAGATAGACGAACTTGCACTCCCTGCAAACGCAGTTATATCTACAGGCTTCTTCAACGGAATAGTGCTTGGATATAACGCTCTGTCTGTATCTGAAAATAACGATACAATGGCAGTTGAAAACGATGCGATCTACCTTAAGAGTACTACAGGCTCACTCGATACACTGCTCCTCTATGTTGGTAGCGATGAAGTGTTTGACTTTACCGATGAAGAGGGCAATGTTATAAATGTGCTGACAATTGCAGACGGTGCATTTATTAACAACGAATATATCGAGGAAGTTACCATACCTGCAAGTGTTAAAACTATCAGCAACAGTGCATTCTATGGTGTTGATCTTGAAACACTTAACTTTGCCCAGGGGGGTACAGGTGTCCTAGTTATAGGTGATTACGCATTCTATGGTAACCGTATTAGTGCGATAAATCTTCCTGATGAAAGAAGTATTACTATAGGTGAATATGCTTTTGCTGATAGCGATTACACAAGAACTATAGACCTTGGCGGAACTGTAACAGTTGGCGATTATGCATTTAAAACAGGCACCGACCCTTACAGCATGACCCTTACAATAACCTCTTCGGTTGTAACTATCGGTGAACATGCCTTTGAAGGTGACGACAGCTACGGCTATGGAACAATAAACTTTGAAGAAGGCTCACATCTTGAAACTATTGGCAGATATGCATTTGCAGATAACAATTTCACTTCGTTCAATGTGCCCGCTTCGGTAACATCTATCGCAGGTTTTGCATTTGACAACTGCACGGCTCTTGAATCGCTCACATTTGAAGAAGGCGATAAGCCCCTTGTATTCGGCAACCCTGAAGGCGGCACAGACCGTTTGGATTATGATTACCCTGTTGAACCGGTGCTTGGCGGTGTTTCCGGCCTTACCGAAATACACTTCCCCGGAAGGCTTACAGAGCTTGGCAACTATGCGCTTTATGACACTAATGAATATGTCTATTCATCTGACGGGTCTTACTATGCAGGATTAGAAACTGTAACGTTTGGCGCATACGGCAATAATACCGAAGAATTTACCGCCAGCAAGCTTACAACTATAGGCAACGGCGCATTCTACGACACGACGGTAACATCGCTTACAATACCCGCAAGCGTAACTTTGGTTGAGGCAAACGCTTTTGCAGGCAGCGATATTTCAAGCATTACATTTGAAAGCATTGCCGATGCTCCCGCTCAGCTGGTTATTCAGAGCGGCGTGTTCAACGAATGTAACAGCCTTACAAGCATAACGTTGCCCTCCTCTTTGCTTACGCTTGAAGACGGCGTGTTTACAGGCAACAGCTATTCTACACTTGCAAGCATAACTGTTGAAGAAGGCTGCGTAAACTATGCAAGCAAAGACGGTGTGCTTTACAACGGCGACTTCACCGAACTGCTCTTCTGCCCTCCCGCAAAGACTGAAGTTGTAGTTGCTGCAGAAACAGAAGTTATTGCAGCCAACGCATTCGCCTACAGCAAAGCTACTTCGGTTACCTTTGAAACAGGCAGCAAACTTAAAGAAATAGGTGACAAGGCGTTTGCTTCATCTTCGCTGACTTCGATAGTTATACCCGACAGCGTGACCACACTCGGCAATAACGTATTCGAATACAGCGATATTGAAAGCATAACCCTTCCTGCAAACCTTGAATCGTTCGATTCTAACATTATTTATGGTTGCGAGAACGTTACATCTATAACCATAAATAACGGTAAAAACTTTGCAATCGACGCTGAAAACGGGTATGTATTTAATGCGGATAAAACTATCCTCTACTATCATATCCCCAATGCAGAAAAGACTGAATATGTAGTTCCCGAAGGCGTTAAAGAGATAGGTGACAATGCTTTCTATAACGACAGTTATATTACAAAAATCACCCTTCCCGCTTCGCTTACCCGCATCGGCAACGGAGCATTGAGGCGTACCGCCCTCACCACTGTTGTATTTACTGCAGGCGGTACAGAGGCGCTTGCCATTGGTGAATACGCTTTAGGTGATAACGATTCGCTTACTTCTATAGCTCTGCCTGCCCGCACAAATGCTATAGGCAACAACGCATTCTACGACACAGCGCTTACGTCTATAACATTCGGCGGTGAAAATAGTCAGCTGAGAACTATAGGCAACTATTCGTTCTATGGTACGGCGCTCACCTCCGTTACCCTTCCTTCCAGCGTTGTAAGTATTGGAGACTATGCATTCTACAGGTGCTCAAACCTTACAACGGTAACACTTAACGAAGGCCTGCTTGAAATAGGCGACTATGCATTTGCAGCACAAACAAGTGAAGCTTACGCCGACGAAGCAGACAGCTCGCTTGAAACTGTAAACCTTCCTTCTACCCTTACTACAATGGGCGATGGAATATTTGCCTATGACTATGCGCTTAAAAATGTAAACTTTGCGGCAAATTCACAAATAACAAGCCTGCCCGGTACAACATTCGAAGGTTGCACAGGCCTTGAAAGCATTACGCTCCCCGCAAGCCTTACCGAAATAAGCGGTCGCATCCGCGACAGTTATGGCCTGCAAGGACGCGGTTTATTTGAAAGTCTAACTGCCCTAAGAACGGTAAACTTTGAAGAAGGCAGCAAACTGACAACAATAGGTAACTATGCTTTTGCCGGTTCAGGCCTTGAAAGCATAATCATACCCAATTCGGTAACTACCATTGGCGAATATGCTTTTGCTTATTCTGACCCTTATGGAACGGGAACAAAGTTAACTACCATAACTATTCCCAGAACGGTTACAAGCATTGGTACACAGGCTTTCACTAGGTGCGAGAATCTTGAAAGCGTGTATATCGACGCCAACATAACCGAGTTGCCCGGATACGTTTTCCAGTCTTGCTTAAACCTGAGATTAATTTCTCTTCCAGCATCGCTTGAAACTATTTCGTCAACCGCATTTGCAAACTGCAGCAACATAACGCAGTTTATGGTAGCAGACGGCAGCGAACACTTTGCTGTTGATGAAAGAAGCGGTGGACTGTTCAATGCAGACTACACCGAACTGTACATGCTCCCTGCAGGTATAACCGAGTTTGTTGTTCCTGCAACACTTGAAGTTGAAGACCTGGCTGAAATACTTGCAGACTATTCTACCATTACAACAATATCTGTTGAAGAAGGCAACACTGTATACACTTCGCTTGAGAATGTTGTTTACAATAGCCAGACATGGGATATCGTGTTCTTGCCTGCCGGAATTAAGGAAATAGAACTTCCCGCAGCAATGACCACGTTGTCTGCCACTACGCTTTCTATAATTAATGCCTGCACCACACTTGAGGAAATACGAATTCAGGACTCTGAAACTCCTGTTACCCGTGACTTCAACCTTAAATACAACGTTCTGTATTCATCTGACTGGACTGTTTTAGCAGTTCCCAAGGCAATGGATGTATATACCATACCCAACGAAGTTACCGAACTGAGTCCTTACGACTTTATGTTCGGCGACAGAACGGGCGGAGCAAATACAGCAATAGAGACCATCACCTACGAAAAGACAGGAACACGCACTCAGCCTCTTGTTATTGCTGATGGCATTATGGATGGCGCATATACCGTATTTGGCTATATGCAAAACCTTACTACCGTTGAATTGCCTGCCAACACGGTTATTGGTTCTTACGCTTTCGCGCAATCTGCTTATGATAATCCTACACTTACAAATGTAACACTCACTGCAGGTGAAAGCGGCAGAATAGGCGATTACGCGTTCAGAAATACAGCATTGACTTCAATAGTTATACCCGAAGGCTACACCACTTTGGGTAACAGCGCATTCAGCGGACTTACGCTAAGCGTTTCGCTCCCCGCGTCGCTTACAACCATAACTACCTCCACTTTCAGCGGATGCACAATAACTGGAGTTACGCTTGCAGAAGGCAACACCTCGTTCCGCTATGAGGACTATGTATTCTCTTCTTTCGATGGTTCAACTGTTTACTTCATTGGCGGTGATTTAGAAACATTTGAAATTTCAGCAGAAATGACAGACGCAAGCAGTCTTCTTTCGTTGCTGAGAAATGTTGGAACGCTTAAAGAAATAACTGTTGAAGAAGGCAATACAAATTACCAGGCAAAATTTGGCGCCCTTTACGATATGGAGTGGAACCTGCTGTTTGTTCCCAAGGCAATGACGACTTTCACTATCCCTGTAGAAGTCACACAGCTTGGCGGCACATCTGCAATAAGCGGTTTGTTCGACGGCTCTGCCATTACTAAAGTAACCTACGAAGAAGGCGAAGGTGAAGCATTTACGATTGAAGGTTATAGCTCTAGCAGTGTATTCTATGGTGCAAATAAACTTACAACTGTTGAATTGCCCGCTAGAACAGTATCTATTGGCAACTATGCTTTCTATAGCTGTTCTTCACTCATATCTGTAAATATTCCTTCAGGAGTAACAAGTATAGGAGCACAGGCTTTCTACTACAGCAATAATATTGTTTCTATAACAATCCCCAATACTGTTACTACAGTGGGCACAGATGCGTTTAGGGCTTGGTCATCAACTCAAACAATAAATCTTGGCTTTACCGAGGCAGAAGCTACTACAATAATGGCAAACTGGGCATGGGATTGGAACTGGAACAGTAACGCAAACATTGTTTACGCCGATACGACAGTAACAGAATAACGGCAAACTTAAATTAAAGTCCGCAAAGCGGACGGTGCTGTAAACCATTAAACTAAAAATTTCAGCGGCGGGGCGGAAAAGCCCGCCCCGCCACGGCTGAAATGTAAAGAGTATCTATGGATAACAACGAACAATTTTTTAAATCGTATAAAAAGAGATTGGTGATCTCTGCCGTGGTATCCTCTGCGGCATACGGCCTTATAATCGGCGGCGGCGCGGCATTTATAACCGCCCTGGCATGCTGGATATTCAACTTCAACAATATCTGGGTAGCCATAGGCATAGGGCTTGGCGCGGCCGCAATAAGCGGAATTTTGCTTTACTTTTTAAAGTTCCGCCCCAACGAGCACGACGTTGCCCGCCAGATAGACAGAATGGGCCTTGAAGAACGCACCGTTACCATGATGGACTTGCGCACTTACGATTCGCCCATAGTTCAGATGCAGCGCAACGACGCTCTTAACAAAATAAACAATGTAACCAAGGAACAGGTTCGCGCGGCATTCCCTGTGTATAAGCTCGGCATAGCCGCCTCGGTAGGCCTTGCCGTTGCCGTATGCGCGGGCGCTGCCATGATAGTGGTAAACGGCCTTACGGGCGCGGGCGTGATAGAATCGCCCGGCCTTGTAGACGACCCCAGACAGCAGTATGTTACCGTTTCGTACATAGTTGAAGAGGGCGGCGAGATACCCGATAACTTCGAGCAGATTCTCGCACCCGGCGAAAATGCCGCTCCCGTTCAGGCGGTGGCCGACGAGGGCTGGGCATTCTCCCACTGGAGCGACGGCAGCAAAAATCCCGTGCGCGAAGATAAAAACGTGACTGCAAGCGTTGAATACACCGCTATTTTTGAAGAGATAGAAGAAGGCGAAGGCGGCGGCGAAGGCGACTCCCCTTCGGGCGGCGAAGAGGGCGATTTTGACGAAAACGCACCCAACCCCGATGACAGCACCGGCGGCGGCAACAGCGGCGACAGCGGCAATGGCGGCCAGGGCAATGGCGACGGCAACCAGGGCCAGGGCAGCGGATCCGGCCAGGGCGGTGAAGAAGGTGCCGGCAGCGGCAGCGGCCAGGGCAGCGGATCCGGCGGTGGCTGGTCTGACACCAACAACGTCATAGACGGCGAAACCAACTATCAGGAAGTCCTTGATTATTACAAACAGCTGCTTGAAGGCAACCTGAGCAGCGAGGATATTCCTTCGGACATAGTTGATTTAATAGAAGGTTATTTTGGCAGTCTTTAACAGCTGAACTGAAGCGGCTTAGGTCGCTTCAGTTCATGCCGTTCAATAATTCGTTTGCAGCGGGGTATACCCCCGCTGCTTAAACGAGCAGTTTAAACATTGGATTCAGGCAGCATAGACCGGCTGCTAAAATAAATACAAGGGATTTAACAGAATATGATTTCAGAGCAGAACATTCAGCAATTTTCCAAGCAGTGCGAAAATATTTTCACGCAGATCAGGCGCGACGTTATAGGCCAGAACGAGGTTGTAGAGGGCACCGTTATTGCAATGATAGCGGGCGGCAACGTGCTGCTTGAAGGCGTGCCCGGCGTAGGCAAAACAAGGCTTGTGCGCACGCTGGGCAGGGTATTCGAACTGCCCTTTTCGCGCATACAGTTCACGCCCGACCTTATGCCTGCCGACGTTACAGGTACAAACATTATAGTAAAAGACGATTCGGGCAATTCAAAGTTCAGTTTCCAGCCCGGCCCCATCTTCAGCAACATAATACTTGCGGACGAAATCAACCGCGCAACGCCCAAAACCCAGTCGGCACTGCTGGAGGCGATGCAGGAACATACCGTAACCGTTATGGGCGTTTCAAGAAAGATGCCCGAACCCTTCTTTGTGCTTGCAACGCAGAACCCCGTTGAACAGGACGGTACCTATCCCCTCCCCGAGGCTCAGATGGACCGCTTTATGTTCAAACTTGTAGTTCCCAACCCCAGCCTTGACGAACTTATTGCAATAGTAGACATGACGCAGAAGACCATGGCCGAAGTTGCGGCGCCCGCCTGCACCGGCGACGAACTGCTGGCAATGAGGGCCACCGCCAACCAGATACCCGTTGCAGAAGACGTGATGCGCTATGCCATGACATTATGTTCTGCCACCCACCCCGACAGCGAGTGCGCAAGCGAGGCCGCCAAAAAGTATGTGCGCCTGGGCGCCAGCCCCCGTGCGGGACAGGCACTGATTTCTGCGGCAAAGGTAAAGGCGCTTATGAAGGGCCGCTTCAATGTTGCATACAGCGACCTGAACGAGCTTGCATACCCCGTACTCCGCCACCGTATGAAGATGAACTTCGAGGCCATTGCCGAACGCGTTTCGCCCGACGACGTAATAAAGATGATAATCGCCGAAATCAGCAAAAAGTTCGGCATAGGCGGCGAAATTAAGGTAGAAGAAAAAATTGACGAAAACAATAAAAAGCAAGGCAAAGCGGTTTCGTCAGAAGTTATAAGCGAAGAAAAACCTGCAGAGGGAAAGAAAAAGCGTTTGTTTGGTAAAAAATAATGAAGGTTTCTTACTTGAACGATGATTTTTTCAGTCGTCTGGAAACATGTTCGTTAAACCTCAGGCGCGACCTTACAGGTTTTTTCGGCGGAAAGCACCTTGTTAAAACTTACGGCCAGACGGTGGAATTTGCCGACTACCGCGAGTATATGCTGGGCGACGACATACGCCGAATAGACTGGAACCTGTTCAGCCGTTTTGAAAAATACTTCCTTAAGCTGTTTACAGACGAAAGGCAGATGCACACGCAGATCTTCCTTGACTGCTCCGCCTCTATGGGCAAAGTCAACCAGAAGAAGGCTGCGTATGCCACGGCCTTTGCCGCGGCGCTCGGCTTTTTGTCTGTACACAACATGGACAAACTTTCTTACAGGCTGATACGCGGAGGCGTTGCCGAAGACCCATTTGGGCTGATAGTAGGCAAAACGCCATTTTACCGCGCCGTTAGCACGCTTGACAACCTTGAGTTCGACGACTACGCCGATATGGAAAAGGCGATAATCGGCACGGATATTTCTCAGGGCAACGGACTGAGCGTGATAATTTCGGATTTTTTTACAGAAAACGACTGGAAAAAAGCCGTGGACTACCTGTGCTACAAAAAGCGGCAGGTGTTCCTTATACAGGTGCTTGCGCCGGAAGAGCGCGAGCCCGCCTATTCGGGGCGCATAAACCTTATAGACAGCGAGGCAGACGATTCGCTGGACGAAAGGAATATGAAACTGAGGATAACCCGCGGCATGCAGCAGGCATATGAAGAGGCGCTTAAAGATTACTTAGAGGACATAAGCTCCTTCTGCGCTTCGCGCGGGGCGGGCTTTATAAGCGTGACCTGCGATAAACCGATAGAAAAGGTAATATTCGGCGAATTATTGAAAACAGGTATTTTGGAATGACATTACTACTGCCCCTGGGGCTGTTGGGGCTGCTGTCTTTGGCAGTGCTGCTCCTCATATATATTCTGCGCCCCAACTATCAGCAAAAACTGGTTTCCTCTACCTTTGTCTGGAAACTCAGCCTTAAATACAGAAAGAACCGCCTGCCCATAAGCAAACTGAGGAATATACTCATTCTCATTCTGCAGATACTGCTCCTTGTGAGCATTGCAATGATGATGGCGCAGCCCGCCGTTCCCACCGTTTCGGGAACGACCAGGAACGAAAAGGTTGCCATACTCGACGCCTCTGCAAGCATGATGGTAGCTACAAGGCAGCAGACAAGGTTTGCAAGGGCCGTTTCACAGATACAGGAACTTGCTACCTCTACCCTTGCGGAGGAAGACGGCGTATTTTCGCTAATAGTGGCCGACGCCGACGCACACTTTCTGGTAACACAAGTTACGCACGACAATGCCGACGAAGCCACACGCATACTAAGCTCGCTGACTGTCGCCAACACATGCAGCTACGGCTCTGCCGACATAGACGGCGCCGCCGAACTTGCCGAAGATATCCTTGCAATAAATTCCGAGGCGGAAGTGCTGCTGTATACAGGCACAAATTACATAGGAAACGACACCTTCAAAGTGATGAGCGTTGCAGGCGAAGACGACTGGAACGTTGCCGTGACGGACGCCGTTCCCGTGCTTGAAGACACCAACACCTATCACTTTGAAGCTGAAGTAGGCTACTACGGCGAAAAAATAGCCCCGCGCGCGATGAACATCACATGCATGATAAGCGGCGTAAACGGCACAGACCGCAGCCTTACGTTTACAAAGCCCGACCAGTTCAGCCCTAACCAGTCAAAGACGATAACCTTCACTTACGAAGACTTTGCCGGCGGGGAGCCTATATACTCCTACAAGTCGGTTATGATATCGCTTGCAGAAAACGATACCTTCCAGAACGACAACACGTTCTTTGTATACGGCGGCGAGAAGCCAGAACTGCGCATACAGTACTCTACAAGCGGAACAACAAATTTCTACAACGGCGCTATAATGCGCGTGCGCGAACAATATAAAAATATCTGGAATATAGATTACAACATGGTTGCTCCGGCCGACGCCGCCGTGACAGGCTATGACCTGTACATATTCGAAAGCACAATGCCGGAGGAGATGCCCACCGACGGCGTGGTGATACTTTCCAATCCTGATGAGGCGCCGTACGGCAGCGAAATAACGCTTGGAAACTATCAGTCAACAGACGAACCGATGTCGCTTGCGCCCGGGCAGGCAAGCCCGCTTACGCAGTACATGAACGCGACGAGAATTGAAGTGACGCGCTACCGCGAGGTGCAGTCTGCAAGCGGCTTTACAACGCTGTTCGAATACGCCGGCGTGCCCGTTGTGATAGCAAAAAATACTGCTGAAGAAAAAGTTGTTGTGCTGGGCATAGACCTGAACTATTCCAACTTCAGCCTTACCATCGACTTCCCGATATTTATCAGCAATTTATTCAGCTATTATTTCCCCCCTACGCTCAGCTCAAACGCGTTTGAGGTGGGCGACACCATTACCCTGAACGCACGCGGCGAAAACCTTGAAGTCAGCCAGCCCGACGGACACGAGCCGATAACAGACTTTGGCACCCTTCCCGCAACGCTGGTTGCAACCGCGCCCGGAACCTACACGGTTACGCAGACGTTTATGGGCGACGCAGACACAGAATCGGAGATGTTCTACGTGCATGTGCCCGCCATAGAAAGCAACATTACCAGAACAGCAGAAGGGCTGCCCGAACTTATTGCAGAAACCACGGTTGAAGAAAGCAACTTAGACCTGACTATGTGGTTTGCGCTGGCGGCGCTTGTATTCCTTGCCGCCGAATGGCTGTTACATTCCAGGGAAGGTCTGTAAAGGTGGTATAAAAGACATGTCAGATTTTACTATAAATTTCAATAACCCCTGGTTTCTTTTTGCACTTATACCCCTGTTGCTTATAACGTTTATACCGTTCTTCAGGATACCTAAAAAATTCAGGGGCACGCGTAACCGCGTTATTTCGGTAACATTGCACACGCTTGCAATAATATGCATAACCGCCCTGTTTGCCGGACTGTTCTTTACGTTCACCGTCCCCAACAGGGAAAACGAACTGCTCATAGTAGTAGACGCCTCTGACAGCAACGAGGAACAGGCCGAAGAAAAAGACGACTACGTTGAGTCGATCTTAAGGATGACGAGCGACGGCTTTAAGGTGGGCGTAGTGAAATTCGGGTTCGACCAGGTATACGCGGCAGAACTTTCGTACGACGTAGACGAGGTTTTCCAACAGTACCTTGCCTCGCCCGAGCCGGACACCACCGCCTCTGACATTGCGGGTGCGCTTGAGTTTGCCTCTGAGCAGTTCACTCACCCCAGGACTTCAAAAATAGTACTCATTTCAGACGGGCTGGAGACCGACCGAGAGGCAATGCAGGCGGCGCAGCTTGTTGCGGCTCACGGCACCAAAATAGATACCGTTAGCTTTCCCAACGAAGACAGCGCCGAAGTGCAGATAACCGAAGTGAAACTACCGGAGGAAAGGATCACCGAAAACCAATCCGTGACCATTACAGTAACAGTGGAAAACACGTTGGAAGAGCCTGCAAATGCCACGCTTGAAATACTCGACAACGGCTTCCCCAACGCCGACGAGCCTGCCGTTTCAGTCACTCTGGAACCGGGCGTGCAGGAAATAGAGTTGCACCACACATTCCTTATGCCCGGCATGCACGACGTGGTAGTGCGCATGACTACGGGCACCACCGAGAGCGGCGCGCAGTCTGACAGGGTAACCGAAAACAACGTTTTCCAGACCTACCTGAACATAACGGTATTCGACAATATTCTTATACTTGAAAGCAACCCCGGCGAAGCTGCCGACCTCAGCGACCTGCTGATAGAGCGCGGCGGCTACACCAACGTTGTCACCTATAACGTTCATACGCAGGGCGACATGCTGCCCAAGTCGGCAAAGGAACTGTGCGCATACAACCAGGTAATACTGTGCAACATATCCAACGCAGACCTTACAGGCAGCACTGTACCCGAAAACTTTGTAAACTCGCTGTACAGCTATGTATACGACATGGGCGGAAGCATGTTTACCGTGGGCGGGCAGAACGATGAAGACCTTACAGGCAACTCAACGCCGCACGCATATAACAGGGCCGACCTTGAGGGCACGATGCTGCAGGAGATGCTGCCCGTACAGGCGGTAGATTATACCCCTCCCACCGCCGTCATGATAGTTGTTGACAGCTCGGGTTCGATGAGCATGGGCCTGTTCGAAGCCGCACAGGCAGGTGCCGAACAGACGCTTGACGCACTCTATGAGCAAAACCCAAACAGTTATTGCGGCGTTATGACGTTTAACACGTCGGCAACGGAAACTATACAGATACTGCCCGTTTCCCGTCATGAGGATATTCGCGAGGCAATCACCAACCTTGGCACAGGCGAACAGCCCGGTTCGGGCGGCACGGTATTTTCGGGCGCGATAGACCGCGCCGGACGAACGCTTGCTGCTGTTGACGTTCCCATAAAGCATATAGTACTTATAACCGACGGCAACCCTGACGATCACCTTCATCAGAACGGAGCCAACGACAACAACTACTACGGCAGATACATAGACTGGAACAACCAGAACGGCATTACCATGTCTATAGTTACTGTGGGCGCCGATTCGACAGACGCCGCGGCAATGGACGAAGCAGCCGAATATGCAAATGGCGAATACTACGAGGTGCCTGCCGGCGAACTTGTAGACATGGCGTCTGCAATAGGGCTTGCCATGCGCCAGGATCTTCAGGCCGTTACCGTAAACGAGATAGAAGAGGGCATTGACTTTGTGCCCGAAATAGACGGCTACAGCCCCATATTCAACGGCATAGACACCAGCGCAGAGCCTTTTGTGCCCGAATTGCACGGCTACTACGGCACGAGGCCGAAGGACGACGCCGTTACCCCGCTGATGTACCAGTACGTGCCCATATACGCAGAATGGAACTTCGGCGCGGGCAAAGTGGGCAGCTTTATGAGCGACGTAAGCCTGCGCGCAGACAGCTGGTCGCGCGACTTTATAACCTCTGCAGAGGGCAAACAGCTGATATGCAACATGGCAGAAAACCTTGCCCCCCTCACCCCGCCCGAACCTGACGTGCTGGATATGAGCGTAAGGCAGACCACCAACAATTTTACAAACAGGCTGGACGTATTTACCACCCTTAACGAGGGCGAAAGCCTGCGCGTAAGCATAGCGCTCGACCCCAACAATATGAGCCAATACTCCAACGCCGCAAAGCAGGCATACCTTAACGGTGTGCCCGTGACTGCCGCGGCGAACAGCATGAGCTTTAACTTTACCATAAAATACACAGGCATATACATTATAACCATTGAAAAACTTGACGCCGCGGGAACGGTGATCTCCGACCTGCAGCTGCGCAGAACATTCTCCTATTCGGATGAATACGACGGCATGCGCGAGCCAGAGGAAGGCATAGCCCTTCTTGCAGACCTTGCGCAGAGCGGCAACGGCAATGTTCTCAGTACCGACAATCCCGCCCTGGTATTTGCATCGTTTGAGGCACGGCTCGACGGGTCGTTCAACCCCGCGCTTGTGCTGCTTATAATAGCCGCAGTATGCATACTTATAGACATAGCCGTGCGCAAGTTCAAGTTCAAATGGCTGCACGAAATTATACGCGACAAAAAAGCTATGAAAGAGGTTAATTCAACTTCCGGCAAGGAGGCAACTAAATTTGAAAGCTAATTTGGCACAGAAGATAAAAAAGACTCTTTTTCTGATTGCGTTGCCAGCACTTGCGTTCTGCCTTTTGCTTTCCTCTGCCGCATGCAGCGGCAACAGGCTGCCTACCCCCACGGGGCTGAACATTGACCAGGTAAACCTTGACCTGAACTGGAACGGCATACAGAACGCCGCATATTACACCGTAAGGGTACGCGGCAACGGCATAGACGAAGAATACTTCTGCTCGGATAACCGCTTTGAACTTGACTCGGCTTACGAGATAGTTGCGGGCGAATACACCATAAGCGTGAGGGCGGAAGCCGGCTCAAACACCAACTACGATTCATCCAGGTGGTCAGAGTCTGTAACATTCGTACGCGAAACGGAAACAGGGCTTGTGTTCACGCTTACCGACAACAACTCGGCATTCAGGGTGGCAGGCATAGGCACGGCGCAGGGCGACATCGTAATACCCGACGTATACAGGACGCTGCCCGTCACCTCCATTGCCGACAGGGCATTCATGCCCACCACTGGCAACGCCCCCTCCATTACAAGCGTGACGCTTGGCAGCAACATCAAGTCTGTAGGCGAACAGGCCTTTGCGGGCTGTACAGAGCTCACCTCGGTAACGCTGAACGAGGGGCTTGAAACTATAGGCAGACAGGCATTTCAAAGCTGCAGCAAAATAGCGGCGCTGACCATACCTGACAGCGTGACGGAAATAGGCGAACAGACGTTCCAGTTCTGCCGCGGCATGAAGACGCTTGAACTGAGCAGCGGGCTTACGCAGATAAGCGCAAACGCCTTTAACAGCTGCTCCTCCCTTACTATCGTCAACATTCCCGCAAACGTTACAACTCTGGGCGAAGCCGCCTTTGGCGACTGCAGGGCGCTTGCAGAAGTTACGATAGGCAACGGCGTGACCGAGATAGGCCCCGGCGCATTCAGAAATTGCACCGCACTCACCGAACTTACCATCGGCTCTTCCGTAGAGAAGATAGGCGACAACGCCTTCCTTGAATGTACTTCGCTTGAAAGCGTAGATTTGCCCGAAACATTAAAAACTCTGGGCATAAGCGCCTTCAACGGCTGCACAAAGCTGAGCGGCGTTACAGCGGGCGACAACATAGAGAGCATAGGAAGCAACGCGTTCCGCGGCACTCCCCTGTGGCAACAGGACAGAATGAACTACCTCGGCGACTGGTTCCTCGGCATAGAATTCTCTCAGTCTGAAACCGCCCCCACGGTGGAAACCGTTAAAGAAGGCACTGTAGGCATTGCAGACTATGCGTACTCGGGCACCCCTATAGATGTCATCATTTTACCCGATTCGGTAAAATATATTGGCGAAGGCGCGTTCAGGGCGTGCAAATCGCTTATCAGCGTGGTCATAGGCAGCGGAGTGCTTTCTATAGGCGACTATGCCTTTGCCGACAACACAATACTTGCAAGCGTAACGCTTGGCGATATGGCAGAAGGCAGTACGGCGCTCGGCGACAGCAGCCTGCTCGAAATTGGCCAATACGCTTTTTCGGCCTGCTCGGCGCTTGATGCCCTAATCATACCCGATACGTTGGAGCGCATGGGTATGTATGCGTTCCACAATTCGGGACTGTGGACAGAGGCTGTCAATGCCGTATATGCAGGCAGTTGGCTGACCGAATACAAAATTGCGGCAGGCGTAGTTACCATAAACGAAGGAACCGCGGGCATAGCAGAATATGCATTTGCAAACAACACCACGCTTACAAGCGTGGCAATGCCCGACACGGTAAGGCACATAGGGCGCAGCGCGTTCTACAACTGCAGGGCGCTTTCAAGGTTGGTTTTATCTGACGCGCTTACGGTGATAGAGGACTACACATTTTACCACTGCGATGACCTTGTGCTTGAAGCCCTGCCTTCAAACCTGCAAAAAATAGGGCGCAGCGCGTTCTATAAATGCCGCCTTGTGGGCACCGATACCGATACCGACGAACTTGTGATACCCGATACCGTGACCGAGATAGGCGACTACGCCTTCTACGACTGCGGCTACACATACGAAGATACCAGCCAGACGGAAGATTCGGGCGAAAACATTGTAAACGGCGGCATTGATTCTGTAGTTATAGGCGAAGGCGTAAAATCTGTAGGCAACTACGCATTCTACGGAATGGAGTCGCTGAAGAGCGTGATAGTTGGCGGCGCGGTAGAAAGCATAGGCGAAAGAGCGTTTTACAGGTGTACATCGCTGACCGACATAACGTTCGGCCGCAGCCTTAAAAGTATAGGCGACAGGGCCTTTTACTACTGTTCCTCCCTTGAATCGGTAAGCCTGCCCGCCTCGGTCACGAATATAGGCAACTACGCCTTCTACAGGTGCACGTCGCTTACAGACGTTTCGCTTGGCGGCGCCACCGAAATAGGCAACTATGCATTCTTCGGCTGTTCCGCACTCAGCAGTCTTGTATTGCCCCAAAGCCTGAAAGCTATCGGCGACCAGGCCTTCCGCAACTGCTCGTCGCTCAATTCGCTTGTGCTGCCCGAAGGAATACAAAGCATCGGCGCGCACGCATTCTACGGATGCCGCAAGTTGAGCTTTTACACTTCGCTTGCACAGGCAGGCGAAGGCTGGACTTCGCGCTGGAACTCCTCCTACCTCCCCGTAGTGTGGAGTGCGGATATAGAGAACGGCTATGTTGTTTCCATTGAATACGATAACGACACCGTTTCCAACGTAAACTCCTTTACGCCGCTTACAGCGCCGGAGAGGACGGGCTATACGTTTGCCGGCTGGGCAACGGAGGCAAACGGCGAAGTTGTGTATACAATAGACAAAATGTCTGAAGTACCTGCAGGCACAACGCTGTATGCGGTATGGACGGCACAGTAAGCTGAAATTAAAATTCTTACTTAATAATGACCTAATACGGCGGTCAGACAGCCGTCTTGCCGCCGCCAAAAAGATAAAAATAACAGGTGAATTTTATGAGAAAAGCATTATTGACGGGATTAGCTTCGCTGTTTCTGCTCGCTTGCTCGCTGTTTATAATAAGCGCATGCAGCAGCAAGAATGTGGAATCTATCACCATTGACACAAACAGTCTTCCACAAACTACATATGTTGTTGGCAGCCCGCTCGACCTTTCAAAGGGCAGGCTGAGGGTAGACGGCGGCAACTTTATACTTTTAAGCGACCCCGACGTTTCAGTTACAGGCTATGACCAGAATAAACTCGGCGAACAGACGCTCACCATAACCTATGCCGGCGCGCAGACGCAGCTTAAAGTAAACGTTGTTCCCCGCTTTCAGACAGCCCAGGAAAAATATGTCTACTTTGTGCGCGAAGATTTCTGGGCCGCAAACCCCAGCATAATCGTCACCCGCAACGACGGCACCCAGATAGCCGTGACCGACCGCAACAGCATTAGTTTTGCAGACGGCGACTTTGCCGATACATATACCGCCAAAGCTGCCGACAATGTGAATGTAAATATTACTTATGCAAGCGGCACAGATAACTATTCGGGCACCATAACCATTCAGGTATGCGATCCCGTTTACGACTTCAGGGCACCCACCAACCTTGAATACGGCAACTACGAAACTTCGCTTAATACCACCGGCGTAAGGCTTACCATAACCAACGAAGATAACACTGCAACCCGCAACGTAAGCACTGCCGACATAACTTTCAGCGGCTTTGATCCTGCGGGCGCAAAAGTCGACGAAGGCAACACCAATGTAACGCAGACGGTAAAGGTGCTGTATAAGGGCGTTGACACCGGCAAGTCGTTCGATGTTACCATCGTTTACAACAGCGTGTCAAAGTTCCTTGAAGTGGCTGAAAAGCTCCCCGAAGAGGCCGCCTGGGACTGCTATTCGTTCGGCGGCGAAGATATTGCCCTGTTCGGCCTGCCTGAAGAAATAGCAGACAATGCCGAACTGCAGAGGGAAGCCTTTGAGGCAATGCAGCTATATGTAGACGACATAAAAAATGCCCAGCGCAAGTTTATAAGCCGCGACAACCTGAACAAAGTTGCCCGCGTTGCAACGGTGTACGGCTACAATACATGGTACACAGAGTTTGAAAAGAATACCGACATAAGCAATGCGGTAAACGTATACTTCGGCAACAGAACGGTGGGTCAGGTAACAATTTCAACAGCCATGGCAACATACAACGCTGTTAAAACACCTGACGAGTTCCAAACGGCAATAAACGCAATTAAAAAGATACTCCCCACACTCGGCGAAGAAAACATTGCTGCCGACAACATGCTTATAAGGATAGGCGACCTGTTGCAGAGCGACGACTTTATAGATGCCTGCGGTGACACCGCACTCTACATAGGCGATACCGCCATAGAAGGAATGACGCTTGAATTTGTTGGCGGCCTTGTGGGCAACCGTGCATTATTCAATGGCATTTCGCTCGAGCTGCAAGACGCCATAACAGCTTATAACACTTTAAGCGGCGTTACCTTCCCCACGGAACACTCAGAGAGGATAAAGCAGGAAAATATTGATAAGCTTGACGAAAGCAAAACCGATATAGAGGCGGCATACGCCCTGCTTTACAATATTGCCAACCAGACTACCGACGCATACGATCCCAGCATATATGTGGCAATAAACGGCTGGAGGGAAAACGATGACTTCTTTGAGATCCTCTACCGCTACTATTATAATCAGCTTACAAAGCTTGATGAGAATGCTGCGGACTACGAAGACCAAAACGAAGAGCTGACACAGATATTGGTAAACCTTATGACGTATATGGCACCCATGCCCATATATAACATTCAGGTGATACATTCAACGGCTTACAATATGTATAGCTCTGTATACAACAATCAGATTATTGAGGCCACTCCCTTCTTCCTTGCTCTGCGGGAACTGGAAAATGCTAAAGAAGACTTTTTTGATACCTATGTAAATGAAGAAGACGAAGCTAATTTCGACATGCTCTATGCGCTGGTATATTCTACGGTAATTGAAAACCAATACATGAATTACCAGCTGAGCGAGATGTATTACGGCGAAGGCGGTTACAATTATCTGTTGAGCTATGCCGCATACGACGGAACTGTAGAGCAAGTTTTAATTAATTATCTCGATGTAGTCAGCAGGTATGCCGAACTGCTCGCAGATAACACCACTGGCGACGACTCCTCTGTTTTCGACGATACCAATTTTGTTGCAGCAGTGAAAGAGATGTTCGATAACTTTGTGCGTCTTGATATAATGCAGCAGAATTACTTCCTCAATGCAATAAGCTATCTGCATACTTCAGGGATCCCTGAAATGATACTTGTTCCTACAGATGGCTATTACCCCCAGTTTACCGGCATAATATATTCCTACTTTGCAACCAAGTTCCAGCCTGACGGCGAAGCAGACGTAAGCGATACCGCATGGAACATATTTGAGAACATGATGTATGCGCTAGAAGGTTACTACAACGCCGACACAGATTACTTCAACGAATTTATGGCCGAAGCCGCCGACCTGTATAACAACGACGAAGCTTGGGTCGGAGTAAGCAAATCGGTATTTGATGAAGAACTTGGCGATATATACAACTATCTGCTTGAAATACATGGACTGTTTAAGGAAGATGAACCCGAAGAGGGCGAAGAAACAACAACCTGGTCGCTTGCAGCTACGCTCACCGATGAAGAACAGGAACTTCTTGATCAATTGAACGAGACGCTCGGTACAATTGCTTCGCTTAATACATGGGAAATGCTGTATGAATTTAATTTCAATTTTGCCTCGTTTGCAATGTACGAAAAGGCGCGCATAGCTGAAACAGCTATTTTAGAAAGCGGCAGCCAGAACCTTATTAACGCATATAAATACATTTACAACGAAGATTCAGGCATCGCTTCAACGGGCATTGCAGCAAGCGAAATGTATAATGCACGCGGTAAAGTTTTAGCGTTGCTTGATAGTTTAGGCATTGATTCAACCCTTTACGAGAGCGAAGAATACGCTCCTCTACGTGCATTCCTTGCCGATAACACTGAATTCATCCTCACCGCCACCGCTATCTTCTATGAGGAATATGTTGGTGCAGGCCAGGAAGGTTCAGATATTCCTCAACCTATAGAAAAGAAATTTGAATTCACGCAGGAAAATGTAGCAAAGTTGCTCAGCGAGCTTACTGCTCTCAGCGCTGAACAGCTGTTGGCACTCTACAATATCAGTTCAATAAGCGATGGAAATACCAGCCTCAAATTTATAGATACCGCTCTTATAAACGGAATCGAGTTTGCCGACCTTGTTACGGAAGGTGCAGTAACCAGCGCCGAACACGATCTGCTGACAGATTTATTGAACCTAAACCTTACGTATACCTACTGGAAACTGGTTGAAGACGGTCAGGTGCTTGTTGACGGCGATGGCAATATAATAGACGGCAACTACGATGAAACTATTCTTGAAAACTGGCCCGAGATAGAAGAAGCGTATGCTGCACTTGATACAGAGGCGAAGGCCGACTTCGACGGTTACTGCAAGTCATTCTATGATTACCTCAAAGCAGGCTATGACGAAGTTAAAGCCGCATCTGAAGAACAGGGCAGCGGCGCAGAAGAAGGCGAAACTGTTACAGCGGCTCTTGCAGCTTAAGCACTCTGTCTGAACGGCCTGCAAGGGCACTGTAAGG
Source organism: uncultured Clostridia bacterium (assembly GCA_944341075.1). Classification (GTDB taxonomy): domain Bacteria; phylum Bacillota; class Clostridia; order Christensenellales; family Borkfalkiaceae; genus Coproplasma. Next base: position 38,925 of record CALVLV010000012.1, read on the forward strand.
AAAAAAAGCATTTAAATGGAATTATACGAAGAAATGCGCCAAACGCCTCAACAGCACATGCAGACAGACTGAAAACAAAATAAATTACCCACCCGTGCGCGTTATGCGCGCACGGGTGGTTTTTTTGTATTTAATTAAGTTGACAGGCAATAACCTGACTAAAAATCAAGCAGCACAACCTTTGGCATTCCGACCGCGTGCAGAAATCTTATATAATATAATCAGTGCAGATACCTTTGATTTCTCTACTCGCTGTTGCTTAGCCGTAATGAGCCTGTTGTTCGCCAAATTGGCGCTGTCTGCCGCTTTCCGCAAGCGAAAGTCCTTCTGTCGTTTCCCATAGGGCAATCGGCAGGGTGTCTTCGGCGCTCCTCGCGCAAATCAACGACAACACTATTGAATTACACACCTTTCAGGAACTAAGCGACACCATATATATGGTAAATTAAGCCGCTTTGAAGATTATGTCGCTCTATTAACGGAACCGCAGAAAATGGCAAAAAACTACCGATTATGCACTACACAACAAAACCGCAGGGCTCAGCCGTTTGGCCGAACCCTGCGGTTTTTAACTTACATATTCAGCAGAATATATGTTGCTTTTATGAATTTTTCTTTTTGCGGATCAAAATCACCGCTACAACCGCAGCAGCCGCAACAACTACTACGCACCCTGCAACAATGCCGATTATAGCGCCTGTAGGAAGGCCGCCTGAAGGCTGGTCACCTGTTTCAGGGGGAACATAACCGGGATTGTGAATCATTCCGTCCGCGTCAAGGTATACCGTAAACGTGTTTGAAACACCGTTATATGTTATAGTAATGACGTTATCTCCGTACTGCAGAGGAGCAGACGAATCTGTGTAACCCAGCGTTGTTTCTTCTGTAATACCGTCTACATATGTAACCTTTAGTCTGAGACCTGCAGCAATGTATGTATCGCCGGGAGCATACTGCGCTTCTTCAGGATAAGATACAAACTCAATGCTTTGAACAGCAGGTTTGCTTACATTTACAGTGAACGATGTTTCAACTCCCTGATACCTTACGATTATATTTCTGTCATCGATATTCAGTGTCCTGTCGGCATTTTCGATATCAAAACCGCTTGTTATAACTTCACGCGAGCCGTCGCTCCACTGCACGGTAAGCTGCATGCCTGCAGGGTCAAACTTTTCACCGCGGATGTAATTCATCTTAGTGGGGAAAGTAGTTATGCGGATGTTATCTATCTTCACATTCTCGCCAAAGGTTGCCGCCTTTGCACGCATGGCCGATTCGGCGTCGATAAGGTTCTGCGAATTGGTTACAAACGTGAGCTGGCTGTTGCTTACAAGGTTATAAGCATTGCGCGCGGTGCTCATAAGCTGTTTATAAGCCGTCCACTCTGCAGTGTTCTGAGCGGTAAGCGCGTTTATCTGCTCGGCCGTAGGAATATTTTCTATTGCCGCTACTGCCGCGCGCGCATTATCGTCTGCGATAACAGCCGTAGTTTCATGCGTTGAAAAATAAACGGAATATATGCGGCCTGTAAAGCCTGTGGCATTCCCGGGATATTTAGCTGTAAGTCCCTCGCCTTCAGGGCCGAAATCTTTTATACCTGTTATGCCATACTTGCCTGCATACAACTTGAGTGCAAGGTAGTTGCTGAAGTTTGCATAGTACTTTTCACTGGAAACATCGCCGCTGTAATCGAGGATGGCGTACATTTCGTCGTCGGGGTCAAAATCGCTTGCGCTCAACGGCTGCGTTTCGAGCACGGGAGCCGTAAGGCAGCCGAATTCGTATACGGTAGCGCTGCAATTGAAGAACGCACGGTCGCCCACTGCCTTAAATTCATAGGGGAAAGTTACCTTTGTAACCTTTGTTGCGTTTTCAAAGGCACTTGCCCCTACGCGCGCAGTTTTATCCAGCAACTTCACCTCTCCGCCCTTTGCCGCGGGAAATGCCATTAACTGATATGTTCCGTTGGCATTGCGCTCGTAGAGCACACCATCACTGACAAAGAACGTATCGTTTTCACCGAACGTATCGTTTTCACCGATGGCAAACGCAGATATGTTTTCCAGGGCGCTGAACGCGCCGTCGCCTATATCTGTAACATTTGCATTTATTGTAAGCACGCCGTTTTCGCCGGTGAGGCCGGTATACGCAAAGGCATATTTGCCTATTGTAACGCCATCCAGCTTGCTGCCGTTGAACTCTTCGGGAATTGCTGTGCCATAGGTTATAGCTGTGATACCCGAACCTACAAACGCGCTGGCGCCTATTATTGCAAGCTTGGGTGCAACAACTTCGGTAATGCTTTCACAAAGATAGAACGCGCCGTCGCCAATGCTTACAAGCTGGTCAAAGCTGCTCACTTTAAGGTTTTCGCAACCGGCAAAAGCATAGGTACCTAAGCTCTCTACGTTGCTAACATTAAGGCTTGCAATGTCCTGGCAGGCATAGAAGGCATAATCGCCAACACTTTTAAGTGCTGTGAATGGCACGTTTGCAAGGCTCACACAATCATAAAATACACCGTTGCCAAGACTTTCTATGCTTGTGAGCGACGCAGGCAAGTTGAGCGTTGCAAGACCAGTCTGCCCGCTGAAGGTGTAGTTGCCAAGCTCGTCGCTGCCCTCGCCAAAAGTTACAGCTGTCAGCGAAGCATTGTTGCCCGCTGAAAAAGCATAGTCGCCGAGCGACGTGATTGCGCCAAGCCTTACCGTTGCAAGATCGGGGCAGCTTGCGAATGCACTGTTGCCTATTGTAGTCACCGCGGTGCCCGTAAGGTCAAGCGAAGTTAAAGCAGTGTTTGCAAACGCCGAATTGCCTATAGAGGCAAGGTTTGCATTCCACGTAATATTTCTGACACGAGAATTTGCAAATGACTCGGTTGGAAGGGCTGTGCCCTTAAAGCCTGAAAGATCTACGGTAGTAAGATTCTCGCAGTAAGAGAAGGCGCCCGTGCCGATGCTTGTTACATTTTCGGGAATGACTATTGAAGTTATTCCCGTACCCGAAAAGGCATAGTTGCCTATAGTTTCAAGCTGAGAACCGGCTTCAAACGTGACAGATTCAAGGCCGAGGTTGCCTGAAAAAGCGTTAGGCGCTATCTCCCTTACCGTTGCAGGCACTGTAAATGAGCTTTCACTCTGCAGTACCTTTATAAGGCGTATCTTGTTACCATCCGCATCGCACCCGTATACAGCGCCGCCTTCCACTACCGCCCTTGCGGTATCTGCATCATCAACCACTATAATGCCTGAATTTTCAGGGAATATTATGTCTGTTATATTGCAGCCGTAAAATGGCGATTCTGCCGTGCTGTAGGTTATACTGTCAAGGTCATCTTTCGTCACATCCGTATATTCCAGAGTGCTTAGGTTCGTACAGTCATAGAACATCTTGTCTGAAATATCGGTATTGCGGCTTAAAATGACCTTTTTAAGTGAAGTACATCCCGCAAACGCCATTTCATCGGCATTCCTGAGCTGGGTGAGGTTGAGCTCTTCAATTGAGGTACAACCGTAGAACGCCCGGGCGCCTACCGAAGTGAGATTGGGTGCATCTAAAATCTCGTATTTATCTTTATATGTTTCATCACTCAAAAGGTCGAGAATCTCAAAGTCCTCAGCCTTTTCGCCGGCTTTAAGATTGAGTTTTATACCCTTTATGCTCTTAAGCGAGGTGCACCCTGCAAAGCAACTGTCTGCAAATGTTATGGCTCTTGAGTGGATGATTATCTCTTCAAGGTTTTCGCACCCATAGAATGCATATGCGTGCACATATTCTATAGTACCGGGAAGAATCAGCCTTTTAAGAGCCTTCATGTTTGCAAATGCAAACTGCTGGATCTCGGTCGTGGGCGATGAAATTTCAAGCTCAGTTATATTGTCGTTATCTTCAAAGGCCTCTTCGTATATGTAATATACATTCAGATTCCTTGGAATTGTAACCTTGCCGCCTGCGCCGTGATATTCGCGCAGATAACCATCCTGAACAACAAATTCCGGGCCAACGGAAAGCGTTGTAGAAACCGTATACAGCGTTTGCCTGCCATCTATATATAACGTACCCGTTATTGTGGCAGTACCTTCGGCAAGGGTTCTTGTATAACCTGTAGTTTCGTCTACGGTAGCTACCGACGGAACAGACGACTTCCACCTGATATCCGGTTCAACGTTGGCATACCACGGCTCCACTGTAGCCTGCAGGCTGAACGCCTCATTCGGGTCGACTGAAACAGTAGTGTTTGTCGGATTGACCATGTTGTTATCGGCATTTTTTATAAGACCGAGTTCCAAACTTGTCACCCTTGGAGCGGTGAGCACATTTTCGGTAACGGTGACAAGTATACCGTCTGAAGAAGCGGCATATTCATCCTTGCCGGCGTATACCTTTACAAGAGCTGTACCGGGGTTGACGCCCACTATCGTGCCGTTCTGTACGCGCACAACGTTTTCGTTGAACGAATGCCAGAACAGGAAGTCGCTTGTTGCGTCTGAGGGCGTTACAGAAGTTTCAAGAGTGACCACCTCGTTTACATCGAGCGTGATCTCCTTTGAATAGTCAACGCCCGTAGCCGAAGTATCGTCGCCCGAAACTATCTGAACCTGATCGGGATAGTTTACGGCGTCCTCAAGCGGTTTAAGGCCGTCTACACGGTAGGCGCGCGCATTGAGCGCATAGTCGTCTACCTGAATGTAGAGTTCCAGATTCTGGTCGTAGTAATCGGTTATATCAAGCGTTACTCTTGTAGTTGAATTACGGCTGCTGTATATAGGCGTCATATTCGACTGAAGCATTTCAAGCGTCATAGTCGAATAATCGGCAAAACACAGCGCGATCGCCTGCGAATAGTGATTGTCGTATACGTCTACATCAAGGTATACGTTGTACTGCGTCTGTTCGTTTTCATCCTCGTAGGGAACGTAGCGCACCTGATAATCGACTATTTCGGGTGCTTCGGTATCTATGTAGAAGTTGAAGTCGAAAGTTTTTGCATAGTCGTATTTTTCAGGGTCGTAGGGTCTGTCTTCACTGATTTCGTCGAGCACACCCTCCATGTGAACGAGGTACTGCCTGTTATTTTCAAGGCCGAGTTCGGCGGCGTTCCAGTCGAGCTGGACAAGCGAACCATGCGCGCTTGAAGAACCTGCAGTAAACGACTTGCGCACATTTTTCTGGGTCTTTGTGAACACCACCTCTCCCGTCACGGCGTCGGTTATGGACACATTGACCTCTGCGGCGCCCCTGAGCATGCCGGCATATATGCCGTACAGCTGGCTTACCGTATGCCTTGTACTGTCGTCATATATAGAAATCGAAGCTTTATCCGACGTAGCGTATATATGGCGGGCAGTGGGATCCTGGTCGTAAAGATAGGAACCGAGAGGTATTATGTACATCTCGTTATAGTACGAACCGAGGGGAATCGTGGGGTATACTGCAGCTTCGGGCTTATCGTCCTCGTCTATGCTGCTGTCGGCAAGAGCCGCGTCAAGTTCATACTGCGATATATCCAACATGGGGGCTGCATACCAGTCGCCGTAAAAGCCCAGCCAGGGTATATTCAGGTCAACTTCTACAGTATCTCCCGTTTCGTCTGTAAGGGTAACAAAGCCCTCGACATACATGCCGTTTTTAAAATTGGCATCTATATAATCTTTAGCTTCCTGACTGAGCGTAATGGTAACCCTGATCTTGGCATCGCTGTCTGCTCCAAGGCTGAGGGTATCGCCGTTTATAGAAGCGCTGTCGCCGCCCGAGATCAATTCGTACCTGACAGTTGCCATATCGTCGAGCATATAGGCTTTTTCTGCCACGGTGATTTCGTCCGAAGATACCGACTCGGTCATGGTGAGCGTATCAAGCTTATACGTGCGCGGAACATCGCCCATGTTTTTGGCATGGAACTCTAATTCGTAAACCCCCGTCTTTTCAGGGTCATCGCCTATCTCTATTTTAGCTTTATCTATACCATCTGAATACAAGTACGCCTGCGTTTTGGCGGCCTTGGCTATATCGGCAAGACCTGCGCCCTGTTTGCGTGGGGAATAAGGCGTATTATACTGGTCGTACGCAATGGTTGCCGTACTCATGTACAGGAAGTTTGCCATTGCAACCCTGTCGTGATTGAGGTCTTCCGCTGAGACCTCATTGCTCAGATACTCGTTCCTTTCTATATAAGAGAGCATAAGCGCCATGGCACCCGCCATGTTGGGCGAAGCCATGGATGTGCCGCTGTACTCAGCCCAGCCGTTGGGCACTGACGAAATTATTTCGCCGCCGTGCGCAGAAATTTCAGGCTTGAGCTTTAAGTCGGGCGTAGGGCCCCAGCTGGAGAAGTCCGACATGAAGGGGCCTGCCTGATAACCGCTGCTCACATACAGCGTTCCGCTCGGCTGGGTTTTACTGAAGGCGGCAACGGCATCCATTGTAACGGAACAAGCGGGAATGGGATTGCTTATATTGCCCACGCTCATGCGGATCGTGCCGGCAACGTTGTTGTATATAATACAACCAATTGCGCCGTGTTGCTGAGCGATGCGCACCTTATCTTCAAATGAAACATTGCCACCGCGCTGCACTATGGCTATTTTGCCTTCGACATTTACATTTTTAGTATAATTGACATCCATGCCATAGCCGGGCACTATCCGGTAAGGGATTGCATAAACATCGTTTCCGTCCTCGTCCTTGGTAGGAGCTATTGAACCGGAAACCTTTGATATCAGCTCGGAGACGAAGTCTTTTTCGTTATTGTTGCCGTCGCTGGCTTCAGAGAAGTAGAGGAATTTATCTTCGCCGCCTACTTCCACCCTTATATATCTTGAAAGCTGTCCGTTTATACTTGCAACGCTTATTGCACCGGGATATGTAGAGGGCGAACCTACCGTTGCCGAATCCGGATTTGAAGTGAGGTTTGTACCGTATGTGCCGCCGAAAGCCGAACTATAGTCGTTACTTGCAGCAACCACGAGAGAAATACCGGCATCGCGTACGGCATCGTATACGCGCTGCATATTGTCGTTATCACCGGTAGAGAAACCTGCCGACGAACCGAGGCTCATGTTTATAACGTCTACGCCGAGCTTTACGCAGTCTTCAAGCGCGGCAAGGATGTCCATCTCCTCCGCGCCGCCGAGCACGCCGTTATCTGCTTTATCGGAGAATACTTTACAGATTGCAAGCTGCGCCTTGGGGGCAACTCCGGTAAAAGTCATGTACTCGCCGTTGGCGTTCTCCATTCTGTTGCCGTCTATATCTACAAGATAACCTTTCTCGTCGGTAAAACCTTCAATGCTCTGTCCTATGAGATCCTTACCTGCAATAATGCCGGCAACATGTGTACCGTGTGCGGAATTTGAGGGATAAACATCGGTATCTTTATTTGCATAGTCATATGCAAAAGGAACCTTGGCACTGTAATATACATCATCTACAGTGGCTTCGCCGTCGAGTGAAACAAGGCCCTGATTGGCATCGCCTTCAAATATCTTTTCCTGAACCTGCTCTTTGGTGAGTAGCTGATCGGCAGGGCCGACAGAGTCGGCGGCAAATGCAGGATGGCTGGAATCAAGGCCGGTATCCAGTACGGCCGCAACCATACCTTCGCCCTCTCCGAGCACTTCGCGCAGTTCCTTGTCAACTTCATAGATACCTGTTTCCCATGCGTTTTTATCGTTTGTAACTTTTTCGTCCTGGGGGGCATAGTAATATTCTGAAATATCAACCGAACTTACGCCATTCATTTTGGCGATCTCATCGGCATACTTCACGTCTACCTTAACTGCAACGGCATTTGTGAGCAGTGTATAGCCATACTTAAACTCGTAGGGAATGCCGGCGTCGCTTAGGTCTTTGAGGAAGTTCTTTTGTGTATTCTGCAGTTTTTTACTTGCGGTAATGCCGTCATTTGTCTGCATATACTCAACAAGATCTTCATCGCCGTTGCGCTCGGCAAGGCTTTTGCCGTCGAGCGATATAATAAGCCAATGCTCGCCCGTTACCGTGGGCTGAATATCGACGATGTCGCTCGAAAATGCAGACGACGTATCGGCAGTACCAAAGGTGTCATCCTCAGAAAGTTTTATACCGTTGCGCCCGTCTGCCGACACGCTCGTTGACGAAGAATCGTCCAGGAGGAACGCCGCGCCGATGAGAGATGCGCACATGATAAGCGCCAGCGCCAGCGCTAAAATTTTATATTTGATACGATACATAGGTTTATTTTCATCCTTTGCCGTTGAAGTTCAGAAAATTTACTGTACATTCTCCGCAGAGTCATCATAGAGGTGGCAAGCAACAAAATGGCCGGGTTCGTACTCGCGGAAGGCGGGCACTTCCTTTTTGCATATGTCCATACACCTTTCGCAACGGGTATGGAATTTGCAGCCTGACGGAGGATTTGCAGGTGAAGGGATATCACCCTTCAGGATGATGCGCTTCATCTTGTAGTCGGGGTCAGGCACGGGCACTGCAGAGAACAACGCCTCGGTATAGGGATGAAGCGGACGGGCAAATATATCTTTTGTCTTGCCGTACTCCATCATGCTGCCAAGGTACATAACGCCAACCTCGTCGGAGATGTGCTCCACGACCGAAAGATCGTGCGAAATAAATATATACGCAAGCTTGTCACGCTGCTGCAGTTCCTTAAGCAGGTTGATTATCTGTGCCTGAATGGAAACGTCGAGCGCGGAGACCGGCTCGTCGCAGATGATAAGTTTGGGCTTTAATGCAAGCGAACGCGCTATGCATATACGCTGGCGCTGGCCGCCCGAAAATTCATGGGGGTAGCGCTCGAAATACTGCGGCTGAAGGCCGCACCTCTCCATTATATGGAATATGTATTCCTTATACTCCGACTTGGGAACTATTTTATGTTCGCGCACGGCCTCGCCGATGATCTCGCCCACGGTAAGCCTAGGGGAAAGACTTGAATAGGGATCCTGGAATATCATCTGGAACTGAGGGCGTATTTTGCGCAGTTCATGCGGCTTCATTTTGCCGAGATTCATGCCGTTGAAGATGACGTCGCCCGCCGTTACGGAATGAAGGCGAAGTATAGTTCTGCCCATAGTCGTCTTTCCGCAGCCCGATTCGCCGACTATGCCGACCGTCTGGCCTGCATGGACATTGAAAGAAATATCGTCTACGGCGCGTACATACTGAACCTTCTGTCCGATCACGCCCGTACGGACGGGAAAATACTTCTTAAGATGACTTACGCGAAGCAAAACATCGTCTTCGGGCAAACTGTCAGCCACAGGCTGAATTATCTCGTCCGCGGTTGCGGGCTGAATTATTTCGCTCATTGCTCTTTACTGCCCTCCTCCGCATAAAGATAGCACGCCACGCCGTGAGTGGGCGTTACCCACACAAACCCTGGATATTCGCCATTACACTTTGCCGTGCAGCGGTCGCAGCGCTCTTTAAAATAGCAATAGTCGGGCATGTTGATGGGGTTGGGCACCTGCCCGGGTATGCTGTAAAGTTTATCTACTTCCACTCCTACCACCGGTTTGCTCTTCTGAAGGCCGATGGTATAAGGGTGAAGCGGATTTTTGAATATTTCCTGCACGGTGCCGCTCTCCACTACCTTGCCTGCGTACATTACATGCACATAGTCGGCCATTTCGGCGATAACGCCGAGGTCGTGGGTTATCAGCATTATAGAGCCGCCTATCTTTTTGCGCACGTCGCGCAGAAGGTCGAGTATCTGCGCCTGAATGGTAACGTCAAGCGCGGTGGTAGGCTCGTCGGCGATAATAAGCCTGGGGTTGCAGGCAAGCGCCATGGCTATCATGACCCTCTGCCTCATGCCGCCCGATATTTCGTGGGGGTAAGACTTATATACCCTCTCCGGCATGGCAATGCCCACAAGGTTGAGCATTTCAAGACTTCTGCGCCTTGCCTCGGCCTTATTGGAACCGGGAATATGCAGCAGAGTTACCTCATCGAGCTGGTTGCCGACGGTAAACACCGGGTTGAGCGAGGTCATCGGCTCCTGGAATATCATTGCTATCTGCCTGCCGCGTATGCGCGACATTTTTGAAATAGGCATATCGGCAATATTGTATACCTTGTCCTCCATTTCATACATGAGCGCGCCAGAGGCGTCCCTCTTTTGTACGGGGGCAAGCACGATATTGCCGTCTTTATCGAACACAGGATTGCCGTGCTTATCGAATTTTGTGCCCATTACATAGCGCACGCCGCCGTTTTCGTCGGGCAGAGTTTCGTATATGGGAATGGGCTTTCCGTCTGCGCCGAGCTTATATTCGCGCGACTTGAAGCGGATGGCGCCCTCCACTATCTGGCCCTGGGGGGCCTGAACAAGGCGCATGAGCGAAAGGCTGGTTACAGATTTGCCGCAGCCCGATTCGCCCACTATGCCTACTACAGAACCTTCGGGAACGTTGAACGAAACGCCGTTTACCGCGCGCGAAACGCCCGAATCGGTGAAGAAATATGTATGCAGATTGTCAAATTCAACGATGTTGCCATCGTCCTTCATCTGTGTTGTAAATTCCGACTCGTTTACGCGGCGCTTTTTCTTTTTTTCAAGCTCGCGTATGGCCTTTTTATTGGCCTTTGAAATATCGCGCGATTCTTTGTGCGAAAGGTAATGCGCCTTTTTGTTGACTTTAGTTTTCTTCTCTTCCGGCATCGCCATTTTACCTCTTCATTTTAGGGTCAAACGCATCGCGCAGGCCGTCGCCGACAAAGTTGAACGCAAGCACCGCAAGCACAATGCATATGCCGACGGGCACCCACTGGTTGGGGTACTGTCCCCAATAGGAAACCTCTGACGTAAGCACGTTTATCATGTTGCCCCACGTTGCGTATTCGGGCGGAACGCCGAGGCCGAGGAAGCCGAGCGTTGCCTCGGTGAGGATGACGTTGCCGAGGCCGAGCGTCATTGAAACTATCAGCTGGGGCAGAACGTTTGGCAACAGGTGTTTGAACAGCTTGCGCCACAGGCTCAGCCCCGTGGCTTCAGCAGCCATCATGAACTCCTGTTCGCGGAGCGAAAGTATCTGCCCTCGCACCATTCGCGCGACGCCCGCCCAGCCTATCAGCGTAAGCATGGCCATCATTACATATAGTCGCGCCATCGCGTCTATCTGGGCCTCTCGCAATATGTAACTTATAATAAGCATTATAGGCAGCGTTGGAATACATGCAAACACATCGACTATTCGCATTATAAGCATGTCTACCCACTTGCCGAAATAGCCTGCAAGGCCGCCGAGAATTACGCCGAAGACAGTTTGCAATATTACTACCACAAATCCGAGCGTGAGCGAGATCCTGCCGCCGTACATAAGGCGTGAAAATACATCATAGCCGTTTTTATCGGTGCCGAGAATGTGCTCGCCGCCGGGAAGAGCGTCAAAATTGAATGCATTGTTGCCTATAGTATATTCGTAAACGGTCTGCGTGTCGCCGTTTGCGTCTGTATAGCTTATTTCTGTATTGGTTTCAACAACCTTGCCGGTTGATTCATCTGCCTCAGACTGCCCCCAGCGGTCGTAAATGACCGGGCCGAGGAAGGAGAACAAGAACAGAATTATCAGCGTAACAAGGCCTATCATTGAAAGTTTTGAGCGAAAGAAACGCTTTGCCACCACTGCCGCGGGAGAGAGCGTTCTCACCCTGTCTTCAAGGTGTTCAGGTTCTGCCGCCGCCTCTGCGGCATCGTTTGCGGCGAGCACCGTTTCAGCCATGCCCTCGGCGCCGGAGTTGACAAACTGTCCCGTAGGCTGCTCGGTAGAAAGGTTTTCAGGCCCGGGGGTAAGCTCTTCCTGCAGCCCTCGCTTTTCGTTATTATCCATCGGTTGTGCTCCTATTTGTTGATTTTAACGCGCGGATCTACAACCGCGTACATGAGGTCTGCAAGCAACATACCCAAAACCGTAAGAATGGCAAGGAACATGTTGTATCCCATAACAAACGGGATATCGCCTGACTTTAAAGCGTTGTATGCCATAAGGCCGATACCGTCTATAGAGAACATCTGCTCAGTTATCATGGCACCGCTGAAAAGGCCGGGCAGTGTGCCCGCAAGCAGCGTTACCAGGGGAATGAGCGTGTTACGGAAGGCATGCTTGTATATTACTTTGTGTTCGCTTAAACCCTTGGCGCGCGCCGTACGGATATAGTCGGCGTTGAGCACTTCAAGCGTATTTGTACGGGTATAACGCATGAGCGAACCGACCGAAAGGAACACCATTATGCCTATGGGCATTATAAGATGCCACACCATATCCCAGAACCTTGTCCACCCCGAGGCGTCTATGGGCAGGGTGCCCACAAGGCCCTGAACGGGAAGTATGTCCAGCGTTACAGAAAAGAACTGTATGCACAGAGCGGCAAAGAAGAACGTGGGAAGCGCGTTGCCTATCATGGTGAGAACGTTTGAAGCATAGTCGAGTACGCCGTACTGTTTGGTTGCAGCCTTTACGCCCAGGGGAATGGCAATGAGGATTTCAAGGATAAACGCCGTGAAAGCTATGCCGAAGGATATGCCCATATGCTCTACTATAATTTGACCTACGGGCGCTTCATACACGAACGATATTCCCAGGTCGCCGCGCAAAATATCCCATATCCACAAAAAGTAACCCTGCAAAATTCCAAGGAAGGAATCGTCGCCTATACCGTAGATAGTTTCAAGGCGCTCAAGATCTTCCTCACTAAGAAGGCCCATATTAAATTGTGTTGCAAACTTTTGCTCAACAAAGTTTGTTGGCATAAGGCGCACAAGGAAGTATATGAGCACCGAAACGCCGAACAGCACTATTATGGCAAGCCCTATTCGCTTTAAAATGTATTTAACCATCGCATTTTACCTTTTCAGGTTGTATTAATCTACTGTAAAGCTGCTGTTGTAACCAACCTCCCAAAGATAGGTAAAGGGCCCTGCGTAAGCAGTGGGATTCTGAAGCAGCGTGCTGGGATCTATTTTAGCGTTGTTGTATACGGTGAGGTCGTACCTCTGATATGCAGGCATTTCAACGGCAAGCTCCATAACAAGGTCGAGCGCTTCTGCATAGTACTGTGCACGGAGAGCCTGGTTGTTTGTTTCGCGGGCATCGTCTATTAAAACAGACAGGTCATCAACTATTCTGTTTTCAACAGCGTACTTATCAGGCTGCCTTGTAAACTCGTTATAGCCCCAGTTTACCGTGCTGCCCGCCCTTGAGTTTTTGTGGTATACCTGATACATATCGGGGTCGATGGTGCTTGACCATGCAGCCGCCCATACGGTGAGACCGCCGCGGGTGAGTTCTGTAAGTGCCTGGTTATCTTTTTCAACAGTTATTTCAAAGCCGATATCTTCGAGAATGGTCTGTGCCCTTGTAAACATCTGCCATGCGGGGTGATCGGTAGATTCGCCTGCAACAGTGAAGATTATGGGCATGAGTTCATTGCCGTCGGGGTCGGCAGTAATTTCGGTGCCATTGCCCATAAAGTCACCCTGATTGACGAGCATATCATATATCTGCGCGCCGGTGCGGTCGTAAGTATAGTCAAGGGCCTCTCCCTCTACCGTTTCATTTGCTGAGGGCCTGTATACGGTTGCGCCATCGGGATATGCCCACGATACAGTGGACATGGGGCGGTAGATGGGCATGCTGTTGCCTGCGCCGAAATAACCCGACTGATAATTTCCGTTTGCATCGGTATAGCCGTTTATCATGGAAGTATCCATGGCCTTGATTATGGCGCGGCGGATCCATATGTTTGAAACTTCATCCTTGCCGGCGTTTATGCCAACGTAACCATAGCCGTTTGTAATGGTTTTTACCTGGCCGAGATGTCCCCCGCCCTGGTTGATCCTGTTAATTTCTTCTGTGTTTACAGACGTGCAGTTGGGGTTGCCTACGTCGATGGTTTCAGTCTGCAGCGACTGCAATATAAGGTTTGTCTGAACAACCTGATACTGCATGTACTTGATGCGGGCATTCTGTATAGGGCCGCCCTCCTGTCCGTCTACCGTATCAAAGTAGGGGTTGCGTTCGTAATAAATACGCTTGCTGACTTCAAATTCGCCGGGGTCGGGGTAATAGGCGTCGTCGCCCGGTTCAAGTTTTTCTATATCAAGTTTAAGGCCACCAGCTTTGCTTGCCATATAGGCGCCTGCACCAACGGGGACGCGGTTGCGTTCGGGGTTTTTGAGCACCTTGTCCATGAAGTCGGAACTGTTATACACAATGCCTATATCTTCAAGATAGGGGTGGTCTTCGGTAGCGTACTGCCTTGCCTCTTCTGCGGGAGCGTAATAGTGCTTAGGCGCCACGGTAAAGCCGAAGTTCCAGATGGCCTTGGGGTCGATCTCATTTATTGTAATGCTGAGAACGTCGTATTCTCCGCCCAGGTCTTTACCATTGAAGCTGGTAGTCTTGCGGGTAGTTATACCGCTTATTGTGCTTACACCACCGTATGAAATGAGCTTGGAAATTTCATCGGCGAGAATATTGTTATACAGGTCGGTAGTTGTAGAGCTGCCGAGAATGGTCACGGCAAGATTGTCGTAGTCTGTCTGTTTGAACGCGGGCAAAGAATTTTCGTCGGCACTCCTGGGGCCGATAGTCTGGGCATATACTGTTTCAATAGCCCACTTGCGGATCTCGGCTGAGTTATTGCCCAATAATGCAACATCATCAGCAAACGCTTTGTTGCCCGAATTATCCACAAAATCAAACACATAAACTTCGTAGATATTATTTTCAATATCCTCTTCAGGATACTCATCCTGATCAACCGCTTCGTAATCGCCATTGGCAGCGTCGGTGAGCCTTACGCGTACCTTTTCGGGCCTGCCGTTGCCGGGCTGGGTTTCGTACTGAACAAGGCCGTAGGTAAACAGATAATACTGCCAGTACTGGCCGGCGTCGAACATGTAGGTCTTGCGGGCCTCTTCAAAGCCTGACATTGCAGACTCGTAACCGCCTTCAAGCTCGGTATCGTAATTCTGAATGAAGAATAAAACGTCCTCTTCGGTTTCGGCCTCTTCGTCAGCGGTCAGCGGCGTGTATTTATGTGCACCCGAAGGATCATAATTATTATCCTCATAGGTAAGCCACATATTGGCACACCACTGGGTAATTCTGTTAAGCCTGTTGTTGGCGCGTGTGGCCGCGGTGGCGTTAAGAGTCTCTTCAGAGCCGCCTGCACCCTGCGTTCTGTAATCTTCAAGGCCGACGATATCCGTTGAGTATATGGTGGCGCTGCCGGTATAGGCAGGGTCAAGATATACATACAGGTTAAATAAAACGTCGTCTATAGTCAGCTCTACACCGTCGGAAAATTTTATGCCATTTTTGATAAGAAATTCGTACCGTGTGTAGGCCGCATTGTTCGACGTGGTGGGCCTTTGGTTGCTATCCAGCGCGGTCGTAGTGTAGTCTTTAACAACGCAAGCCTGGTCGTCGCCGTAGGCAATTTCGCCTTCGGGCGATGTTGTGAACATGCTGAGCTGCGTCTGCCCGGCAATTTCAGAGTCGTAAGCCGCAGTGGCAAAGAAAGGGTTGTATACACCGTCGGCGCCCTCAAGGCCGAGTACCAGGGGAACCCTTTCTTCGGCGGCGGTAGGCGTATAGTTCTGGTTATTCTTATCGCTACATGCAGCAAGAATACCGAATGCCATTGTTGCAGCAAGAGTTACTGCAATGTACTTCTTTTTCATCAATTTTTTACCTCACTATTCGTTTGCATTGAATAACGTGCCGCATTAACGGCGCAGTATGTTTTTATGAGTAATCAGCACCGTCAAGCGTAACGGTTACGCGTTGGCTGCCCTGTGCGGGGGTAAACGTCTGCCCCGCTTCAAGTTCGCCAAAAATTCCGTAATAGCTGCCTTCGCCGACGTTGACTTCACTGTTTGCGCCCTGACCTTGCCTTGTAATTGCAATTGAGCAGCCAACAAAGGCAATACCTGTGAATTCGCCCAGCTCAAGGTCTTCTGCAGTGCCGCCAAGCAGGCCTATGTTGAATATGCCGTTATCATTATTGGCACGACGGTCAAGACTTACTTCAAAACGGCAATTTTCAAACGTTATATCGTGGATACTGCCGAACTGGCTGAATGTGAACATGCCTATGTCGTCCGAGCTAACAAGCGCGTTTATAGATTTTTCTACAACAACGTTTGAAATGGTGTGGCCGTTTCCGTTAAATTCGCCCGAATAGACATCAAGGTCAAGCGACTGGCCTTCCATATCTATATCGCTGTCGAGGAAGTAATTTGCATTTCTGCGTATATTGCTAAGCTGCGAAGCAAAGTTTATAACCTCCCAGTCGCCGTCAAGCCATTCCGCATATACAGTTATATGGGGATTTTCGTCTGAAAGCACAAGCTGTGCCCAGTCTTCATCGGTAAGCAACGGCTTATGGTCGCCCAAGTGGAAATAGCGCACGGTGTGGTTGCGCCAACGTATAAAGCCGACATCGGGTATGGTTACGGGGCCTGACTCATCGTAGTTCTGGTCGACATAATTTTCTATGCCTGCGGCCTTGGCTTCTTCACCGACTTCAACTGTAAGCGAATAGTTCAACGCCCAGTCCGCCACAAGGTATGTAAAGGTGTTCTCTTCTTCAGGAAGAGCCTGGGTGAAGTCCCACTCCTGCCCTTCAAAAATTGAGGCGCCATTTTCGTCTACAAACTCGTTATCTGCGTTTTTGAGCGGCTGATTATTTTCGTCAAGCGTTGCCTGATACCAGCCGGTTATGTGGTTCGAAGCAAGCGTAGGCGCCTCTACACCGCCGTTGCCCGTGCCCGGCTCTATTATGGTTACGCCCGGCTTATACCTGAATGTACGCAAGCCCGATGTATTGCTGCCGCTGTACTGTCCGCCGTTGGCGTCGTATATTACTGTTGCGGTATAGCCGTCTTCAAGCGGGTCGTAAGGCTCGTACGTGCACGCCGCAAGCGCACACGACGCTATGGCCATGGCTATAAGGCACAGAATTATTACCCATTTGCGTTTAAACAATTTTGATTGCATATACACCTCTCAGCTAAGCCACAGCTTTATAAGGAAGAACACGGCTATAAACGCCACCGATACGCATAAAACTATCGGCAGCACCGCGCGGTACATTGCAATAACCGCCGCGCGGTACGTCTTTTTTTCTTCCTTTTTTTCGGCCTTGCTCAGTTTGCGTTTTTCAGGCCTGGCATATTTGCCGCGCCGCATGTAGCCGCTGTTCCACGGCATCCAGTCGGCAGACATATCGGCAATAGTGCGGCCGTCGTCTACGTATTTTACACTCTCTTTCTTTTCCATCGCATTTATTTCCGTTTATGCAGCTGCACCATCTGCGGGTATGGTTCCAAACACTTCGCCTTCGCCCGAAAGCTGTTCAAAAGAAGATACGTCAAAAGTTACTTCGGTGCGAGGGTAGCTTAAGATCATGCCGCCATCGTACACTATGACAAAGTGCCCGTCTTCGGCGCCCGAGGGGTAAATTGAGAACAGCACTTCGCCCTCTGCGCTCACAGCCATATAATAGAGTATAACGCTTTGGCCCGTCTGCGAATTTTCGTAAGTGACAGGCTCGAACGAGGCCACATCGCAGGCAACTTCGGTGTATACGGGGTTGCCGTCTGCGCCTATTTCATAGGTGAACTGCGTTATGGTGGCAAGCCCGTATTCGTCGTAAGCTATTTCGTACTTTTTGTAACCGAATGCATCGTTGACAACCATGCTTTCAGGTTCTGAAAATACGAAAGGCCCTACCGTGACGGCGCTGAATTTTGCACAGCCTTGCATATTCAAAGATGTAAGCGTTTCTGCAAGGTAAGGGATGAAGTATTCTATTTCATCGTCGTATATTGCCGTACCGCTTGCATTGACCTGTTTACCCGTAAAGTTTAAGGTAAGGCAATCTATGCCGCTTATCTGAATATTTTCGCCGACTTCGTACGTGCCGAGCGCATATGCTGTTGACGTGCCGCTTGATATAACTATGAGCATGTTTCCGTAGCCGTCCGTCTTTATGGTATATCCGGAACCATCGTCGTAGTCTAAGCCAAGCGTGAGTTCGTGCGATTTATCGCAATATGTAAACTGCGTTCCGCCCACGGTGAGCACTCCGTTTGAAAGTGAGCCCTGAACGGCAGTTCCCCCGGCAGGGGTGAACGTTATGCCGCCCGCAGTGATCACGGCAGTGCCGTAATCAGTCACATTGCCGTCTGCATCAAGGTACCTGTAGTATGAAAGACCGTTGTAGGTATATACCTCGTAAGAAGAAGTAACTTCGGGATCGGAAAGGCTTGTATAGCGCCAGTTCTGATCGGATGCTACGGGCATCTGCGGCTTGATTTCGCCGACAATTTCATTATAAGAAGCAAACTGCCAGTCGGCAATGTCTTTTATGTTCATTATCATGCAGCTGAAGTCGCCGACGGTGAGGTCGACGCGCGCATAATCGGTGCCGTCGAAGCCGTACAGAGTTACGCTGCCCGTAAGGTTTGCAACATCTGCGCCCTGCATATCTTTGAACGCGCTGAGGGAAACGGTATAGCCGTCAGCACCTGCCGCAACCGAACCTGCAGTGGCTGTGGCCGTATATTCGTAGCGGACGCCATCATCCGTATAGGCAACATACGCTGTGCCGTCGCCCTTGAGGAACACCTGGGCATCGGCAAAGTTTGCCGCATTGGTAAGCAGCACGGTATTGTCGCCCGTTACCTCGCGCAGGGGAACTTCGAGGCCGGAAGCAGTATTGTCATCGAGGAAGAAACTTCTGCTGCCAAGCTGCCTGAAGTTTGCATCATAATATATTATGGTAAAGGTGGTCGCGTCTTCGCTTACGTAAAATTCAGAGTAAGCCGCACCCGAAACATCTGCTTCGGGTACAAGCGCACCCCCTGTCACCTTACACAGCTGAGGAACACCGAAAGCGTTGAAGGTGATGACGAAAGAGCCTTCGCTTTCCGCGTCGCCTATCACTGCACCGGCAAGCCCGTTGTACACAAGAACGGGAACGAGCACGCGGGAATTATCTGCCGTATTTCTGTAGGGAAGTTCGGAAATTATAAAGTAGAAGTCGTAAACTTCTCCGCTGTCGGAGGCTATCTGCGAGTTCCACATGCGGACAGCCGTCTGGTTGCCGTAGAGCGGCTTTGCGTCTGCACCGACTATATTCTTATACTCATCTGCGGTGAGCACTTCATATCTGAAGTAATATCTGTTGGCAAACGAATTTGCCGTATCGGAATCAAGCCCTATAGATGTGAGGAACAGCATGTCGGGGTCGTTTACAAACACCGTGTTTCCGCCTGTAAATTCAAAGGAAACATTCCACTCGCCCGCGCTGTACGACCAATACGCCATACCGTGTTCGGCCGTTGATGCCTGCCCGGGATTTACGTAAGCAATATATTCGGCCCAATCGGGAGCGGTGATGAAACTGTCTCTTGCAGTCGAAGGCACGCTTATTTTAAAACCTTCGTTCAGAACAAGGTTCCAGCCGTCGGTAACGCTTTGTTCAACGTCGTTGTTGAACGACTGTCCGCCTACAAGCATGGGCACGCTGCCGCCGCGGAAGATGACCTCTTCAAGCGAAGTGCACTGGGCAAACGCCATTGAACCTATAGAACTTATGCCCGTGCCGAACTCCGCCACAGCAATTCCCGAACCGGTGAAACCGTAGTCGCCGATATTCTTGAGCGAATCGGGGAAACGCACGGATGTCAGGGAAGATGTAAACATAAAGGCCTCGTCGCCGATAGACCTCAGATTTTTGCCGAACTGCACATCGCCGAGCATAGCGCAGTAATAGAACGCGCCCGCGCCTATCGTTTCAACATTTGTCAACTCAGGGATATATGTAAAGCTGTTTAAAGGAACGTCGTATGTAATGACCTCGTACCCTTCGGCAGCCTCTGCATCATGATCGCCCGTATATGAACGGAAGGCGTCGGTACCAATATATTTTACATAAGAAAGCCACTCGGGGCTTACGGGATAGCCTAAAGACGAATTATATCCGAACGTGTAGCAGGCCTCAAATGCCGACGTGCCTATCCTTACAAGATCCTCAGGATGGTCAAGCACGAGATTTTCAAGCGAAAGCGCATAATAGAAGGCGCCCTTGGCTATATCGTACACACTTTCGGTGACGCGCACCGTCGTCAGCGTTTCGGGAATAAGAAGTTCAGATATATCGGGGTTGCCGGTATAGTACTGCTGGCCGTCTGTATATACGGCAATGGAATACGTATTATCGGTATACTCTTCAGCACCGAACACATATGCAAGGAAACGGTTCTGCGTGCGTGAACCGCCGATAAAAGGTACCGTGAGCGACTGAAGGCTGTCAAGGCCTTCAAATGCGCCGCACTCTATGCTTGTATAATTTTCAGGAACTACAAGCGAGGTGATATTGGCGCTGTCGGGGTTATCGCGGAATGCCCCCGCCTTTACGCTTGTTGCCGAAGAGGGCAGAACAAGTTCGGTATCGTCGCCGAGATATCTTATAACAACGCCGTTCTCGATTTCAAAATCGTTGTCGGAGGGAAGCGACCACACCGCATAAAGCGTAACTTTTTCGTTTTTTTCGCCTACATTGGCAACGCTTGCGCCGGCCTGATACTCAACTTCGCCACCCTTAACCTTAGTAAAGCCTGCAAGCTGTGACCCTTCGGGGGAAAGCGAAGGAAGCTTAACCTGATCGCCGCGCTTTATCTGACCATAGTCGAACGAGCCATAGCTGCCATAATCTACAGTGAGCGTATAGAACTGGTCTACCAATTTATAGTACAGGGTAATATCCGATTCTGGAAATACGCTTTCCATATACAATGAAGTATAGGAAGAGTCCGTCCAATAGCCCTCAAAGTCCTTATTTTCAACATTTACGACGGGAAGAGGGTCGCCGGGAAGCCCTTCGGTGGGCTGCGACGCACCGTCCTCGCCGACAAGAGTAACCGTCACGCCCTTGACGCCGTGAACGGTATCTTCAGTGCAGGCGGCGGCAACGCCTATGCAGGCGACGGCCACAACGGCAAACAGAACGATGAACAACTTTTTTAAAATCCGATTCATAAATACCTCGCGCAGAAATACAGGGGTTTTGCTGCCCGGATTGAATAAAAACCAAAACGGCACCATGAGCGTTTTCACGGTCCTGCCATAATTCTACACCAAACTTTTCCTTTTAACTCTCATCATTATACAGATTTTTACACAGCAAAGTCAAATAAATCTCAACAACTTTTCAAATTAATAGTATTTAATTTATATATATGGTATATAAGAAAAAATTTATAGAAACCTTACACGTGCAATATGCATAAATATACACATCAGATCAGAATGAGTATATGCATTATGTCCAATAACACTGTTACCTTATTTATTAAAACATCTTACAACACATGCCAAATAGACACTTTATGCCAAATAACGAGCAGTTTGCGCTAAACATATTGCAATTTGAATTAAGTCTGTTACAATATAAATGCAGGCAAGAACAAATCCTGCGCTTTACCCTCCTTTATATCAGGGCAGGGCGGACCGGATTTTCCGGTCCGCCCTGCCTCGGTATTTGCACAGGCATCACGCAAAGCAATATTTGTGCGCAAAAAATCTAAAATAATACAAAAAGCCGCTTGTAACGCTTTGCTTTTTTGCAAAATATATGTTATATTGTTAAAGATAAAACCGTGCAGGTGTCGCCTAGCGGTATGGCGTCAGCTTCCCAAGCTGATTTCGGCGGGTCCGACTCCCGTCACCTGCTCCACTAACCAAATAAAAACAGAGCAGGGCGGCGCATTTTATGCATCGCCCTGCTCTGTTACATACAAAATTTATATAGACAAAAGGACCATTGTAATAAAGTATACTTTGAGGTGACGGGACTTGCGCCTTGAGCGGACGCGCACGGAAAACAACGGGTATCCGTTGTTTTGTCGTCGGTAGATCCCTCCGACCTACGGCGAATTTTTTTCGCCTTGCCTCCCCTCAAGTCCCGTATCACTTTTGTACACAAAAAAAGGTAAGCAACTAAATGTCGCTTACCTTTTTTGTGGTTGAGGTGACGGGACTTGCGCCTTGAGCGGACGCGCACGGAAAACAACGGGTATCCGTTGTTTTGTCGTCGGTAGATCCCTCCGACCTGCGGCGAATTTTTTTCGCCTTGCCTCCCCTCAAGTCCCGTATCACTTTTGTACACAAAAAAAGGTAAGCAACTAAATG
>CALVLV010000013.1 GCA_944341075.1 uncultured Clostridia bacterium
GCGGGGCAAAACAGGGGCGCGCTGGAGGAGGTCATAGCCGAAAATATAGCCGAGTACGGCAACCTTGACCTCTCTTCCGCCGATATGTACGGCGTGGGCGGCACGGCCACCAGCCTCGCCGCGCTGTACCACGGGCTGGGCAAGTACGACCCCAAGGTGGTGGACGGCACCGCGCTTACGGCGGAGTGGCTGGGCAAAGAGGCCGACCTTTTATTATCGCTCACCGTAGAACAGCGCAAACAGCTGAAGGGCATGGACATACGCCGCGCCGACGTTATAGCAGGCGGCTGTCTGCTTTTATACCGCATACTCACGGCCTTCGGCTGTAAAAAAATAACCGTTTCCGAAAGCGACAATCTTGAAGGTTACGTAATTTTAAAGGGGCTGGCAAAGTGAAGGGCGCGCTTATAACGCTTGCGTGCGCCCTGCCCGCGCTTGCGCTGGCCGCGGCGGGCTGCTACTGCGTATATGTTGAATACGGCGTGGCGCAAATGCTCGCCTACCTGCTGTTGTGCGCGCTGTTCTTTCCGCTCGCGTCGCTGCTGCACGAACTGGGGCACATAATTTGCGGCAAGCTGTGCGGCATGCGCGTAAAACTTGTAAAAAATGGCGTCTTCCGCCCGTCGGGCTGCAGCGTGCTGCCCGAACGCCCGGGCAATATGCGCTCAAGGTTTGTGTTTACCGCCCTCGGCGGCCTTATCGTCAACTTTGTGTTCGCCGTCGTCGGCATGGGCCTGCTGTTTGCAGACGGCGTTGCGCTTTACTTTTCCTTTTTCGCCCCCGCATCGTTCTATCTGTTCATGATAAACGTTCTGCCCGTCACATACGCAAGCGGCGACACCGATATGTTGCTTGCGCTGCAAGCGATAAAGAATACAGACGTATGGAAGGTGCTCGGGCGTGTGCTCGAGATCCAGGGTATGATAACCGCGGGCACCCCGATAGAGGGTATAGAGGAGGACTTGTTTTTCTCCGTTCCGCAGATCGCCGAATACGAGCCCGCCTTCATAATGCTTGTGTCCCTGCGTGCCGACTACTATGCGGCCAGGGGTGATGAAGAGAACGCAAAAAAGTGGAGCGACAGGCTGGAGAGCATTAATAACGATATCTGACACTGTGTTATTAATTATTTTCCGCTTGTACAAATCTGAAGTTGCATGGGCATAAGGGGGCAAAATGTGAAAAAGTTCTGGGGCTTCTGCAGGAATGAGCATTACAGTGTAGGGTGTACCGGCGGAACAGTATACGTATACGGTTCAAAGGGAGAAGAATTGGCTAAATTCAGGCATTTTCCCTATGCCTATACCGCCATTTTCAAACCGAACTCAAATATTATTGCCGTAAAATCTACCGAAGGCTTTTTAGGCTTCTATGACCTTGATTCTCTGTCACTGATAAAAAAGATAACGGTCACAAGGCTTGGCGCGCAGGACGAAGGTTTTGCTTTTACGCCGGACGGAAGGTACTTCTGTAATATCGAAAAGCCTGTAAATTCCTGTCAGACTCAATTGGGCATATATGACGGAACGTAATTTGAAAAAACGAATACCCTGTTTGCCGATGAGCAAAAAACCGTTCTTGAGGAGCTGGAGTTTTATGGCTGCGAAACGCATGTCGCTTATGTGCTTGGCTTTATGCGAGGCGGCGGGGGAGCGTTCGGCTATGGCTTTGTGGGAAAACTTGATATTGAAAGCGGTGCGCTTACAGATATCCGCGCCATTGGCGAAGAGCGGTATAATTATCTTCGCTGGTATAAATCGTGGGAAAGGAGCGGCTTTACGGAAAAATCGCTCGAGTGGAACCCTCTGAATAAGCTGAATAATATCGGCAAGACAAGCATTAAGGCGGTTTTCTGTGCAACATAAAAGCCTGCATTTAGTGCGTACTATGAATATAATAACGGCGCGGCGCCCGCAAATTTTGCGGGCGCCGCGCCGTTCTCTCTTTTGCGTAAATGTTTTCGCGGGTGCAGTCTTTTTGCCGCTCACACTGCTTTCAGCTCACCCTGTACAGCTTTGAAAAGCAGTTGGGGCACAGTCCGCCCCAGCTCTTTGCACAGCCCGCGCACACATGGTTGCCGCATGTGGGGCACTCAAAGTCATACGTCTTTTCGCCCATAAGGCGGGGCGCGCACAGCCCGTCGAAGTCGTTGTCTCTCACCGTGTTCAATTCCCCCTTTTTTCGCCCTAAAAGTATGTGCCGTTTTGCAATTTATATGCGCCGCATACGGCAAAATCACAGGTAAAAGTTGACAGCCATTATATAATATGGTATAATAATTCAAACAGTAATATCGCGGCATGCGGTAAATACATTTTCCGCCTGCCTGAAAAATTATACGGCGCCTCAGAGCGGACAATTCCGTGAGAGTTTAAAGGAGGTTTTATGCCTGAAAAAGTTACGTCAAATTACGATGCCAACAGCCTTGTCGCACTCAAGGGACTGGAGCCCGTGCGCGAAAACCCCGGTATGTACATCGGTACGACCGATGAAAAGGGCCTTCACGGCCTGGTAAGGGAGGTAATAGATAACTCTATAGACGAAGCTCTCGCGGGCTACTGCGACCGTGTAGACGTCACTCTCACGGCAGACGGTTCCTGCGTGGTCAAAGATAACGGCAGGGGCATACCCACCGGCATAAACGAGCAGGAGGGCATAAGCGGCGTAGAGCTTGCGCTCACCAACCTCAATGCGGGCGGCAAGTTCGGCGGAGGCAACAAGCACGGCGGCTATAAAATTTCGTCGGGCCTGCACGGCGTGGGCGTTTCCTGCGTGAACGCGCTCGCCGATACGCTTATCGCCGAAGTCTGCCAGAACGGCCACAAATACAGGCAGGTGTACCACTGCGGCATACCCGAAGAACCGCTTAAAATAGTGGGCGACACAACCGAAACGGGCACGCTCATTTCCTTCCACCCCGACGCCACCGTGTTCGAAACGGTGGAGTTCAACTACGATACGCTTAAAACGCTGCTCCGCGAACTCTCTTACCTCAACAAGGGCCTCACGCTCACGCTCACCGACCTGCGCGGTGAAAAGCCCCGCACCGACTCGTTCTGCTACGAGGGCGGCGTTGTGCACTTTATAGAGGACATAAACAAGGGCAAGCAGGTGTTGTTTGAAAAGCCCGTATACTTTGAAGATTCTGAGGGCGACGACAAGTTCCTGGAGATAGCCATTCAGTACAACGACGGCTATGCCGAACAGATTTTCCCCTTTTCCAACAACATACGTCAGCCGGACGGCGGCACCCACCTCGAGGGCTTCAAATCGGCGCTCACCAAAGTGATAAACGACGCAGGCCACAGGCTGAACATACTCAAGGAAAACGATAAACTCTCGGGCGAGGACGTGCGTGAGGGCATAACCGCCGTCGTCTCCGTAAAGATAGCCGACGCCCAGTACGAAAGCCAGACCAAGGCCAAGCTGTGCTCAACTTATGTGCGCGGCTTTGTGTACAAGGCCACCGTTGAAAAGTTCGGCACCTATCTTGAAGAGCACCCCACAGAGACGAGGGAATTGGTAATGCGCTGCATCACCGCCCAGCGCGCGCGCGACGCCGCCAGACTCGCCCGCGAAGAGACGCGCCGCAAGGGCGTGCTTGAAAGCACCAAGCTGCCAGGCAAACTTGCCGACTGCTCGGACAAGCGCCCCGAACTGTGCGAAATTTATATAGTAGAGGGCGACTCCGCAGGCGGCACGGCAAAGCAGGGGCGCGACAGGCGCTTCCAGGCGATACTTCCCCTGCGCGGCAAAATACTCAACGTTGAAAAGGTGCGCATAAACCGCGTGCTGGAAAACGAAGAGATAAAGGCCATGATAACCGCCTTCGGCTGCGGCATAAAGGAGAACTTCGATGAAAGCAAGCTTCGCTACGACCGCATAATAATAATGACCGATGCCGACGTAGACGGCAGCCACATACGAATACTGCTTTTAACGTTCTTTTTCCGCTACATGCGCCCGCTGGTTGAAAACGGCCACGTATACGCCGCCCAGCCGCCCCTGTACAAGGTTTCGGGCAAGGGTATACCCGATACCTACCTGTACGACGACAAGGCCCTTGAAGACTTCAGGGCGAGCTATACGGGCAAGTTCGAACTTCAGCGCTACAAGGGCCTGGGCGAAATGAACAAGGAACAGCTGTGGGAGACTACCATGGATCCCGCAAGGCGCACGCTGGTGCGCATAAACGTGGAGGACGCGGTAGAGGCAGACAAGATGTTTGCCCTTTTAATGGGCGAACAGCCTGAACTGCGGCGCAAGTTTATAGAAGATAATGCAAAGCTCGTAGAAGAGCTGGACGTATAAGGAGGAGTTATGGCAAAAAAACAGACCAGCCCCGAGCTTACCGAAGAGTTTAAAAAGACTCTTTCAATGACAAAGATGCTGGAGGTGGAGGTGGACGAGGAGCTGAAGCGCTCATTCATAGCCTACGCCATGGCGGTAAACGTGTCGCGCGCCATTCCCGACGTGCGCGACGGCTTAAAGCCCGTTCACCGCAGAATACTGTATTCCATGCACGAACTCGGCCTGTACAACGATAAGCCCTTCCGTAAGTGCGCGCGTATCGTCGGCGACTGCCTCGGTAAATATCACCCCCACGGCGACATCTCGGTGTACGACGCCCTCGTAAGGCTTGCGCAGGACTTTTCTATCAACTTCCCGCTCGTGGAAGGCCACGGCAACTTCGGCTCGGTGGACGGCGACCCTCCCGCAGCCATGAGGTATACCGAGGCAAGGCTTTCAAAGCTCGCCGCAGAGATGCTGCGCGACCTGGATAAGGAGACGGTAGACTTCTACCCCACGTTCGACGACACGGGCATGCAGCCCTCGGTGCTGCCTTCCCGCTTCCCCAACATGCTTGTAAACGGGTCAGACGGCATAGCCGTGGGCATGGCGACCAACATACCGCCCCACAACCTCGGCGAGGTGATAGACGGCGTTATAGCCATGATAGACAAGCCCGATATAGACGTGGACGAGCTGATGCAGTACATTCCCGCCCCCGACTTCCCCACGGGCGCCATGATAATGGGCCGCAGCGGCATACGCAAGGCATACCGCACGGGCCGCGGCAACATAGTAATACGCTCCAAGTGCGAAATAGAGGACTACCAGAGCGGCAACCAGACGCGCACCCGCATAATCGTATCGGAAATACCCTATCAGGTCAACAAGGCAAAACTTATAGAAACAATTGCCGACCTGGTTAAAGATAAGCGCATAGACGGCATCTCCGACATTCGCGAAGAGAGCGACCGCGACGGCATGCGCATAGTAATAGAGATAAAAAAGGACGCCAACCCGCAGGTAGTTTTAAACCTTTTATACAAGCACACCAACCTTCAGGTCTCCGACGGCATAATCATGCTCGCCCTGGTAGACGGCACCCCCAAGGTGCTCAACCTGCGCGAGTGCATATATTATTACCTTGAGCACCAGAAGGACATAATCACCCGCAGAACAAAGTTCGACCTCAGCAAGACTGAAGAGCGCGCACATATATTGCGCGGCCTTGTGATAGCCCAGGCCAGCATAGACGAGGTGGTGGAGATATGCAAGACCGCCAAGGACAAGACCGACTGCGTTGAAAAACTTATGGCCAACTTCGTGCTGGATGAAAGGCAGGCCAACGCCGTTGCCGAACTCCGCCTCTACAGGCTGTCGCACCTGGAAGTTGACAAGCTCACCGACGAGCTCTCTCAGCTCGAGGCGCAGATCGCCGACTACAAAGATATTCTGGCAAACGAAAGCAGGGTGCTGGAGATAATCAAAAACGACCTTCTCGATATAAAAAAGAGGTATCCCTCCGAGCGCAAGACGGAGATAGCCGTGGACTACGGCGAAATAGAGGACGCCGACCTCATACCCGTGGAAAACGTGGTAATATCGCTCACACACTCGGGCTACGTAAAGCGCCTTCCCGTATCAGAATACAAGGCGCAGCACCGCGGCGGAATGGGCGTAACGGCGCACAAGCCCAAGGATGAAGACTTTATCGAGCAGATGTTCATCTCGTCCACGCACGACGATATTCTGCTGTTCTCCAGCTTCGGCAAGGTGTACTCTATAAAGGGATATACCATTCCTGAAGCCGCCCGCACGGCGCGCGGCAGGGCCATCGTAAACCTTATACAGATAGTCCAGGACGAAAAGATAACCGCCATGATACCTATAAAGGAGGGGGCAGATGGCTATATAGCCTTTGCCACAAAGGGCGGCCTTATCAAAAAGACAAAGATAGAAGAATTCAGCCACATAAACAAAAACGGCAAAATAGCCATAAAACTCAACGACGGCGACGAGCTTATCTCCGTTCAGTTCACAACGGGCAACAACGAACTGATGATAGCCTCGTCAGACGGCAAGTGCATACGCTTCCACGAAGACGGCGTGCGAGCCATGGGCCGCGACACCGCCGGCGTGCGTGCAATGAAGCTTTCTAAAGGCGACAGGCTGGTAGATATGCTCGTAGTAGACGAAAATAAAGATATCCTCACCGTCACTTCAAACGGCTACGGCAAGCGCACTTCTGTGGAAGATTACCGCCTTCAGGGCCGCGCAGGCAAGGGCATAAAGGCGGGCGTGTTCAACGAGGCGACCGGCAAGCTTGTCAACATGAAGCAGGTCACTGCCGAAGACGATATAATGATTATCTCCGATGCCGGCGTCATAATCCGCATGCACTGCTCGGATATATCGCTCATAGGCAGGGCAACGCGCGGCGTGCGCCTTATGAAGCTCAAGGAAGGTTCGGTTGCTACCGTAGCCGTCACCGAGCGCGACGACGAAGCCGAGGCCGAAACTCCCGAGCAGGCCACCGCCGAAGATATGGCGGAGGAGGCAGATGCCCCCGAACAGCCCGAAGGCACCTCTGAAGAGTGATTGCCCCCGCA
This sequence comes from uncultured Clostridia bacterium, assembly GCA_944341075.1. GTDB lineage: Bacteria > Bacillota > Clostridia > Christensenellales > Borkfalkiaceae > Coproplasma. The sequence goes on from CALVLV010000013.1 coordinate 6,900, forward strand.
ATATGGCCGAACTAATGCAAACAACATAAATAAAACAAGCAAGCGCGCCGCGGCAAAAAGCCGCGGCGCGCTTTAAACTTATGATATTTTTATGTTGTTTTCTGCAACAAATTTATGCTTGTAAAAACGACTGGCCGTGAACAAAAACTGTTGCCGCTCACCTTATCTGCGCGGGTTTTTGCGCGGGTTTTTTTCCGCTGCCAGTGGAGGATGGCATTACTATCTCCATTATCTTTATCAGCGCGGAGGAGAGTGGGAACGCCGCCTCTATCACAACAACTATTACAAGCGCCTTGGCATAGTCCCAGTCAAGCTCGCCCCAGCCTGCATACAGCAATTCTGCAAGCTGCGGCACGGTCACGCATATCACGGCTATTGCCAGCATTGAAAGGAACAGCACCAGCCTGTATGCGTTGAACGGCTGGCACACGCGGTACAGCATCACAATCCCGCTGAACGTAAGCGCCAGCATGCACATGGCCTGGCGGTACTGCCCGAATTCCGCGCTTGCAACGGTGCCCACGGTGTACAGCGTCATAACGCATATTATCATAAGCAGTCCGCCCGCCAGCGCCCTGCTCATAACGTGCGTAATAAACTTGCCCTGCACGCGCGCATTGTTCGGTTGCAGCGAAAGGAAGAAGGATGGAACGCCTATAACGCACACCTCCAGAAGCAGCACGTTCGACGGCATGAACAGGTAGGGTTCGCTCATGAATATGCACAGCGCCGCAAGTATGGCGGTGAACAGCGTCTTCATAAGGTACAGGGAGGAGGAGTTCTTTATGTTGTTTATAACGCGCCTGCCCTCGGCAACTATCTTGGGCATGGAGTTAAAGTTGTTGTCCATAAGCACAAGATGGCTCACGTTCCTTGCCGCCTCGCTGCCGGAGGCTACCGATATCGCGCAGTCGGCCTCCTTTAACGCGAGTATGTCGTTTACGCCGTCGCCCGTCATGGCAACGGTGTTGCCCTCAGACTTTATGGTGCGCACAAGTATGGCCTTCTGCTCGGGCGTTACCCTGCCGAACACCGTATAGCTGTTTGCAACGTTCTCCACTTCCTTGTCGTTCAGCCCCTCAAGCGATATAAACTTGTCGGCGTTTTCAATGCCCGCCCTGCGCGCAACTTCGGCAACGGTCACGGGGTTGTCGCCCGATATCACCTTTACGGCAACGTCGTTTTCCCTGAACCACTTTATAGTTGCAATGGCGTCTTCGCGTATGTTGTCTGCAATGGAAATTATTGCTATCGGCCGCAGCACGTTGGGCAGTTTGTCGCCCGATATGGCGGCGGGGGAGTGCGCCAGCACAAGCACGCGCATGCCCATCTGGGCATACTGCTTCATTATCCTTTCAACCTTGGCGGGCAGCGGCTTCAGCACGAACTCGGGCGCACCGTAAACAAAGGTGCCTGCCTCGTCAAAAGTAACTGCAGAAAGTTTTCTCTTTGAAGAGAAGGGTATTTTTGCCTTTGGCGTAAGCTTGTCGCTGTGGCCGAAGTGGTTGTAAAGCGCTATTGAGGTCTGGTTGTTGTCGTCCAGCGCTGCCAGCATAGACCCCATAATATCATTGAGCGAATAGTCGTTCAGCGTGTTTAAAATTATGCAGTCGCTCACCTTCATGCGGCCGTCGGTTATGGTGCCCGTCTTGTCAAGGCACAAAACGTTTACGCGCGCCAGCATCTCCAGCGAATACAGATCCTGTACAAGGGTGTTGTGCTTTGCCAGCCTTATAACGCCTACGGCAAGCGCCATGGAGGTAAGCAGCAGCATGCCCGAAGGTATCATGCCTATAACTACCGTGCATGTGCGCTGTATGGCATACCTTACGCGCGGCGGGAATATCACACCGTCGCCGCCCGTTATCTGCGCGGGGTCAATGTTTGCGTAAGTGGTCAAAAAGATGCCTATGGCAATGGGTATTATAAGCACGCCTATCACCTTTATTATCCACTTGGTGCTGTTCATCAGCTCGGAATTGGGGCGCTTATACTTCTTTGCCCTCGAAGTGAGCTTTTGCAGGTATGTCTCCTTGCCCACCTTTTCCACGCGGAACTTGCCGCTGCCGCTGGAAATAAAGCTGCCCGCATACAGCACGTCGCCTATATTCTTTTTTACCGAAACGCTCTCGCCGGTAAGCAGCGATTCGTTAACTTCCACGCTGCCCTCTGCAAGAATGCAGTCGGCGGGCACCTGGTTGCCCGTCTCAAGCAATATAACGTCGTCTAATACTATCTCCGAAAGGGGTATTTCAACTATCTCTCCGTCGCGCACGGCCTTTGCCGTGTTGGCTGCCATTATAGAAAGTTTATCTATCGACCGTTTGGAGCGTATCTCCTGTATTATGCCGATTACAATGTTGGCGGTGGTTATAATAATTACAAGGTAGTTGGTTATGCCCTTGGTTTCGGCAAGCAGTAACGCAATAAACGCCAGCAGGCACAGCAGGTTGAAAAAAGTGCATATGTTGCCTATGAATATGCTTGCGTAAGACTTGGAGTATTTTTTGTTTGTGTCGTTGAATAAAAACTGCGAAAATCTCGCCTGCACCTGCGCGGCGGTAAGGCCCTTGTCAAGTTCGGGCGTGTACCTGTCGGCATGCACGGGCGCCTTGACCCTTTTGGGGTGGCGGCGGAATATCTTCATCAGCCTGTCTTTGTCAAAGTCTTCGTCTGCCGTCTGTCCATTCGCACTGTCGTCTGCGGGGCGGTTATCTTCGGCTGCCGCAGCCTCTGCCTGCGCCGCGCCGTCGGTCGTCTGTCCGTCCGCCGCTGCGGCCATTTCGGCCTCCGCCTCTGCGGGCAGTTCCGCGGGCTGCTCATTTTCGGCGGGCTCGCTGCCGTTAACCGTTCTCGCCCTGCCTTTACTGTAATAAATCTTGCTCATACTATCCTTTATATTCGGCTGCGCGACCCAATAAAACCTGTTGCGCACGCGCCGCCGCTGTCTGCAAAAAATCAAGCTGATAAAATTATAACACGCCGCGCAATTTTTTTCAACATTATAGCCGTCTTTTGCTCATTTTAATTGCTTTTGCCCTTTTTTTGGTTTATAATTTAAACATATTTTGCAGGATTTTGCAGGAGATTATTTACCATGATAGATATCAACCTTATAAGGGAAAACCCCGAGCTGGTAAAAGAGAATATCAGAAAAAAGTTCCAGGATAAAAAATTGCCCCTCGTGGACGAGGTGCTCGCCCTCGATTCAGAAAAGCGCGCCCTTCAGCGCGAAGGGGACGAGCGCAGGGCAAAGCGCAACAGCCTTTCAAAGCAGATAGGCTCCCTTATGAAGGAGGGCAAAAAGGAAGAGGCCGAAGAGGTAAAGGCCGAAGTAAAGGAGAACAACGACCGCGTCGCACAGATAGAGGCGCGCTCCGCCGAAATAGACCTTCAGCTTAAAAAGGACATGATGGCCATTCCCAACATCATAGCGGACGACGTGCCCATCGGCAAAGACGACAGCCAGAACGTTCAGTGGAATACCTATCTCGAGGCAAAGGAAAAGCCCTTCGAAGTCCCCTATCATGTTGACATACTCGAACGCCTCGGCGGCATAGATCTCGACAGCGCAAGGCGCACCTCGGGCAACGGCTTCTATTACCTCATCGGCGATGTTGCCCGCCTTCATTCCGCCGTGCTCACCTATGCGCGCGACTTTATGATAGATAAGGGCTTCACCTACGTGATCCCCCCGTTCATGATCCGCAGCGACGTCGTTTCCGGCGTAATGAGCTTTGAAGAGATGGACGGCATGATGTACAAGATAGAGGGGGAGGATCTGTACCTTATAGGCACTTCAGAACACTCCATGATAGGCCGCTTCATGAACACCGTGTTAGACGAAAAGCAGCTGCCGCTCACGCTGACTTCCTATTCGCCCTGCTTCCGCAAGGAAAAGGGCGCACACGGCATAGAGGAGCGCGGCATCTACCGCATACACCAGTTTGAAAAGCAGGAGATGATAGTTGTCTGCAAGCCCGAGGAGAGCGACTATTGGTACGAAAAGTTGTGGTCGTATACCGTAGAGCTGTTCGTATCCATGGGTATACCCGTGCGCACGCTTGTATGCTGCTCGGGCGACCTTGCCGACCTCAAGTACCGCAGCCTCGACGTAGAGGCGTGGAGCCCCCGCCAGAAGAAGTATTTCGAGGTAGGCAGCTGCTCCAACCTCACCGACGCGCAGGCGCGCAGGCTGGGCATACGCTTCAAAAATTCGGCAACGGGTAAAAACCAGTTTGCGCACACCCTGAACAACACCGTGGTGGCTCCCCCCAGAATGCTCATCGCCTTCCTCGAAAATCACCTGCAGGAAGACGGCTCGGTATTCATTCCCGAGGTGCTGCGCAAGTATATGGGCGGCAAGGACTACATTCGCCCTAAAAAATAATTATTTGCGTCGCAATACTTTGTCGCGTTTACGGGTGCGCGCAGTCACGTACTTCTCTGTACGCTCCTTTGCGCCATGTAAGCCTCCCTTATTAAGTGAGGCGCGCCGCGGCGTGACGGAGAGCTTTTGCCCTACATTGTCATTTCGACCGAGCGATAGCGAGTGGGGAAATCTCAAAGGGCCTGACGGGCAGCGCAGCAAAATTTTTCGTGTTTTCCCTTCGGTACCTGGCCGGAACAGCATAATGGCGGGAGTGGTATGGCTAATGGTAAAATAAAGACAATTGAGTAAAAAATATGATAGTCCGCAGAGCAGAAAACAGAGATATCCCCGCCATACTCGGTCTTTTAAAGCAGGTAAACGAGGTGCACGCCAAGGCCCGCCCCGACATATTCAAACTTACCACCAAGTATAACGCGGAAGAGGTGGAGGCCATAATAGCCGATAAAAACACTCCGGTATTTGTCGGCGGACAAAACGGAAAAATCGCGGGGTACGCTATGTGCAGGTTTATAGAGCACAGGGGCGAAAATCTGCTTGCAGACATAAAAACACTGTATCTGGACGATTTGTGCGTAGATGAAGATATGCGCGGCAGGGGCGTCGGCTCTGAAATTTTCAGCCACGTGCTGGCCTTTGCAAAAGACAGCGGTTGCTATAACCTTACACTCAACGTGTGGGCGTGCAACCCTGCGGCAGAGACGTTCTATAAAAAGTGCGGGTTGCTTGCACAGCGCACTACAATGGAAAAAATTCTTTAAATGCACTTTAAAATGTGGCGGGCGGCGTGCCCGCCCTTTTTATATTGCCGCAAAGTATTGATATTTTTATATTGTTGTGATATAATCGTAGATGATTTACGGCTTATTATAAAGGATTTTACCGCAGTTTATGAATCTGGTATTTTTTGATATAGAGTGCGCCAGCGTCTACAAGACTATGGCAAAGATATGCGCCTTCGGGTATGTTGTTTGCGACGAAAACTTCAATATAACCGCAAAGGAGGACATACTAATCAACCCCAAAGGTTCCTTTCACCTGACCGACGCCAAGGGCGAAAAGGGGCTGGTGCTGCCGTATAAATACGCCGACTTCAAAAAATACGACGATTTCCGCACGGTCTATCCCAAAATAAAGGCCCTTTTAGAGGACGAAAACAACGTTGCCGCAGGGCACGCCACCTATAACGACGTAAATTATTTAAACCTTGAAACACGCCGCTTCAAACTTCCGTCGTTCAACTTCAGCTTTTCAGATACCCAGCTGATATACATGACAATGACGGGCGGCTTTTCGCGCCAGTACGGGCTGGAATACATCACAAAAGACCTGAACGTGGAGTTTACGCCCCACCGCGCGGCCGACGACGCATACGCCACCATGCGCGTGGCAGAGGCAATGTGCCGCCAGCACGGTTGCGGGTTTGCCGAACTTGAAAAAAAGTTCAACATTACCCGCGGCAGGATAGCCGATTACAACATAGTGCGGCCGCGTTCCACGGGGTATTCCGAATATACCGAAACGCGCAGGGCGCTTAAAGAGGAGCGCAGCCGCGCCCGCCGCGACTTTTATGTATATCTCTCCCGCAAAAAGCGCCGCCCCGAGGGCAAACTCAAGGGCAAGATATTCAACTTTGCGCGCTGCATAGAGGACGATATCGCCCTTTCGGAGGGGCTTCTGGACAAGATCTACGCCGCGGGTGGCGAATATACGCAAAAGCTTGCGCAGTGCAACATATACTGCGCGCCCGAAGGCGACGGCTCGGTGCGCACCCGCACGGCCCTTTCAAAGGAGGGGCTGCCCGTTATCACATTAGAACAGCTCAGGGAGCTTTTGCAATGAACACAGTTCCGCCTGCAGAATTTTTAAACCGTATGCGCGCTGCGCTCGGCGGTGAGTATGCCGACTTCGAGGGGGTGTACAGCCTTCCCGCAGAGCGCGCCATCCGCGTAAATACCCTTAAAATAAGCGCGGAGGAGTTTGCAAAAATAAGCCCGTTCCCGCTTGAAGGCGCCGTGCCTTGGTGCGGGGACGGCTTTTATATCTCGGAAGAAAAGCCCGGGCTGTTCCCAGAACACGCCGCGGGGCTTTACTATGTGCAGGAACCTTCGGCAATGTGCGCCGCGCCCCTTTTAAAAGACATACGCGGCAAAACCGTGCTCGACCTGTGCTCCGCCCCGGGCGGCAAGGGCACACAGCTGGCCGCGCAGATGGCAGGCGAGGGATTGCTTTTTTTGAACGAAATAAACTTTTCGCGCGCTAAAATACTTTCGCAGAACGTTGAAAGAATGGGCATAAAAAACGCTGTGGTAACGGTGGCAAGCCCCGCCGCGCTGGCGCAAAATTATGCGGGCTTTTTCAACTGCGTGCTGGTGGACGCCCCCTGTTCGGGCGAGGGCATGTTCCGCAAGGAGCAGACCGCCATACCCGAATGGAGCGAACAGAATGTTGAAATGTGCGCCCGCCGCCAGTCGGAGATACTCGACTGTGCCGAAAGGCTTTTAAAGCCGGGCGGAAGGATAGTGTATTCCACTTGCACCTTTGCCGAAGTTGAGGACGAAGGGCAGGTACAAAGCTTTTTGTCGCGGCACGGCGCATTTACGCTTTTAAAGCAGGAAAAGTTGTATCCGCACAGGGTGCGCGGCGAAGGTCACTTTGCTGTACTGCTGCAAAAGGACGGCGCGGGGGAGCAAAGCGTTTGCCGCCCCGCCCGCGCGGGGGTAAAGCGCGAGGCCGAAAAGTTGTGGCGCGACTTTGAAGGGCAGCATCTGAATACGCGGTTCGGCAACCTGTGCATGGTGGGCGAAGCGCTCTACAGCCTGCCGCAGGGCATGCCCGAACTATCTGTGCAGACGCTGCGCGCGGGCGTGCGGCTGGGCGAATTTACAAACGGCAGGTTTACTCCCTCACATTCGCTCGCCATGTGTTTAAAACAGGGCGAGGCAGGGTTTTTTGAGCTGGACGAAAAGTCTGCAAGGGCGTACATAGGCGGGCTTACGCTGCCCTGCAATAAAAGCGGCTGGCTGATCGCGGCATACAATGGCTATCCGCTCGGCTGGGTAAAATCTTCGGGCGGCGTGGCAAAAAACCATTACCCCAAGGCCCTGCGCCTTATTCTGCAGTAATAAAATATTATTCCTTGTAAAACATAAAAAGATTTCTCCGCTCGCTTACGTTTCTTATACAAAATGACAATGCAGCGGCAGGCGGAAACACCGTCTGCCGCTTTTTGCGTAAATCTGCCGACCGCTATTGACGGCGCCCGCTTTCGGGTATTGACAGCGCCATAAAGCGACTGTATAATTTAATTGAAACCTGCGGCAAGGCGCGCATGTTGTCTGTATATTCGTGGCTTTAAAAATAAGTAAATTTTAAATACGGACGCGCAAACAGGGGCATAATATGAAAAAACGTAAAACTTTTGAAAAAATCGGAAAAATAATACTCGCAGTTTTTGCACTGGTTACAATTGGATGGATGATATTTGTGATAGTGCAGTTTGTAAACTGTGCCACTATGCGCTTTCTTAAGGGCGACGCAAAGGCGACGGACTTGTTTATTTACTCGGAAGAAGATGACGGCATAAGAATACTCGGACTTACAAAAGAGGGCGGCGACAAAAAATATTTGATTATCCCTTCGGAAATAAACGGCAAACCGGTGCTGTATCTCGGATGCAATACAGGTTTCGACGGCGCCGCGGTTTCATATAATTTCGATGACTACGGCTGTATAAATTTTGCAAGCGCTGCCCTGCAAAAAGTTTACGTCATGCCCGACGTCCGTGTAATAGGCTGTTACGCGAACTATGCAATGGTGCCGGAAAGTAAAAATTTTGTTGGATTTATTCTGCTTTCTGCCACCGCGGACGATGCGACCAAGTCCAATATCGGGAACTTCGTATATTCTGCTAGCGGCACGCATTTTAAAAGAGCAAACTTATCTTATTGTTATAACTACGAAAACGCCCCGAACGACGGCTATTATTGGATCGATGACTGGGATTATGGCGCTAAAATAGAATTTATCCCGCCCGAGCCGGAACGGAAAGGTTATACATTTGGAGGGTGGTATAAGGAGCCGGAATGTATAAATAAATGGAATTTTGAAACGGATGTTCTGCCGGAAGAGCGCACGGAAATAAATGAAGAAGGTGAAGAGGAGGTGATTTACCAAGAGACAAAACTATATGCACAGTGGATAGGAGACTGAAGCCATTAAAATAATTTAAACATAATTAAAGGCGCCCGCGCAATGTTGCGCGGGCGCCTTGCCCTTTTAATTCAAAAGCCTTATTTCATGCTTTTTATTTGTCTTCGCCTTCAGGCTTTTCTGCGGGAGCTTCGGCCTCGGCAGGGGCTTCCGTTGCAGGTGCCTCGGTTTCCTCTGCACCTTCAGCTGCTGCCTCGTCGGCAGAACCTTCGGCTGCCTCTGCGCTTTCGGCGGGGGCTTCGGTCTCTTCGGGTGCGCTCTCCTCAGCGGGGGCTTCGGTCGTCTCCTCTGCAGGCGCGGTCACTTCGTCGGCCGTTTCGCCTTCTGCCCTTTCGGCGTCTTCTGCGGGAACTTCTTCCGTAAGGCCGAGCTTGCGGATGTAGTGCTTACGCTTGCCTGCATATACGTTGCGCTCGGTGTGCTTGCGGGGATTGATGCGCCTCTTTTTAAGCAGATCCCTGATAAACAACGATATCAGCGTAAAGATGAGCGCTACCGCAAGTATTATCGAAGCTACCAGCAGCCATACGTTGGTATTGCTTGCAGGGGTCTCTTCCTCGTCGGTGCTATCGTCAGCCGTGCCTGTAGAAACGGTAACGTTGGTTGCCGAATAGTCTACAAATATATACGAAGAGGAGTTTGCCTTATCTCTGTAAGCAAGGTATACAAGCGTTTCGCTGTAATCGTCGGGCGAATAGTCGTAACCGGTTTCGCCGCTCTCTGCAATGTCGCCGTTGAAGGGGATGTAACCCTCGTCGTCGTACAGAGAGTAGGTGTAGTACATTGCGTCGTAACCTGCGGGTTCGTCGTCATCTGTCAGGTCGCCGCTTGCAACAAAGCCGTCGAACAGCTCTTCGTAGTAAGCTATGTTCCTGCCTGCCTCGTTTATCATGCCCTCGGTGAGCAGGCCGTGGCTGTCGAACAGTTCAATGTACTGCCTTATTATCTCGTCGGTGTAGGCCTGAGTGAAGTTGGTGTAGGTGTCTTCGTCGGCAGAAATGCTGTTGTAGTCAAATATCACATAGCTGCCGGGCACGCTGCCGTTGGTGCTGTCGGCAACGAATGTGCCGCTGCCCGAGGATGCAACGCCGCTGTATTCCCTTGCGCCGCTCCACAGTTCAAGCGTGTAGTTGGCACTCTCGTCGCCGGTGTGGACAAAGAAGGTGACTTCCTGCCACTTGTCGGCAACAAATTCGCCGTCCTTGTTATAGCCGAGCTGGCTTATGTCTGCGGTGTTGGGGTCGCCCGTTTCGCCGAACAATCTGCCATCTGCGTCATACCTGCCGTCTATTGCCATGTAAAGTTGCTTGGTGCTGTCGGCAGAGGTATTGTTGTAGCGCAGGTCTGCACCGCCATTGTCTTTGCCTTTAACAAAGCTTTCTACAGGGCCGGTATAGCTGATAGTGGCATTGCCGTCGCTATCTTTTTCGTTGACGATATAATAGTATGCGCCGTTCCTGTATTCGAATACCTTGGTAGTGGTGCCGTCGCTGTTTGTGGCAACAAGGTAGTGGGGGGACTGCTGTCCTTCATCGCCCTTGGCGGCCTCTTCGGCACTGATATAATATATCTCGTTGCTGTCAAGTTCGTCAAAGCTTACTTCTGTGCCCTCTGCATCAAAGTAGCTTGCCGTCTCGTCGAAGTATTCCCTTTCGTAGTTATAAAGGTTGGCAAAGTAGTTGCCGTTCCTGTCTGTGTGAAGCCCGTTGTTCTGCAGTGTGTACACAACGTGGGCGCGCGCGTCGTAGGTGTCGTCGTTGTAGTCGGGTTCGCCGTCGAGCACGTTGCCCATGCTGTCGTACCAGAAGCTGTATGCGGGCAGTTCGAATGTGGAAATGTCTGTGCGGGTATCGGGGTCGGTGAGGTATACATAGGCAACTGCGCCCTTGCTTACCTTTACCCTTGTGGTTATTGCCTGGTAGCCCGAAGCCGCAACAGTGGTGGCGCTGTCTGCTATAAAGCCGTAGTTGAGCGCGGCGGCCTCGCCTATAGTTCTTATGGTGTTTACTATCAGCAGGGGCTGAACTGAAACGCTGCCGAATATCTTGTTCCATGCATCCAGAGCCGAAAGGGCAGATGCCTGGTTGTATTCCACAAGGGCGTTCAGCCACTGGAACCTGTCGGGATCGGCGGTCAGGCCGTCGAGGTAGTTTTCAAAGTAGTCCTTATTTATAAGGCCTGCATTGTCGTTTGCGTTGCGTTTGTCGTAGCCGCTTGCGTCAACGCTGTCCCTGAACACTACCGATGCGCTTGCGCCGTTCACGCCGTTATACGATGCGGGACGGGTGATGTTGTCCTTTATGTTGTTGCTCAGCGCGCCGTAAACTTCGTCCATGAAGTTATTGGAGCGGTTGTCGGTGGTAGAGAATGTGAAGCTTGCGGCATACGTGCCTGTGGAGGCAAGACCGAATATATCTTCGTTCTCTATATCAAACGTCTGAATGTTGGTAAGCACGGCGTAGCCGGGCCTGTAAGCCGAAATGGTGGTGTCCTTTATGGTGGAGTTGCCGAAGCTGAAGTCAAGGCGGAATGTCTTTGCCTCGTCAAGCGTGTTTTCAACAAAGAAGAAGCACTGTACCCAGCCGTTGTATATGTCTTCCTGTTCGCCCACGTCAAAGGTAACGTCGGTGGTGTCTACGGTAAGGGTGGAGTATACGTCCTCGTCGTCGGTGTCCACAATGTCTATCGTGGCGGCGGTGCTGCCGTCCATGTCCGAAGTCTTTACCCAGAACGATACTATCTTATACTCGCCGGGCTCCATTGTAAAGCTGTCGCCCGTGCCCGTTATCTGCGAGGTGTATGCCGCGCCGCGGGAAGAGAGTATCATAAGCGCGTTGCCGTTCTCTTCTGCCCCGGGCAGGTCTGCCGCGCCCGCAAGCGCCTCGGCTATGCGCGCCGAATAGTATTCTACGCCGGCTATGCCGCTCGCTGCGTCTATGCTTGCGTCTATGTCGCTCAGCCCGAACGATGCAATAACGTCGTTTTTGGTGTTAATGTCAAGGTTGTTGTTGGTAACGGTGCCGCTTACGTCCAGCCTGCCCACCTGATAGAAGGTAGGAACGACGGAGGAGGTGACGTAGTGGTCGGCGTCCTCGGTGAGCCATGCCTTAACGGTGCTTTCGGTTAAGGGGCTGGCCACCTTTTCGCTGCCGGAGGCAAGGTCTATCAAAAAGCTCCTGTTGCCGCCGAATTCGTCGTAGCTGTATTCGTTTTCAACGCCGTCTACCGAAAGATTGCACGTTGCGGCAATGCTGTCTTTGTCTGCCTGGTAATTTTCGCTGTCGTCTATGTCGGGGTATTGCGTGCAGGTCAGGTCGTCGAAGAAGGCATAGCCCTCTACCGTCTCGGCAAAGTCTTCGTCGTCCTCTGCGCGGCCGAGCCCGAGCTCAACGTTCAGCGTGCTCGAGGCAAAGTCGCAGCCCTGAACATATATTTTGTACTGCACCCAGCCGTTGTTTTCGGTAACGCTGGCGGTGTTTATGTCGCCGATGTAGAAGGTATCTACTTCGTTGCCGCCCACGGTGAGCGAAACGGAGATGTAGGCGCCAAGCCCGCCGTCTACGGCAGCCCCGTTGCGGTCGAACATCAGCGATTCGGTCTTTACCCATACCGAAAGTTCCGCCGCAGTGTTGGGCTCCAGCGTAATGGTGGAGGCGGAGGTATAGTACTGCGCCGTGCCGTAGCTGTCGTAGTCCAACGTTGTTTCGTCGCCGCTGTCGTCTTCTTTTACCGTGCTGTTGTAGTAGTTGTGTATCATCAGCACGTGGCTTTCAAAAACGTCCTTTTTGTCGGCGTCTTTATAGAACAGCCCGTCGTCGCCCTCGGTCAGTTCAACCTTCTCGCCCTCGTCGTTGTTATAGTAATAGCGCTTGTTGTCGCCCTCGCCCTCAACTATCATGTTGTGGGTATAGGGGTTTTCTATCAGCGTTTTATCGGCTTCGGTCGCGTCGCTGCGCAGCGCAAGGTGCGGGTTGGCATAGGGTATATCGCGCACGCGCATGCCGTTGTAGTCAACGTAATCCTCTTCGTAGTTGTCGTCGTCCTCGTCGAGGTCTTCGTTATGCTGCAGATCGTCGGCAATATGGTCGTTGTCGATTCTCGCCCAGCCCGCTTTGCTGGTATTGACTATGCCGTTCATAACATAGTTTGTTCTGCCTGCGGTAGAAAGCGACCAGCTGTCGGGCGTGTAGATTATATGGGTCTTATTGTCGCTGTCGTCAAAGAACTCAAAGTTGCCGTTTAAAATGGTCTGCTTGTCCGTGGAAGAGGAAGTGCTGCCGCCGTTATTTTCGTCATCTTCTTCGGTGGTGGTGCACGCCGCGGCAAGGCCGAGCGAAACAGCCATCACGCCCGAAAGCAAGGCAATGGCAAACTTTCTCATTCCGGATTTTGAGTGATATTTTTTCTTGTACATATAACACCTGCAAATATTTGTAGTAAAGCAAAAACTTTAAAAACCGTACTATGATATTTTAATATAAAAGGTGATTATAAGCAAGCATTTTTCCAGCCGTTTGAATGAAAAAACGGTTAAATTTAGTGAATTTGCTCAAACTTGCTGTATAGGGCGCCGCCCGCAGGGTAAAAGCGGCGCTTTGATAATACTGTAAGGGGGTACATGCAGGCTGTATGGAAAGGCATACCGCAGAAAAAATTAAAACTGTCGCGCGCGGCGTGTGCGCGGGCGCGGCGATAGGGGCGGCAAACGGCCTGTTCGGCGGGGGAGGCGGCATGATAGCCGTGCCCGTTCTTGGCGGGCTTCTGGGCTATCCGCAGCGGTGCGCGCACGCTACTGCAATACTCATCATCGCCCCGGTAAGCCTTGCGGGCGTAATAGCCTATGCCTTTGCCGGCTACCTTTGGCTGAATATCGCCCTCCCCGCCTCCGTGGGCATGGTCACGGGCGGGGCGCTGGGCGCGCTCGGGCTGAACAAGCTCCCGCTGAATGCCGTGCGGCTGATATTCATAGCCGTAATGCTTGCCGCGGGCATAAGGATGGTGCTGCCGTGAGCTTTATAGTGGTGATGCTTCTCGCCGCCGCGGCGGGGCTTCTGGGCGGAATGGGCATGGGAGGCGGCACCGTACTCATTCCCGCGCTTACAATATTTCTCGGGGTTCCGCAGCACGTGGCGCAGGCGGCAAATCTGTTCGCTTTTCTGCCCATGGCTGCCGTCAGCCTCAAAATACATTCGGCAAACGGACTGGTTCGCACGCGCGGCGCATTGCCCGTAATAATCCCCGCCGTGCTGCTATCGGTCGCGGGCGCGCTGGCCGCCTCGTTCACCCCGCCGCAGCTTTTAAAAAGGCTGTTCGGCGCGTTCCTAATAGTTCTCGCGTTGAAACAGTTATACGACATGCGTTCGCTGCTCAAGGGCAAAAAGCAATAATTTTTGTCTATAAATAAAAAAGCGCCACGGTGCGGCTCGCTTCATTCTGCCGCACCGTGGCGCTTTATGTAAAACTTTATTTCTGTATCTGTACGGCGCTGCCTGCCCGCTTTTTCTTCGGCCGCTTAAAAAGTTTTGTCTTTAAAAAGTTTATTGCCGGTTCGGGCGAATACGCGCCCGCCGCAAGAAAGGCTGCCGCCGCAAATGCGGCCACCGCCAGTGCCGCAACTATCAGGCAGGCAAGCGGCGGCATATAATTTTTTATCAGCCCCATCAGCACTCTTCCAAAGGCGCAGCACAGCGCGCACGCCGCCGCGCACCTTAAAGAGTAGCCGAACACCTTTACGCGCGGGCACAGCTTTTTCAAAAGCCGCATGTTCAGCGCCGCGGTTATCACAAAGCTCGCCGCCTGCCCCGCAACGTAGGAATACACCCCTATTACGGGCGTCAGGGCGGCAAGGCAGGCAAGCATTGCCGCCGCGCCGAAAAAGTAGTAAACAAGCGTAGATTTTTCCCTGTTCATGGAATTGAGCACCGTGCCGGTTATCATCGAAAGACACATCGGCACGAGTATAAGGCAGCAGTTCTGCACTATTTCGCCGCTCAGCGCGTCAGAAAACAGTACTTCGCCCACCGTGCCGCCCAGCGCAAACAAAAAGGGTATCAGCGCAAAGGCTATTGCCACAGCGGCCCTCAGCGACTTTTCCACGTCGGCGCGTAAAAGTTCGGTGCGGTTTTTGTAAAAGTTTTCCGAAAGTTCTGGCGCAAGCACAACGGCTATGCTGCCTATCAGCGAAGAGGGAATGAACAGTATGGGCACCGCCATGCCCGCCGCCACGCCGTACAGCGCCACGGCCTCAGAATCGCTCATGCCGCACATCTTTACCAGCAAAAAGGGCATCAGCACCGCCACCAGCGAGTTTAAAAGGGAGGAAGAGGTGCGCATCGCCGTTATCGGCAGCGAGGATGAAAGCAGCGGCTTGAGCTGTTTTGAAGGGTTTACAAGCTTTCCGCCCTTTTTAAAGTACCATATAAGCGACACTGCAAACGAAAACACGTAAGATACGAACACCGCAATGCCCGCAAGCCGCGCGCCGTCGGCGGCGTCCGCCGCCCCTGCCACCAGTATGCTGCCCAGCACCACCATCAGCCCGTCCTCGGCAAGCTCTATCAGCGAATAGGGCATGAACTGCCTGTCTCCCCAGAACGCGCCGCGCATCACCGCGTATACAGAGGTGAGTATCAGCCCGGGCAGTATTATAAGAAAGACTTCAAGGCACCTTCCGTCTGAAAACAAAAAGCCGAAGTAATCGCGCAGGCAGAATATCAGTATGCATATGGGCAGGGTGAATATCAGCGTGCTCACTATACCTGCCGTTACCACGGCGTTTTTGCCCGCCGTGTTGCCAAGCGCGTTCTGCTTGGTTATCAGCCGCGAAACCGTGACAGGCACGCCGCTGGAAGATACCGTAAGGAATACCGAAAAAACCGAAAGCGCTATCTGGTATATGCCCAGCCCCTCGGCGCCTATCAGCCTTGAAAGCACTATGCGGTATATAAAGCTAAGCGTCTTTTCAATGGTGGAAAAGACTGTGACCTGTGCGGTCGTCTTGTAGATACTTGTACTCATCACCAATATTCTACAGTTTTCGCGCGCGGGATATGAGCGGCGGGGAATATTGCTTTGAAAAAATGTTTGCGTACATGCACTTATCGCCGCCCTGCGGCATAAAATATACCTGTCATGTGTTCCTATAAACTTCAGCCTGAAAAAAACAGGTTCTGCAGGGTGCCCGAAGGCTGCACCCAAGCAGCGCTTGCACAATTTTTATGCGCGCCCTTTTGCGGCGAAGTGCACGCGGGCGCGGTAGTCACCGTGTCGCAGGGGGAATTTTTTGCGTATTCCGCGCGCGTTGGCGACGACTATGCCTCGCTCGCCTCAAAATTCGGAGTGGAGGAGGAGCTTTTAAAAAGGGTGAACGCAGGCCGCGTAATCTACCCTACATGCACTGTATATATACCCTCCCCGCCGCAGAAACCGTAAAGGCGGGCAGTAAATTTAATCGCGTACTCTACATATAATGTAATTATAAAGGGCGCCCCGCCACAGCGGCGGGAGCGGCCGTATCAGAAACGGAGGTCAAAATGTCATTCTTTTCCAATTTTCAGTCGGATAAGTGTCCCGGCGCAATAAGCGGAAACCCGCTTAACGGACTGTGTGAAAAAGTGTGCATTCAGGCACAAAAGATTTTCGATGCCTGCATAAAGCAGATACAGCTTGAAAATTACACGCTTACCCTCACAGACCTCGTTCCCGCCGATCCTACATACCCCATGACTTTTATAAGCGCAAAATCGCTAACTTCCGCGGGCACGCTCACAGCTCTCAGCGTAGACCGCCTTGCAGATAAGCCCGGCTGCGCCCGCGTGCAGGCAACCGTCAACATCCCCGTGGAAGTGCTCTATACAGACGCCAACGGCACGGACGGCAGCGCCCAGGCCACCATAAGCGTAAAACAGGATGTGCTCCTTCATGTGCCCGCCCCTTCGATAATGCCGTATAAAATTACTGCCGAAGTGAGCGCCGTGTGTGCCGAGGGCACGTTCAACGAGGGCGAAAATACCTTTACCGTAAACGCGTGCGTGACCATCATTTTAAAGGTGTCAACTGATGTTCAGCTGCTTTTGCCCAGCTACGGGTATTGCGCCATTCCGCCTGCACAGGACTATTCTCAGGAGGTATGCGCGGGATTTTTTGAACTGCCCCTCTATCCTCAGGGCAAAAACTGCTCCCGCTGAATATTGCCTTGCCTGAACTTCTGCATACCTGCGGTTGTAAGGCTTTTCAATAGGCTGCAGGCACTTAAGCATCGGCTTTTTTCGGGGCAATCTAATATATACCCACGGGTTGCCGTTAAAAATAAATTCTCCTTAAAAATAATCGGGCGCGCCGTGCGGCGCGCCCGATTAAGCTGTGTTTTGGTGAATTATCATATCAAGTGCAACAGGAGAGATAATTTGATTTGTTTTATTCCCGCTTTACATGCGAGGGTGCCTGTGGCGTTCAGAATTCGTTGTTCAGCTTCTGGGCATAGTGAAAAACAAACTCGGTTATAGTGGGCACGCCCTTTGCAGACTTTATCCTTGCCGTATAATTTGCGGCAAGTTCCCTTTTGTCGGTGCTTGCCCAGGCGCGGTTTATGGCGTTCTGCATGGCGCGCTCAACGCTGTTTTCCGTCTTTCCGTAATTTTTGCCGATTATCCTGCACACATGCTGAACAGGCTGTTTCATTATTATCGCGATAGCTTCTGTAAGATATCTGTAACCCACGCATTTAGAGCTTATCCCTACCTTGTCAAGCTCGCCCGTTATGCGCCTTAACAACCTTTTTTCGTCAAGTTTTTCCGGCGGCGACGCGGTTGTTTTGACAGTGCGCTCTCTGCGCGAAGATATCACCGTCATTGTTATGCAAAGGAAGTCGGCCACCGACTTTGCCGAAAAGCCGTTGCGGTTCTTATCCAGTATAAAGTCTGCGCCGTTTTCCCTCGCTGCGTCGCAGCAAGGTTTGTTTTCGCCGTCGCATATGGCAAGCGTGTAGGGGTGGGGAGCAGCCCCTGCCTTTTTAAGCTTTTTTAAAAATTCAAGGCTTTCGCCGCTGCCGGCGCAGTCCATGTCCAATACGGCACAGTCGGGCTGCATATCTTTTATGCATTGCATCGCCCTTTCTGAATTGTTTGTTACACCCACTATGGCAAAACTTTCATTCTGCGCGATCTCGTTGATTATTTTACCGCATGCTTCCGGGTCGTCCTCAATCAGCATTATGGTCAGTTTGTCGTCCATAGTTCAACCTCTGTTTTTCGTTCATTGCAAAATTATAGGGCAGGGCAGATATTCTGCCCGCGGCGGGCCGCAACATGAGCGCCCTGCGGAGGGGGGAGGATACGCTGTTGCACAGTCATGCCTTATTGTAATTGCTTATAACCAGATCCGTATATATAATAACATTTTACAAGTCAAAAAACAACATTAAATTAAAATAATAATAAAAACTTCTTTTTTATTTCATTTTCTTCATGCGATTTTTCCGGGAACATAATATTTCCGGCCATTACGCTGCGCGTTCATTAAATACTTTTTGCGTGCGGAATGTGACATCTGCGTGCCCGTTATTTAATAATTTTGAAGGACTTTTTCGGCATTTTTGGCTTATTTCGCAGTACTATGTGTAACATAATTCAAAAAACTCTGCTCAATTCCCTTCGGGTGCGGCTTTGGGAGCGCGAGCGCTGTCAGTGCTTAAGTAGAATATAAATTGTCTTTTTTTGGTTAAAAAAACGCTTTTCAAAACAGGGTGCTCTGTGCTATTATTTTTATATATGACAGTTTATTCAATAAGCGATCTGCACCTTTCCGGCGTGAACCCCAAGCCCATGAACATATTCGGCGAAGGCTGGGAAGGGCACTTTGAAAAAATATGTGCCGATTGGAACGAAAAAGTTTCAGATGAAGACATCGTTCTCATCTGCGGCGACATAAGCTGGGGCATCACCCTTGAAGAGGGATTGTTCGACTTAGGGCGCCTTAAGCCCCTTAAGGGTAAAAAGGTCTTTATAAAGGGCAACCACGACTATTGGTGGAACGGCATTACAAAGCTCCGCGACCGCGCGCCCGACGATACCTTCTTTTTCCTTCAGAACGACTGCGTAAAGTTCGGGGGCGTCGTCATCTGCGGTTCGCGCGGCTGGACTTGCCCCGGCAGTCCCGACTATACCGAACAGGACAACAAGATCTACCTGCGCGAGGCCGAGCGCTTCAAATTATGTTTTGCCCAGGCGGCAAAGGTGCGGGAAGAGGGCGACAGGCTGGTCGCCATGATCCACTATCCGCCATACAGCTTAAAGTACGGCGATACGCTGTTCACGCAGCTGTTTGAAGAGAACGGGGTAGACGTGGCGGTGTTCGGGCACATTCACGGCGAGGCGTTTTTCCCTTTCCGCAGCCAAAAAAACGGAGTGGAGTACGTGCTCACTTCGTGCGATAAAGTCGGCTTTAGGCTGCAGAAAATATTGTGATATCTTTTGCCTCATGCCCGTTCCGCGCGCGGCGCACGGCATGCTGTAAATTTACTTGCTCAAATTTTATTTTTTGCTTTACTTTACCCTTCGGGTATGGTATAATCTACAACAAAGAAAAATTCAGTTTGCGCCGTGCCTTTTGTGCTTGTCTGCACATGCCGCGGCGCGACGTTCAAGAGAAGGTTATGGCGGCGATTTTTGCTGGTGCGCAGGCCCTTTGCCCGTGCAAAAAAAATATATCGGCACACGTTATCAGGCGGACTTACCGTTCGGTTTTTGCTTTTTAAGCCGTGCGGAATAGCCGCCTTTTTTGTGTGCGGCGCGCAGGCGCGCTCATATTTTTCCGCGCGCCGTCGCCGGGCGTAAGCGCGCTATCGTTTATAACCAATTTTACATAGTCAACAAAAGTTTAAAGAGGATCTTATGCTTAAAGGAAAAGACTTGCTGGGGCTGTATGGCGCCTCGGCGGAGGAGATCTGCGAAATTCTTGACAGAACTGCGCAGATGAAGGCGCTTTTGCTGCGCGGCGGCAAGGCCGAAAGCGTGCTCCGCGGCTGCGCGCTTGTAACGCTCTTCTACGAAAACAGTACCAGAACGCGCACATCTTTCGAACTTGCCGGCAAATATCTCGGCGCTGCCGAGGTAAACGTGTCCGCCGCCTCAAGCTCGGTGCAGAAGGGCGAAACGCTCATAGATACCGGCCGCACGCTCGACGATATGAAGATAGACTTCATCGCCATCCGTCATCCGCTTGCGGGCGCGCCCAAGCTGCTTGCCGAAAACGTGCACGCCTCGGTCATCAACGCGGGCGACGGCATGAACGAACACCCCACGCAGGCGCTTTTGGATATGTTCACCATGCGCGAAAAGTTCGGCGGAATAAAGGGGCTTAAAGTTGCCATTCTCGGCGACATAAAGCACAGCCGCGTGGCAAAGTCCAACCTGTTCGGGCTTACAAAGCTGGGTGCCGAAGTATATATGTATGCTCCCCGCACGTTGATGCCCAGGGACATAGAAAAGTTGGGCGCGCATGTATGTTCGTCCATGGAAGAGGCGATAGAGGGCGCCAACTGCATAATGGGGCTGAGAATACAACTCGAGCGTCAGAAGGGCGGGCTTTTCCCTTCTCTCTCCGAATACAGCAAATTTTACGGCGTAAAGGACGGCATGCTCGGCAGGGCTGCAAAGGGCGCCATAGTAATGCACCCCGGCCCCGTCAACCGCGGCATCGAGCTTACGCCCTCGCTGATAGACGGCGAAAGCAGCGTGATAAACGAACAGGTCACCAACGGCCTGGCAACGCGCATGGCTCTTTTAAGCCTGCTCAGGGAGTACAGGGAGAAGAATTTATGAAATATGTAATAAAGAACGGCAGCGTCGTATTCCGCGACGGCGTAAAAAAGTGCGATATACTGGTAGAGGACGGCAAAATAGCAAGGCTGGCGGAAGATATTCCCGCCGAAGGCGAGGTAATAGACGCCGAGGGG
Organism: uncultured Clostridia bacterium; assembly: GCA_944341075.1. Taxonomy (GTDB): domain Bacteria; phylum Bacillota; class Clostridia; order Christensenellales; family Borkfalkiaceae; genus Coproplasma. Next base: position 27,455 of record CALVLV010000013.1, read on the forward strand.
ATGCATGTGTTCCCCGGGCTTATAGATATGCACGTCCACCTGCGCGAACCGGGATTTGAGGGCAAGGAAGATATCGAAAGCGGCTCCAGGGCCGCCGTTGCGGGCGGCTTTACACAGATATGCTGCATGCCCAACACCAACCCCGTAAACGACAACGCCGTTGTCACCACCTATATAAAGTACCGCGCACAGCAGGTAAACTTGTGCAAAGTGCACCCCATAGGCAGCATAACCAAGGGCGAAAAGGGCGAGGAGCTTGCCGAAATAGGCAAGATGGCACAGGCAGGCGCCGTTGCCATAAGCGACGACGGCCGCTCCGTAATGGATTCCAAGATAATGCGCCTTGCCATGGAGTATGCCGCAGGCTTCAATTTAAAGTGCCTGTGCCACTGCGAAGACGAAAACCTTGTAGACGGTGGAGTGGTGAACGAGGGGCTCAACTCAACGCTCACCGGTCTCAAGGGCAGCATACGCGCGGCGGAAGATATAATGATCGCCCGCGAGATCTGCCTTTCGGAGAGTCTTGATATCCCCGTGCACATATGCCACGTGTCCACATACAGCGGTATAGAGCTCATCCGCAGCGCCAAGGCGCGCGGCGTAAAGGTGACTGCCGAAAGCTGCCCGCACTACTTTTGGCTGACTGACGACGTGATCACGGGCTTTGATACCTATACCAAGGTAAACCCGCCCATCAGGGAAGAGGTCGACAGACAGGCCGTGGCCGCCGCGCTCAAGGACGGCACTCTCGATTGCATAGTCACCGACCACGCCCCCCATTCCAAAAAGGATAAGCAGGTGGAATACAGCCTTGCGGCGTTCGGCATCAGCGGAATAGAGACCAGCTTTTCGCTTTCTTATACAAAGCTGGTAAAGGAGGGCGACCTCACTCTGCCCGAACTTGCCGAAAGAATGAGCGGAGCGCCCGCGCGCATACTCGGCCTTGACGGCGGAAAGATAGAGGAAGGCGGCGTTGCCGACCTTACAATAGCCGACCTTGCGGCAAGGTATGTTATAGACGGAGAAAAGTTTATTTCAAAGGGCAAGAACACGCCCTTTAACGGAACGGAAGTTTACGGCAAAGTGGCTTATACCATAGTTGACGGAAACATAAAATACAGGGCGGAATAAGCTGCTGCAAAAGGGCTGCTTTAAAAGAGAGAATAATTTTTGTGTGAGGATCAGAAAATGATAGACAGACTGATAAAAAAGATAATCGACATGCAGAACCCCACCTGCGTGGGGCTGGATACAAGCTTTGAATATCTCCCCGACGACATGCGCGAGGATATGGCAACGTTCGAGGGCGTGTCTGAGGTGATAACCGAATTCAACATGAATATCGTAGATAAAATAAGCGACATAGTCCCCGCAATCAAGGTGCAGGTCGCTTACTACGAAATGTACGGCTACGAGGGGCTTAAGGCGTTCAACTATACCATAAACTATGCGCTCGGTCGCGGAATGATAGTAATTGCCGACTGCAAGCGCAACGACATCGGCTCCACGGCGGGCTGCTATGCAAAGGCGTTCCTCGGCAAAACGAAGATCAACGAACAGAACCTGCGCGCCTTCCCCGCCGACATGCTCACAATAAACGGCTACCTCGGCACAGACGGCATACAGCCCTTTGTAGACGAATGTAAGGCCAACAACAAGGGCGCGTTCGTGCTTGTAAAGACGTCCAATCCCTCCAGCGGCGAAATTCAGGATCTCATGCTGGAAAACGGCAAAAAGGTGTACGAACACATGGGCGACCTTGTTGCCGAATGGGGCAAAGATCTCATCGGCAAATACGGCTATTCGGATATCGGCGCCGTTGTGGGCGCCACCTATCCCGAACAGGGCGCTCAGCTGCGCAAACGTCTGCCCCACACGTTCTTCCTCATACCCGGCTACGGCGCCCAGGGCGGCTCTGCCGAATCTATCAAAGGCTGCTTCGACGAGCGCGGTCTGGGCGGCATCGTCAACAACTCCCGCGGCATAATCTGCGCGTATAAAAAGCCCCGCTACAGCGGAATGAGCTATTACCAGGCCGCGCGCGCCGCCTGCCTTGACATGAAGGAAGACATACTTAAAACTCTCGGCAAAATAGGTCGCTGAACAGCGGCGGGCAAATGACGCAATATTAAGCGGCGCGCGGTAAATTATCGCACAGGCACTCGCCGCCTTGCGACATATTTAAATTTTAATATTTAAACCTTATGAAAGAACTTCTTGCAACCATAAAGCAAAACAAATGTATAGCGGAGGGGATATGGGCCATAACGCTCACCCTGCCCGAATCCGTCGGCAAAATAAGGGGCGGGCAGTTTGCCAACCTGTCGGTGGGCGACGGTTCCTTTCCGCTCAAGCGCCCTTTGGGTATCTGTTCGGCAGATGGCGACGATATCACGCTGTGCTATCAGCTCAAGGGCGACGGTACGCACCTTCTGTTGCAGCGCAAGGCGGGCGAAAAGCTCTCCGTTCTTCTGCCGCTCGGCAACGGTTTCGACCTCGGCGACGCAAAAAATATTGCCGTGGTAGGGGGCGGCGTGGGCATATTTCCGCTTGCCGCCGTCGTGCGGGAGTATGCGGGCAAGCGCAACTTTTACTCATACATAGGCTTCCGCGGCAGGCAGTATGCCTGCCTTGAGAACGTGTTTGCAGAGGGCGGCAGGCTCACCGTCGCCACAGACGACGGCAGCATGGGCGTAAAGGGCAATGCCGTGCAGGCCTTTCTTGCAGACTATAAAAATACAGACGCCGACCTTATAATCTCCTGCGGGCCTCCCGTAATGCTCCGCGCGCTCAAGTCGGCGCTCAAAGAGCGCGGCATAACCACAAAGTGCCTTGTTTCTTTGGAAGAGCGCATGGGCTGCGGCATAGGCGCCTGCCTTGTGTGCGCCTGCAAAAAGACCGACGGTCACAACGCCCGCGTATGCAAAGACGGCCCCGTGTTCGATATAGACGAGGTAGAACTGTAATGGAGCGCGAAGTCATAGCCGCAAGGAACGGCAAGGCCGTGGTGATGAATATCGTCATTGCCGCTGTGGCGCTTGCGGCGCTCGCCTACCTTGTATATCTTGCCTGCACGGGCGAAGATACGGGCAGCATAGTGGTCGGGGCGCTCCTTTCGGCGCTTGCGCTCGCCGTAGCGCTGTGGTACGGTATTCCCGCCGTGCTCATACTGTGCAAGCCGAAGGATATCATCGTAAAGAGCGGCACCGAATTTGTCATAAACGGCAAAAAATACGCTCTTTCGGATATCTCCACCGCCCAGCTGAAGATGCACAGGGTAAACAGCGGCGAATTTGCCTTCGGTGATATAGTCATAGAACTTAAAAAGGGCGGCAAAGTCACCTGCCGCGGCATAGAAAACGCCAAGGACTGCTACGAAAGATTCTGCGCCGTATTTACGGGCGGGAAGCTTAAGCAAAAGTCCACGGGCGACAAAAGAGGGAAGTAAATGGCAAATTTATCGGTTAAAATATGCGGCGTCGGGTTTTACAACCCCGTCATCGCTGCAAGCGGCACATTCGGTTTCGGCAGGGAGTATAACGAGCTGTACGATATATCGCTTGTAGGCGGCGTCAGCACCAAGGGGCTTACCTTGGAGCCCCGCCCCGGCAACCCCGTGCCAAGGATAGCAGAGGGCAAATCGGTCATACTCAATGCCGTAGGGCTTCAGAACCCCGGCGTGGAGGAGTTTATCAAAAACGACCTCGAATGGCTCAGGACAAAAACAAAGGTAGTAGCCAACGTTGCGGGCAGAACGCTTGAAGATTATCAGGGCATCTGCGCGCGGCTTGACGGGCTTGTGGACATGATTGAGCTGAACATCTCCTGCCCCAACGTGCGTGCGGGCGGCATGGCGCTGGGTATTAAGCCCGAAAACGTGGAGGAGGTTACAAGGCTGTGCAAGGCGCAGCTTAAAAGCACACCGCTTATAGTAAAGCTTTCGCCCAATGTGGAGAGCATTGCCGTAAACGCGCAGGCGGCCCAGCGGGGCGGCGCGGACTGCATTTCGCTTATAAATACGCTGACGGGCATGGTTATAGATATCGAAAGGAGGCGGCCCGTCATTGCAAACAACACGGGCGGAGTTTCGGGCGCGGGCATAATGCCGATAGCGCTGCGCATGGTGTACGAGGCCGCGCACGCGGTCAGCATACCCGTTATAGGAATGGGCGGCATAACCTGCGGAAGGGACGCCATAGCCTTTATGATGGCGGGCGCGCGCGCCGTTCAGGTGGGTACGGCCAACTTTACCGACAGCTACGCTATCCCCCGCATTGTAAGGGAAATGGATGAGTGGCTGAACTCTCACAAAATTGAAGATGTGAACGAAATAGTCGATACTTTAAAATTAAACTGAAACGGAGGGTGTAAAATGACAGAACTTACATACAAACAACGCTTTATAAAATTTATGGTTGAAAACGGCGTGCTCACCTTCGGCGAATTCACGCTCAAAAGCGGCCGCAAGGCGCCCTACTTTATAAATACGGGCAACTACAAAACGGGCGCGCAGCTTGCCCGCCTCGGCGAATATTATGCCGAGTGCATCGCTGAAAACAAAATAGAGGGGCAAACGCTGGTCGGCCCCGCGTACAAGGGCATACCGCTCGCCGTTACCACGGCAGTTGCGCTCTGGAACAATCACGGCAAAGACCTCAACTACTGCTTCGACCGCAAAGAGGTGAAGGATCACGGCGAGGGCGGCCTGTTCGTCGGCAAACAGCTTGAGGACGGAGAAAAAGTCATACTGATAGAGGATGTGATGACGTCGGGCAAGGCCCTGCGCGAAATGCTCCCCAAACTTGCCGCCGCCGCAAAGGTAGAGGTGACGGGCATGGTCATAAGCGTGGACAGGCAGGAAAAGGCGCTCAACTCCGACCTCTCCGCCGTGCAGGAAGCTTTTAAGGAATTTGGCGTAAAAGTATATTCTATAGTCACCATGCAGGACATCATAGACGCCATCGAACAGGGCGTCATCGGCGGCAGCGAATATCTTGAAAAGATGAAGGAGTACCGCGCGGTGTACGGCGCATAAATTGCGTTATTTATTATTGCAAGGTATTTGATTTAATTAAATAATATCAAAAAAACGCCCCTCAAAAGGGCGTTTTTAATTGTATTTCAAGTATTATGTCACGCATAATTGACTAAAAATCGGCGTTCTATCGGGTTTTTCGCCGTTTTTGCGGTTATACGCACGTTGTGCTGAAATTTACGCTCGGGACAAAAAATAATATTTTTATTTTTGATTAATTCAATATTTAACTCAGAAAGTCCCAAAGGTGTAGCCCTTCTGCTTGTAATATTTGATTATTTTTCTCGTCGCTTCGGGGGTATACTTTTTATCTGTGGAGTCGTGCGATAAAAGTACTATGTTGTTGCAGTTTGCCGAAGTTTCAACGGCGTTCCTGTACAGGTCGTCCGTGCCGCCCGCGCCCCACTCTGCGTCGCGCGTGCTGGCGTTCCAGTCAACATACCTCATGCCGTGTTCGGCCGCCGCGGCGATAATGTCGCTCTTCAGCCCGTAGGAGCCTCCGGGGAAACGGTATACGCAAGACCTCCTGCCCGTTATGCTCTCGATAACGTCGTTGCACCTGTCTATGTCCTCTATAAGGCTCTGCGGGGAGCGGTATATCTTTTTATAGTCATGCGTATAGGAGTGGACTGCCACGGTGTGCCCGCTTTCCGCCTCGCGCCTTATAAGGTAGCGCCTGCGTTCGGCCTGTTGCCCCACTATAAAAAAGGTGGCTTTTACGTTTTCGCTGTCCAGAATGTCTAAAATTTTTGGCGTTATCCTGTCGCTCGGCCCGTCGTCGAATGTAAGGTAAACTGTCTTTTCGGTTGTGTGACTTACCTTTTCTGTCGTCTGAGCGTCGGCGGGGTATGTTTGTATGCCCGATGAAAAGGCCTCTTCATATTCATTTGACGGCAATACAGCTAAAGTCGGAATTGATTGCGCGCAGTTGAATGTCTGTCTTGTTTTGCCTTCCAGTCCGTATGCCACCCACAGTACGGCAAAGGCCACGGCAAGTATCGCCGCCGCGGCGGCAAAATATTTTCTGTTCATACAATAAGGTTGTGCGGTTTCAGTCATTTTAAAATCGCGTAAAATTTTTTTGCTCAAATTTTTTGTTTTTACGGTTAATTTGCCTTTCATGGCGCATACTGCTTTTGTAACGGGCGGCACTTGCCCGCACTTAACACAAGGAGGATTGTTATGAGACTGAACAGCGGCGATTACGCTCCCCGCAGCGGCTCTTACAAAGTGGTCGACGGTCAGGGCAAAACGGTGAACACCATCTATATTGCAGAGGGCGAAACTATGCCCCCTACGCAGACCAGCGGCTGCCACTACGAATTCTGCGGTGAGGAATAAGGCTTTCAATTGAATTTACTGTTCCGCAGTAAAATAATGCTTAAGATAAAATAAATACAGATGCACAATGCAAAAAAGGTGTCCGCAGTTGCTGACGCCTTTTTGTGTTGCATATTTTGGTGGGATTATTTTTTTGTTGCGGCATAAAACAAATGCCCTTTGAGGTATCGCTCAAAGGGCTTGTAATGGAGCTACTGGCCGGATTCGTAAGGAGCGAAGCGACGGAATAGCGATTGTTGCGCATAGCGCCAATCGCGTCCATATTTCGTTCTCGGACAGCAGCTTAAAACAAATGCCCTTTGAGATGCTTCTCAAAGGGCTTGTAATGTCTTTAGTGTACGAAAAAGCTGCGCTCACAAGCGCTTGTGCAAGAAAAAAGCCGCGGGAAATAGCTGGAGACTATTTATGACAGTGTTTTTATTCCTCCGAGTTCATTCAATATTTTCTCGCACTCGGGCTTGAAGATGTTTCCTTTCTCGACAAGTATGGGTATGAGCTTTTTGATGAGCTCAGCGTTTGCCTCAATAATCGGTTTTGCCTTTTTGTAGCAATCGTCGATTATTTTGTCAAACTCGGCATTAACCTTATTCAGCTTTTCCTGTGTATATTTGATGTCATCATTACGGTCGCTCGAGTATCTCAAATCCAGCCCCATCAGCCCGTCTCTTGACATTCCAGAAAGGATACAGTCCACCGTTGTAAGCAGATAATATGTATTGTCGTAAAGTTTATTCAGTACCAATTCTTCGGCAACGTAACCGCCCATAAGCGCACAAATGGCATTCAGATAGTCTGCCTTCGTGTAGTAGAAACTGCAATTGTCATCATCTTCATCATCGTTATAATTATCGTCCTCATTGTCGTAGTTTCTGTCGCGGAACCCTATTCCGCCCGTTTCGCTATCTTCGTCATCGGGCTGTATGCCAAAGTCAATGCCGTCCTCGTCATCAAAGTCGTCATCATACTGGCTTATAGTTGCATTGAAATACAGGTTGCAGACTGTATTATTGCCGAGCCTGAGCAGATAATCGCCGGAATTTAAGCTTCTCGCCACTATAAAGCAACCTATGTTGCGGCAGGCATTTATCATGTCGGCCTGTGTTGGCATTCTTCGCGGCAAATCTTCCGATTTGCTTTCAAGTATGCGTTCCTTTATCAGTTTTTCCGAAATAAAACCGTTTTTGTCCGATTGTAAAACGCATTCGTTTACCAGCGTTTCGAGCGCCGCGCACGAAAATCTGTTGCATAACTTAGCAAGTTCTTCCATTGTCATTTCAAATGTGCAGCTCGTCTTTCCCGCATAAAATTTGAGAATTTCCACGCGCGAGGGGTAGTCTGGCCGCCCGATATGTATTTTCTTGTCGATTCTGCCGGGACGGACGAGGGTAGAGGGGAGATTTTCGTAGTCATTGCATGTCGCTACAAAAATAAAATTCTTATTGCTGTTCATGCCGTCGATAAGGGTGAGCAACTGTGCAAGAATGGCTTTTGAGTGGTCGGAGTAGTATTCTTCGCTTACGTTGGGCAACACTTTGTCCATTTCATCAAAGAAAATCATTGTTGGTTTGTTGGATTTTCGTGCACTGTCAAAGGCTTTCTTTATCCTTTTAAGAAGCGAACTTTTGTCTGCCATGTTGCCAAGGTCTATGTTAATCATTTCAAGTTTGCATATGCTCGCCATTACCTTGGCAAACAACGTTTTGCCCGTTCCAGTTTCGCCATAAAAAATTATGCCTTTTGGCAGTTTCGCTCCGCGCTCCAGGTATATATCCCTGTTATTTATTATTTCGCAAAGCCTTTTAAGTTCCTCCTTTTCTTGTGCATAACCCGCTATATCCGCTAATCTGTAATTCATGTTTTCACCTCCGTAAAATTTAATTGTACTTCCATTTTATACTATCGGCTCCAAAAAGGAATACCGCAATATGTATAATTTTTTTGACCCCTTTTTTAAAGGTACGATAATTAAATTTTGCTTGATTTATGACCCCTTTTAGGGTACAATACAAATAAATGGAGGGAATTTTATGGACGAAAAAATAAAAATCAGTGCTCCAAAATCGGTCTATGAACTTTTAAAGAAGGACTGTGAAGATTTCAAGATAACTAAACCGGACGGTTCTCCCAACATGAATGCATTTTTGAATGCTGTCGTTTCTGATTTCTATGAGGAATTTGCGGGTGCGGAAGAAAAATTGCGCGACGATGTCAGAAAAGCTGTCGAAATAGTGCCGGATCGCTATCGGGAGACGGTGTTTTTAAATACATTGAAGATACTTAATAAAAAGCAGACTGATAGCGAAAATAAACAAAGCAAGGTCTTTGCTTTCAAACCTACAAGGAACACGGAAAAAGCGGTAATATACATAGAAAATTTGTTGTTGCAGAATGAATCACTCTCCTCGTATTACAGAAGATTGTTTACTGCATATTCGCAGAAGACGAAAAACGAGCGGGAAAAGATACTCTTCAGGGAAAATTATTCCCTTTTGATGAAAGCTGTTAAAAAGGGAGTAAAGGTCTGCATTTCATTTGCAAACGGGAACGTTATAAAGGGAGCGTCCGTTTACTCTATAAGCGCGGCAAAAGAGGAGCTTTTTAATTATGTGCTTTTCTATAACGGCAAACAGAATGTCACGGTAAGACTTGCTTCGGTAAAAACAGTATCTCTGCTTGCCGAAAGAAGTGAAATTCCCGAAGAAAATGCCGAGTTGTTCAGGCGCCAGGTGGAGTGTGCGCCGCAGTATCCCATGTATAATACAGACAGGGAATCTATAAAAGTGCAGCTTACGGAAAAGGGCAAAGAGCTGTTCAAAAAAATTTATCTGTATCGGCCGACGCCCGTCAGCGTAGAAGGCGATATATATACGTTTAATTGTTCTGCAAACCAGCTTTTATATTACTTTGAACGCTTCGGAGACAGTGCAATCATTCTCTCTCCCAAAAAACTTGGTATTTTTATGCGTAACTATTACTATTTTGCCTATAAAAAATATAAGTCGCTTTATAGCAGAGATTGAATAACGTAGAAACTCTGCTAACTGGAATCAGTCAGATATTATAAAAACCCGAACCGTTTAATTTTATCGGTTCGGGTTTTATAATGTAAAAAAAATTATTTAAAAGGAGAAAGACAATGAGGATTTACACAGAAACTGAACGCAAAAAGATTTATGAATTATGGCAAACCAATCAACCTGTAAGCCGTATCACAGAGCTTACAGAAGCATCGCGTAGTACGGTGTATCGGACAATTAAGGGTTACGAACTTAAAGGGAACAGCGAATCTATTTTACGAAAATACGTTGCTAAACTAGAGACTAAGATAAGAAGGCTTGAACAAAAATTAGAAATTATCAAGCAAGTTGGGTGTTCGCCCAATGCTCCTTTGCGGGAAAAGTTGGTTGCTCTTGAAACATTGTATGGAAAGTACAGCGTTCATTTGTTGTGCGAAACGATGGAAGTGTCCGGAGGGACGTTTTATAATCACATATTACGAAATAAGCGCGACAATACGTGGTATGCAAAACAGCGCGAAATACTCCGTGTAGAAATAAAAAGAGTGTATGATGATAGTAATCAGGTGTTTGGTGCAGGCAAAATTACAGCTGTACTTAAAGAGCGTGGTTACAATACGTGCGAGGAAACTGTACGGAGACTTATGAAGGATATGGGGCTTGTGAGTATAAGGCAGAGGGCAAAAGCTCTATATGAACAAGAGAAAAGGAGGGTGCCAAATAATGTGTTGAACCAGCAATTTACTGTCAAAAGACCAAACAGTGTATGGGTGAGCGATGTTACATGTTATAAGTTCGGAAATAAGATATTCTATATATGCGCAATTCTTGACCTGTATGCTCGAAAGGTTGTAGGATGCAGAGCGGGGTTGAGTAACAGTACCCAACTCGTAAAGAGAACATTTAAGGAAGCGTATGAGAATAGAAAACCTGAAAAGTTGCTTTTGCATACGGACAGGGGAAGCAATTACAGCTCCTATACATTCAACTCGTATTTAAAATCTATTGCCGTAACGCATTCCTTTTCGCGGGCGTATGTGCCTTATGATAATTCTGTAATGGAGTCGTTCTTTTCAAACATGAAGAGGGAAGAGTTATACAGGCGCAAATACCGTTCCGAAAGAGAAATACATAAAGCCATAACCGACTATGTAACCTTTTATAATGATAAGCGCCCGCATATAAGCAACGGGTATAAAACGCCGACAGCAAAAGAAGAGCTGTATTTTAAGAATTTGTCCTGAGACAGGGGGTTCAGATTGTAAGGATTTTTACTTTTACTTTTCGGTTTGAAGGTTTTTTCAAAACTGCTGTCTCAATGCCTCATTTTGAAAAGTAGCAAAAATGAGGTTTAATCACGTAAAACAAGCTCAAAAATTGCATAAAAAAAGAATCACCTTAACGACTGTCCCAACTTAGGGGTTAAGATTGTTAAGGTGATTCAGATGGAGCTACTGGCCGGATTCGAACCGGCGACCTGCTGATTACGAATCAGCTGCTCTACCAGCTGAGCCACAGTAGCATTTTCTTTAGCTGACCTAAATATTATAACATATTTTTATTATTTTGCAAGCATTTTAGTGTGTACGGCCACATATTTTTTGCTCAATGTAAGTAAAATACGGTATGTTGCTATCCAGGCGTTTTTACGGCGTTTCAAGGCTGTGTTGTTGTGTGCTGTCCGTGATAATCATTTTGCTTTGCGCGGGGCTTTCGTCGTCATGCGCGCAGGCATACGGCGCTGTCAGGTTGCGGGTAAAATGTTATATGGCATATTGCACCGCATCTCCCGATGGGGAGGGTAATTGTGATATAGGAACCGCCGTGCGCGCATATGGAGGTGCCGGCTATAACTTCAGTTACGATGGAACAGATTACGTTGCGGTTGGTTGTTTTATGCTCAAAGGTGAGGCGCAGGACTTTGTTCAAAAGCTGGATGTCGTCGGCTTTTCTGCAGACGTAAAGGAGCTTTCGGAACACAGGTTTGAACTTTATAATTATTCTGCGGCTCAGAACGCCGAGGGCTATACGGAAACCTTGAAACAACTGTATGAACTTATTCGGGAGCTGTGCGGTATAGCCGAGGCGCTCGATTACCGCGGAGGAGAAGGGGAGGCGCGCAGTCGGCTTGTAGTGATCGCACAGGATATGTCTGCATTGCTTGCCGAAAATGAAGGCAATTGCTTCACGCCGCCACTTGCCCGCCTCTCCGTGCTTGCCGCCGACTGTGCGTACAGGCGGTTGCTCTACGCGCGAGACGTCCGCTATCTGCAGATGGGCGTGGCGGATGTGCTTTTCAATACACGGCTGACATAGCCGAGTGCTAGGGGAAGTAGGCAGCCGTAAAATAATCAATTAAATCAATTTAATAACAAAGGGTCTGTAATATAAAATTCCCCGTATTTTTTTGCGGGGAATTTTAGTGCAATTTACATATTTTATTTATTTTTAAAGTACTATGTGTAACATAAAAGTAGAAAATAAAGGCATTTTTTGTTATACGGCACCGTGAATTGCAATGCGCTCTATCTCTGCCTCTATGCGTCTGTTTCCGCTTTTTATCGGGTAATTCATCAAATTTTTCCTTAAGGCGGTGTCGGCGGTAAGCGCAAAAAGCTCTTTTATAAGCCTTTCGGGCGAAAGCTCGTTTTCGTGCAGCACGCGGCACACCCCGGCGCGTTCAAAGTATTGCGCGTTCTTTACCTGGTCGCCGCGTGTCGCTCTGTTTTCAAGCGGAATAAAAAGGGTGGGGATGCTGTTTGCCAGAAGTTCGAACGCGGAATTGGAACCGGCCCTTGCCACGGCAAAATCTGCACAGGCATACACGGCTCCCATGTCGGGGGTGTACTCTATCTGCCTGTAGCCCTCTATGCGTGCGCCCTGCACGTTCCCCTTTCCGCAGATGTGAAGAAGGTTATATTCTTTGCATATCTGCGGCGCCGCCGCGCGCACAGCGCCATTTATGGTGCGCGATCCGCTTCCGCCGCCGAAAACTATCACTGTCTGCCGCGCGTCCAGCCCGAATTTCTCCATTGCGCGCAGTCTGCTGGTCTTATATGCCCCTTTTCTTATTGGCGGGCCCGCATATACGCCACGCTTGAACTTTTCTGCCGTTTCAGGGAACGAGGTCAGAGTAACGCAGGCAAAGCGCGAAATTATTTTGTTGGCTAGTCCCGCGCTCAGGTCTGATTCATGTGCAACGACGGGTATTTTCAGCCGCTTTGCCGCCAGTGCGGGCGGGAGGGAGGCATAGCCGCCCTTGCAGAACAGCAGGCACGGCTTTTCGCGGCGTAAAATGGCCTCGGCCTCAGCTACCGATTTTTTCAGTCTGCAGGGCAGGGTCAAATTTCCGATTATTTTCCCGCGCACAAATTTTGGCGCGCAGAACATGTGGAATTTATAATTTTCTGCCTTTATAACGGAGTATTCTATTCCGTCCGTCCCCATATATTCAACTGAGTACCGCCCTTCCAGCTCGTTCATTATTGCCACGTTTGGTATAACGTGCCCGGCGCTTCCGCCGCCGCAGAACATGATCTTTTTCATATGATTAGTTTATTTAATTGCGTGCAATAATATGAGGGGTATTCCGCTGCAAAAAAACATATTTTAAGCGGATAGCTGTCTGCCGCGGTTAGTTGACAGTCGGGCCGCAAGGTGGTAAAATAATGTACGATATGAAACCGGTTTACATTGTTGCAATAGCAGTGGGGTCGCTTATTCTTCTGCTGCTTATAATATGCTTTTATGTTATCGCCAAGCGGCGTAAGCAGGAAGAGGAACTGCGTGCCGAACAGGAGGCCGTGTATTCCGATCCCGCACTTGCCAAAATGGAGTACGATACCGCCGCATACGATATAACCCCGCGCCCTGCCGTTCCTGCAGAAGAAAAGCAGGTAACTATCGAAGATGTGATAGAAGAGGGGAGGGCCGAAAATGGCGACGCCTCGCTTTCAAAGGACGCGTTCGGCAAGCCTGATGACGGAATGGAGGAAATTTCGGGGCACTACGAACCTGAGGAATAAGCTTTGATAATGGAAATTGAAATACTCAACCGCGTGCACGAAATTTTTCATTCGCAGGTCTGGCTGAACTATGCAATGAAATATATCTCCATGCTGGCGGCGGGCGGCGCCATAAGCATAGCGCTGTGCGCCGTTCTGCTTGTATTCAAAAAGACCCGCCGCTGCGGCCTTGCGCTTGCCGTTGCGCTCATTCTGGACGTTCTTGTTGTAAACGTAATACTCAAAAATGCCGTCGGAAGGGAGCGCCCGTGGACGCATGAAGAGCTGTACTGGGCGCAGGATTTTTATGCGCAATACGGCATAGAGCTTTCGCAAGATTATTGTTTTCCCTCGGGGCACACGGCCGTCACATTCTGTGCAGCGGCAGTGCTTGTCATATTCTACCGCGCCAAGGCCATACCGGCGGTGATTCTCGCCGCGCTCATAGGGCTTTCGCGCATCTACCTCGGCGAACACTACGTTACCGACGTGGCGGCGGGGCTGGTGATAGGCACGCTGTGCGGTATAGCGGGCTACTATATTTATAAGCTCATTGAAAAGCGCGTACGCGGCTGGTATTCCGTCAACAGATACCGCATAAAGGCGCGCGCTTTCCGCACCCGTCTGCCCGCAACATACCGCAAAAAATCGGCGTTTTTCAACCTCTTTATATAAAATATGTAAAAAGCCGGCACCGCTTTGGTGTCGGCTTTTATATGTGGCGGCGTGTTGTTCTGCTGTTTCAGCTTTCAAAACGCATTATCAGCTGTCTGCCTGCAAGCGGGTACGAAAAGGTGAATTTTCCGTTTTCTATCTTCACTTTGCCGTTGTAATTCACCCCCAAAAATCCCGCTTCGGCGCTCAGTTCGCCCGTCTTTTCGTCGTACTCGTATGTGCAGGTATAGCTTTTAGGCTCTTCGCCCCTGTACTTATAGCTCAACTCCATATTCTCTTTGTCGGTGAGCGTCACGCGGATGTAGTCGAACCTTTCCAAAATGTCCTGCCCGCCGTATTCGGCGAGCGTGCACTCGTAGCGGGTGATGTACGGGTCGGTCAGTTCCTTCAGCGAGCTCTGTGTGTCTATTCCGCAGCCGCAGAGCGCGGCGCAGGCGGCGGCAAGCGCCGCCGCGGCAAACCATTTCAATTTAACCATGCAGGCAGTATGTGCATTTGCGGCACAATTAATCGTCACGGGCGCGCTCCGCGGGAAAAATGCGTACAAAAACGGCGGGGCCGCGGCCCCGCCTGTAAGTTGTTGAGTTTTGTTTTACGCCTTGCCTATGCAGCCGAAGATCTCCATCTTTTCTTTAACGGTATCTTTTATGGCCTGTGCGCCGGGCGCAAGCAGTTTGCGGGGGTCGAAGCCCTTGCCTGCAAGGTCTTTGCCCTCTTCGATATACTTTCTCGTTGCGGCTGCAAATGCAAGCTGGCACTCGGTATTTACGTTTATCTTTGCCACGCCGAGGGAGATGGCCTTTTTGATCTGGTCGGTGGGGATACCCGTGCCGCCGTGAAGAACGAGGGGCATGTCGCCCACTTTTTCTTTTACGGCTGCAAGCGTTTCAAACGAAAGGCCGGGCCAGTCTGCAGGGTACTTGCCGTGTATGTTGCCTATGCCTGCGGCCAGCATGGTAACGCCAAGGTCGGCTATCTTTTTGCACTCTTCGGGGTCTGCACATTCGCCCTTGCCTATAACGCCGTCCTCTTCGCCGCCTATGGCGCCCACTTCGGCCTCAAGGCTCATGCCCTTTTCGGTGCATACCTTAACAAGTTCCTTTGTCTTTTCTATATTTTCTTCAATGGGGAAGTGCGAGCCGTCGAACATGATGGAGGAGAAGCCTGCCTCTATGCACTTGTAGCAGCCCTCGTAAGTGCCGTGGTCAAGGTGCAGCGCAACGGGAACGGTTATCTTCATCTCTTCTATCATGGCCTTTACCATGGCGGCAACCGTCTTAAAGCCCGTCATGTATTTGCCGGCGCCTTCGGAAACGCCGAGAATGACGGGAGCGTTGAGTTCCTGCGCGGTGGCAAGTATGCTCTTTGTCCATTCAAGGTTGTTTATGTTGAACTGGCCGACTGCGTATTTGCCGTCTCTTGCCTTTTCAAGCATCTCTTTTGCCGAAACTAATCCCATTATATACCTCCGGAAGTTGCGGGCGGTTTTCAGCCCGTATTAAATTTTTTACCTTACCCATTATAATCTATTGCGGCACAAAATTCAAGTGCATTTGATAAATTTGTTATAAAAATAGCTAAAAACGATTTGACTGCCGCAATAATGGGTATATAATCTGTGAATGATACTAAAAATTTATAAAGGAGCTGTTTTTTCAGTATGAGAGATCCCAGACTTGACAAGCTTGCCGAAGGGCTGGTAAATTATTCGGTGCACCTCCAAAAGGGCGAAAAGGTGTTCATCGAGGCCACCGACGTTCCCGAAGAGCTTGTGTGCGCCCTGCTTGAAAAGGTGTACGCCGCGGGCGGCATACCCTACGTAAAGCTGTGCGCCAACCGCGTTCAGCGCTCCCTTCTCATGGGCGCAAACAAAGAGAGCATACAAAAGCTCGCCGAATACGAAAAGTTTATAATGAACGACATGGACGCCTACATAGGCGTGCGCGGCTTTAAAAACAACTTCGAGCTTTCAGACGTTCCCGCCGAAACTACCGCCGAATACCAGCGCTCGTTCTTCTTCCCCGTTCACCACGAAATAAGGGTAAAGAAGACCAAGTGGGTGATACTCAGGTTCCCCACCGACGGAATGAGCCAGCTTTCGGAGATGTCCACCGAAAAGTTCGAAGATTTCTATTTCAACGTGTGCACGCTCGACTATGCAAAGATGTCGCGTGCCATGGACGCGCTGGTTGAGCTTATGAACAGGACGGATAAGGTGCGCCTTGTCGCAAAGAACACCGACCTTACTTTCTCCATTAAGGGTATTCCCGCCGTAAAGTGTGCGGGCAGCTGCAACATTCCCGACGGTGAGGTGTACACCGCGCCCGTCAGGAACAGCGTAAACGGCGTTATCACATATAATGCGCCCACAATGGAAGGGGGGAAGAAGTACGAAAACATCTCCCTCACATTCAAAGACGGCAAGATAGTAAATGCCACCTGCGACGGCGACGACGAGGAGCTGAACAAGATATTCGACACAGACGAGGGCGCCCGCTACGTGGGCGAGTTTGCCATAGGAGTAAACCCCTATGTGACAAAGCCCATGCTGGACATTCTGTTCGACGAAAAAATATCCGGCTCCATACACTTTACGCCCGGCTGCTGCTACGACGACGCGTGGAACGGCAACCAGAGCGGCGTGCACTGGGATCTTGTGCTTATAATGACGCCCGAATTCGGCGGCGGCGAGATCTGGTTCGACGACGTGCTTATAAGAAAGGACGGCCTGTTCGTTTTGGATAGCTTAAAAGCGCTTAACCCTGAAAATCTCAAATAAACTGTTGACTTGAAAAAAAGTATTTGATATAATAATAGCGGATTAAGGAAAGGGGCAAAACAGTGCAGTGCTTTCCGCCGCAAAAACTTAGTTTTCAATATCATTTTATATTTAAATCGGAGGAATATAAACATTATGGCAAACGTAAAAGTTGCAATCAACGGCTTTGGCCGTATCGGTCGTCTTGCATTCAGGCAGATGTTCGATGCCGAAGGTTACGAAATCGTGGCTATCAACGATCTGACAAGCCCCAAAATGCTGGCTCATCTTCTCAAGTACGATTCCGCTCAGGGCAGGTACAAGTATGCCGACAGCGTTACCGCAGGCGAAGATTCCATCACCGTAAACGGCAAGACCATAAAGATCTATGCAGAAAAGGACGCTGTCAACCTTCCCTGGAAGGAACTTGACGTAGACGTTGTTCTCGAGTGCACCGGCTTCTACACCTCCAAGGAAAAGGCCTCCGCACACATCAAGGCAGGCGCCAAAAAGTGCGTTATCTCCGCACCTGCAGGCAACGATCTTCCCACCGTTGTATTCAGCGTAAACGAAAAGTCCTTAAAGCCTACCGATACCGTTATATCCGCAGCAAGCTGCACCACCAACTGCCTTGCTCCCATGGCCGACACCCTCAACAAGTTCGCCAAGATCAAAAAGGGTTACATGACAACCATACACGCCTACACCGGCGACCAGATGGTTCTCGACGGCCCTCACCGCAAGGGCGATTTAAGGCGTGCAAGGGCTGCTGCCGTTAACATCGTTCCCAACAGCACCGGCGCCGCAAAGGCTATCGGCCTTGTTATCCCCGAACTCAACGGCGTGCTCGACGGCTGCGCTCAGCGCGTGCCCGTACCCACTGGTTCGCTTACCCAGCTCATCGCTATCTGCGAAGGCGAAGTAGACGCTAAGTCTGTAAACGCAGCCATGAAGGCAGCTTCTTCCGCTTCCTTCGGCTACACCGAAGAGGAGATAGTATCTTCCGATATCGTCGGCATGACCTATGGCTCTCTGTTCGATGCTACCCAGACCAAGTGCATGCCCATGGGCGACGGCACTACTCTTGTAAAGGTAGTTTCATGGTACGATAACGAAAATTCGTACACTTCGCAGATGGTACGCACCATCAAGTATTTCGCAGAACTCAAGTAATTTATTGATCGCTTAAATCGGGGCGTCCGTTTTTCGGGCGCCCCTTAATTTAAACTTTTGCGCCGCGTGCGCTGAATGGGGGGAATATGAACAGAAAGGCGCTTATGTGGTCTTTGTGCGCGCTGCTGTATCTTGATGCATATACCGTTTGCCGTCGCGGTCATCATAGTGGCGGTCGACCCGAACTTTTCAGATACTATATTCCGCGCCATAACAATAGCGAGCATAGTCGTGTGCGTAGCGGCGATAGTGCTGTGCGTACTCAACATTGTGGCGGCCGTAAGGGACTTCAGATACGGGGCCGACTGCCCGTGCGCAACTACAGTTAAGGTCAAACTTGCCCTTATACCGTTCTTTATAATAAATTTTATAATATGGGGGCTGTTCTGGCTGGGCACGTTCAACCCGCTTCTAATATGGGCCGCGCCCGTAGTGTGGGTAATTTCGCTTTTCACCACTTACATGTTCATGCTGGGAAACGGCGTTCAGAACATAGCATACCTCGCAAGGCGCTTTTTTACGGAAAAAAAGCTCAGATATGCCGTGTATGCCGTTCTGCACTTTATATACATAGCCGACGTCATAGCCGCAGTGCTTGCCTGTTTTGACATGAAAAACCAACTTATTTCCATGCCCGCAGAAGAAATTTAGCGGCACGCCAAAGCCTCTCTTGTGTAAAGGGCTAAACCTCTATCTTGCCTCCCTTGTGTAAAGGGAGGATGAAAGGAGGGATTGTGTAATGAATTTTAAACAATTATGGAATGATATAGTTTCCTTTTTTAAATCTGCTCCGCAAGACGTATGTACGGCGCCCATGACCAGAGGCAGGGCAAAGTGGTTCTATGTGTATGTGGAACATGGCAATCTCTATGCAGAAAGCGGCAGACAACATCTCGACGTATCTAAGATATCGGCGAGAAGAAATCTCAAAGAGGAGGAGTTGCCCGCTGTGTACGAGCTGTATCTTCAAAGAAAGCAGAGTAAATCGGTCAGTCGCGAAGCCACTCAAACTACATATAACGCCTCTTATTGGTTTGGAATTTTAAAATTTTTAGGGTTATAATAAAAACAGCCGCCCGCGCAAATTTGCACGGGCGGTTTGGTTTGCTGTGGTTGTCATTTTGAGCGGAGGCGGTAGGCGCAGCCTGAAAATCTCTGCCGTAAGGACGCCTGCCGCGGGCTTTGCTGTTGCCATTAAAAATTATTTTACACGTTGAAGCGGAACAGCACCACGTCGCCGTCCTTTATAACGTAGTCCTTGCCCTCTGAGCGCACCTTGCCCTTTTCGCGCGCGCCGTTGTAGCCGCCGCACTCCAAAAGCGTCTCATAGTCTACAACTTCTGCGCGTATAAATCCGCGCTCAAAGTCGCTGTGTATCTTGCCCGCCGCCTGGGGCGCCTTTGTGCCCTTTACTATAGTCCATGCGCGCGTCTCCTTTTCGCCCGCGGTTAGATAGGAGATGAGGCCGAGCAGTTCGTAGCTCTTTTTTATCAGCCTGTTCAGGCCGCTCTCTTTAAGGCCTAACTCTTCAAGGAACATGGCGCTGTCCGCGGGATCCATCTGCGAAAGTTCTTCTTCGGTCTTGGCGCATATAACCAGCACTTCGCTGCCCTCGGCCTTTGCGTACTCTTTCACCTTTACAACGTTGGGTATGTCGTCCTCGGGCTTGCCCATGTCCATTTCAGATATGTTGGCTGCGTATATCACGGGCTTTGCCGTAAGCAGGAACAGGTTGTCCATAAAGGGCTGTTCCTCTTCGGTGCACTCAAACAGCCTTGCGGGCTTTTCCTCGCCGAGGAAGTTATTCAGCCTTTCAAGAAAGGCGTATTCGGCCGCGGCCTCTTTATTGCCGCCCTTTGCCGTGTTGCGTATCCTGTCCTCGCGCTTGGAAACGGCCTCCATGTCGGCAAGTATAAGTTCAATGGTTATGGTCTTTATGTCGGCAATGGGGTCTATTTTGTTTGAAACGTGCGTAACGTTGGGGTCTTCAAAGCAGCGCACAACGTGTACTATGGCGTCACACTCGCGTATGTGCGATAAAAATTTGTTGCCCAGGCCCTCCCCCTGCGAAGCGCCCTTTACAAGGCCTGCTATGTCCACAAATTCCACAACGGCGGGGGTGACCTTTTTGCTGTTGTAAAGCGCGGCCAGTTTATCAAGCCTTTCGTCGGGCACGGCAACCACGCCCACGTTGGGCTCGATAGTGCAGAATGGGTAGTTGGCGGCCTCTGCGCCCGCGTGCGTTATTGCATTGAAAAGAGTGGACTTGCCCACGTTGGGCAGTCCCACAACGCCTAATTTCATATGTCGTCCTTCAAAGCGGCAGCGGCCTTATCGCCAGCTCCGCCATAACAGTATTTTTAACACAGCCATTATACCTTATTTTCAAAAATAGTCAAAACGCTTTGCGGCTTAAGTTGCCAAATTTTGCCCTGTATGTTAAAATTATTGCAGACTATTTCAAGAGAGTAAAGTATGGACTATAAAAAGTATATTGCACAGAAAATAAAGGTGGAGGGCGTAAGCGAGGACGAGGTGTATTCCTCTATAGCCCTGCCGCCCAACCCGGAGATGGGCGACTACGCCCTGCCCTGCTTTAAGTTTGCAAAGGTGCTGCGCAAAAGCCCCGCAATTATCGCGCAGTCGCTCGCCGCGGAGTACCCTGCGGACGACGTGATAGAAAAGGCGGAGGCGGTCAACGGATATGTAAATTTCACCATAAACAAGTTGGCGCTCGCCCGCGAAACTATAGACGAAGCGCTCTCGCAGGGCGAAAAATACGGCTCGTCCGATATCGGCGGCGGCAGAACGGTCTGCATAGATTATTCCTCGGTGAATATCGCCAAGCCCTTCCATATAGGTCACCTTTCCACAACTGCCATAGGCAGCGCTCTGTATAAAATTTTCAACTTCCTCGGCTTTAAGGCGGTGGGTATAAACCACCTCGGCGATTACGGCACGCAGTTCGGCAAGCTCATATGCGCATACAAGCACTGGGGAAACAGGGATGAAGTGGAAAAGGGCGGCATACACGCCATAAACGACCTGTACGTTCGCTTCAACAGCGAGGCGACGGAGGAGATGGAGCACGAGGCTCGCGAATACTTCCGCCTTATAGAGAGCGGCGACAAAGAGGCAAACGAGCTGTTCGACTGGTTCAAGGAACTCACATTAAAGTACGTAAAGGGCATATACCAAAAGCTCAACGTTCAGTTCGACAGCTATGCGGGCGAGCGCTTCTATACAGATAAGATGCAGCCCGTGATAGACGAACTGCGCGAAAAGGGACTTTTAAAGGAGAGCGAGGGCGCGCAGATCGTCGACCTTGAGCCCTACGGAATGCCGCCCTGCCTTATACTCCGTTCTGACGGCGCGTCGCTGTACGCCACCCGCGACCTTGCCGCGGCCATCTACCGCAAAAAGACTTATGATTTTTATAAGTGCCTGTACGTTGTGGCTTACCAGCAGAACCTGCACTTCAAGCAGGTGTTCAAAGTGCTGGAGATCATGGGCAGGGAGTGGGCAAAGGATCTCGTGCATGTGGCATACGGCATGGTGTCGCTGGAAGACGGCGCAATGTCTACCCGCAAGGGCAAGGTCGTATGGCTGGAGGACGTCATCAACCGCTGCGTGGAAAAGGCGTACGGCATAATCTCCGAAAAGAATCCCGAACTTGAAAACAAGCAGGACGTCGCCCAAAAGGTGGGTATAGGCGCAGTCATCTTCGGCGCGCTGTACAACAACAAGATAAAGGACATAGTCTTTTCCTACGATAAGGTGCTCAGTTTCGAAGGCGAAACCAGCGTATATGTGCAATACACATGTGCGCGCGCAAATTCCGTCATCTCCAAGGGCGGCGTGCCCGCAAGCTATGCGGTGGGCGAACTGCTCCCGCAGGAGGCAGAGGTGGTAAAGGCGATAGCCGCCTTCCCGCAGGCCGTACAGGACGCGGCGGAAAAGTACGAGCCGAGCATCGTCGCCCGCTATGCGGTAGACCTTGCGCAAAAGTTCAATAAATTCTATTTCGACTGCAAAATACTCACCGCCGAAGGCGATAAAAAGAATTTCCGCTTGGCGCTCACCTCGGCAGCACTCACCGCGCTTAGAAATGCGCTCACGCTTCTCGGCATAGGCGTACCCGAACAGATGTGACCCGGCAATAAAATAATCTGATAAAAACGGCGGCTCATTGTCGCCGTTTTTGTTTTGCCGCCGCGTTGCGGGTTTATAAATAACTGTATGGTAAAAGCTATCATCTTTGACCTGGACGGCACGCTGGTAAATTCCGCGCCCGATATTCGCACCGTTTTAAACGGCAGTCTGGCAAAGTTCGGGTTGCCGCCCGTCAGTCTTGAAAAATTGTATTCCATTCTCGGCGACGGCGCCTATAATCTTGTAGACCGCGCCGTCCCTGCAGATAAAAAACAGCTGGTAAAAGCTGTTTACGACGACTATGTTCCCGCCTACGCCGCGTGGGACAATTCGGCAACCGCTCTGTACGAAGGCGAGGCCGAAGCGCTCACCCGCCTTAAAGCGGCGGGCGTAAAACTTGCAGTGCTTTCAAACAAGCCGCAGGATGCAACTCTTGCCGTCTGCAACCAAAAGCTCGACGGCTTCGGGTTCGACATTGTGGTGGGGCAGGGGCGTTTTCCGCTCAAACCCGACCCTGCGGGCGCGCTGTACATAATGGAACAGCTCGGCGTAAAAAAAGATGAGTGCGTGTTTACGGGCGACGGCGAAACCGACTTTCTCACGGCAAAAAATGTGGGCATCGCCTGCATATCTGCACTATGGGGGTTCAGAACGCGCGAACGCCTTGCAAGCTTCGGCGCAACGCTTTTTGCAGACAATTACGCTCAGTTTTTACAAATTTTACAAGAAAAATTTTCCCTTAAAGCTTGATTTTTTTAAAAGTGTATGATATAATCTTATTAAGATTGATTTCTAATAAAATTTAAAGGAGTTTTTTATTATGAAAAGATGTACTGTTTGCGGCGAAATCGTAGCAGATGATGTAGAAGTGTGCCCCGTATGCGGCGCTAAAACCTTTGTTCCCGTAGAGGAGACCAACGGCCCCAAGTTTGCATGCGAGCATCACGTAGGCGACGGCGTGGTTGAAGATAAGGAGGTTATGGACGGTCTCCGCGCCAACTTCACCGGCGAATGCACCGAAGTAGGCATGTATCTTGCAATGGCAAGGGTTGCAGAAAGGGAAGGCTATCCCGAAGTTGCAGAAGCTTACAAGCGCTATGCGTTTGAAGAGGCTGAGCACGCATCCAAGTTTGCAGAACTTCTCGGCGAAGTTGTTACCGACAGCACCAAGAAGAACCTTGAGCTCCGTGTTGCTGCAGAAACGGGCGCATGCGAAGGCAAGTTTGCCCTTGCAAAGCGCGCTAAGCAGCTCGGTTACGACGCCATTCACGACACCGTTCACGAGATGGCTAAGGACGAAGCCCGCCACGGCGCAGGTTTTGCAGGTCTTCTCAAGAGGTATTTCAACAAGTAATCTTGTTGCGGCACGTCAAAAAGTTAAAAAAATATACAGGGGACAGGCCCTTACCGCAATTCCGATAGGGAATATAGGTAAAGGCCGCCCTTTGAAAAAGAGAGCAGGCGTGGCGTGAAAGCCACGCCTTTTCTTATGCCTTATGCTATGCCCGCATCAGCGGGCTGTTTTTAACAGCTCAAACCGTCGTACTCATCGTCGCCGAGAAAGTCGGGTATGTAATCCATATAACGCTCCGACCGATGAACGGTGTGATAGTTTTTTCCCGTCCTGGACAGGTCGATGTTCGGGTTATCGGGCGTGTAGCTTTCGTCGCGCTCGTTTTCCAACTCGATGGGCGTTACCTTGTCCTTGTTCTTTTCGTTTCTTATCTTTTTCAAATTACAAACTAAATACGATATGGCCGTTTCCTACGAAATATTTTTGTTTTCCTGTTAAAAGCCCCCTGCAAGGGCGAACGGAACTTATGGAGCGAAGTGCAATAAGTATAGTGAGCTATACTTATCGCAGATAAGGAGAGATTCTCTTAAATTTTGCTCCCTGTTTGCTTGCAGGAGAGGGGCTTGCATTTTTACTGTTGACTGCTGTTTGCTTGGTATCTTGCTTGGCTCGTCTTTCAGACGGCTCGGGTGCAGCGCTGCTCGCGCTGTTGCGGAGAGTATCTCGCTCCGCGGCGCAATCCTGTTATGCGCCCTTCCTCCCGCAAGGGGGAGTACGCCATACCTGAAATCAATGTATGGCAAAAGAGTACAGGCAACTTTCACGCCTGTACTCTTGCATTATACCATATTAACCTTGTTATTGTCAATTAAATACGAACATATGTTTGCGACATTTTGTTTGTTGGCTTACAACTCATTCAATTTACGAAAATAGTGAACCACATATATTCACTCTTCTTGATTTTTTCTATGCTGAATGTTATAATACAGTTAATTATTGAAGGAAAATTCGCGCGTGATTAAACAAGATAAAGTCAAGAAATACAAATTTGTCATAAAAGTATTTTCCCTTTTTGCGTCAATCGTTATGATTGCGTCAATTACCATGTTCACGTCCGCGTGTTCATTTTTGCCTAAATATAGTAATCCGGAAAGTATTGAAATTGATGGCGAAACGTATATGACCGGATTTTATGAGAATTTATGGGTGGAAGGCATTGTTTTCAGTGAAGATGATACTCCGAATTTTGAAACGGAATATCATATTTGGTGGAAAGTAGAAAATGCTCTGTTCGATTTATATTGCGCTCAAAATAAGGAAGCGCTGTGGTGGAATCCGGCTATTTACTGTAAAAAAAGTCAATTTGATAAGGTGAAAAACTATTATGCGGACACAGACAATTTCAATTATTATACGGGATTGTACGGCGACAGCAACAAAAGCAACCGTATTCTTTTGGACGGGAATCTGAATTATTCCCTTTTGGAAGAGGCGATTGTTTTGAATATGCAGATCGAGGCAAATTTAGGGAAAGGTTTGCTGACAGGCAAAGAAGATTTTTCTGATATAGAAGTTCATGTTCCATCTGACGAGATTTTACCGGTTCAACCTGTTTTATATAGGGTAAGCAAGGATGGCTTTTTTACGACCATTCAAAACAGTTGGATTGTAACAAAAAAAGAAATATATATAGAGGGAATGTATGACGGAGAAACGGAACAAAGTTATACCGCCTATAAAATCAGTAGTAAATCAAACGAATACATCTTGAAATTGCTTTCTGAAAACGGCATAGTGTAAAGATGTCATATAAGCCTATAGTGATTTGACTGCCGGCAAGAGTGGTGTATTTATGTTTTTCTGATGAGCCGTCACATTGCGATAGATATTTGATAACAGAAAAGAGAGCGAACTATCGGAAACGATAGTTCGCTCTCTTTTCTCGCTTGAAAGTG
>CALVLV010000014.1 GCA_944341075.1 uncultured Clostridia bacterium
CCTTCGGCAGGGTGTCGTCGGCTTCGCCTCCTCGCGCACGCGAAATGACATGGTGCGGCATAAAAAGGGCACGGCGTGCAGCGCACGCCGTGCCCTTTTTGTTTAATCGCGTTGTTGTTGTGGCTTAAAAGCCCGTACAGCCGCCCGTGGCGGCATTAACTAAAAAGAAAACTTACCTTGCAAGTATTATCTTTCTGGGGCACTTTTCAACGCAGGTCATGCAGCCCGTGCACTTTGTGTAGTCGAATACGGGCAGATCATTCACCATGGTTATGGCGCCGTGGGGGCAGTTCTTTGCGCATATGCCGCAGGCTATGCAGCCCACTTTGCACTGCTGCATAACTTCCTTGCCCTTTAAATGGCTTGAGCATGCAACGTATACGGGCGCCTTTACGGGTATGCGCTCTATTATGTGCTTGGGGCAGGTAACTATGCACGCCCCGCAAGAGGTGCACTTTTCGGGTATTACCTGCGCCACGCCGTCAACTATCTTTATGGCGTTTTCGGGGCATACCCTTGCACAGTCGCCGCAGCCCAGGCAGCCGCTCTTGCACAGCTTGTTGCCGCCGTACAGCGTGTTGCACGCCGCGCAGGTGGGGTTGCCGCAGTACTCAAACGCCTCGGGCGCGTTTGCGCCGCCGTTGCACTTTACTATTGCCACGGTGGGCTCTTCCTGCTTTACGCTTATGCCCAGCAGTTCGGCTATCTCTGCCTTTTTTTCGGGCGAGGTTACGTGGCAGGCAGAAAGGTCGGCCTGGCCGCTTGCCAGCTTGCTTGCAAAGGCGCTGCAGCCCGAACAGCCGCACCCGCCGCAGTTTGCGCCGGCAAGATTTTCGAGTATTTTAGTCACCTTTTCGTCTACGTCTACCTTAAAGAACTTGCCCACAAGCAGAATGGCTATAACAAGCACAAGGGCAACGCCCACAATAATGCCCGCCACAATGCCTACGGTTTTCCATGTTCCGGCATCTATGGTGCCGAGTTTTACAAGTAAATTCATAGCTCGCCCTCCTTAAAGACTGAACACGTAGAACGCCATGCTTATTATGGCGGCCGTGATCATGGCTATGGGGAAGCCCTTCAATGATCTGGGCATGTCTGTATAGCAGTTTATCTTTTCGCGCAGGCCGCTCATTATTATCATAACAATGGTAAAGCCGAGGCCTGCAAACACTGCATACAGCACCGCCCAGCCCGTGTTCATGGCTGCCGCGGCAGTTTCGCCGAGGATGGATTTCATGTCGCCTATAACCAGTTCGCACACGCCCAGAACGGCGCAGTTGGTGGTTATAAGGGGCAGGTAAATGCCCATTGCATTGTAAAGAGAGGGCGATACCTTTTTGATTATCTGCTCTATTATCTGCACAAGCGAAGCTATTATAAGGATGAAGAATATTATCTCTAAAAAGTCAATGCCCAGGGGCACCATAACATACTCATACAGGGGGTATGTCACCGCCGTTGCTATTGCCATAACAAGCGTTACGGCAACGCCCATGCCTACGGCAGAAGATGTCTTTTTAGAAACGCCCAAAAAGGGACAAATGCCAAGCGTGCGCTCGGTTATAAAGTTTTCGGTGAGCACAGCGGCAAGCACTATGGCTATAAACGTACCCATTACGCCACCTCCTGAACGAGCGATTCATGCGTGAGCGGCCTGTTCTTTCTGGCCCTGCGCCAGCGCTGTATGCTGTCCATAATGCAGGTGAACAGCGCTATGCTCACGCCGTATACAAGGAATGAACCTGCGGGCTGGGCAAAGAAGCCTATGGTAAAGTCCATTATCTTTGCGCCGAATATGCTGCCCGCGCCGAGGAATTCGCACACGATGCCCATTATTGTCAGCGCAAAGGTAAAGCCCAGGCCGGTCGCAACGCCGTCTACGGCAGATTCTGCCACGGTGTGCTTGTTGGCAAACGCCTCTGCCCTGCCGAGTATTATGCAGTTTACCACTATCAGCGCAAGGAAGCTGCCCAGCTGGTCGTAAAGGTCGGGCAAAAACTTTTCAAGCACCATGCGCGCAAGCGTAACCAGCGTGGCAATTATAACTATATACGCGGGTATGCGCACCTCGTTGGGGATAAGCTTTCTCAGTGCGGAAATAAGAATGTTGCTCAGCGTAAGAATAACAACTACCGTAAGGCCCATGCCGAAGGCGCTGGTGGCCGAGTGTATCATGGCAAGGGTGGGGCAGGTGCCGAGAACCAGCACAAACGTGGGGTTCTGGAAAATTATTCCGTCAAGCGTAATTTTTGCATACTTGTTCATGCTACGGTACCTCCCAGTAAATCGTAGTTGGCTGTGGCAAACAGTGCGGCATAAACACACAGGAAGTTGGAATAGCCTGCGCCGTCGGCGGGGGTAGAGGCGCTTGAAGCAAGCGTTTCGTCCTCAAGGTCATTCTTTACAAACATACCGTTTTCGCCCGTGCCCGTAGCCGTCTTGAACATGTCAAGCATGGCTGCGGCGTCTTTGCCTACAAACAGCTTGCCGTCGTTGAGAATGTCGGGCGACATGTTGTTAATAAAGCTTTCGCCTGTAGAACCGTTGACGTCTATCTTGAACGAAGCAATCTTTTTGTCAGCACCAACGGTTATCGTAATGGTAAAGGCTCTTGCAGGTGCATAAGGTTGGGTCACTATCGTGTAGGTAGCTATGCCGTCTGCAAACGAATATTTGGTTTCGTCTACGTCGATATAATCAACATAATCAAAATCAAGAGGGGCAAGCTTTACATACGTGTCGTAGTTGCCTGCGGCAAACAGCGCGGCATAAACGCAGAGGAAGTTGGAATAGCCTGCGCCGTCGGCAGGGGTAGAAGCGCTTGAAGCAAGCGTTTCGTCCTCAAGGTCATCCTTTACAAACATGCCGTTTTCGCCTGTGCCCGTAGCCGCCTTAAACATGTCAAGCATGGCTGCGGCGTCTTTACCTACAAACAGTTTGCCGTCGTTGAGAATGTCGGGCGACATGTTGTTAATAAAGCTTTCGCCCGTAGAACCGTTGACGTCTATCTTGTACGAAGCAATCTTCTTGTCAGCGCCAACCGTCACGGTGATAGTAAACGCCTGCGCCGGACTGTAGGGTTTGGTCACTATAGTGTAGGTAAGCGTACCGTTGCTTTGAGTGACCTTTGTTTCGTCCATACTGATATAATCGGTATAGACAATGGAGTTTTCAAGAGCCATTTCATAGCCCTTGTCGTAGTTGCTTGAAGCAAACAGTGCGGCATATACGCAGAGGAAATTAGAATAACCTGCGCCGTCGGCAGGGGTAGAAGCGCTTGAAGCAAGCGTTTCGTCCTCAAGGTCGTTCTTTTCAAACTTACCGTTTTCGCCGCTGCCCGTTTCAGACTTGAACATGTCGAGTATAGCCGCAGCGTCTTTACCAACAAACAGCTTGCCGTCGTTGAGAATGTCGGGCGACATGTTGTTAATAAAGCTTTCGCCTGTAGAACCGTTGACGTCTATCTTGAACGAAGCAATCTTCATGTCAGCGCCAACCGTCACGGTAATTGTAAACGCCTGCGCCGGGCTGTAGGGTTTGGTTACTACGCGGAATATAACGTCTGTGCCGTTCTCGCCAAGCGTAACGGTAGTGGTGGGGTCAATGTAGTCGATATACTCAAACTCTGCGAAGGGATTTACAGGTTCGGGTTCGGGCTCCTCTTCGTCGAGTATCTGAGTGCGCACAAAGGTGAGCGCGGTATTTACGGAGTTGGTTATAGCCAACCTTGTCATCCATGCGGAGGCTGCCGTCCCGAGGGTGTTGTCTGAATAGTCGGTGGCAACAAAGTTTTCGCCGTCTTCGTAGTTGTCGGAGAACCATTCAAGGTCTTCAGCTGTGATCCTGTCAAGATATGTTTCGCCGTCGCTGCGGTCAATTGCAACTTTTCCTATGCCTTCAATGGCGGTGGTGCCGTCCATTTCAACAACAACCCAGCAATAAACGTTGCCTTTGTACCCGCCTGTGCCGGAAGCATTTATAAGGTAGTTGCCGTCGTCCATAAGATATACGGCGGTAATTTTTCCGTTGGAATAGCTCGTTTCAAGTTCGGTGGAGTGGCTCTCGTTGTAGATTATCTCCTCAACCTGACCGTCGGGGTATATACTGCCCAGCACCCTGTCAAGCTTCTCTTCGTCGGTAACGCGGAACAGGGCGTTGCATATGGTGAGCAGCACGCCGCACACAAGCACTATCACCACAAGCACGGCTATGCACTTGAAGGCGGTGCTCTTAAAGAACTGCTTTACCGAAAAATTCTTTTTGGTGTTCTGTTCTTCGCTCATTTGTCAGCAACCTCCTTCTGCTTTTTTTCGCGCCTGAAACCGAAGGGCCTGCGCCTTATATACCTGTCCAGGAGGGGAACAATAAGGTTCATTAAAATTATCACGAACGAAACGACCTCTATCTGCAGGAAGTGGCGCATCACCGCCGTCAGCAGGCCTGCCAAAGCGTAGTAAACTATCTGCGCATATACGCCCTTGGGGCTGGTCACATAGTCGGTGAACATGAATATCGCGCCGAACATTGCGCCGCCCGAAAGTATGGAGGGGAGGAAGAACGCAAAGTCAAGGTTCAAAAGCGCCGTCATAAGGCCTAAAACAACAAGGTATAAAACGGGCTGCCACCACTTTATAACGCGCCTTACCACAAGGTATACAAAGCCGACTATAAGGGCAAGCTTGCACGTTTCGCCTATGCAGCCGGCAACGCCCGTTCCCAGGAACAGATCCAGAAGGCTGAGCGCGCCAAGGTTGGGGTCTTCTATGAGCATTGCGCCCGAAAGATAGGTTGCGCCGCTTGTAAGTTCGTCGCCCGTAACTTCGAGCACGGGGCCGAAGTTTGCCGCCGTGTAGGTGGTTATGGCAAAGGATATGAACATGAATACCCTGCCCACCGACGCGGGGTTGGCAATGTTCCTGCCCGTGCCGCCGAATGCCATTTTAACTACTATTATGGCAAACGCCGAACCTATTGCCGCCTCGTACCAGATGGCGGTGGGGGGAAGGATGAGCGCGAGTATAAGTCCTGTCACCACAGAGGTGAAGTCGAACTGTTTAAAGAACCTGAAGAACACGCTGCGCGACTTGGCAAAGGCGGCCTTTCTGAGTTCTTCGCGCTTTGCCTTGAGTGCCGCCGCTTCTTCTTGGAAGGGCTTGCCCTCCTTTTTAAGTGCGGATATCTTTTTTGAAAGCGCCTTTGTCTCTTCGTTTGCAAAGCGCACGTTAAAGCCGCCGCGTGCTATAAAGAAGTAGATAAATTCGGCTATCACGGCAAATGCCACGCAGGTTATTTCCAGAATGAACGCGTCAAGCAGAAAGTAAACAATGCCGCATATCGCCGCGGGGGCAAGCGCTATAAGCACGTCCAGCATGACCGTGCGCGTGGTGCGCTTTGATTTGACGTGGGGAGGGGTGGAGATTACTATGCTGTTATCCATTATTTGCCTCCTTTGTTGCGCGCGCGTACGGCGGCCTTAGTCTTTCTTATCGCCTGAATAAGCGGGCGCTTTGCGGGGCATACGTATTCGCATACGCCGCACTCTATGCAATACATGGCGCCGCCCAGCTTTTCGGCGCTTTCAAAGTCGCCTGCGTTTGAATAGAAGGCGGTGTCCATGGGCATCAGGTGCATGGGGCAGTGGTCTGCGCACATGCCGCAGTTCAGGCAGGGCGTGGGCTCTTCGGCCGCGGCCTCCTCTTCGGTCAGCAACAGTATGCCGCTGGTCGTCTTTTTAACGTACAGGTCGTAGCTCTTTACGGCAACGCCCGTCATGGGGCCGCCAAGCACGACTTTTTTGGGCGCGCTCTTTTCGCCGCCGCACTTTTCAATGATGTAAGAAATGGGCGTTCCCACGGGCACCTGCACGTTTGCCGTGCGCTCTATCGCCTTGCCCGAAACGGTGAGTATGCTGTCAAAGTCGGGCTTGCCCAGCTCTATCGCCTCGCACACGCCAAGGCAGGTGGCAACGTTGTTCACAACAACGCCCACGTCTGCGGGCAGCTTGCCGCCGGGCACCTTGCGGCCCGTTGCGCTGTATATAAGCTGCTTTTCGCCGCCCATGGGGTATATCTTGCGCAGTGCAACCACCTGAACGTCGTCGTATTTTTCAAACGCGGCAATGCAGTCGGGCTTGTTCAGCTCTATGCCTATCATTATCCTGTCCACGCCCAAAGCCTTTGCAATGTACCTTGCGCCGCGCACCACTTCGTCGGTCTTCTCTATCATCACGCGGTGGTCGCAGGTAAGGTACGGCTCGCACTCCGACCCGTTTATTATAAACGTGTCAACGGGCGTGCGGGGCGTAAGTTTTACCGCCGTGGGGAAACCCGCGCCGCCAAGTCCTACAATGCCCGCTTGCCTTACTCTTTCAATTATCTCTTCCTTTGAGGGGTCTGAAAGAGGGGGCAGGTACTGTGTGTTGCCCGAACCGTCGCCCTCTATAACGATGAACTGCCCCTGTTGGCCGCACTCGTTTTCAAGCGAGGTTATGGCGGTGACCTTGCCGCTTATGCTTGCAAACACGTTCGACGATATTTCGCCGTCTGCCTTGGCTATAAGCTGGCCCTTTGCCACCGTTTCGCCCACAGCTACGCACGGTATCGCGGGTTTTCCCAGCGACTGGCACGTTGCAATAGTCACCGCGGGCGGTTCGGGTAATTCTTCGATCGGTGCGTCTGCCGAAAGTGCCTTCATGTCGGGCACGTGCACGCCGCCGAAAAAGAATTTGCCTTTTACAGCTTTCAAAATATACCTCCTGTCAAATTCGCGGAAAATATTCTTTCAAATATTCTCTCTGCAAAAATTTTTTACTTACGTCAAGCAATAAAAATCAGCCTGTCAAAGCTGTATCATAGCGGCTTTTGCCGCGTAATACCTCATTTATCGCCGTTGCCGTCTTGCGCGTCCGGCGAATTTTCCGTGCCCTGCGCGTCTTGCGTATCTTCCGCGCCTTGGTTCTGTACGGCCTGTTCGGTTACCTGTTTGGGCGCGTTGCCAAAGGCCGCGCGGGCAAACACGCTCTGCGGCACCTTTTTGAACACTATCGTCACCACCGCGCCCACTATCGCGCCCGAAAGTATGCCTATCAGCGCGCTGTACGGCAAAAACATAAAAATTTCGGGGGTGGCGGAAACGAGCACATACACGCTGTACTGCACTATGTTGTGCACCACCGCGGCGGCTATGCTGACCGCCATTATGCTTACGCGGGGGTACAACAGGTATACCAGAAGGGAGGAGACGGCAAGCGACACCACCCCGCCCGTAAGCGAGTATAAAAGCATGGATATGTTGCCCGCAAACAGCGAGCCGAGCACCGTGCGCACCACCACCACAAAGAATGCCTCTATCGGGCCGTACAGTATCAGCGCGGCAAGCGAAAAAATATTTGCAAGGCCCATCTTTGCGCCGGGCACAAACAGCGGGGGAAACTGGTTTTCTATCACGAACACAATAAGCCCCAGCGCGGTGAGCAGCGCAAGCACGGCTATCTTTTTTGCGGGAAAGCGTACTTTTTTCATACGCAAATATTATAAAGCATTTGCACGGCAAAAGTAAAATCATATCGCGCTTTTTTTATTGATAAAGCATTATTTTTTTATAAATTTTGTTTATGTATCCGCGCGCCCGCTGCGCGTACGCGCGTGCGATGTGTTTTTATTGCATTTTTTGGTAATTTTTTATAACTTTATTTTTTGCTTTTTGGCTTGAAAAAAGGCGGGCGCGCAATTTTTGCGCGCCCGCCGCGTTGATGTAATTTTGTATTGCGGCTATTTTGCCGCTTTTAACAAATTTATATGCGCACCCTGAACGAATAGATGCTTGTAAGCCTTTCGCGCGTGAACAGGCGGTATTTTTTGCTCGCCGACTCAAATATCACATAAAAGGTGTCGTCGTGGGCGCACATGCCTTCGCTCATGCTGGGTATCTCATAGTCGGCCACAAGGTTAGATGAATCAAGGTAATACAGCCTGGGCACATAGTTGCCGTTTATCTTCAGCTTGTTTGTGTCATATTTGGTGCCGGAGGAGCTGAAGTTGTATACAAGCATGTGCGAATTTTTAAGCGCATAGCTCTGCGAAAGTACTATTCTGTTGCCGTCGCCGTTCATTGCCATGCCCTGCACCTCGCCCGTTATGCTGTACGCGCGCGAAGGGTCTGCGGGGAAGGTCTCCGAATAGTTGGTGTTGGAGCTGTAGCGCAGTATCAGCGCCCTGTTCTCGTCGCCGGCGGGGGTGGTGAAGTGGTGGCTTTCGTCCGTTTCGTAGTTGCCGCTGCGGTAAAATTCGCCTACGTAAAAATACACTCCGTCGTAAAAGCAGAACGACGCCCTGCAATGGGGATCCCAGGTGCTGGTGGGCGTAACGCTGCCGCTATTTTCGCACTGTTCGGTTATGTCGTTGCGGTCAAGCACGTAAACCTTTCCGCCGGAAACCACCCAGAACTTGCTGCCGTTGGTGGCTATGCCGCCCGCGTGGCCCGTGTACATCTTTCCGCCTTCAAGCTCTATGGTAACATAGCCCGCAACGCCCGTGTCGTCAAGCACGTATATGCGCGAAGGCGAACCGTCGTCCATATAGCCGCTCACGTACATGGCCTCGCCGTAGTTTGCCACGCCCTGCGGTATAAATCCTTCCTCCAGCCCGGGCAGCTCTGCCTCCCTGCGGAAGCGGCCGAAGTCGGGGTACTTGTCCCCTAAGTACCATATCATCAAAAACACGGCAAGCGCCACAATAATGCTGCCTGCCGCGGCAAGCGCCGTAACAAGCCGCCTTTTCTTTGTTTCGGGCGCGGGTGCGCCCGTATTCTTCTCGTTTTCCAAAAGTATGCTCCGCGTTGAATTTATTTGCCAATCATTTTAGCAGATTTTGCGCGGCAATGCAATTACTTTGTGTGTATTTTCAAACTTTTATGTCTTGCGGCATGCGTAATGGGCGCCCCGCCGCCCGATAGGGGCTGTGCCTTCAGCCGAATATTCCGCGGAGGATGAGGCCGAAAACAAAGGTGGCCACCGCGCCGGCAAACGCAAGGGCAAGGCGGAAGGTTACGTCGCGCCTGCGCTGTGCCTGCCCCCGCCTGAAGGCGAAGCCGCTCTCTTTAAGCGTTATAACATACATTTTTTCGCCCTTCCGTTCGGAGGATATTATGTCAAAGTACCCGTCGCAGTGCAGCCCGAACAATATGTCGTCCAGCGCCTCGCCGCCCGGCTGCTGCTTTCTGGGCAGCAGGGCAAGTATGTCCGCGCGCGAAATAAGGCAACATTCGGTGCCGTCGCACAGCTCGTATACGGCGTTCATCACTGCGCTCTCTTTGCGTGAAAGCATGTCACACCGCCGCGGCTATGGCGCACACTATGGCGCTGCCCAGCGCCCCGCCCGCCAGGGCGAACAGCGCGCACATTACCGCCGACTTTATGTCCGTCTTGCGGCTGACCTCTATCACCGTTGCCGTGCCTTCGGCACGCCGCGCGCCCTCTTCCGGCCCTTCGGCAGAAGGCACCCTTATCGCCGCCGCGCAGTAGGTGCCCCCGCGGGCATACTTCAGGTCTATATAACCCTGCTCCCGCAGCGCCTTCACGGCACTATCCACGTCGGCCTCGCTCAGCTTTGCGTCCGCGCCGTCCTGTCCTGCCGTACTTCTGCGGGCGGAAAGCTCTTCGGCAAGTTCGGCCGCCTCTATAATGGCGTAGCCGCCGGCGGAATAAATTTTATCGAATACTGCTCTTTCAATGGCGTCCATACACTATTAAAATTGCCCTCTGCCGATAAAAATATACGCGGTGGATGCGCCATATTGCCGCATGAATGACGTTTATTGCATAAAAATGCCGCCGCGCGCAGGGCGTGCCCTGCGCGCGGCGGTTAAAATATACAAAAATCGCGTTAATTGCGGCATATATGCGGGTAAATTACAAAAAGAAGTGTCAGTCCGCTCCGTCGCTCACGGCAAGTTCGGGGTGCCTGTCGGGCGTGGCAAGCGCCGTGCTGTAGTCTGTGTACACCACAAAGCCCGTCTTTGCGCCCGAAGGTTTTTTAACAAACTTTTTCAGCGTGTAGTCCACGGGCACCTTTGCCCCGTCGCGCGCCTGCGAATACCACGCGCATATCTCGGCGGCAACCTTTATCACCTCTTCGGGCACCTGCCTGCCTTCTGCAAGTATGCCCACGTGGCTGGAGTGGTACTTCTGCGTGTGCAGCCACATGTCGGCGGGGGCAAGTCCCTTTGTCAGCCGCTCGTTCTGCATGTTGTTGCGCCCGGCAATTATGGTAAAGCCCATATATTCGTACCGCCTGAACGGCGCGGCGGGCGTCTGCCGCTTTTTGCCCTTGGGCGCGTTTTCCGCTTTTATCAGTCCCAGCGCGGTCAGCTCGGTTTCGGCCTCTTCAAAGTCGCGCATGTCGTCCGCCGCCTCAAGCTGGCAGCGTATGCTTTCAAGGTAAGCCTTTTCCTCCTCGGTGTCCTTTTTCTGCACGCTCAGCGCCGCCACCGTGCGCTTAAGTTTTGCATAGCGCTTGTAGTACTTCTGCGCGTTCTGCGCGGGGGTAAGGCGGCTGTCCAGCTGAATGGTTATCTCGGGGCTGTTTTCGTCGTAGTAATTTACCGCCGTAAACTTGCTTGCTCCCCGTTCTATGGCGTATATGTTGGCGGTTATCAGCTCGCCCTTCAGCTTAACGCTCTCCATGTCTTTGCATTCTTCAAGGCGGGTGAGTATTATGCCCAGCCGCTTTTCGCACTTCTTTTCGGCGGTGCGCAACGCGCCATCCAGCCTGCGCTTTTTGTCCTCGAAGGCCTTCTTTGCGCATACGTATGCGTAGTATGCCGTCTGCGCCTGCAAAAGGGTGGGGTAGCTCTTCTTTTCGCCGTAAAAACAGCAGGCCTTGAAGTCGTCGGGCGCGCCCTTTTTATAGGTCACGCAGGGGGAGAGGAACTCGCCCGAAACGTAGCGGGCAATGTCCTCCGCCGTGGCGTCGTCCCCGAACGCCGCCTCTATGTCCAGCGCGGTGGAATAGCATATGCCCGTAACGTTGTTCGCAATAAAGTCGGCGTCGCACCTGCGCCCCTGCATGGCGGCGGCAAGCGCGGCGGTGTCTGTGGGGTCTGTCTTTTCCTGCGGGGCGGGCAGCTCGTAAGCTGCGCCCGTAAACAGTATGCGCTTTGCCCCGCTTTCAAGCGTGGCGGTCTTCATTGCGCCCAGTATTTTTCCGTTTTCAACAAGTATCACGTTGCTGTACTTGCCCATTATTTCGCAGTACAGCACGCGCTCGGCGCGCTCAAAGTCGCCCGCGCAGTCAAATTTTATGGCGGCTATCCTTTCAAAGCGCGGCTGGGTGACCGAAAGTATCTGCGCGTTCTGCAGGTGCTTTCGCAGCAGCATGCAAAAGGCCTGCGCCTCTTTGGGGCTGTGTTTGTCGCCTTCGGCAAGATTTATGCGGCAATTTTGCGCGTGCGCGCATATTTCAAGTTTAACAGTGCCGTTTGCGGTGTATATAAAAAGCGTAAGCTCATCTTTGGCGGGTTGGTTTATCCTTGAAACCTTGCCCCCGCGCAGCTTTTCATCGAGTTCTTTTATAACATATTTAAGCGTAAAAGCGTCCTGCGGCATCAAATTCACCTTCAGTATGGTCTGCGCCGTCTCCGGCACTATGCAATTATAAACCAAAGGCGGGCAAAAGTAAAATAATTATTTGCCGCTTTAATGTTCAAAACGCTTTTCAAAAGCTTAGTATTGTGTTAAAATGTTTTCTACGCGGAAAATTATATAATCGTATATAAAGGGTGCGCCCGTATGCAAAACGCGGCGCCGCCTTTCCCGAAAAATAAAAAACAACATTTTAAACAGGAGTATTTATGAATTACACAACAGCACCCGCAGAAAAAAGTACGGTAAAGGTGACCATCGGCTATTCGGCAGAGGAGTGGGCAGACGCCATAAACAAGGCCTACGCCCGCACCAGGGGCAAGTACAGCGTGCCCGGTTTCAGAAAGGGCAAGGCTCCCCGCCCCGTGCTTGAAAATTTCTACGGCAAGGGCATTTTCTTTGACGAAGCATTCAACATACTCTTTTCTGAAAGTTACGGCAACATTCTCGAAAAGGAGAGCGCAAACTTCACCGCGGTGGGCGACCCTTCGCTTTCGGTTGAAAATATCTCCGACGACAAGGGCGTGACCCTTGTTGCCACCGTGCCCGTAAAGCCCGACGTGACCATAGAAACATACAAGGGTTTAAAAATAAAAAGTTATGAGTATAATGTTACCGATGAAGACGTGGAAAAGGAGGCGGGGCGCATAACGCTGAGCAAGGCCGAAGACGTTGAAGTGACCGATCGCCCCTGCAAGGGCGGCGATATCGCCAACATAGACTTTTCGGGCAAGGTAGACGGCGTTCAGTTCGCAGGCGGCACCGCCGAAGGCTACGACCTGACTTTGGGCAGCGGCGCGTTCATTCCCGGGTTTGAAGAGCAGGTAGAGGGCATGTCCGTGGGCGAAACAAAGGACATCACCGTAAAGTTCCCCGATGACTACCAGGCCGACGATCTGAAGGGCAAGGAGGCTGTGTTCACCGTTAAGCTCAACGGCATAAAGGAAAAGAAGTGCCCCGAACTCACCGATGAATTCGTAAAGGCCAACGCCGGCTGCGAAACGGTGGAGGAATACAAAAATAAGTGCCGCGAAAGGCTTGAGCGCCGTGCGGCTACCCGCAGCCTGAACGAAACGGAAAACAGCATAATAAAGGCCATCTGCGAAAAGGCCCATGCCGAGATCCCCGACGCCATGATAGAGCAGGAGATCGACAAGATGGTTCAGGATTTTTCAAACAGGCTCATGTATCAGGGCATCAGCC
The DNA here is from genome assembly GCA_944341075.1 of uncultured Clostridia bacterium. GTDB lineage: Bacteria > Bacillota > Clostridia > Christensenellales > Borkfalkiaceae > Coproplasma. The sequence continues at coordinate 12,845 of CALVLV010000014.1, forward strand.
TTGACGACTATCTCAAGTTCACAGGCGCCACCATGGAGCAGTTCCGCAGCCAGTTCACCGGCTCTGCCGCCGAAAGGGTGATGTCTACCCTTGTAATAGACAAGATAGTCCGCACCGAGGGCTTCAAGGCCGAACCCGAAGAGGTTGACGCCAAGGTGGAAGAACAGGCCAAGTCTGTAGGCAAAACTGCCGAAGAATACAAAAAGTCGATGGATCCCAGGCAGTTCGAGTATATCGAAAGCGACATAATAATAACCAAGCTCTTCGACTTCCTCAAGGCAAACAACGAGCTTTATACCGAAGCCGCCGAAGAGAACAAGTAAGTCTATCGTCACCGTGCCGCCCGTCTTGGCGGTGCGGTAAAGGAGTAAATATGGTAAACAATGTAAGGGGCGCGCTCGTGCCCTATATAGTGGAGCAGACCTCACGCGGGGAGCGCTCGTACGATATCTACAGCAGACTTTTAGAGGACAGGATAGTATTCTTGAGCGGGGAGATAGACGACGCCACCGCCAACACCGTTGTGGCGCAGCTCATCTACCTTGAGGCCAAGGATCCTTCAAAAGATATTTCGCTGTACATCAACAGCCCCGGCGGCAGCGTTTCGGCAGGGCTTGCCATATACGACACCATGAACTATGTAAAGTGCGACGTATCCACCATATGCATAGGCATGGCGGCCTCGATGGGCGCCTTCCTGCTTTCAAGCGGCGCCAAGGGCAAAAGGTTTGCCCTTCCCAACAGCGAAATAATGATCCATCAGCCCCTCGGCGGCGCGCAGGGCCAGGCCAGCGACATAAAGATCGCCGCAGACCACATACTTCGCACAAAGCGCAAGCTCAACGAAATACTTGCCGCAAACACTGGCAGGCCCGTTGAACAGCTTGAGCGCGACACCGACAGGGATAACTACCTCTCCGCAGACGAGGCGCTCGCCTACGGCCTTATAGACAAGGTATTCACCAAGAGGTAAATTGTCATCGCCGTCATGCGCATTTGCATGATTGCCCCGCATATATGGCTCAACCAACGCATTTTTATGCCCGCCGCCAGCGGGCGTTATGCGGTGCGGCGTGCGGGGCGCAAAAATTTAATATAACGCTTTAAGGCATATATACATAACGCTGCCTTACATTTGCGGCAGAACATGGCGCAGTGCTTTTTGCGCGGCGCGGAGGTATAAATGAAAGAAAAAAGATACTGTTCCTTCTGCGGAAAACCCGAAGAGCTGGTTTCAAAGCTCATAACGGGGCAGAACGGCGCGTGTATATGCGACGAGTGCCTTGAGATCGGCTACGACATGATCAAGGACGAGGTTGTCGACAAATTCGAACCCGTTCCCTTAAAAAAGCCCGCCGAGATCAAAGCCGAACTCGATAAGTACATCGTAGGCCAGGACGAGGCCAAAAAGGTGCTCTCCGTGGCGGTGTACAACCACTATAAGCGCATAAACAACGCCGCTTCGGCAGGCAGGAACAACGACGATATAGAGATAGAAAAGAGCAATATACTGCTCCTCGGCCCCACGGGCTGCGGCAAAACGCTGCTTGCCCGCACGCTTGCAAAAATACTCAATGTTCCCTTTGCCACAACAGACGCCACCACCCTCACAGAGGCAGGCTACGTGGGCGAGGACGTGGAAAACATACTTTTAAAACTCATTCAGAACGCCGACTATAACATAGAGCGCGCCCAGCGCGGCATTATCTATATAGACGAGATAGATAAAATAGCCCGCAAGGGCGAAAACGTGTCTATCACGCGCGACGTCAGCGGCGAGGGCGTTCAGCAGGCGCTTTTGAAGATAATCGAAAGCACCGTTGCCAACGTTCCGCCCCAGGGCGGGCGCAAGCACCCCCAGCAGGAGATGCTCCGCATAGACACCACCGACATTCTGTTCATCTGCGGCGGCGCGTTCGTCGGTCTGGACAAGATAGTGCAAAAGCGCAAAGATACCACATCACTCGGCTTCGGCGGGCAGGTAAAGCTTGCCGACAACGAAGTTTCGTACGAAATGCTTGCCGACGTAAAGCCCCAGGATCTCACAAAATACGGCCTTATACCCGAATTTGTGGGCAGGGTGCCCATAGTCGTCAGCCTGCACCCGCTTGATGAAGACGCGCTGGTGAACATACTCACCCAGCCCAAAAACGCAATAATCAAGCAGTACCAGAAGCTCATCGCCCTCGATGGTGTAAAGCTCACCGTAGAGGACGACGCCGTGCGCGAAATAGCCAACACCGCCATTCGTTTAAAGACGGGCGCCCGCGGCCTGCGCACCATTATAGAAAGTTTTATGACGCCCGTAATGTACAGGCTGCCCTCCGAACCCAACGTAGAGGAAGTTATAGTAACGCGCGACTGCGTGACGGAGCATGCGGAGCCTAAACTCATCTATAAACAATCCGCATAAAAACTTTATATAAGCGGCGCATTTCTGTGTTGCGTTTACGGGTCTGCTCGGTCATTTACGCTTAAGTAAACTCCCTCGCAGCATTCCGCACGCGCCTTGAACTGCTTGCTTCTCTAAAGTTTTTGCACCGCGTATTCCTCGCGCGCCTCTTGCCTCCCTTGCTAAAGGGAGGTGGCACGCAAAGCGTGACGGTGGGATTTATGCTCGTTTCTTCAAGGGTTATCGGGAATGTACGCCTTGAACTGCTTGCTTCTCTGAAGATTTTGCCCTATATCGTGCCGCCCCTGCCTAAGGGGAGGTGCCGCACTAAGTGCGGCGGAGGGGTACGATGCTGCAGCGGAGAAATCTCAAAGGGCATGGTATTTGGCGCATAGTATGCGGTCAATTCAATAATGTAAATGGAAGGAGGGGGAGCGGTCAGCTCCCCCTTGTTTTAAAATCAGGAATTTTTTATGGCATTGAAATACTTGCAATCTATACCGGTGGTTCCCCTGCGCGGCAGGGTGGTATTCCCCGGCACAACAATAACGTTCGATGCGGGCAGGCTTATATCGCTGTCCGCCGTAAAGCGCGCCACCGACGGCGACATGACGCTGTTTGTCTCTGACCAGGCCGACGCCGAAAAGGAGGAGATAACCGCCGAAGATATCTGCGCCGTAGGCACGGTGGCAAAGATAAAGCAGATAACCCGCCTGCCCTCGAACAGCGTGCGCGTCACGGCCGAGGGTCTGTGGCGTGCAAAGGCGCTTACCTTTTCTTTGGAGGAATGTTTCCTTGCCGAGGTAGAAGAGCTCAGGCCCGTCCACGGCGACGAGATTCTGGAAGAGGCTTACTTCCGCTCGGCAAAGGGCATGATGCACGACATCGCCGCCGGCGAAAACCGCTTTGCCAAGGACTCTGTGGCGCGCATGGAGCGGTGCGCCGACGCCGACGAATTTGTCAACATAGCGGCAAACAGCCTTCCCTTGCGCGAGGAGGTAAAGCAGTCCCTGCTTGAAACGCAGAACGTGGTGGAAAGGCTGCGCGTGCTTGAAAAGTGCCTGAACAACGAAATGGAGATAGCGCGCATAGGCCGCAAGATAAACGCGGCGGTGCGGCAGAGCATTGATAAAAACCAGCGCGAATATTATCTGCGCGAACAGCTCAAGGCCATTCACGCCGAACTTGGCGACGACGAGGACGAACGCACTGCGCTCGCCGACAAAATAAAGGCCAAGGGCATGCCGCAGGAGGTGGAGGAAAAGGCGCTGAAAGAGATAGCCAAAATGGACAAGATGTCCTCTTCCTCGCCCGAATATACCGTAATACGCAACTACCTCGACTGGCTGATAGACCTGCCGTGGAATGAGCAGACCGAGGACACCGCCGACCTTAAGGACGCCGTAAGGATACTCAACGAAGACCACTACGGCCTTGAGAAGATAAAGGATAGGATAACCGAATACCTTGCCGTGTTAAAGCTTACGGGCAACCTCAACGCGCCCATACTCTGCTTTGTGGGCCCTCCGGGCGTGGGTAAAACTTCCATCGCGTCGTCGGTGGCGCGCGCGCTCGGCCGCAAATTCGTGCGCATGAGCCTTGGCGGCGTAAAGGACGAGGCCGAGATCCGCGGCCACAGGCGCACCTACATCGGCTCTATGCCCGGCCGCATAATCTACGGCATAAAGAACGCGGGCACCATAAACCCCGTATTTCTGCTCGACGAAATAGACAAGCTCTCTTCAGACATGCGCGGCGACCCCGCCAGCGCCCTGTTGGAGGTGCTCGACCCCGCCCAGAACAACACCTTCCGCGACAGGTACCTCGAGGTACCCTACGACCTTTCAAAGGTGCTGTTCATAACCACGGCAAACAGCGTGGAGACCATACCTTCGCCCCTTCTTGACAGGATGGAGCTTATAGAGATAAGCGGGTACACCGAAGAGGAAAAGCTGCAGATAGCCAAGCGCTACCTGGTGCCCAAGCGCATCGCCGCAAACGGCCTCACCCCCGAAAAGCTCACCTTTACCGACGGCGCTCTGCGCGCCATAATCGAAGGTTACACCCGCGAGGCGGGCGTGCGCACCCTTGAGCGCAGAATAGACGCGGTATGCCGCAAAGTGGCGGTAAAGGTGGCAGAGGGCGCCGCAGCAAAGCGCAAAATAACTGCCGAAAGCCTTCACGCCATACTTGGCGCGGCGCGCTACAGGCAGGAGGCGGAAATGCCCCGCCACGACGAGGTGGGCGCCGCAACCGGACTTGCATGGACGGCCGTGGGCGGCACTACCCTTACTATAGAGGTATCGGCAATGCACGGCAAGGGCGACATTGTGCTCACGGGCAAGCTGGGCGACGTAATGAAGGAGAGCGCCCGCGCCGCCATAAGCTACATCCGCTCCAACAGCGCAAGCTACGGCATAGAAGATTCTGCGTTCGAAACAACGGACATCCACATTCATGTGCCCGAAGGCGCCACCCCCAAGGACGGCCCCAGCGCGGGCATAACCATGGCCACGGCAATACTTTCGGCTTTCACCAAAAAGCCGGTGCGCGGCGACATTGCCATGACGGGCGAAATAACGCTTCTTGGCAACGTGCTGCCCATAGGCGGGCTTAAGGAAAAGACGCTTGCCGCCTACCGCACGGGCGTGCGCAAGGTGATAATACCCGAAGAAAACCAAAAAGACCTTGAAGAGATCCCCAAGGACATACGCGAAAAGATAACGTTTATTCCCGTAAGCGACGTGGGCACCGTATTCCACAACGCCATAGTGGGGCTTTGAGGCAAAAAGGTGGCTCATATGCTTAAGATAACCGACGTTTCGTTTATAACCAGCGCGGCGCACAAGTCGCAGTTCATACGCGCCGACAAGCCCGTTATAGCTGTGTGCGGCAAATCCAACGTTGGCAAATCAAGCTTTATAAACATGCTGGCAAACCGCAAAAAGCTTGCCAAAGTTTCAAAGGAACCGGGCAGGACGCGGCTTGTAAACTATTTCGACTTCGGCAGTTTTATCCTCGCCGACCTGCCGGGATACGGCTTTGCAAAGGTATCCAAGGCGGAAAAGGCGCGCTGGGCGCGCCTGATGGAGGAATTTTTTGCCGACAGAGCCAACTGCGCGCACGCCTTTTCGCTTGTAGACGTGCGCCACATGCCCACCGCCGACGACGTGAACATGGTGAATTTTCTGTACGCGGGGCTTATTCCATTCACCATAATAGCCACCAAGGCCGACAAAGTTTCGCGCATGGCGGCAAAAAACAACGTGCGCGGCATAGCCGCAACATTGAAGTGCGGCACGGCGGATATAATACTCACCTCTTCGCAGACGCGCCTGGGGCTGGACGAAGTGCTCGCCCGCCTGCAGCGGGTGGTGTGCCCCGATACGCCTGCTGAGGAGAATATGGAAGAAGATATGAAAAAAGTTGAAGGCACGGAGGACTGACCGTGGAAGGTTTTCTTGAATTTATGGCTTCGCCCTGGGGCATAGCCATATTTACCGTTGTGGCGGTTGCAATAGTAATATTCTTTTTTGCGGTAAACTACCGCTTTTTCGCAAAGGCCGTTCTCGATTTTGTATTTGCGCTGCTGGCGCTGATAGTGCTGTCGCCCTGCATAGGCGTGTGCGCCGCCATACTCAAAAAAAAGTGCGGCACGGTGTTTGAAAGCGTGTGGGCGGTAGGCAAGGGCGGCAGGCCCGTGCAGCTGCACCTTTTTTGCGGCTATCAGACTGAGGAAGGAGGGCAGTGTTACATACGCCGCAGCGCCATAATGTACTTTCCGCTGCTTGCAGACGTGCTTTCGGGCAAGTTGTCTATAGTCGGCCCCACGGCCCTTGCTTTGCGCGACGGCGCCGTCATCCCCGAGCAGTTCGACCGCCGCTTTTCGGTGCGCCCCGGCATATTCAGCCCCGCGGTAACGGCATACCCCTCCAAACCTTCGTTTGAAGAGATGTTCGCCTTCGACTGTAACTATGCTGCCGGACGCAGCCTGCTAACCGATGTGCGCACGGTGTTCACCTATGCGCTCAGGGCGGTGCGCGGCGAGGGCTACAGCCTTGTAACTTTGGGGCGCGCAGGTCTTGCCGAACACATGCTTGAAAACGGAGAGCTGACCCCCGAACAGTTTGCCGAAACCGAAAACATAGCAAGTGAAGAAGTAGCTTCCGTCGCCCGCGCAAAGATGCGCGTCGGCTGAATGTTGCTAATTAATTTAAGGTTTGTTTTTAATTAAAAGGGCCGCCCGCGGCGCAAAATTTTGCGCCGCGGGCGGCCTTCTTATATATTCTTAAAAAAATATGGCTGCCTCAGCTCTCTATGTAGGGGTGCTCCACGTGCACAACGGCGTTGAAGCCGCTCTTTTCCTTTATGTCAGCCTTTATCTTTTCGGCTATCTGCTCGTCAGAAAGTTCCATGCCGTAGGGCATTATCACGTCAAAGTATACGTTGTGTATCTTATCCCATTCTGCTATGCGCAGATCGTGTATGGTGGCTTCGGGGTTTATGCCCTTAACAACGCCCTCAACAAGCGTGCGCATCTCTTCGGTGTCGCCGTCCACAACTATCGGATCCATGTGTATCACGGCCTCTATGCCGAATTTTTCGCCTATCTCCCGCTCTATGTGGTCTATAAGCGCGTGCGTGTCCATAAGGTTGCCGTCTGCGGGCACTTCGGCGTGAAACGTAACTATGGCGCGCCCTGGCCCGTAGTCGTGGTATACAAGGTCGTGTATCCCCAGTATGTCGTCGTGCTCAAGCGCAAGTTTGTCAATCTCTTCGGCAAGTTCCTTGCTCATCGGCCTGCCCAAAAGGGGCGCCTGGGTGCTCTTTACCGCGCCCCAGCCCGCCTTGAATATGAACAGCGCCACAACAAGTCCCGCAATGCCGTCTATGGGCAGGTCGGTGTACTGCCCCACTATCAGCGCAACCAGCACCACCGAAGTTGCCACAACGTCTGAAAGCGAGTCTGTGGCGGTCGCCTTTATGGAGGGGGAGTTTATGCGCTTTGCTATCTTGCGGTTGAAGTAGAACATCCAGAATTTTACAAGTATGGAGGCGATCAGTACGCCCATCGCCACGTAGGAAAATTCTGCCTTTTCGGGCGTGATTATCTTTTCTACCGAAGATTTGCCCAGCTCAAAGCCCATAAAAATTATCAGCACCGAAACTATCAGCCCGGCAACGTACTCTATCCTGCCGTGGCCGAAGGGGTGCTCCTTGTCGGGCTTCTGCCCCGCAAGTTTAAAGCCTATCAGCGTTATCACCGAAGACGCCGCGTCTGAAAAGTTGTTGACCGCGTCGGCGATTATGGCAACCGACCCCGCAATTATGCCCACGGTCAGCTTGCCCGCCACAAGCAGAATGTTAAGTATTATTCCCGTTATGCCCGAAAGCAATCCGCACCGCGTGCGCACTTTGGGGTCGTCGGCGCCGCCCTTGGGCACAAAAAGTTTTAAAAGCAGTTCGCTCATAAATTTCACCGTATGCCCGCGCTCTTTTATAGGCGGCCTTTCCGTCGCCCGGCGCAGCGGCATTTGTAAACTTACTTTTTTCTGTTCCGATTATTCTATCATATGCGGCTTTAAATGTAAAGCGCGCATGGGCACGCGCACCAGTTTTTATAAAAATCCGTCATCAATTTTTACCTTCTCTCTTAAATTTCACGTTAAAATAATTAAGTTTTTGCCTCGGTTATGGTATACTGTATACAGCTATGGATAAAAAACTTAAAATCAAAAACTTTTTTATAAATATCGGCAAAAGAATAAAAAACAACTTCGGCTGGCGCAGCGCACTCTTTCTGGGCGTGTTCGCCGCAATGCTTGTGGTAGACCTTGTCACCAAGCATTTTGCCGAGGCCGACGACTGGCACTTTACCGTTATACCCGGCTTTATTGAGGTAGACGGCGTGTATCACAACGACGGCGCAAGCCTGGGCATGGGCGGCGGAACTACATGGGCGCAGCCGCTGTTCATAACCTTCACATTTATCGCCCTGCCCATATTCATCGGCGCCATACTTCTGCTGCCCGAAAGGTTCACGCTTTTAAAGCTGTGCCTGTATATGGCAACTTCGGGCGCCATAGGCAACCTTGTTGACCGCCTTGCGTTCGGCTACGTGCGCGACTTTATCGGCATGGACTGGGGCTTTGTGTCCTACGTGTGCAACTTTGCCGATATCTGGCTGATGGTCGGCCTGGTGCTCGCCGTAATAGACATGCTGTTTTTGAACGAGGTGGCGGTGTTCCCGCTCACAAAGCGCGCAAAGCAGGCGCAGCAAAAGCGCAAGGAGGAAGAGGAGGCCAAAAAGGCAGAGGGTCATTCGGAGCAAAGCGTGCCTGAAGCCTCTGCTGAAGACACTGCGCCCGGTCACGGGAACGAGGCCGAACAGAGCGGCGTGGCGGAGAAAAAAGATGAGTGAGGGCGGCGTTTTTACTTTTTCCGCACAGGCCGCCTGTGGCCGCGCAGACGTGTTTTTAAGCGGCAATATGCCCCAATTAACGCGGTCGGCGCTCAAAAAGATATTCGATGGCGGCGGCGTTGAGATAAACGGAAAGGCCGCAAAGCCCTCGCACGGGGTAAGGGCGGGCGACGTTGTAAGCGTAGTTGTGCCCGCCGCGGAGGAGTATTCCGTTCAGCCCGAGGCCATTCCGCTGGATATCGTCTATCAGGACGCCGACCTTGCCGTGATAAACAAGCCGCAGGGCATGACGGTGCACATGGGCAACGGCAACAAGCAGGGCACGCTGGTAAACGCGCTTTTATATAACCTTGACAGTTTAAGCGGCATAAACGGCGTCATCCGCCCCGGCATAGTGCACCGCATAGATAAGGATACTTCGGGGCTGCTGGTAGTTGCCAAAAACGACGCGGCGCACCTGTCGCTTTCAAAGCAGATAGCCGAAAAGACCTGCCGCCGCACCTATATAGCCCTTTTAGAGGGCGTTGTAAAGCAGGATAGCGGCAACATAACCACCTACATAGGCCGCGACCCCAAGGACAGGCTTAAAATGGCGGTTGTGCCGCCCGAAAAAGGCAAGCTCGCCATAACCGACTTTGCCGTAGAGGAGCGGTTTGAAGGCTACACGCTCTGCCGCTTCGATTTAAAAACGGGCCGCACGCACCAGATAAGGGTGCACGCAAAATACATGGGTCACCCCGTGGTGGGCGACCCCGTATACGGCATAAAAAAGCAGAAGTTTGCCTTAAACGGCCAGCTGCTGCACGCCGCGCGGCTGGAGTTCACCCACCCCTCAACAGGCAGGCGAATGGCGTTCACCGCCCCGCTGCCCGACTATTTTACCGATGTGCTCAAAAAACTAAAAAGGCAATAGTTGATTAAGCCCCCGGTTTGTGCCACATGGCCTTTACCGGTCGTGTTATGCGTTTTGTTGCACGCATATGTCATTTCGACCGAGCGACAGCGAGTGGAGAAATCTTAAATAAAGTTAACGATTAAGCCAAGAGATTTCTCCGTGCGCTCATTACATTCGCTTAGTCGAAATGACATGTACGGTTGCTATCGCAAAGTTCGTATGCTACTGTCCGCATTAAAACAGACAGTGCCCGCAACGCGATTGTGTTTTGTGTAAAACCGACAATAGTTAAGGTATATTGCAGGGGCAATTAAAAATTTTTACACGGCACACAATATTTTTTGTACCACAAATTCCCTTCAAATTGTTGTGTTTGCGTTTTTATAATGATATAATAAAATCACAAAAACAAAAAAGGAGCTTGTGTTATGGCAGAAAACAAAAATACATCCAAAAAGACTACAAAGCGCCGCGTTCACAGGGAAACGGTAGATATCGTAAAGCTGTGCGCATTCTGGGGCATATTTATTGCCGCCATACTGTTCGTGGCAAGGGGTATACTCAACTTCTTCGACCTCGGCAGCGTGGGCGCAACCATAATGAACGTCTTCGATATCCTCGGCAAGCTTGCGCTGCTCGTTGCGGTGGCATTCCCCGCATACAACTATGTGCGCGGCAAGGCAAAGGTTTGGAAGATAATCTTCTGGGCGGCACTCGTCGTGTATGTGGCGGGCTGCGTGTTCAGCCTTCTTTAATGGCGCAGGGCGGCGCTTTATGCGTTGCCGCCGCGTTTACAATTCAAAACAGACGGTCTGCTTTAACGGCAGGCCGTTTTTTTCTTTACAAAACGCCCGCATTTTATTATAATGTTGTAGAAAATATTAATTCGGCAGGTAAAAAATGGCAAAACCGCTTGTGGCGATAGTCGGCAGGCCCAACGTGGGCAAAAGCACCTTTTTCAACAAGGTTGCAGGCAGAAAAATTTCAATAACCGAGGACAGGCCGGGCGTTACGCGCGACAGGCTGTATGCCGACGCCGAGTGGCGCGGCAGGGCCTTTTCTATGGTAGATACCGGCGGCATAGAGCTCAAGTCGCAGGACACCATGTGGCGGGAGATCAAAAAGCAGGCAGAAGTGGCCATAGATACCGCGCAGGTGATACTCTTCTTTGTGGACGGAAGGGAGGGGCTTACCTCTTCCGACTACGACGTGGCAGAAATGCTCCGCCGCAGCAAAAAGCCGGTAATTTTAGTTGTCAACAAGCTTGATAACTACTCGCAGGACAAGCTGTTTGAATTTTACTCGCTCGGTTTGGGCGAACCCTACGGCATATCGTCCGAGCACGGCACGGGCATAGGCGACCTTCTGGACGAGGTGGTCAGCTACTTTGAAAAGATACCCGCCGAGGAGGACGACAGCATAAAAATAGCCGTAGTCGGCAAGCCCAACGCGGGCAAGTCAAGCCTTGTAAACAGGCTTCTTGGCTTCGACCGCTCTATCGTCACCGACATAGCGGGCACCACGCGCGACGCAATAGATACCCGCTTCACCTCGCCCGACGGCGGCGAATACACAATTATAGATACCGCCGGCATACGCAAAAAGAGCAGGGTGGAGGACGATATAGAGTATTATTCGGTGATGCGCGCCTTCGACGCGGTGCGCCGCGCCGACGTGTGCCTGCTTGTTGTGGACAGCACCGAAGGCCTTACCGAGCAGGACACAAAGATAATCGGCTACGTTCACGAACAGGGCAAGCCCTCTGTAATAGTCATGAACAAGTGGGATCTTGTGGAAAAGGACACCAACACCATAAACAAATTCCAGGCAAAGCTTAAGGAAGATTTAAAGTTTATGGACTATTTCCGCTCTATATACGTTTCTGCAAAGACGGGTCAGCGCACCGAAAAGATACTTGCGGCCGTAAACGAGGTATATGCAAACTCCAGGCGGCGCATACAGACGGGCGTTTTGAACGACGTCATCTCCTCCGCCGTGCGCGCCAACGAACCGCCCTCTTACAACGGCCGCAGGCTTAAAATTTATTACTGTACGCAGGTGGCGGAAGCTCCCCCCGCGTTTGCGCTGTTCGTAAACGACGGCAGGCTGCTGCATTTTTCGTACGAAAGGTTTTTAGAAAACACCCTGCGCTCGGCGTTCGATTTTTCGGGCACGCCCATAAAGATACTCACGCGCGACAAAAAGGAAGATAACTGAATTTGATTGCCCCGCACATATGCCGCAAACAATGCGGTATTTTGTAACTTTTTCGCGCGGCGGCATGTTGCTTTAAAAGGTTTTATATGACTGAATTTGTTATTTCGGAAAAGTGGTATTACTTTATTATTGCCGCGGCCGTATGCTACCTTGTGGGCTGCTTCAACTTTGCGGTAATAATTTCGCAGTTCAAAAACAGGGATATCCGCGGCGTGGGCAGCGGCAACCCCGGCACAATGAACATGATGCGCACCTTCGGCCTCAAGATAGGCATAATCAACTTTTTCTGCGATGCGCTCAAGGGCGGCCTGCCCGTTCTTGCCGTATACTTCGTGTTCCGTAACAGCGTGTTTGCGGGCACCGCGGTAAACGTGGCCGACGTTATGCGCTACTGGTGCGGCCTGTTCGTTGTCATCGGCCACATCTTCCCCGTCACCATGAAGTTCAAGGGCGGCAAGGGCATTGCCTCTACGCTGGGGCTGTTCTGGGTGGCGCTCTCGTGCGAGCAGTGGTGGTATGTGTTCATAGGCTTCGGCGTGTGTATACTCGTGTTCATCTACATTGCCATATCGGAGTGGGGCTCTATGGGCAGCCTTTTAGGCGTTTCGGCGTTTTCCATATGGCAGGCGGTGGAGTTCTATTTTGAATACAGCGGCGTGCTTGCAAACGGCTGGGTAGTGCTGTGCTTTATGCTGTTGCTTGCAATAAACCTGTTCACATGGATAGCCCACCACAAAAACCTTTACAAGCTGCTGGGCGGAGAGGAGCACCGCACTTCAATCAAGCGCATGATAAACAAAAAGCTCAAAAAAAAGGATCCCCCCGCAAGCGGGCAGTCTGCGTAAAACCGGGCTTTTAAGTCTTAAATATGCCATATACGGCGGCATATATGCGGCAATTATAGGGCAAATAAACGGTAGATATATGGTAAACAGAGGGGCGGCGGCGCAAACTTGCGCCGCCGCCGCTTTATACTAAAGAGTGTTGTATATTATAAGCACAGATTATATTATTTGCAAAATCAATAAATATCAGCTTTGCTTTAAATTTTAACGCAACGCAACTATTGACATACGTTCATACTGTGGTAAAATATAAGTGAAAACAGCTGAAGGAGGGCTTTTTATGATATCAAAAAAATTGGCACTCTTATTTGTGCCGCTTTTGTGCCTGCCCATACTTGCGGCGTGCGGCGTTCAGCCAAAGGGGGAAATGTGCACGCTTGAGCAGGCGTATAAAAACGGCTGGCTTACGCGCGAAGACATAATAGATATTGCATACTTCAGCAACGATGGCAATGCGCTCAACGAAGAAACTATCGGTGAAGACTACGCCCCCGCGCAGCAGGCGGGCACCCTGTCCGGTTCGGTAGAACAGCAGATAAAGCTTAACTATTCGCTTTTACAGAACGGCGACACCTACGGCGCGGAAAATGTTGTCATAGACGACTTTTTCGGAAAGTACGGCGACTGCTATGCCGTGCAGCTCGGCGAAAAAGACGGCGGCTCTTTCCCCGTGTACAGCGAGTATGCCGTGGCGGGCATCAACTTCAGTTCGGGCGATACGGGCGATGTGATCTATGTATGGAAAGCCGCCTGAGCTGTATATATGCTCCTGCCCGCGCTGAATGCGCATAACAGCGTGTGTATGTAACACAAATTTATAAACAGATGTCCGCTATTCCGCGCCCTGTCATTTCGACCGGAACGAACGCAGTGAGTGGAGCGGAGAAATCTGTAAAAGAGTGGAGGAGAACGTTTTATGAAGTTTAAAAGTCTGGCATTGCTGCTTGCCCCGCTTTTGTGTCTGCCCATACTTGCGGCGTGCGCGGGCGACACAAATGCAGGCAGGGATGACGCCGATACGGGCAAAACGGACGAGATAACGCAGACGGGCGAAGAAGATCAGACGGGGAATGGAGATACCACCGTGACTAAGCCCGAAGGCACCTATCTTGCCGCGCCCGACGGCGCGCCCACAATGGCCGAAATGCGCGCGGCCGAGCTGCACAGCCTTACGGAAAAAAATATTCCGCCAGAGATAATCAGCTTTGACTGCCACGCCGTGTTCGGCGACAAATGCGTGGTATTTATAAATGGCCCGTGGGGCTACGGTCAGGCCGGCTGGACGGACATTATAGACGGAGTAGAGATCAACTACAATCAAAGGCAATTTATGTACCTTTACAGCGACTATTCGTTCACTCTTCTGCCCGAAGCCTTTGAAAAGGGGCTTATCACGCACGGGCAGCTTGAAACTGTAAAATTTAATTTTGAAAACGATATTTACTACACCCTGCCCGAGGGCGACCCCGAAGACGAGGACTACGACTTGCTCACGTATGTTCCCGCGCCCGATGGCGCACCCACTACTGAAGAGCTACGTGCCGCAGCAAAAAAGGCAGAGGGCGAACAGCCCGCCGATATAACATTCCGCTGCCACGCCGTGTTCGGCGACATATGCGTGACTTTTGTGTATGGCAAGGCGTATATTTCCGACGGAATATATGATTACGTGGATCAGGTGTTGTTCTTCTATTACGGCGATTATAAACTGTTAGTTTACACCGACGGTCAGTTCATTTCAATACCGCAGGCATTTGAAAGCGGTCTTTTAACGCATGAACAGCTTGAAACAGTTGATCACAATTACACTTACGGAATTTGTTACGTTTTAAACTGAAAATATCATATAAATATGTGACCTGAAACTAAAACAGAGGCGGCGGCGCAAGTTTGCGCCGCCGCCCCGTTCTTAAAAAAATTTTTTCCCTTTTTTTAAGGCTGATAGTTGGGTGCCAATAGATAGAACTGGCCCCCCAAAAAAAATGCGGTTGTTTATTTCTTTTCTTCGTCGTCGCCCGTGCTTGTTTTAGACTTTATGCTGTATTCTATGGTGGGCTTTACGTTCAGCACGGCCTGCACAAAGTCGCTGTACTGTTCGGGCTTTATCACCACGTTCAGGCAGCTTTCGTTTTCAAACACTATGCTCAGCTTGTCGGCAGTTCTGTCAAGTATTATGGCGTCTATGTCGTCTATGTTATACTTGCTCTTTAAAAACGAAAAGCTCATCTTAAGCTGTTTGCCGTCTATAGCATAGTAAGAGGAGGTGATAAACAGCACCGATATCACCGTAAGCGCCACCGAAACTATGAACGAAAGCACATATTTTGCAATGGTGAACGCCTTTACCGCCGAATGTTCCAGGCCGTAGGCTATGGTCTGCCACAGCGTTATGCCGAACGCCGTTACGCCTATTGCCAGCATTACAATTATAATTATGCGTATCGCGCGCGTGAATTTGTATTTGAAAATTCTCATGGCAGAATTATACACCATAATCTTTATTAAATCAAGTTAAATTTTTGTTTGGGTTGTCTGAAATTTTGCCCTGCCGGCTCTCTTTATACACGGGCGCCAAGGACGCGGCACCGTCTCACCGCCATTAAGGTAAATACATGGCGGTTTTGCGGTTTCCCCAAGGGAACCCTCCGCAAAGTAGCGTCGCTTGCGCTCCTCACGCGGTCACCACTCGGGCTCTTGCCTCCCTTGCCAAAGGGGGGAAGGCTTGCCTCTGGCAAGCCAAGGGGGGATTTTGCCCTCGTTCTTCTCGCCAACGGTAAGGAAAACCCGTTGGCTCGGTCACCGCAAAAACACTGCATTATGTTTTTGCTCACCTCGGACAGCAAAACAGCGGGTGTCCGCTGTTTTGAGAAAACTGTCCTCGCCTCACTTCGGCACGCACAACGGGTATCCGTTGTGTTATGAAATGGTTCGTTCGTCATTATTAAGGGAGACTGTATTGCGGCAGAGATTTCTCCATGCGCCGCCGCGATTAAAAATCGCGGCGGCTTAGTCGAAATGACAAAAACGGGCACCTTCCATAGCAAGGGTGGCTGTATTGCGGTTTGTCATTGACGCGATTAGCGCCGTGCATAAACAAAATATGCGGTTTGCAAAATTTGCGGCGGCAAAGCCTTGAAAAATTGTCCGTTTTGCGGTAAAATATAATCCAATACACTTATTGTTATGCCGCAGGGCGCACAACCTTAAAAAAATGGGGAGGTCAGCTATGATTAAACTTATAAAAGGCGGAGTCTATTACATGGAGGGCAAGCTGTTCAAAGAGCGCGAGGCCTTCATGGTGGAGTCTAAAAAGCAGAAGGCCGTAAAGGGCACCATGGCCTATAAAATTTTAAAGGCGCACAACAAGGGCGACGAAGAAAACCTTAAAATAAAGTTCGACGCCCTCGCCTCGCATGATATAACCTATGTGGGCATAATTCAGACGGCAAAGGCCTCCGGCCTTGAAAAATTCCCCATATCCTACACGCTCACCAACTGCCACAACTCGCTGTGCGCGGTGGGCGGCACCATAAACGAAGACGACCACGTGTTCGGCCTTTCGGCTGCAAAAAAATACGGCGGCAACTACGTGCCCCCGCACCTTGCGGTAATACACCAGTACATGAGGGAGGCCGAGGCTAAGTGCGGCGCAATGATACTCGGTTCCGATTCGCACACCCGCTACGGCGCGCTTGGCACCATGGCGGTGGGAGAGGGCGGCCCCGAACTTGTAAAGCAGCTTTTGGGGCAGACCTACGACGTAAAGCGGCCTGAAATTATAGCCGTATACCTAAAGGGCAAGCCCAAAAAGGGCGTCGGCCCGCAGGACGTAGCCATAGCCCTTGTCGGCGCTACTTTCAAAAAGGGCTTTGTAAAAAATAAGGTGCTCGAATTTATCGGCCCCGGCATAAAAAACCTGTCCATGGACTACCGCCTGGGCATAGACGTAATGACCACCGAAACTACATGCCTCTCCAGCATATGGGAGACGGACGATACCACTAAAGAATTCTTTAAAATACATGGCAGGGAGGGGGACTTCAAAGAACTTCACCCCGCCCAGCCCGCCTATTACGACGGCGCGGTGGTAATAGACCTTTCGCGCGTGGAGCCGATGATAGCGCTGCCCTTCCACCCCTCGAACGCCTACACCATAAGGGAAGTTATCGAAAACGCCAAAGATATCCTCGGCGAGGTGCAGGAGCAGGGCAACAAGCTAAAGGGCGCGCCCACCTTCCGCCTCACCGACAAAATACGCGACGGAAAGATATATGTAGACCAGGGCATAATAGCAGGCTGCGCGGGCGGCATGTACGAAAACATTGCCGAAGCCGCCGAAATTTTAAAGGGCAAAAGCTGCGGCAACGGCGAATTTTCTTTGAACGTATATCCTCAAAGCCAGCCGGTGTTCAAGTGCCTGGTTGAAAACGGATATATCTCCGCGCTGATGGGCGCGGGCGCCATTGTAAAGACGGCCTTCTGCGGCCCCTGCTTCGGCGCGGGCGACACCCCTGCAGATAACGCCCTCTCCATCCGCCACACCACCCGCAACTTTGAAAACAGGGAGGGGTCAAAGCTGGGCGAAGGCCAGCTTTCGGCAGTCGCACTCATGGACGCGCGCTCTATCGCCGCAACGGCGGCAAACGGCGGAGTGCTCACCCCGGGCACCGAGGCTGAGTACACCAAAAAGCTTAAAAAATACTACTTCGACGGCGAAATATACCAAAAGAGGGTATACCGCGGCTTCGGCCATCCCCTGCCCGAAATTCAGCTGGTATACGGCAACAACATAGCCGACTGGCCCGAACAGATACCCCTTGCCAACAGCGTGCTCATGAAGGCGGCGTCTGTGCTCAACGACCCCGTGACCACCACCGACGAGCTGATCCCTTCGGGCGAAACGTCGTCTTACCGCTCCAACCCCATGCGTCTTGCGCAGTTCGCGCTCTCGCGCAAAGACCCCGGCTATGTAGACAGGGCAAAGGGCATACAGCAGGACGAACTTTTCCGCAGGCAGAACGGAACGCTGCCCGAAGAGGTGCTCAAACAGGTGGGCATTGCGCTCGATAAAGACACAATGTACGGCAGCTGCGTAGTTGCCCGCAAGCCGGGCGACGGCTCTGCAAGGGAACAGGCGGCGTCCTGCCAGCGCGTGCTGGGCGGCGTTGCCAACATCGCCTGCGAATACGCCACCAAGCGCTACCGCTCCAACCTTATAAACTGGGGCATGCTGCCGCTCGTGTGCCGCAACTTCGACTTCAAGCTCGGCGACTATGTCTATATTGAAAATATCGTCGGCCTTTTAAAGGAAGGGGCGGATGTGGTGCCCGCAAAGCACATTTCTGGCGGAAAGGTAAAGAACATCCAGCTTGAACTCGGCTTCCTCACTCAGGAAGAAAAGCAGATAATTCTTGCCGGCTGCCTTATTAACTACAACAAAAAGTAATATGCAGGCGGCCTCCCCGCATGTCGGGGAGGCCGCTTTTTGCATGGCCAATAGGGTATTATAATATTAACGTAAGTGCCCGTTGTCATTTCGACTAAGTGAGTGAAGCGAACGCATGGAGAAATCTCAAAAAAATCCCACCGATACACTTTCGCTGTGCTCGTGTGCATCACCTCCCTTAGTAAGGGAGGCTGTAGTTCGGAAGAGATTTCTCGACTTCGGCTGTCTCCTCCGCTCGAAATGACGTAATTTGTGTTTGCAATAAAATAGCGCAATTGGCGCAGGCGAAAAATTGCTTTTTAATGCCTACGCCTGCGGCTGAATTTTTTTGCCGCCGCCGTGCCCCTCAAAGTGAGGCTTGCGGCGCCTTTTTATTCGCTCGCCGTCCTTCGGTGCTCTGTCATCTCTGCCGTCGGGGCCGCCTTTCTGTTCTTCGGCGCCACCATGTTGCCCGTCCGCGTCGTTTTCGCTTTCTGTATCTTCAGCGAGGCCATCATCCTTTTCCCCGGGCCTGAATCCGCCTGTCTTAAAGTCGGGCGGCAAAAATTTAAAGCGCCTTCTTCTGTTCGGCATGCCGTTTTTGCCGTCGAATTCAAATCTTCCGCCCGCCTGTCCGCCATGCCCGTCATCTTCGCCTTCGGGCGCGCAGTCGGGGCAACCTGTGTCGTGCCCGCAGTCGGGGCGGTCGCGTTCCTCATCATTGTATTCCGCACGCATTTCCGCGCCGACGTCGGCCCTGTTTCCGCCGCCCGTATTGCCATTTGAACAGCCAGCCGCGCATGTGCAGCACGCAGCCGCGGCCACTGCAATAAACGTATATAAAAACTTTTTCATAAAAGCAGTATGTTAAAATTAACAACGGTTATTCATTTGCTTGTCAATTTTGTGCGTTGGTGATATAATAGCCATTGCCTGAACGGAAAGGCGTTGCCTGACTGCAAAGGGGTGAATAGGTATTTTAAGTTTCTGCCGCGCTGCGCGCGGCAGGGCGTTTCCGTTTTCCCCGCTTTTTTCAGGCGGGGAGTTTTTTATGTCTGAAAACAGAGTGGCAATAATCAGCATAATAGTGGAGGATCGCTCCTCCGCCGCGCAAATAAACGCGCTTCTGTCTGAGTACGGCGATTACATAGTCGGCCGCATGGGCGTGCCGTACAAACAGAAGCATGTATCGGTCATGTGCGTAGTCGCCGACGCCCCCGCGGAGGTGCTCAATTCGCTCACGGGCAAAATAGGCAGTCTAAGCGGCGTTTCTGCAAAGACTTTAATGGCAAAAATTTGAACGGCGCGCGGCGTTACTGACGCGTTTTGTCGCAATTGACCCCCACATATGCCCTAAACAACGCATAATATTTTTGTTTAAAAAGGAGATATATATGAAAAATTATAAAAGAGTTATAGCGGCCGCGGCATGCGCCGCAACCGCCGCGGTCATGTGCGCAACAATGCTCGCCTGCAGCGACGGCGCTGATGCAAACCCTGAATCGGTCAAATTGTTTTCCGTAGCCGCAACAGATGTCGGCGCGCCCGGAATCGACGCCGATTATTTTGTAGCGGCAGAACCCGCTGCAACTACCCGTGCCAACGCCACGGGACTTAAATTTGCCGGCGACCTTCAGGAGCTTTACGGGGCGGAAGGCGGGTATCCGCAGGCTGTGCTTGTAGCTAAAAACGAACTTGTTGAAAGCAATCCTGCTTTTCTTTCGGCTTTTATTGCAGAGGTAGAGGAAAACGCAAACTGGCTTGCAACAGCCACGGCAAAGACTATAATAGATACAGTTGCCTCGCACCTTCCCGCCGACACAACGCCTACTTTCACCGAAAAAAATCTGAACGCGACTGTCATAGCAAACTGCGGCATAAACTTTGTTTCCGCCGCGCAGGATAAGCAACGGGTCAACGACTTTATTGAAGAAATGGCAGAAGTAGACCCTTCTTCGGTGGGCACGATTACAGATTCGTTCTTTTGCGGAACGCTCGGCACGGCTTCTCAACCCTCTGAAATAAGCGTATATATGCCCGACGGCGCGCCCGCGCTCGCTCTTGCAAAGCTCATGAACGAAGAAAACCAATTCGGACAGACGAGCGTGGAATACAACGTTGTGCCCGCAAATACTATAGGCGCCCAGGTCAACGGCGCTGATCCTGCGGCAGATATATGCGTTCTGCCCGTAAATGCGGCCAGCAAACTGCTCGGCAGCGGCGAAAAGTATAAAATGCTAGGCACTGTGACAAACGGCAATCTTTACCTTCTCACCAAGGACGGGGAGAGCATAACGGAGCAAAACGTTTCGTCGCTCGCCGGCAAAAAAATAGGCGTCATCAATCTTGCCAACGTACCCGGTCTTACGCTTAAAATAATACTCAATAAATACGACGTTGCCTTTGAAACGTTGCAATAATAAAAGATAAAAGTGAAAAATTTTAAAAGGGCTACCCTTCTGAACATTGCATGGGCGGCGGTAGCCATTGTAATAATTTTTATAGTATGGCTGATAGCGTATGCATGCGTTAAAAACGACTATGTCGTCCCGGATATCGGGTCTACTTTTGCCGCGTTTGCCGAACTGTTCACGCAAAGTTCGTTCTACTCGGCCTTTGGCAACACATTTTTGCGCACTCTGATATCGTTCGCCGTCTCCTTTGTGCTCGCAGCGGCGCTGGCTTCCGTTTCCGCGGTGTGCCGTCCGTTCAGAACGGTATTCGCCTTCATTATCTCCATTCTGCGCACTTTGCCTACAATGGCTATAACGCTTATGTTGCTTATATGGACAAATCCGCGCGTCGCGCCTGCCATTGTCACCGCGCTTGTGCTCTTCCCTATGGTATATTCGCAATTTGTGGCGGCAATAGACGGGGTCGACCCCGGGCTTTTGCAGATGGCGCAGGTGTACCGCGTTTCCCCGCGCGAAAAACTCACAAAAATCATTCTTCCGTCTGTCGGGTCAGAGGTAGGCGCCCAGATCGGCGCAGGACTTTCGCTGGGAATAAAAATAATGGTTTCGGCAGAGGTTCTCTCGTATACGCTTAACAGCCTCGGCGGCATAATGCAGCAGGCAAGGCTGTACGCCGAAATGCCGCGTTTTGCGGCGCTGACAATAGTTTGTATTATTACGGGACTGGTTTTCGAGCTTCTCACTTACTGCCTTAACATGGCGTTCAGCCGAAGGAGGGGCGGGCGATGATAGAGCTTAAAAACATAACAAAAAAATACGGCGGCGTGACTGTATACGAAAATTTCGACTTTGCCATAGAGGAGGGCAAAATAACCTGCATACTCGGCGAAAGCGGCAGCGGCAAGACCACCCTTTTGAACATGCTGGCAGGCCTTACGCCGTACAGCGGCACCATTTCGCCCTCGCTCACATGTTCGTATATCTTCCAGCAGCCCCGCCTTGTGCCCTCGCTAACCGTCATGGGCAACCTTTCGCTTGTGTGCAAAGACCGCGCCGCCATACGCTCAATGCTCGCCCGCGTGGGGCTTGAAGGCAGGGAAAACAGCTACCCGCGTAGGCTTTCTGGCGGTCAGGCGCAGCGCGTGGCAATAGCCCGCGCCTTTCTGTATCCCTCGCGGCTGATGCTGCTCGACGAGCCCTTTTCCTCGCTCGACCTCGCACTCAAAATAAAAATGGCGCAGCTCTTTCTCGATATACGCAGATCGGACGGCCGCACGGCGGTGTTCGTCACGCACGACGTGGACGAGGCGCTGATGCTGGCAAATGATATAGCCATACTGCGCGGCGGCAGGGTGGTAAGGCGCCTTTCGCCCGAGGGCGAACCTGTTGCCGACCTGTTTGCCCGCCAGGCGCTGCGCGGCGAGCTTATCTCTGCCCTTATTTCGGAGTGACTTTTACTTTTCCCGTACACAATTCGTGTATTGCCCTGCATGGCGCCCTGCGCGGTGTTAGTTTGTTACAAAAAAGTGTGCGTTTTTAAAGCGGCGGAAGGTTTTGTTCCGCCGCTTTCGTTCAGCTTCCATAAATTTGAAAAATTTGTGAAAAAAGCCCTTTCAAAAGGTTTTATTTTGCGCGCGGTTTATGTTATAATTCATGTGTATTCACAATGGGGTGTATGTTTTTTTGCCCGCCGTTTTTACGGCAGCCGCATTTGCCTCAGGCCGCTATTAAAAGGGGCAGACCAGAACGGAACGTTATATAAAAAAAGTATACGTTCAGCACGGCGATAACGGGCATAAGCACCATAAACAGCAGGTTCTTAAGCCTGTAGCGCATGGCAAACATGGCGCAGTAAATACCTATGGCTCCGCCCATCAGCGCGGTAAGTATAAGTTTGCCGTCGCCGCGGCGCGCCCCGTCGCCCTCGCCATCTTCGTCGCGCTGCGCCTTTATAAGCATTACCGCGTAGAAGTTTACGGCAAGAATATACACTATAACAACTACATAAAGCAGTATCATAATAAAAGTATGCCGCAATTGCGGCAATATACTCGGCAGGAGGGTTATTTTATGGCAAAAGTTGCCGTTATAATGGGTTCCAAGTCAGACTTTGCGGTGGTAAAGCCCGCCGTAAAGGTGCTTAAAGATTTCGGCGTACAGGCAGAGGTGCGCGTTATTTCCGCACACCGCACCCCGGACGAGGCGCACGCCTTCGCCGCGTCTGCAAAGGATAGCGGGTTCGAGGCCATCATCTGCGCCGCAGGCAAGGCCGCACACCTCGGCGGCGTTATAGCCGCGTACACTACGCTGCCCGTCATCGGCCTGCCCGTAAAGACGGATATGATGGGCGGGCTCGACAGCCTTCTGTCCATAGTGCAGATGCCCTCGGGCATACCCGTTGCCACCGTCGGCGTGAACGGCGGCGAAAACGCCGGCCTGCTCGCGCTGCAGATACTGGGCATAAAATACCCTGAAATAGCCGAAAAGCTTGCCGCATACAAGGCAAACATGGCAAACAAGATAGCCGCAGACGACGCCGCCCTGCAGCAGGAGCTTAAGGAGCTTTAAAAAACTACCCGCAATGCTTTACGTGTTTGCGGGTATTTAAGTTATTTTGCCGCAATAAAAGCGGGCCGCCCTTTGGCTTTGGAAACGTAAGTTTGCAAAGGCGCTTGATAGTTTTATCGTCATTCCGCGTGAGGAGCGTGAGCGACGCTACTTTGCGGAGGGTTCCCTTTGGGAAACCGCAAACTAAGTAAGCGTAGCGGACGCATGGAGAAATCTCTGCCGCAATATGGCCTCCTTTACTAAGGGAGCTGGCACGCGCAGCGTGACGGAAGGATTTTTTGAGATTTCTCCGCTTTGCTCACTTCGTTCGCTACGGTCGAAATGACAGGCGGCATGTTTCCGCTCGGTCGTAAGGAGCCGCAGGCGACGGTATAAGGGCACGCAAACAATTAAACGGATATAAATTTTATACTTAAAATAAAAAAATTTTCGCGCGGAGGCGAAAACCGAGGCGCGCATTTAAGGAGAAATATTTATTATGGAACAGCTTGAAAGAATGCAGCAGCTTTACGAAGGCAAGGCCAAAAAGGTCTACGCCACCAACAACCCCGACTACGTTATCGTGTCTTACAAAGACGACGCCACGGCCTTCAACGGCCAGAAGAGGGGCACTATTGTCGGCAAGGGCGTGATCAACAACAAGATGAGCAACATGCTCATGGCCATGCTTGAAAAGAAGGGCGTTCCCACCCACTTTGTAGAGCAGCTTTCAGACAGGGACACCGTTGTTAAAAAGGTGCAGATCGTTCCCCTTGAAGTAATAATAAGGAACGTTGCCGCAGGCAGCTTTTCAAAGCGTTACGGCGTAAAGGAGGGCACCAAACTCTCCATACCCACCATAGAATTCTCTTACAAGTGCGACGAGCTGGACGATCCCCTCATCAACGACTACCATGCGCTTGCCTTAAACCTTGCCACCGAAAAGGAGATAGCAAGGATAAAGGAACTTGCATTCAGGGTAAACGACCTTCTCATAGAGTTCTTCAAACACCTCAACATAGACCTCATCGACTTCAAGCTTGAGTTCGGCAGGTTCCACGGCGAAGTGATCCTCGCCGACGAGATCTCGCCCGATACCTGCCGCTTCTGGGAGGCAGGCAGCTGGGATACCGAAAAGCACGTTTCGCTTGATAAGGACAGGTTCCGCCGCGACCTCGGCGGCGTGGAAGACGCCTATCAGGAAGTGTTCAAGCGCCTCACCGGAGAATAAGCTGAATGGGCGGTTTTTTCGGTTCGGTCAAAAAGAGCAGCGCCGTGTTCGATACGTTCATAGGCGCTGACTATCATTCGCATCTGGGCACAAAACGCGGAGGCATGGCGGCATACGACGCTGCCATCGGCCTTCAGCGCGAGATACACAATATCGAAAATTCACCCTTCAGAACTAAGTTCGAGCGCGTCCTCTCGGATATGCGCGGCAACGCCGCAATAGGTTGCATAAGCGACACCGACCCGCAGCCCCTTTTAATGGTGTCAAAAATAGGCAAATACGCCATAAGCACCATAGGCATAATCAACAATGCCGAAGCGCTCATGCAAAAGGTGCTTTCTGGCGGCGGGTACTTCGACGGCATGACGGGCAGCAAGGTAAACTCCAACGAGCTTGTCGCCGCCCTCATAAACAGCAAAAGTTCTTATGTAGAGGGCATACGCTACGCGCAGGACTGCATAGACGGAACGGCCTCCATACTTCTTCTCACCGACCGCGGCACGCTGATAGCCGCAAGGGACAAGCTCGGCAGGCTGCCCGTAAAGATAGGCAGGGGGGAGGACGGATTCTGCGTGTCCTTTGAAGACTTTGCCTACCGCAAGCTGGGCTATGCCGACTATAAGGAGCTCGGCCCCGGCGAAATAGTTGAAATTTCCGCCGACGGCGTAACGCAGCTTGCCCCCGCCGGGCAGAAGATGCGCATATGCGCCTTTCTGTGGTCTTACTACGGATATCCCACTTCCTCTTACGAGGGGGTAAACGTAGAGATGATGCGCTACAAAAACGGCGAAATATTTGCGGGGAACGACGCAAAGACGCACGACGTGCACGGCATAGACTATGTGGGCGGCGTACCCGATTCGGGCACCCCCCACGCGATAGGCTATGCAAACGCCTGCAAGGTGCCCTTTGCCCGCCCCTACATAAAATACACCCCCACGTGGGCGCGCAGCTTTATGCCCGTAAACCAGGCCGAGCGCAACAAGATAGCAAAAATGAAGCTCATCCCCGTGCACGAACTCATAGAGGGCAAGCGCCTGCTTCTTGTGGACGATTCCATAGTGCGCGGCACGCAACTTAAAGAGACGGTCGACTTTTTATACTCCCACGGGGCAAAGGCGGTGCACATGCGCTCTGCCTGCCCTCCCATAATGTACGGCTGCAAATACCTCAACTTTTCGCGCTCTTCGGGCGATATGGATCTTATCACCCGCCGCGTTATGTTCGAGCTGGAGGGTGAGGACGCCGTAAAGCATCTTGAAGAGTACAGCGACTCGAATACCGAGCGCGGCAGAAAGATGCGCACTACCATCTGCGAAAAATTCGGCTTTGAATCTCTGGAGTTTCAGTCTATAGATGGCCTTATACAGGCCATAGGCATAGAGCCCTGCAAACTGTGCACATATTGTTGGACGGGCAAGGAATGATCGGCCGCAGCTGCGGCGGGAGAAGCAATGGACGAAATTCAGGACGAAATCCATGAAGAGTGCGGCGTATTCGGTGTATATTCCTCCGAAAACCGCACCGTGGCGCACACTGTCTACTACGGGCTTTTCGCCCTTCAGCACAGGGGACAGGAGAGCGCCGGCATAGCTGTTGCCTATGCCGATAAAATAATGTATTACAAGGGCATGGGCCTTGTGCCCGACGTGTTTTCGGGCGGCAAGCTTGACGACCTGCCCGAAGGCGACATAGCAATAGGCCATGTCCGCTATTCCACCACGGGCGCAAGCCAGCTTTTAAACGCCCAGCCCGTAGTTTTCACGGGCAAGTGCGGCAAAATGGCGCTGGCGCACAACGGCAATCTCGTTAACACCGCCCGCCTGCGCGAAGAGCTTATAAAAAACAACGCCGTGTTCCAGACGAGTATCGACTCCGAGGTAATGGCTGTGCTCATAAACAGCCTGTCCGACGGCGACATTTTAAAGGGCGTAATGCGCGCCTGCCCCCGCTTCGAGGGCGCCTATGCGCTGGTAATAATGACGACCGATAAGCTCATCGCCGTGCGCGATCCCTACGGCATCCGCCCGCTGTGCATAGGCACGGTGGACGACGACATAGTGGTGGCAAGCGAAAGCTGCGCGCTTGACGCGGTGGGCGCAAACTTTGTGCGCGACGTAAAGCCGGGCGAAATAGTGGTGATAGACTCCGAGGGCATAACTTCGCACATGATGGAGCGCATACCGCAGAGCAGGATGTGCATTTTCGAGTATGTGTACTTTGCCCGCCCCGATTCTGTGATAGACGGCTGCAGCGTATACGCCGCCCGCGCCGAAGCGGGCAGGCTGCTTGCAGAGCACTGCGGCGTAGAGGCAGATATAGTGGCGGGCGTGCCCGACAGCGCAAACGTTGCGGCACGCGCCTATGCGGAGGCCAGCGGCATACCGTTTGCCGAGGCGCTGGCAAAGAACAGGTATGTGGGCAGAACTTTCATTCAGCCCGACCAGCGCCAGCGCGAAAACGCGCTTGCCGTAAAAATGAATGCCCTGCGCGCAAACATACGCGGCAAAAGGCTTATAATAATAGACGATTCAATAGTGCGCGGCACCACTATGCGCAAAATAGTGCGCATGCTGCGCGAGGCGGGCGCCAAAGAAGTGCACGTGCGCGTGTGCTCGCCCATAATCAAACACCCCTGCCACCTGGGCATAGACTTTCAGACGTATTCGCAGCTTGTGGGCGCAAACCGCACCGAAGAGCAGATAGCCAAGCTCATCGGCGCCGACAGCGTGCGCTACCTTTCGGTGGAGCACCTCGTCCAATCGTGCAAGGCATGTAATCTCAACTTCTGCCTCGGCTGCTTTACGGGCGAATACCCCTACCCGCCCGAAGGGTTCGAAACCGATAAGCTCAGGCTGGAATAAGGCGGGCGCAACCGCAGTTTATCTGCGCGCTTTCATCGGCCGCACATCTTTTAGTTGCGGCATATATATGGGGCAATTGCAGTCCCGTGCGGCTCTGCCGCAAAAATCATGCATATATCGGCGCATCGCTTTTGCGCCGTAAAACATTTAAATCAAATTTTATAGCGAGGTTAAAAACTTTTATGGCAATATCTTATAAGGACAGCGGCGTAGACGTTGAAAGGGGGTACCGTGCGGTAAAGCTGATGAAGCAATACGTGCAGTCCACGTATACCGCGGGCGTTCTGGGCGACATAGGCTCTTTCGGCGGCTTCTTCGAAATGGATAAAACCGTTAAAAATCCCGTGCTCGTGGCCGGCACAGACGGCGTGGGCACCAAGCTCAAATATGCGTTCGTTGCAAACAAGCACAACACCATCGGCATAGACGCCGTTGCCATGTGCGTCAACGATATTGTCTGCCAGGGTGCAAAGCCGCTGTTTTTCCTCGATTATTTTGCCACGGGCAAGCTCTCGCCCGAAACGGTTGCCACCGTCGTAAAGGGCGTATCCGAAGGCTGCAGGCAGGCGGGCGCGGCGCTCATCGGCGGCGAAACTGCCGAAATGCCCGGATTCTATGCCGACGGGGAATACGATATCGCAGGCTTTGCCGTGGGCGTGGTGGATAAAAAGAAGATAATCAACGGCAAAAAGATAAAGCCGGGCGACATGCTCATCGGCCTCAAGTCCAGCGGCATACACTCCAACGGATATTCGCTGGTGCGCAAACTCTTCGGCGAAGACAGGGCAAAGCTCGAAAAGTACGACCCTCGCCTTGGAGCCACCCTTTTAGACGTGCTCCTCATGCCCACGCGCATATACGTACGCTCTGTACTCAAACTCATAGAAAAAGTAAAGGTAAAGGGCATCGCGCATATCACGGGCGGCGGCTTTATAGAAAATATCCCCAGGATCTTCCCCGAGGGAGTGGGTTGCGAAATATGGCAGCGCTCTTACGAGGTGCCCGCCGTCTTCAAGATCATGCAGGAGATGGCAGAGATATCCGACGAGCAGATATACAACACCTTCAACATGGGCATAGGCATGGTGGTGTGCGTTTCCAAGCGCGACGTAGAAAAGACGCTCGCCGTGTTAAAGGCCGCAGGCGAAGATTGCTGCGTTATAGGCAAAACGGTAAAGGGCAGCGGGGTCAAACTTATAAAATGAAGCGCATAGCCGTATTCGCCTCGGGCGGGGGCACCGATTTTCAGTCGGTGATAGACGCCAACGAGCGCGAGCATTTCTGCGAAATTTCATTGCTGGTGGCCTCTAAGGCGGGCATAGGCGCCATAGACCGCGCAAAAAAGCACGGCATCCGCGCCGAAGTCTTTTCCAAAAAGGACTACCCCGACATAGAGGAGCTGTATTCCCGCCTTTCGGCGCTGCTTGAAGAGCTTAAGGTGGACTACATAGTGCTCGCCGGCTGGCTGAAAATAATACCCGAAAGTTTTATAAAAAAGTTTGAAGACAGAATTATAAACATTCACCCTTCGCTTATACCCGCCTTCTGCGGCGGCGGCTTTTACGGGCTGCGCGTGCATAAGGCGGCGCTGGACTACGGCGCAAAAATATCGGGCTGCACCGTGCACTTTGTAAACGAAGTGCCCGATGGCGGCGCCATCATCGCCCAGCGCGCAGTTCCCGTGGAGGAGGGCGACACGCCCGAAAGCCTTCAGGCGCGCATATTGGAGGTCGAGCACGAGCTTTTGCCCTTCTGCGTTAAAAAACTGTGCGAAGGCAAAATAGCAAAAAACGGCCGCAGCGTTACAATAAAAGAGTAATAAAAAGAGTAATGCGCCGCAGCTTTTGCGGCGGGCTGCAGATAAAAAGCGGCGGGCACTATGGCGGCGCGCCTTGCGGGCGCACATACAGCGCGCACATACAATAACAAAAAATATTTCAGCGAGGTTTACATAATGGAGATGAAAAAAAGGGCGCTCGTAAGCGTATCCGACAAGACTGGCGTAGTAGATTTCTGCAAAGGGCTTATAAATAACGGCTTTGAAATTATTTCCACCGGCGGCACCGCAAAGGCGCTCAAAGAGGCAGGCTTAAAGGTAATAGGCATATCCGAAATTACCGGCTTCCCCGAATGTCTCGACGGCAGGGTAAAAACGCTGCACCCCAACGTGCACGCCGGCCTGCTTGCAATGCGCTCCAATCCCGAGCACATGAAGCAGCTTGAACAGCTGGGCATCAACACCATAGATATCGTGGCGGTAAACCTCTATCCCTTCAAGGCCACGCTTGCGCGCGGCGCAGACTTTGCCGAGTGCATCGAAAATATTGATATCGGCGGCCCCACAATGATAAGGGCGGCGGCAAAGAACTATCAGGACGTGGCGGTAATAGTCGACCCCAAGGACTACGGCAAGGTGCTTGAAGAGCTTGCCGCGGGCGGCGTTACGCTTGAAACCAAAAAGTACCTTCAGTACAAGGTATTCGCCCACACCGCCGTGTACGACAGCCTTATTTCCAACTATCTTGCCGCGCAGCTGGGCATACAGTACCCCGAAACCATAACCTTCGCCTACGAAAAGGCGCAGGATATGCGCTACGGCGAAAATCCCCAGCAGTCGGCTGTGTTCTATAATGAACCTTTCATCCGCAAGGGCTCGCTGTCAGCGGCAAAACAGCTGTGGGGCAAGGAACTTTCGTACAACAACATAAACGATGCAAACGGCGCGCTCGAACTTTTAAAGGAGTTCGGCGATACCCCCGCGGTGGTCGCCTGCAAGCATGCCAACCCCTGCGGCGTGGGCACGGGTAAGGACATATACGAGGCATATATGCGCGCGTACACCTCCGACCCCGTATCCGTTTTCGGCGGCATACTCGCCATAAACGGCACGGTTGACGCCAAGACCGCCGAAGAGATAAACAAGATATTCATAGAGATAGTAATGGCGCCCGCATATTCGGACGAGGCGCTTAAAATACTCGAAGGCAAAAAGAACATCCGCCTTCTGCAGATAGAAGATATCTCCGCCCGCCGCGCGCCCGACGCACGCGACATGAAAAAGGTATACGGCGGCCTGCTCGTTCAGCAGTACGACGAGTGCCTTATAAAGGGCGAAGACATGGGCCTGTTCAGCCGCAAGGCGGAAGTCACCGTGACGACTACCCCCACGGGCAAGGAAAAGACTGCTTACGGCCTTGGCGTCGTGACCGACCGTATGCCCACCGCAGAGGAAGTGGATGCCATGATGTTCGCATGGCGCGTGGTAAAGCACACCAAGTCCAACGCAATAGTAATAGGCAAGCCCGGCCGCACCACGGGCATAGGCATGGGCCAGACCAACCGCATATGGGCGGCACAGCAGGCCATAGAGCACGCAGGCGCGGAGGCAAAGGGCTCTGTAATGGCGTCCGACGCGTTCTTCCCCTTCTCCGACTGTGTAGAGGCAGCAGCCGCCGCAGGTATAACGGCCATAATTCAGCCGGGCGGCTCCATCCGCGACAAGGAGTCTGTAGAGGCAGCCAACAAGGCTGGCATTGCCATGGTATTTGTCGGCGAAAGGCACTTTAAGCACTAAAAGAGTTCACGCGAAATCTTTTTGCTGAAGCAAAAATCTTCCGCCGTGATATTTACGGTAAGTCGTAACAAGGCTTAACGGCGAAAGTAAATTCCGCCTTGCCTTGTTTCGGCGTAAGTATTTTAAAACTTGCTTTTGCAAAAAGTTATTCCTTGTAAAGTTTTTAACGCTCGCGCCGGCTCGCTGAACTTTACTGCGGGGAACTTTGCTTGAAACGTTAATTATTTTAGAAAAATTTTTCCACAATATAGGCTCCCTTGTGGAAAGACGAACGAGGCATTTCATAGCACAACGGACACCCGTTGTGTGTGCCGAAGTGAGATGAGCGAGCACAAAAATCCCCCCTTGCCCGACAAGTCGGGCTATCCCCCCTTTGGCAAGGGAGGCAAGGGGTGAGAGCGGTGACCGAGCCAACGGGTTTTCCTTACCGTTGGCGAGAAGAACGAGGGCAAAATCCCCCCTTGGCTTGCCAGAGGCAAGCCTTCCCCCCTTTGGCAAGGGAGGCAAGAGCCCGAGTGGTGACTGCGTGAGGAGCGCAAGCGACGCTACTTTGCGGAGGGTTCCCTTGGGGAAACCGCAAAGCCGCCATGTAAACACATTGATGGCGGCGAGACGCTGGCTTGCGAAAGCGTTAGCGACAGCAAGACTGAGGGATTGTTCCTCATTCGGGCGCCCTCAATGCACCTTACTGTCATTTCGACCGAGCGTAGCGAGTGGAGAAATCTATTCCTTAATCGTGCCTCCCTTGCCAAAGGGAGGTGGCACGCACGGGCGTTGCGAGGGCGTGGCGGTGGGATCAAAAAACTTATTCCAAATATTATTACTCGCTTTATAAGGGGTTTTTTATGAATGTATTGGTTATAGGCAACGGCGGAAGGGAACATGCCATTCTGCTTGCCCTTAAAAAGAGTAAAAGGGTAAACAAACTTTATTGCATGAAGGGCAACGCGGGCACGGCTCAGATAGCCGAAAATGTAGACGTTGACTACATGAACATCCCCGCCGTGGTGGAATACGCCAAAAACCACCCCGAGATCGACTACTATGTGGTCGCCCCGGACGATCCCCTTGCAATAGGGCTTGTGGACGCGCTTGAAGATATAGGCAAGCGCTGCTTCGGCCCGCGCAAAAATGCCGCCATAATCGAAGCCAGCAAGGCCTTTTCAAAGAACCTGATGAAAAAGTACGGCATACCCACCGCGCAGTCGGAGATCTTCGACGACTACAAAAAGGCGCTCGCCTATGTGCGCAGTCAGGGCGCGCCCATAGTTTTAAAGGCCGACGGCCTGGCTTTGGGCAAGGGCGTGCTCATCTGCAATACCCTTGAGGAGGCGGAAGAGGGCTTGAAGAGCATAATGCTCGATAAAACTTTCGGCGCTGCGGGCAATAAGGTCGTCATAGAGGAGTGCATGCGCGGCCTTAAGTACACCCCCGGCGAAGAGGTCTCCGTGCTCTCGTTCACCGACGGCAAGACTATAGTACCCATGATAACCTCGTGCGACCACAAGCGCGCGCTCGATGGCGACAAGGGCCTCAACACCGGCGGCATGGGCACGTTCTCTCCCTGCCCCTTCTGGACTAAGGAGCTTGAAGAGGAGGTCATGAATAAAATAATGATCCCCACCATGAACGCAATGAACGCGGAGGGCCGCACCTTCAAGGGCTGCCTCTACTTCGGGCTTATGCGCACAGACAAGGGCATGAAGGTGGTGGAATACAACTCCCGCTTCGGCGATCCCGAAACGCAGGTGGTGCTGCCCATGCTCAAAACCGACCTCATGGACATATTCGAGGCGGTGACCGACGGCAGGCTCTCAGATATAAACATAGAGTGGGAGCAAGGCGCGTGCGTGTGTGTGGTGCTCGCCTCGGGCGGATACCCCTCGCACTACGAAAAGGGCAAGCAGATAACCATAGGCGACGTGGGCGACTGCCAGATAGTGCACGCGGGCACGGCCATTAAGGACGGCAAGCTTGTAACCAACGGCGGGCGCGTGCTCGGCGTTGTTGCCAAGGGCGCCGACATAGACGAGGCGCGCAAAAAAGCATATGCCGCCGCAAAAAATATCAGCTGGGACGGCATGTACTACCGCAGCGACATAGGCATAAAGTACCGCGAGGGCTGATGCCGCGCCGCACATACTGCCGGGGAGGAAGACATGAGGGAATATAAGGTAGACGTATTCGATACGGGATTCAAAACAAAAAAGTCGTTTGAAGGGGCCTTTCAGAAGCTGATAGAAGAGCGCGTGTCGCAGGGCTATATCCTCCATTCGTTCAGCACCACGCTCGAGGTATGCACGGCAGTATTCGAACGCGAAAAACAGCAGTAAAATGTGATTTGGTTGCGGCATATTGCCGCACCTTTCGCTTTTTTATACAAAATAAAATTTTTAAATTTACGCTTTGGAGCGCACGATGATCTACAGAGTTTTCGTTGAAAAAAAGGACAATTTACAGGCTAAAAAAGTAATGGAAGAGGCCAGCGGCCTGCTCGGCATAAGGGATATAAAAGATGTCCGCGTGCTCATCCGCTACGACGTGCAGGGCATGACCGAGGCCGAGTTCGAAGCCGCCATTCCCGGCGTGTTCTCCGAACCGCCCGTAGACAACGTATACATGGAAAACGTTGAATTCGGCAGCGACTATGCCGTATTCGCCATAGCCTACCTCACCGGCCAGTACGACCAGCGCGCAGACAGCGCCGCCCAGTGCGTGCAGCTTTTAACGCAGAAGGAAAGGCCCCTTATAAAGTGCGCCCGCGTGTACGCCGTAAAGGGCGCCACCGCCGAGGAGGTGGAAAAACTCAAAAAGCACCTCATCAACCCTGTGGAGAGCGAGGAAGTCAGCCTTGAAAAGCCCGAAACGCTCGTTCACGAGCACGTTGAGGCGCCCGACGTGGAGAGCGTGAGCGGCTTTACCGCCATGACCGATGAAGAGATAGCCGCCTACCACAAAAAGATGGGCTTTGCCATGTCGGCGGAAGACCTCGCCTTTGTGCGCGACTACTTTATATCGGAAAAGCGCGACCCCACCGAAACCGAGCTTAAAGTTATAGATACATACTGGTCGGATCACTGCCGCCACACCACGTTCGCGACAGAGATAACCGACGTTGAAATAAACAGCGACAACCCCGACGTTGCAAAGGCATACGCCCTTTACAACGACCTTTTCAAAGAACTGTACGCAGGCAGAAAGGACAAGTACCCCTGCCTTATGGACATAGCCACCATAGGCGCCAAAAAACTCAAAAAGGACGGTAAGCTGAATAACCTTGACGAGTCGGAGGAGATAAACGCCTGCTCAATAAACGTGGACGTGGAACTTGACGGCAAGCCCGAAAAGTACACCGTCATGTTCAAAAACGAAACGCACAACCACCCCACCGAGATCGAGCCCTTCGGCGGCGCGGCTACCTGCCTGGGCGGCGCCATACGCGATCCCCTTTCGGGGCGCACCTACGTGCTTCAGTCCATGCGCGTGACGGGTGCCGCCGACCCCACCGAGAGGCTGGAAGACACCCTTCCCGGCAAACTGCCGCAGCGCGTCATAACCACTACGGCTGCGGCGGGCTTTTCATCCTACGGCAACCAGATAGGCCTTGCCACGGGCGAAGTTGCCGAAGTTTACCACCCCGGCTACAAGGCCAAGAGGCTTGAAACGGGCTACGTTGTGGCGGGCGCCAAGTCCGACATGATCTACCGCGAACGACCCAAGGCTGGCGACGTCATCATACTGCTCGGCGGCGAAACGGGGCGCGACGGCTGCGGCGGCGCAACGGGTTCTTCCAAGGCGCACGATAAAAAGTCCGTTCAGACGTGCGGCGCCGAGGTGCAGAAGGGCAACGCCCTCACCGAACGCAAGCTGCAGCGCCTGTTCCTCAACAGCGAGGCCACCCGCAAGATCAAAAAGTGCAACGACTTCGGCGCGGGCGGCGTTTCCGTTGCAATAGGCGAACTTTCAGACGGCGTTGAAATTCAGCTCGACCTCGTGCCCAAAAAGTACGAAGGCCTTTCGGGCACCGAACTTGCCATATCCGAATCGCAGGAGCGCATGGCGGTGGTAGTGGCGGCGGAGGACGCGGCCGAATTTATAAAGCTTGCCGCCGCAGAAAACCTTGCCGCAACGCCCGTTGCCAAAGTAACCGATACCCGCCGCATGAAGATGTTCCACCGCGGCAGGGCAATAGTCGATATCTCGCGCGACTTTCTCGATACAAACGGCGTAAAGCAGCGCATGCCCGCCGAAATTGACGAAAAAGTTACCGGATTTTTTGCAAAAAAGGCAAACGGCGACTTTGCTGCAGACCTCAAAAATACCCTCTCCGACCTCAACGTATGCTCCAAAAAGGGCCTTTCGGAGATGTTCGATAGCACCATAGGCGCCAAGTCGGTATATATGCCCTTCGGCGGCAAAAACCAGCTCACGCCCGTAACAGCCATGGCGGCAAAGATAGTCGGCGGCGAGACTGACGACTGCACGGTATCCGCCCACGGCTATAACCCCAACCTTATGTCATCTTCGCCCTTCACGGGCGCAATATATTCCATCGTAACGTCGGTTGCCAAAGTGGTGGCAGCGGGCGCAAAGATTGAGGATATCCGCCTCACGCTGCAGGAGTTCTTCATGCGCCTGCGCGAAGATAAAAAGCGCTGGGGCGTGCCCATGTCCGCCCTTCTCGGCGCGCTGTACGCGCAGATAAACCTCGGCCTCGCGGCCATCGGCGGCAAAGACTCCATGAGTGGCACATTCGAAGATATAGATGTGCCCCCCACGCTGATATCCTTTGCCATAGCGCCCGCCAAGGCCTCAAAGCTCATAACCAACGTGCCTGAGCGCGCAGGGCTTAAAGCATGGCTGCTCCCCATGAAAAAGGACGCCGCTTTAACGCCAGACTTTGAATACCTTAAAAAGCTGTACGCAGCCGTTAATTCGGGCATATGTGCGGGTGTAATTAAAAACGCCGCCGTCATAGAACAGGGCGGCGTAGCGGCCGCGGTTGCAAAATGCTGCTTCGGCAACGGCCTCGGCTTTGACTTTGCCATGAACGAGGGCGACCTGTTCACCGAGCGCTACGGCGATATTATAGTATTTGCCGACGATATAACTTCCCTCGGCGCAGACGCCGTGTATGTCGGCGCCACGTCGGGCGGCGGCTTTACCTGCAACGGCGCCACCGTTTCTATGGAAGACGCCCTTGCGGCATATACCTCAAAACTCAACGGCGTGTTCCCCGCAACCGCGCCTGTCGAAGGCGACATACCCGACTGCGACTACGGCGGCACGGGCAAATACAGCGGCATTGCCATAAAGGCGGCAAGGCCCCGCGTGTTCATACCCGCCTTCCCCGGCACCAACTGCGAACTTGATACCGAGCGCAAGTTCAGGCTTGCGGGCGCCGAAACGGAGATACTCGTCATCCGCAACCGCACCCCCTGCGACATTGAGGAGAGCGTTCAGGCCATAATAAAGGCCATAGAGCGCGCCAACATGATCGCCTTCCCCGGCGGCTTTTCGGGCGGCGACGAGCCCGACGGTTCGGGCAAGTTCATTGCCACCACATTCAAAAACCCCGCCATATCCGAAAAGATAGCCGTCCTTTTGGAAAATCGCGACGGCCTCATCCTCGGCATATGCAACGGCTTCCAGGCTCTCATAAAGCTCGGCCTGGTGCCCTACGGCAAGGTCAGCCCGCTCACGTCTGGTTCGCCCACGCTCACCTACAACAACATAGCCCGCCACGTCTCCACGCTGGTAGATATCCGCGTTGCCTCTGTAAAGAGCCCCTGGCTTTCCGCATGCAAGGTGGGCGATGTGTACACCGTGCCCGTCTCCCATGGCGAGGGCAAGCTGATAGCGCCCGCCGCCGAGCTGGAAAAGATGAGGGCAAACGGCCAGATAGCCACGCAGTACTGCGATAAATGCGGCCGCCCCACAATGGTCAGCCCGTTCAACCCCAACGGCAGCATGTGGGCAATAGAGGGCATCACCTCGCCCGACGGCCGCGTATTCGGTAAAATGGGCCACAGCGAGCGCATCGGCGAAAACTTGTACAAGAACTGCCCGGGCAATTTTGATATGAAGATATTTGAAAGCGGCGTC
The DNA here is from genome assembly GCA_944341075.1 of uncultured Clostridia bacterium. Lineage (GTDB taxonomy): Bacteria > Bacillota > Clostridia > Christensenellales > Borkfalkiaceae > Coproplasma. The sequence goes on from CALVLV010000014.1 coordinate 49,775, forward strand.
CGCTATTACAAGTAGCTCACAAATTTTTCGTTTTGGCCGAAAACGAAAAATTTCGTGACTTTGAGGGACCAGCCCCTCTTTGCGCAATTCTGAGTGCCCTCGATTATATAATTGCGCAAATTCACCCTGCTGAGGCGCAGGTATGCGCAAATTGTGTCTTTCTGCGCAAGGAAACCTTGCTTGAAACGTTTATTTATTTAGTACGCTCCTTCACGCCATTCCGCACGCTCTTTCTTGCCTCCCTTGTTGAAGGACGAGCGAGGCATTTCATAGCACAATGGACACCCATTGAGCGTGCCGAAGCGAGATGAACGAGGGCAAATGTAAGCCCGAGTGGTGACCGAGCCGCCATGTATTTACCTTAATGGCGGCGAGACGGTGGCGAGCATTGCGAGCGAAGGAGGGATTTGTGCTCGTTTCTTCAAGGGTTATCTGTGCCGGTTGCTGTGGTAAAAGATTTTTCAAGGGTTATCTGTGCTGAGGAATACCGTTCCTTCAGGGTTATCCGTGCAATAGTACAACAAAACAGTTCAAAAAACTGCATCTCAACCGCGGGTTGTGCAAAAAACAACCTGCGGTTTACTGTATTCAACCTCTGGTATGTTGTTTTTACCTCCCCCTCGGGGTATATTTTAACTGTAAAAACCGCAGGGCGCAGCCATTGAACGAACGTTAAAACACGCACCCTGCAGGAGGTAAAAACATGAAGCGCAAAAACTTCCCCGCAGAGGCGGGCGGCGCCGACGAACTGCCCGCGGAGCGCGCCCTTACGGCGTACGATAACGAACAGTCTGCCCGCAGGCTGGCGGCCGAACGTAAAAACGATTATCTTTCATTCATAAAAAAGGAGGTACATAAATTATGAATACCATAGGTCAGAGGATAGCTTACTACCGCAAAAAGGCAAATCTTACCCAGGAGGAGCTTGCCGAAAAGTGCTCGGTAACGCCGCAGGCGGTATCAAAATGGGAGAACGACATCTCTGCCCCCGACATCTCTCTCTTCCCCGTGCTTGCAAAGCTGTTCAACGTCTCCTGCGACGAGCTTCTCGGCGTAGAGAACGAAACGCCCAAGGTTGTGCCCGAGGAACTTGTCGATCTCAGCAAGGTGCTGTTAAAGATAAGGGTGATATCTGCGGGCGGCGACAACGTAAAAATCAATCTTCCCGTAATGCTTGCCGAACAGTTTTTAAAACATTCCGACATCGGCGGCAGCGACACGTTCAAAAACATTGATTTTGCGCAGATAATCGAGCTGGTAAAGAGCGGCGCCGTGGGCAAACTTATAGAAGTGACGTCGGCCGACGGCGATATAGTCACCATGTCTGTAGAATGAAGATAGTTATAGAACAGGCGGGCGGCGTGCGTATTTCACTGCCCGTACCCGTGCGGCTTGCGGCAAGGCTCATATGCCGCGCCCTGCGCAAAGATTTACCGCGCGGCGCTACGCACTCGCGTGAATTTGTAAAGGCGCTTAAAAAGGCAAAAAAACAGTGGAAGGGGCTCGCCATAACAGAGGTCACTTCTTCCGACGGCGCAAAAGTTACAATAATACTGTAAAGGCAAAAATACGGCCGCTTCCCACGCGCGTGGCAAAAGGAAATGTTTGGAACGGCACGGGGCGGCGGCAAAGGGGAATATCAGGCCGAGGCGGCGCATTCTGCGCCGCCTCGGACGTTTTTCCTTCAAAAATTTTGTGCCGCCGCATACTTTACATATACAAAATATTGTGGTATACTGTAAGGGATTAATACGAACCCGATTTAAAGCGGGGATATCACGGCACTATCTGCGTTAAAGCCTTTGCCAATACGTCTTTGTATTGCCTGCGGGCTTTGCCTTGCTTTTGCCGCAATCTGCCCGCTTTAAATTGCTTTGCACCTTTAAATAGCGCATTTTGCG
>CALVLV010000015.1 GCA_944341075.1 uncultured Clostridia bacterium
CCTGACGGAAAAGGGCGTCACTTATCACGGTAAACCGTTTGCGCTTAACACATTGTACGGAATGCTGCGCCTGCGAAAATACATAGGCATCTGCAACTGCGCCGGTACGGATTACGATAATATCTATCCGCCCATCGTCCCGACGGCGTTGTTTGAAGAAGTCGGACGCATCCTCGAAAAGAACAAAATAGGCTCCAAAAGCCGCGAAGTCGAATTCATGTTAAAAGGAAAATTGATATGCGGTTACTGCGGAAAGAGCTTGCAGGGCGACAGCGGCACTTCCAAAAACGGAACAGTCAAATACTATTATAAGTGCATGGGGCGCAAGAAAATGAACATCTGCGAAAAGGATATCATGCCGAAAGAGAAATTGGAGCAAGCGATCCTTGACGCGACGATGCAGGTATTCGGAACGCCGGACGGCATTTCCGCAATCGCAGACGAGATAATCAAAATACACGAAAAGCGGATGCACGACAGATCGGTGCTGACCATTCTCACGAATGAGAGGGACGCCATTAAAAAATCGCTTGCAAATATCTTGAAAGCAATCGAACAAGGCATTCTGACCGCCACAACAAAAAGCCGCATGGACGAGCTGGAAGCACAACTTTCCGAAGTGGAAGATAAAATCGTCGTGGAGCAATACAAAGCGCAAAATCAGTTAAAGAAGGAAGAAGTCGTCGAATATCTGACGCATACCATCAAGCAGCAACCGAAACTGCTGATAAAGAACCTGATACAGAAAATCGTGCTTTACGACGACCGCTTTGAGATCTACTACAACTATCTGAATCATATGCCGCCGACAGAGGATGACCCCGATAAAACCATTCGGGAATTATCTTTAAGCGGGTGTTCGGACACGTCACCTTTGTGTCCACCACACGATACCCAGTCGAACTTATTTGTCACAGGCAAAGAGTTTTGGCTGGGTATTTCCTTTTCTGATTTGAAATAGCCGCTGTTTTTCTTTTTGATATACCATATTGCCCTCTGAATTTGCGCTTTTTCGGTCGGCTATGGTAGCATAGCCTGACCGAAAAAGCAAATTCAAGAGGTACAATGAATGGTAAAAACCAAGAATAGAAAGCCATGCGCGGCGGAAAAAGCGGCAGCCGATCCCCAAAGCGGGTTAGCGGGGGCGGCTCCGCGCCGCCGCGCTTTCGGTTTGGTTTTCCGTGTTGTTCTTGTTTGCTTTTTCGTGGCGTGTGCTTGGCTGCGGCGAGCGCAGCGAGCCGCACTTGTCTATGCCAAGCACACGCCACAGTGCCAAATGAATTCCAAAACTATTTTTGAATTAATATAAACATACGAGCACTAAACATAATCCGTAATGCAGCATGTAGCCGCTGTCGCCGCCACCTGCACAGAGGGAGGCAACTCGGAATATTGGACCTGCTCGGCGTGCGGCAAATATTTTTCCGATGCCGAAGGAAAAAAAGAGATTACAGACAAATCCTCCACTATCATTTCCGCAACGGGTCACAGCTGGGGCGAATGGACGACGCTCAAAGAGGCAACCTGCACGGGAGACGGCTATAAGGAATGCGAATGCTCCGGCTGCCGCGATACCCAACGGGAAACGATAAAGGCAACAGGGCATACCTTCTCGGAAGATTGGACTTATGACGAAAAATACCATTGGCACGCCGCCACATGCGAGCATTCCGATCAGGTGAGCGACAGAGCCGAGCACACTTTTGCAAACGGCATCTGTTCGGTCTGCGACGCCCATAAAATAAGCACGGGACTGCTTTATTCGCTGAATAACGACGAGGCCAGTTATTCGGTTACTGGCATCGGAACATGTACCGATACCAGCATTGCTATTCCATCCGTATACAATGGACTTCCCGTGACTGCAATCGGGAAACGTGCGTTTTTTGATTGCAGTTCTCTTATAAGCGTCATTATCCCCGACAGCGTGATAAGTATAAGCGATTATGCGTTAGGGTATTGCACCTCGCTTTCAAGCGTCAACATTCCCGACGGCGTGACAAGCATAGGAAATTATGCGTTAGAATATTGCACCTCGCTTACAAGCATCGGCATCCCGGATACAGTTACGAGTATGGGCAACGGCATCTTCTATTACTGCTCATCACTTTCAAACGTCAACATTCCCGACAATGTGACTCTTATAGGCTATGATGCGTTCCATGGTTGCAGTTCATTGGAAAGCATAACCCTTCCCGACGGCGTAACAAGTATCGGTAGCGGCGCATTCTATTACTGCACCTCTCTTACAAGCATAAACATACCCGACCGCATTACAAGTATCGGAAGTTCTGCGTTCAGAAATTGCGATTTGCTCACGAGCATCACTATCCCCGAGAGCGTGACACTTATCGAAGCGTATGCGTTCTCAGGTTGCAGAGCACTTACGAGCGTAACATTTGAAAATACAGACGGCTGGTGGGGTTCCTCTAAAAGCGATTCAACGAGCGGAACAAGCTTTTCCGAAAGCGATCTTACAGATCCTTCCACTGCGGCGACCTATCTTGCATCCACTTATGATTATTGCTATTGGAAGCGCGGATAAAAATCTGTTTAACGATCGCTTTCAAAACAAAAAATTAATACAGTTCATTAAGGCCAAGCCGCTTTCTTCCGAGAGCGGCTTGGCTCTGCTGATAAGAGTTTATAAAAGAGCATAAACAAATGTTCGTATTTTGCTTGACAAGCAGGATCGTGCCGTGATATAATGCGAATGTATCGGAGAAGATGCAAGCAGGATGCCCGTATCGGTGTAAGAAACGAGGAATTATGTGTTTGTTCCCATTGCCTTATGCAGTTTGCGACTGTTCGGCTATATGGCTTTAACGGACAAATTGGCTGGCGACTATCGGTCGCAAAGGCGGTATTCTGCGGACAAAAAACGGTACCCGAGCGGTCTGGTTTCCGATAAAACCCCTACATCATTTTATGGTTCTGGCGGCAAGCAGTTTTTGCGTTGCCGAGGCTTGCGAAGATGGGTTCAAAAGAATAACTTGCTTGTTGAGCTGTGACCTGAGCGAAAGCTCAGTAGCCGACGGCGGTTATCACTGTTTATAATAAGCGGCTTTTCAACCGTTTACGGTGGAGCTTTCTGCTCCCACCGTTGCTTTTGCTATGCGTTTTATCGCATAGGCAAGAGCGTTATAAGCATACCGTTTTTTGGGCAATTCATAATTATTTCAGTCCATAGGAAGGTAGCTTTCTATGGACTTTTTGTTTTATTTCGCATGCGCACTATTTTAAGCACGCGCTGCAACTCGCCTGCGCGGTCTTTGAGTCCTAAATTTATCGCCTGCATCATCAGATTGTCCCACACGGAAGAACCGGGGAAACAGCCCGTATTTTCAATCAGCGCACCCACGCGGCTGCGCACTCCCGCGTCGGTATAGTCTTTCCCAAACAGCTTTATCGTGCCGCCGTTTGGAACCAGGTGGCCGCAGATGAGCTTTTCGGTCGTAGACTTGCCGCTGCCGTTTTCGCCGATAAAACCGTATATGGCGCCCTGCGGAACGGTCATATTCAGCCCGTCGAGGGCATACAGCCCGCGGAAACTCTTTTTAAGTCCGCGTATTTCTATTGCGTTCATAACTATCTCCTTTGCGCGGTGCCATTAAAGCGTTTCGAACTTTTCGCCCGTGAGAACTTCGTCTGAATAGAGTTCGCGCGGCAGAATATTGGGATACGCGTGCCACTGCCTTACCGACATTGTGCCCCTGCCGCCCGTAAGAGTGCGCACATTTCCGTAGTTATCTGTGAAAGTGCCTTCTACCCTGTCGAATATAAGCACCGCCACAGGGTTATCGGGAACCTTGAAAGTTACGCCCCACGTGCGCGCGTTGCCGACATGGGCGTTTACCTCGTAAATACCGCCCTCGGTCTGTATCTTTATGTTGTATATTATGGGCACAAAGCCGTCCAGCTCACGCATGAATGCCCAGTCGCCGTGCGTTATCTCCATCTTGCCTTCGGGGTAGTACTTTTTATTTTCAATGTCATAGACGGCAAAGTCCTTCATTCCGAGGCGCATATTGTACATTGAGGAGTGTATCTGATCGAAGGTGATATATCCCCAGTCCTCCCATCCGCCGAGTTCTGCCGCAGAACTGTCTACCGCGACATATCTTTCGCGCTGGCCCGTGCCCTTGACTTTGACTGTTTTGCCCTTATAAGTGAACTCACCCTCAACGTCGCCCGCGGTGTTGTAGCCGTAAGTTATGGAATGCTGGGTAAGGTAAGAGGGCTTTTCCCTGCCGTACCACAAGGGATAGCCACAGGCGCGGTGCCAAAGGTCTGCCTTGTACTCTCCGTCGAGCGTATCCACCATTATGTGCCACGAATAGTCGTCGAAGCACTCTACTTTATACTGTTCGCCGCAGGTTACGAACACGCTGTGCTCGCGCCTTTCGATTTTCAGTGTGCCCTGCGGGTTGCGGTAGAACTTGTTCATGCAGCCGCCGGGAAACTGCGTGAGTTTGTAGATGGAGTTTTTGAGCTGCTTTACGCTGCCCGTGCCCTTTGCCATGCACAGCGTTGCAAGGTCTATCTTTTCGAGCGCGAGCGAGAGAATGGAGCCGCCGAGGGCATAGTGCTCGCCGTCGTCGCCCGTCACGTTGAACTCGAACAGCCAGTCTAAAAAGCCGCTGCGCACTTCTTCTTTTACTCCGTTCCTTGCCTCGTCGGCCAAAGTTATCTGTGGATCTTTTATTTTCATGATAGTTTCTCCCTGAATTTATTTACATGCTTATTTTATAGCTGAAATTTTTATAAATTGATAAAGCGAGGTTGCCGTTCTGTAAAAATATTGTTGCTGTTTTGTAAATACCGGAGAATTTTGTGTATTGACGGCGGAGGAGACGCCGGAAAATTAAAACAGATCTTACAGTTTGTTTTATAAGCAGAAAGCCTCCGGCGCAGCTTTTTAGCTGCGCCGGAGGCTTTTATAATAATATTACGATATGCCGAATATCGGCAAACTCACTGCTCAGACATGTGCTCGCGGGCAGTTGCCAGCATAAGCTTTATGCGGTTTTCCTGGTTTACCCTTGTTGCCGAGGGATCGTAGTCCACCGCCACTATATTTTCGCCCTGATACATATTTTTTAGCGTGCGTATGGCGCCCTTGCCGGCTATGTGGTTGGGCAGGCAGCCGAAGGGCTGGGCACACACTATGTTTTCGGTACCCGTTTCTGCGAGCGCGGCCATCTCGGCGGGGATAAGCCAGCCTTCACCCATTTTTACGCCCTGATTGAGCACCTTATCGGCGCACTTTCTGAGGTGTTCGAAGTCGTGGATAGGTTCAAAAGTTCCGTCTTCTTCAAACAGCTTTATTATATTTTTCTGCATGCGGTGCAGTATGCGGTACAGTATTTTGTTTACCGTTATGAACACGCCCTTTTTGCCGTAGAGCTTGCCGTCGTTTATGTTGTTCACCACGCAGTAGAGCACATAGTCCATGAGCACCGGCACCACCGGTTCGCAATCTTCCGAAAGCAGGAACTCTTCAAGATGGTTGTTGCCGAGGGCGGAGTACTTTACGTATATTTCGCCGACTATGCCCACCTTTACCTTTTTGACGTTTTTGCGGGGAACGGCGGCAAAGCCCTTTATTATGGCGGAGATTATCTTTTTGTAGCGCGCATAGCCGCCCTTTTCGAACCGCGACATTACAAGGTTCATGGCTTCGTCGCGCGCCCTGTCGGCTTTGCCCGCCTCCTCCTCGTAGGGCTTGGTCTGGTTGTAGCACCACATTATGGCGTCGCCGTAAAAAATTGCAAACACCAGCTTTAACAAAAGCTTTGCGCCTATGGGGAAGGACGAGTCTTTCTCCAGTCCCGAAAAGTTTAAAGACAGCACGGGCACCTGCGGAAATTCGGCTTTGAGCGCCTTGCGTATGAGCGGTATATAGTTTGAAGCCCTGCACCCGCCGCCAGACTGGCTCATGAGCACGGCGGTGTGATTTACGTCGTACTTGCCGCTTTTGAGCGCGTCTATATACTGCCCGACAGTGCACAGGCAGGGGTAACAGGTATCGTTGTGGACGTGCTTGAGCCCCTCGTCTATTACGGCGCGACTGTCGTTTTTGAGCACCTCCACCTTGTAACCTTCAAGCTTTAAAAGGCGCTCTATTATGGCGAAGTGCCACGGGAGCATGTCGGGGATGAGTATGGTGTAGCTCTCCTTCATCCACGGCTGCCAGCGGGGGTAATCGTTGGTATAGTCCCTTGTATTCTTTTGTATATCTTGCTTTTTACTCATAGTGTTTTATACCGTAAAAATCAGACGGTCTTGTTCTTTTTGCCCTCTTCTATTGCCGCGAGCATGCTGCGCAGGCGGATCTTTACTACGCCGAGGTTGTTTATTTCGTCTATCTTTATCTGGGTGTACAGCCTGTCGTTCTTTTCCATTATGGAGCGCACCTCGTCGGTGGTAATTGCGTCCAGGCCGCAGCCGAAGGAGACGAGCTGGACGAGGTTGACGTCCTCATGCCTGCAGGCATATTCGGCCGCGCGGTACAGCCTTGCATGGTAAGTCCACTGGTTGAGAACGTTCACCTTTACAAGGTCGGCTTCGTCGAACACGGCGTCCTCAGACAGTACTGCGAGCCCGAGCGAGGTGAGCAGCTTGTTTATGCCGTGGTTTATTTCGTTATCCACGTGGTAGGGCCTGCCGGCAAGTATTATTATCTGCTTGCCCTGCGAACGCGCCTTCTGCATTATTTCCATGCCCTTTGCGCGCACATCGGCATGGTATTTATTGAACCGCGCAAAGCCTTCTTTGAGCGCGGCGTCTGCCGCCCTTCTCTTTACCTTATATTTTTTAAGCGCGGCGCACAGCTTTTTTACCGTATTGCCCCACATGTTCAGGTCGATATACGGCATTATAAAGTTCTCTTCGTTCAGCCGCTCGTTGTTGGCCTTTAAAAGTTCGGGGTAATATGCAACTATCGGGCAGTTGTAGTGGTTTACCGAATCGTGCTCGTCCAGGTTATAACTTTCGCAGGGCATAAATATGAAGTCGACGCCCTTATCGAGCAAACTCTCTATATGCCCGTGTATGAGCTTGGCGGGGTAACATGCCGTGTCGGACGCCACAGTGTGCTGGCCGCGGAAATACAACTCGCGCGAGGACTTGTCTGACAGCACCACCTCAAAGCCAAGGCTTTCGAAGAAGCCCGCCCATATGGGAAGCTGTTCGTACATGCCCAGCTGAAGGGGCAGCCCTACCTTTACCTTGCCCTTATTGGCGCCCGTTATGCACTGCGTGAGCCGTTCTTGCTTGTAGGAATAGATATCGAGCTCGGTAGAAGCCTGCTTGCGGCCGGCGCCCCTTTCGCACTTATTGCCGGATATGTAGCGGGAGCCATCGGCAAAGGTGACGATATTTACGTTGCACTTTGAAGTACAGCCGCGGCACACGGTGGAATTTGACTTGTATGAGAAGTTTTCAAGTTCCTGCGCGCCGAGCGTAGTTGAAGTGCCGACGCTCATCTCCTTGGCATAGAGGGCCGCGCCGAACGCGCCCATAAGCCCCGCAATGCCCGGGCGGATGACGTTTTTGCTCGTCTCCCTTTCAAACGCGCGCAGAACGGCGTCGTTTAAAAATGTGCCGCCCTGCACAACTATGTTGTCGCCCAGGTCGTCTGCGCTGGCAGCGCGGATGACCTTGTATATGGCGTTTTTGACTATTGAGATGGACAGCCCGGCAGAGATATCTTCAACCGAAGAGCCCTCCTTCTGCGCCTGTTTTACGGCGCTGTTCATGAACACGGTGCAGCGCGAGCCGAGCTCCACAGGGTGCGGGGCAAACAGGCCAAGCTGGGAGAACTTATCTATCTCCATGCCCATGGCGCGGGCAAACGTCTGTATGAACGAGCCGCAGCCGGAGGAACATGCCTCGTTGAGCATTATCGAGTCTATGGCGCGGTTCTTTATTTTGAAGCACTTTATATCCTGCCCGCCGATGTCTATTATAAAATCTACGTTGGGGTTGAAGTGCAGCGCCGCCTTGAAGTGTGCCACCGTTTCCACTATGCCGAAGTCGGCCTTTATTGCAGCCTTGATAAGGTCTTCGCCGTAGCCTGTGACCGCGCTGCCCTTTATTGTTATGCGCCCCTGCGCAAGCGAATAAATTTCTTTGAGCTTTTCGACTATTATATCCACCGGCTGGCCGTTGTTGGACTGGTAATGCGAATAGAGTATGCGGCAGTCGGGCGATATAAGTATGAGCTTTGTGGTGGTAGAGCCGCTGTCTATGCCCAGGTATGCGTCGCCCTGATATGTTGCGATATCAGCAAACTTGAGGTCGGTGGCACGGTGGCGCTTTACAAAGGCGGAATACTCCTCCTTATCCTTAAAGAGCGGTTCGCCCGTTACAACCTCGTCGGTGCCCTCTGCCTTTTCGATGCGGTCTATGATCTCCGCAATGGGCATGGGCTTTACGCCCGCCGAGTGCAGGGCCGCGCCTATCGACATGAAGCAGGGGGCGTCTTCCGGAAATAAGGCGTTCTCTTCAGTGAGGTTGAGCGTGCGCACAAAGGCACGGCGCAACCCCTTTAAAAAGTAGAGCGGGCCGCCGAGAAAGAGCACCTTGCCCTTTATTCTTCTGCCCTGGGCGAGGCCGGACACCGTCTGGTCGACGACGGCCTGGAATATGGAGGCCGAGATATCTTCTTTGCGGGCGCCCTGGTTTATCAGCGGCTGGATATCAGACTTGGCGAACACGCCGCAGCGCGAAGCTATCGGATATATCTTTTCGGCGCGCAGGGCATACTCGTCCATCTCCTGCACGGTGATATTGAGGAGGGTGGCCATCTGGTCGATGAACGCGCCCGTGCCGCCCGCACAGCTGCCGTTCATGCGCTGTTCGGTGCCGCCCGTTATAAATATTATTTTGGCATCTTCGCCGCCAAGCTCTATAGCGGCGTCGGCGTCCGGGTAGAAGCGGCGTATGGCGACGAATGCCGCCTGCACTTCCTGCACGAAGTTTATTCCGCTGCGCTGCGAAAGCCCCAGCCCCGCGCTGCCAGTTATAGACGCGCAGTATTCGCCGCCGTGCTCCTTTTCGATCTTTTTGAGTTCGCTTAAAACAGTTTCGCGCACCTGAGCAAAGTGGCGCTCGTAAGATTTATAAAGAACTTTGCCGTCTTCATCCACCACCGTTACCTTTACGGTAGTAGAGCCGACGTCTATACCCATTAATTTTGCCATAGTACCTGCCGTTGAAAGAGCGGAAACGGTTTGCCGCTGCCGCCGCCGCTTGCTGCGGCCTTTTCAGTAGTAAATTTCTGCCGTATTGTACAGACATATTATTTCATTATGCATTATAACACAATATACTGAAATATTCAAACTTTAGGCGGCGGCATTTGTATTAAAATTTTGTGATAAATATATAAAAATCCGTATGCGGCAGAATACATTTTCCAATTGTGCCATATACGCGCATTTATGGTAAATCTGACCTTTTAAAATAAAGAGATCAAATAAAAACGCCGCGGGGCATTCAGGCGCACCGCGGCAGATAAGAATATTACAGACATATCACTCATCTTTTGTAGCGGCGCAGTCGCACATGCCTTTACGGCAACCCTCGGCCCCGCCGCACGACCCTACGCATGCACGGCCGCACTCATGTTCATCTGCGCAACTGTTGCGGCACGAATTGCGGCCGAGATACTTTTTGCGCGTTGCTATGCCGCCGCGTATGTGCCGTTCCGACAGGTTTTTGTTGAGCACTGCGCGCACTTTTTTAAAGAGAGCGCCGTCTATCCGGGCGAGGCGCTCGGCAACGTCCTTATGCACGCCCGACTTGCTTGTTCCGAAGTAGTGCGCACAGGCGCGCACGGTGGCACCTGTTGCCACTATGTACTCCCCTTCGCGCACAGCCCGCCGGGCTATATTTTCCCAATTGTTGTTTTCAGGCATAGAATTCCCCCATTGGCACACGCAAAGCTGAGTGCGCCGATATTTACAATAGAATAATATGCCGTATTTTGCCGCATTATGCAGTTTTTGAGAGCAACAAACTTACAAACGGACAATACAAAAAAAGCCGCGGGCAGGTTTTGCCTGCCCGCGGCCACTATGCTAAAAATTGAATGCGTCGCGTAAAATGAATGTTATACGGTCAGTCGCGGTATGCGGTAAGGTTTTCGCCGTTTTCCCAAAGGCGCTCAAGGTTATAAAAGTCGCGCATTTCGTCGTTGAAGACATGCACGATGACGTCGCCGTAGTCTATAACGTTCCAGCGGCCCTCCCTTCCGCCGTCTCTGCGGCCCGGAACTTCGCCGAATTGCTTTTCCATCTTTTCTTCAAGATTTTCGCATATGGCACGCACCGCCGTAGACGACCTTGCGCCCGCTATAACAAAGTAATCGCACAGCGAACTTTTTTCGGCCACGTCTATATATACTATGTTTTCCGCCTTTTTATCTGATAATATCTTGCACACGGCAAGCACCTTTTCTTTACTTGTCATTTATTTTAAACTTCCTTAAATTATAAGTTTTATATGCAACACTGCAGTATTATTCGATATTTTCTTTGCAATTTTTGTGTGCATGAATGTAGTTGTAAGCCTCTTGCGTGAGCGGATAGATATATTTGCCCTCCGCACTTAAATAATCCAGCTCCTGCCTTAGGGCAAGCTCCAAGCACTCGTCTATATCGCGCGCGAAAACTTTACGCAACCCGTCAACGCCGTCAAAGTCCCTGCCCTCTTCAAGCATGTCACAGAGGAATATCAGCTTTTCAAGGTCAGACATGCCCGGCCTGCCGCTGGTGTGGTAGCTTATGGCATTCAAGATATCTTCGTCGGTGACGCCGAATACATGCTCGGCAAGGTATGCGCCGCTGTATTGGTGCATAACGCTTTCGGGCACGCCCTCGGGGGGAACAAAGCCCTTGAGGTGTTTATCTGTGAGCTTTAAATTTTTAGCAGCGTCGTGCAGGCCTGCGGCAGTGAGCGCCTTTTTTTCGTGTATGCCGAACCTGCGGCAATTTTCAGCTGCCATAAACGCCACGCGCAGGGTGTGAGCGGCACGCTTTTCATTCATCAGCTTTTGCGCCTTTGCCACCTCGGGCAGGCAGTACAGCCCTTCAGACTTTATGTACTTTGCAATGGCAGGCGGCACCATGCCGGCAGTGTCTGCGCCAAGCGCCGCGCATGTGCGGACGCGCGTAGACGACACCCTTGCACCCGTATAGCCGACCAGGACGGCATCCTGCCCGAACTGTTCTGTGAATTGTCTGCGCGCCTCACCGACATCCGAACTGCCTTCGCGGGCGCACACAGCAAGCTTTACGTCCTTAAGTATACGCTCGGGGTACACCCACTGCGAAAAGCACGCAAACATGTCCGCACCCATGAGAAAATAAATTTCGTCGTCAGGGTACTTGTGCCTGAGATAATCGCAGGTTATGTATGAATAGCTTGCCCCGCCCTTGTTCACTTCAAAGTCAGAGACCTCGCCAAGGCCCTCGAAGGCTATGCGGCACATTTCAAGCCGCGCGGAAGGAGGCGCCGTTATAAACCCGCTTTTGTGCGGCGACACGGCGGTGGGCATGATGATAACCTTGTCCGCGCCGAGGCGCTCCTTTGCCGCCTTAAGCATTGCAACATGTTCGTTGTGTACGGGGTTGAACGCCCCGCCGAAAAGAATGATTTTCATAGCAAAAAAATAATCGTTGTTTGTAAATTTTCGACCGGCGGGAGCAAAGCGTTTAAAATGCCGGGCATGAGGGAATAATAATACACATGAAAAAATTACCCGTAATTTCAGACGCGCTGCTTGCCGCAGTATGCGCGTTTTTATTGTTTTTTACGCTGACGAGATACTATATTTCCGCCGCCGCGGGGCTTGCCGCAGGCATATGCGCAGGGCTTGCGGCCGGCGTGGCGGCCTTTTTGTACATAGGAAAAAGGCACAGGCTCAACTACGACAAAACCACCGTAAAGGCAGACGCAGAGAAACTTGCCGCACACCTTGCCATTCTGCCGAAAGAGCAGTCTGCCGAACTGTTCGAAAAGTCGCTGAGCGGCGCAAAAGAGACAGAAGACGGCCTTGAAACAGAGGACGGCGTATATTTTTTATGTTTTAAATTTGAGCCCGCCACCCGCGACGACATGCTGCCCGCCGCGCGCAGCAAAAGTCAAAAAACAAAGTACTTTGTGTGCTGTACGGCAGATGGTAAATGCGCCGCATTTGCCGCCGCGGCAAAGATAACCATACTCGACGCCGACGATGTGTATTCGATGCTTAAAGAGCACGACGCGCTGCCCGAAAAGTATATTCCCGCAGTTGAGGGCAAAAGCAAATTTTTTGCACGCATAAGGGCGAGGTTTTCACGGCGGCTGTGCCTGCCGTGCTTCTGGTCGGGTACGGCGCTGCTGTTCTTCAGCTACTTCACCTACTTTCCGATATACTATATTGTAAGCGGATCGCTGCTGCTTGCGCTGTGCGCGGCGGCTGCGATTTTCGGTAAAAGGCGCGGAACTTAACAGATCTTTGATATGTCCGAAAACGGCATTGCCTGCGGCATATATGGCACCTTATAATTTTTTTGCAATTAATTTATAGTTTTATTTAAATCAATTCAATTGAATGTGCTCTATACCCTTTTTATTCGACCTGCGGTAGAGCACGGCCTTTCTGCCGATGACTATCACGCACTCGGCGCCCAGCCTTGCGGCAAGTTCCTCGCCTATCTCGCGGGGAACGCCGTCGGCATTTTCAAGAATATTTATTTTAATAAGCTCGCGCGCTTCAAGGCAATCGGAAAAACTTTTGAGCATGTTTTCGCCGATACCCTCTTTGCCTACCTGCCCTATGGGCGAAAGGTTAGCCGCGAGCGATTTTAATTTACTTCTCTGTTTACTTGTAAGCATTATTTACCCCGATTATTGTATTATTGTGCCGCGGACGCTGCCGTAGGGACGCAACTGTCGTACCCCTCCGACAGTAAAAAAATTTTACTGCCACCTCCCCTTAGGCAGGGGAGGCAAGGAAGCGTGCGGAATGTTGCGAGGGAGTTTACTAAGCCGTAAATGACCGAGCAAACCCGCAAGCGCGACAATGTAATGCGCCGCATATATGGAATTCTGAATAATTAACGTGCGCAAGCAGGGTTCATTTGTAATTCAAAAAATTCATAGATGCAAGCAGGACGCGGAGCGTGCGGAATGTTGCGAGGGAGTTTACTAAGCCGTAAATGACCGAGCAAACCCGCATGCGCGACAATGTAATGCGCCGCATATATGGATTTTTTACTCTACGAAGTCGAACTCAACATCCCCTATCGACACCGTATCCCCTTCCTTTATGCCCATTTCTTTGAGCTTTGCTATAACGCCCTTTTCGCGCAATATCTTCTGGAAATATGCCATTGAGTCGGGGTCGTTTAAAACCACGTTGCGGCAGAGCATATCTACAAGCGTTCCCACCACCACGTACACGCCGTCGTCCATATAAATTTCAAAGCCGAGCCCTGCGGGCGTGCGGTATGTGAAACTTTCATCCGCCTCCTCGCGCGAGACGGGGGGAAGGCTTTCAAGCTTGGCAACAAGCTCGTCCAAAAGGGGCTGCAGCCCCTCGCCCGAAACTGCGGTTATGGGGAAAATTTTATACTTTTTGCCGTACTTGCGCTTAAACGCCTTTAAATGCTCTTCGGCGCCGTACACGTCGCACTTGTTGAGCGCGATGACCTGCGGCAATGCAGCAAGTTTTTTTGAATAGCCGGCAAGCTCGGCATTTATCTTGGCAAAGTCCTCCACGGGGTCGCGCCCCTCACTGCCCGAGATATCCACAACATGCAGAAGCAGGCGGGTACGTTCGATATGGCGCAGAAAATCGTGCCCGAGGCCCGCGCCTTCGGCGGCGCCCTCTATAAGCCCGGGGATATCCGCCGCGACAAAACTTTTATCGTACACCTTTACCACGCCCAGGTTGGGGGAAAGGGTGGTGAAGTGGTAATTTGCTATCTTGGGGCGGGCTGCCGATATCTTTGAAAGCAGAGTGCTCTTGCCCACATTGGGGAAGCCTATTATGCCGACATCTGCAATGACCTTGAGTTCGAGCACGAGCACGTGCGGCTGGGTCTTTTCGCCCTTCTGCGCAAAATTTGGCGCATGGCGGCGGCTGGTAGTAAAGCGCACGTTGCCCTTGCCGCCCCTGCCGCCTTCCGCCACCAGCTTTTTCTGTCCGTCTTCAAACATGTCGGCGATGACGGTGCCCGTTTCATAGTCGCGCACCACGGTGCCGACGGGCACTTTTATTATAACGTCTTTTCCGCTTCTGCCAAAGCACTGGTTGGTGCCGCCGCGTTCGCCGTTTTCGGCAAAATATTTGCTTGTAAAACGAAAAGGCAGAAGGTCGTTAAGCCCTCTGTCTGCAACGATCACAACGTCGCCGCCCTTTCCGCCGTCGCCGCCGTCGGGCCCGCACGCGGGCTTGCCCTTATACGACTTGAATGAATTCATTCCGTCGCCGCCGTCGCCGGACTTTATTGTTATTCTGACCTTGTCGGTAAAAACATTCTTATCTATCATTATTATAAATTCTCACCCACTCGTCTGCGCGGGCGCAGAGTTCGGCGTTATTTTTTGTTTTGCCCATCATTGCATACAGGCTTTCGGCAGTCACCTGCCTGCCGAGAAGCTGGCGGAACTTATACGAGGCGCTCAGTTCTTCGGGGCTAAGCAAAAGCTCCTCCTTGCGCGCACCCGAGGCCTTTATGTCTATTGCGGGGAACACGCGGCGCTCGGCAAGCTCGCGCGATAAAACTATCTCCATATTGCCCGCGGACTTGAACTCTTCGTAGATGACGTCGTCAAGCCTGCTGCCCGTATCTATCAGGGCGGTGGCGATTATGGTGAGGGAGCCGCCCTCTTCAAGGTTGCGCGCCGCGCCGAAAAATTTGCGCGGTTCAGTGAGCGCCTGCGGATCCAGCCCGCCGGAGAGCATTCTGCCTGAATTTGTTACGGAGTTATAGGCGCGGGTGAGCCTTGTTATGCTGTCCATGAGCAGCACCACGTCCCTGCCCGTTTCCACAAGCCTTTTGGCGTGTTCGAGCGCAAGCATGGCGGCATGTATGTGATGCTGTTCGCCGCGGTCGAACGTGGAATAGACCACGCGCGCGTTGTTGACCGAGCGCTTTAAATCCGTAACCTCTTCGGGGCGCTCGTCTATGAGAAGCACTATCACCTCGGCTTCGGGATACCCGCGCGAAATGGCGCAGGCTATGGTTTTGAGCATGGTGGTTTTGCCCGCTTTGGGCGGTGATACAATTAAAGCGCGCTGACCTTTGCCCACAGGCGAAAACAGGTCTATTACGCGCTCGGTAAGCCCGCCGCCCTCGCCCGAAAGCGTATAGCGCGAATCGGGATAGCACGGCGTAAGCCTTTCAAATACGGGGCGCGGGTTTAACATGTCGGGCCGCACGCCGTTTACACTTACTATATATGTCACGCCGGGGCACTCGCCCTCTTTACGGCGCTTTGCTTTGCACACTATCATATCGCCTTCGCGCAGGCGGAAGCGATTGACGAAAGAGACGTGGACGAACACGTCGCCGCCGGAAGTTATTTCAAAGTTATGCGTGCGCAAAAACCAGAACTTTTCGGTATATTCAAGTATGCCCGTATATACCTTTTCGTCGTTTTCTTCGTAGTCGGCGCGGACTTCCATCTCCCTTCTCTCTTCCGGCTGCCCTTCGCTCTTTTGCTCGGAAGAAGGCTGTTCGCCGCCCGCGCTGTTCCTGCACTGCTCGATGAGCGCGACTACATCCTTATCGAAAAACTCCGACTTGGGGGGCGCGCCCTTTGTTGAACGGGGCACAGGCTGGATTTTGCCTTCGGCTATATCCATGATACAGCCTACAAGCAAATCTTTGCGCATATCGGCTGGGCGCTTGACGCCTGCCGCCCTGCCGATCTGTCTCAGATCGTAGATGCTGCGTTTTTCAAGTTCTGCCCGTAGTTTCTGCAATAATTCGCTTACTATCAATCTTCGACTTTCTCCATAACTATTATTTTTGTGCTGTCGCCGCCGAGATCCTCGCGCGAGATGTCTATTTCGCAGCCGCCTTCGCTGTCCACTTCCTCTTCGTCGAACAGGTCGGTGAACTCTTCCACGCGGTCAACATCAAGCTTTTTGCCCTTTTCGCGGTAGTGCATCGGTATTACTATGTCGGGCATTATCCTGTCTACGTATTCCTTGGCCTGCTCGGCGTCTATGGTGTAGTTTCCGCCTACGGGAATGAGCAACACGTCTACGGGCAGAAGCGCTTCGATAAGCTCGGTAGAGCACTCCTCGCCTATGTCGCCGAGGTGGCAGACTTCGATGCCGTCCATGCTGAATTTGAAGATTATGTTTTCACCGCGCTGTTTGCCCTCTTCGTTGTCGTGAAAGCTCTTTATGGAGTTTATCTCCACGCCGGGAAGGTCGTAGCTGCCCTCCCTGTCTATCACCACGGGCGAACCGCCTATCTTTTCAACGGCGTCGTGGTCGTAGTGATGGTGCGACACGGTGACCGCGTCGGCCGAAACTTTGGGCATTGCGCAACCTAAATTGTTTGAATAGGGGTCGGTGACTATGGTAGTGCCGGTACTCTCTATAAGCTGGAAGCTGGAATGTCCTAAATACCTGATTTTCATAAAATGTTGATTTTACTCCTGAAACAAAAAGAAAGAATGCTTTCTGTAAATTTTTCTGTTAACTATATGTTTATGTATGCGGCGCCGCCGGCACAGGCCCTCAGCGCATGCCGCGCTTTTCTATGGCTGCGGCGGTAAAGGCAAGCTGCGAAAGCACGCCCTCTTCGCCCTGAAGGTAGGTGAGCGTAACGCTGCAGCCGCCATCTGTAAGGCTTACGCCCAGAACGCGGGTGAATATGGGGTAAGAAAACGACGCGCCCCCTTCTTCAAGCACGCACTGCGTGCACTCCCCTTCGGCAAACGTCATGGTAAAAGTCAGGTTGCCCCGCCTTTTTTGCGTGACCACGCCGCGGCGGACGTGCAGAAGACATTCGTCCCCCTCCACAAAATAGCGGACGGAAAAATCGTCCTCGCCGATAGACAGTTCGCCCACCGAGCTGCTGCTGAATTTTTCGCCCCCTATTACAGAGGATACGGCTATCATTACTCTCATAGATCTTTCGCGGTATGCGGCGTTTGCCGGCCGCATGTTTTTATTTCAGCCGCGTAACTTTTATGTCGTCGTCTGCGAGGTTTTCTGTCGGGCGCGTAAATATTGCGCGCCCCTCTTTCAGCAGGGCGGCCAGCGCGTTCGCGTCGCCCTTTTCCACAGCCGACTTTATAACCGAAAGGTTTTTGATGAGCGTGTCTATGCGCCCCGAAAGGTTTGCGCTGTTTAAAAGATACAGTTCCGACCACACGCCCTCGTCTACGCCGGCGATCCTGGTCATATCCTGAAAGCTGCCGCCGGTAAAGCCCGCGCAGCCGGCAATTTCGCCGTCTTTGACGTAGGCGTTGGAGACAACGTGGGCAAGCTGCGAGGTGTAGGCTATCTTTCTGTCGTGCACCTCTGCCGAGCACTCCACAATGCGGGCAAAGCCCATTTTGCGGGTGAGTTCCTTGATAAGCTCCAGGGCAGGCGCGTGCGTTGCAGGGCAAGTAGTTATTACCATATTTGCCCTGTCAAAAAGGTCGGCGCAGGCATTTTTTATGCCCGAAACTTCCTTGCCCGCCATGGGGTGGGTGCCCACATAGTAAAAATTGCGCAGCTGCGAATATACAGCCCTTTCGATAAACTGCTTTACGCCGCAGATATCGGCGACAACAGCGCCGTCTTTGAATGCCGTGCCGCAGATGAAGTCTGCGCTTGCGCGCGGAGGCAGGGCAACGAAGACCACGTCGTACAGGGAAAAATCTGTGGCTACTCCCCCGATTATTGCATTTTTTAGCGCATACTCAACGGGCGCAGGCGAACGGTTCCAGCCATCGGGCATAAAGCCCGCACGGCCGAGGGCCATGCACAGGGAACCGCCTATAAGGCCAAGCCCCGCTACGCAGATCTTCATATACTCGTCCCCATGATATCTATAGTATTCTAAGACATTATATCATACAAATCGGTTTAATTCAATTAAATTGACTATATTGTAAAAAAATCTTTTGCCTGTGCACGCAGCCATGCAGGGCCGCATACTAAGCCGCGCACGGCGCAGACGCGCTTTTAAGGCGGTGCGCGCGGCGTTTTGCGCATATTTTTTGCAGGCTTGCAAAATATTTGAGTTTGCGGGCGCATTTTGCCTTTCTGCGGTTGACTTTCGCGCCGCAAATATTTATAATGGAAGTCGATAAAAAATTATTGATTCAAGGAGAATTGTTTTTTATGAACAAAATGTCTGTAAAAGACCTCAAGGATCTCAAAGGCAAAAAAGTACTTGTACGCTGCGACTTCAACGTACCCATGAAGGACGGCAAGATCACCGACGAAAACAGGATTCAGGGCGCGCTGCCCACCATCAAATATCTGCTTGACGCAGGCGCGAAAGTTACGCTCTGCTCGCACCTCGGCAAGCCCCACTCCATCTTCTCCGCCGAGTTCAAACTCAACAAAAAGGACAAGAAGAAGGTAGACGCAGGCGAAACCACCGCAGAGGCCATAGAGGAAAAGGCCCGCAAGGAGGAACCCGTAAAGCTCACCCTTGCGCCCGTTGCCGCAAGGCTTAACGAGCTTTTGGGCGGCAAGGTCACTTTTGCAAAGGACGTTATAGGCCCCGACGCAAAGGCAAAGCGCGACGCGCTTAAAGAGGGCGAAGCCGTTCTGCTTGAAAACCTGCGCTTCCATTGGGAAGAGGAAAAGAACGACGAGGGCTTCTGCAAAGAGCTTGCATACGACGCCGAGATATATGTAAACGACGCGTTCGGCACGGCCCACCGCGCACACGCCTCTACCGCCGGCATCGTACAGTACGGCATAATAAAGACGGCCGTTTGCGGCTTCCTCATCGAAAAGGAACTTACCGTTATGGCAGACACGCTTGAGCACCCCGTACGCCCCTTTGTTGCAATACTCGGCGGCGCAAAGGTTGCAGACAAGCTCAACGTTATAAACAACCTGCTTGAAAAGTGCGACACGCTTATAATCGGCGGCGGCATGGCATACACCTTCCTCAAGGCAAAGGGCTACGAAGTGGGCACCTCCCTTTTAGACGAGGAAAAGATAGACTACTGCAAGCAGATGATGGAAAAGGCCGAAAAGCTTGGCAAGGAACTGCTGCTGCCCATAGACACTGTTGTGACCGCCTCCTTCCCCGACCCCATAGACGCCGATATAGAGGTTGAGACCGTGCCTTCAGACAAGATACCCGCAGACAAGATGGGCATGGACATAGGCGAAAAGACCAGGGCGCTTTATGCAAGCAAAGTTCACACCGCAAAGTCGGTTATATGGAACGGCCCCATGGGCGTGTTCGAGAACCCCACCCTTGCAAAGGGCACTATAGCCGTTGCACAGGCGCTTGCAGACGTATACGGAAAGTGCACCACCATAATCGGCGGCGGCGACAGCGCGGCAGCCATTCAGCAGCTCGGCTTTGCCGATAAGGTAACGCACATTTCCACCGGCGGCGGCGCTTCGCTTGAGCTGTTCGAGGGCAAAGTGCTCCCCGGCATCGACTGCCTGAACGACAAAAACTAAAAATACCGGCACAGACTGCGGCGGCGGGGTCATCCCTCCGCCGCATATAAAAGTTTTATAAAGTAAAAGTATAATTGACCCAATAATATATTTGAATCGACGAGGAATTTATCATGGAGAGAAAACCTTTTATTGCAGGCAACTGGAAGATGAACATGACCGCCGAGAGCGGCGCAAAGCTCATCAAAGAGCTTATACCCCTGGTAAAAGACGCGGACTGCGACGTGGCGCTGTGCGTGTCTGCCATACTCATCCCCGCAATGACCGAAGCCGCAAAGGGCAGCAACATTGCCATAGGCGCGCAGAACATGCACTGGGAACCCAAGGGCGCATACACGGGAGAGATTTCCGCCGACATGCTCAAGGAATACGGCGTAAAATACGTTATAATAGGCCACAGCGAAAGAAGGCAGTATTTCGGCGAGACCGACGAGACGGTGAACAAGCGCACAAAGGCCGTGCTCGCCGCGGGCATGACCCCCATTATGTGCATAGGCGAAACGCTTGCCGAGCGCGAGGGCGGCATAACCGAACAGGTGCTTGCAAAGCAGCTTGAAACCGACCTTGCCGGCATTGAGGACGTGACCAAGGTAGTCATAGCATACGAACCTGTATGGGCGATAGGCACAGGCAGGACTGCCACCGACGAGCAGGCTCAGGAGACCATTGCCTTTATACGCAAAAAGATAGGCGAACTTTTCTGCCCCAAGTGCGCGGAAAAGGTTATAATTCAATACGGCGGCTCTATGAACGCAGGCAACTGCAAGGGCCTTATGGCTCAGCCCGACATAGACGGTGGCCTTATAGGCGGCGCCTCATTAAAGCTTGACTTTGCCACCATAGTAAATTATAACAAGTAATAACATATACAAATACTTAAGCCCTCTGCCGTTGCGGCGGAGGGCTTTTTTTGTTATTTAAGGCATATATGCGGGGCAATTGAAATAAATATAAGAAAAGCGGGGCTTAAACGCTCCGCTTTTTGCTGTTTTTATAAATATCAATAATAATCTTTAGGGCCACTCTTGCCAAAATCAAGTTTAGCAAACCTGATTATCCAAATTACCGCCCACAGGGTTGCTATACAGCCGACAACGCCGAGGGCTATTGCATTGTTTCCGAAAAGCTCATAGTTGAGCAATGGAAGGACAACGGCGGCAACAAGGCCGCCGCCGAGCGTACCCCAAAAACCACCCTTACTCTTTAATGTATCGGTAACAACTATATCATCATCCCATGTTGCACGCGCCCTGCGCTCTACGTAATATTCCTTTTCAAACGCAATGCCAGCGCACAGAAATACCACAAACGCAAATATGCATATGCATTGAGCAATTACCCAGTCCCAATTCAGCTCACCGTTGCTTGCCTCCGGCATAGCAAACGATGAAACAACAATACCTATTGCCGAAAGAAGCTCAAGGCCAAGTTGCAGATATATAAATTTAGCGCACAATTTAAGCAGAACGGCAAGCAATATAAGCGCGCCTATGCCGCAGCCTATTATAAGACCCCAATCCATATTCAGCACCCCCTTTATTCGCCGAATTTCTTCGATTTGATAGATTTTTTCAGGTGGCGATCCTTGGCTTTGAACATAAAGCCGCAGTATATTGCACCGACTATGCCGGCAGGTATAAAGATCAGCCCTAATATACCGGCTAGGAACGGGCCAACACCCTCACCCTGTAAGGTAAACAACATTACGGCGCCGAGCACTGTCAATAATATTCCTCCGCCTATGCCAAGGCCGAAGTTGCGCTTTTGCTTAAAAAGCAGGTCGCGGTGAAGGTTGCGCCAGTCCTCCTCGTCAAAGTTCTGCGAATCCATGCCGAGAAACTCGTTGAGGTCGCCGATGAGAATGGTCAGCACGGCGAGCACCATAGACGCCGTGTGGGGTATTTTGCTCTTTTCAAAGTCGCACGATACGAACATGCTGCCCTCTTCCGATGTCCACAGCCCGAAATATGTATATTTGTCTGTGAACGCGTCGGCAAACTGTTCGTAGCTGGCAAACTTGTGCGAAGCGTATTCGTTGTACACGTCCTCAAGCTGAAAAAGCACGCTGTGCGACTGCCTTTTTTTGAAGAAGGCGAGCACGGTTATGTTGCTTCTGTCGCCATAGGGAAATTCGCAGTTGAGAACTTCCTTGTCTTTGGTCACCTTTGAGCCGGTGAGCTTGAAAACATGCCTTACAAGGGCATAATCTTTCATAAACTTCTCCTCCCGATAAGTAAAAATATTGCTTATATACTTCCCGACGACGTACAAGTATCTGCACATTGTATAACTATACTTATATTTTCATACACACAGCCACACAGATAGTTTAAAAATATCCGCCGAAGAAGTTTTGCCGCCGTTATTATGCAAAGTGCAACACATGTTGTCCTATTACAGGACAAATAACTACGGTAATTATTCTATCATTCTTCTTGTCCTGTGTCAAGACAATTTTTTTGTAAAAACTGCAGGATAGCGGAGAAAATCATGGCAAGAATAATAGACGGAGACAGAAACAACCTTATAGGCGCAAACGTTGCAAAAAGGCGGATGCAGCTTAACATGAGCCAGAGAGAACTTTCGGAAAAGCTTGAGCTTTATGCGGTGTATATATGCCGCGGTTCGATTTCGCGCATAGAGGACTTTTCGCGCACGGTTACAGACATTGAGCTGTATGCGCTGGCAAAGGCGCTTAAAACGAGCATGGAAGACCTTATAGACCTCAGCCTTATACCGTACAACCGCGCAAACCGTGCGGCAGCCCTTACCTGACGCGGGCGGCGCATGCTGTTGCCATGCGCCGCATTTTTTGGGCACTCGCAAAAAATTGCCTTAATAGAGTTGCTTAAAACGCGCGTTGTGGTTTATAATACCAAGTGGAAAGACATTTTTTACGAGGTATTATTTTATGGCAAAAAAAGTGCCCTATGCGATCATCATCATGGACGGCTACGGACTTGCGCCCGCAGGCCCCGGCAACGCCATTGCGCTTGACGGCAGCAAGAACGTGAACGAACTAATGAAGCAGTACCCCTCCGCCACCTTGGGCGCAAGCGGCCTTTCGGTAGGCCTGCCCGAAGGACAGATGGGCAACAGCGAAGTCGGCCACCTGAACATGGGCGCCGGCAGGATAGTTTATCAGGATCTGACAAGGATAACCAAGTCTATCGAAGACGGCGACTTTTTTGAAAACCCCGAACTTTTAAAGGCGATGAACAACGCCAAAAACGGCAAAAAGCTGCACCTTTACGGACTTTTATCAGACGGCGGCGTGCACAGCCACATAACACACCTTTATGCCCTTTTGAAGATGGCAAAGATAAACGGCGTTAAGGACGTGTTTGTGCACTGCTTTACCGACGGCAGAGACGTTTCACCCACATCGGGCGCGGGCTTTGTGCGCGCCCTTCAGGCAGAGATGGACAAGATAGGCTGCGGCAAGATAGCATCTGTATGCGGCCGCTACTACGCAATGGACAGGGACAACAACTGGGACCGCGTTGAAAAGGCCTACGACATGCTGACTTTGGGCGAAGGCATAAAGTGCGAAGACGCCGCCGACGCGCTTGAAGAGAGCTATAAAGAGGGCGTGACCGACGAATTTATAAAGCCCACCAAGGTATATGAAGACGGAAAACCCGTGGGCCTTTTGGAAAAGGGCGACAGCGTGATATTCTTCAACTTCCGCCCCGACCGCGCAAGGGAGATAACGCGCGCCGTATCGCAGCGCGAGTTTGTGGTGCCCAAGGGAACGGCGTTTGAAAGAAAGACGGGCTTCCTTGAGCCTGTATACGTATGCTTCACGGTATACGACGCGCAGTTCAGCGGCGTTGAGATAGCCTTCCCCGAAAAGCACATAAAGAACACGCTTGGCGAATACCTTGCCGCGCTCGGCAAAAAGCAGCTGAGAATTGCCGAAACGGAGAAGTATGCCCATGTGACATTCTTCTTCAACGGCGGCGTGGAAAAACCCAACGAAAACGAGGTGCGCGACCTTATACCCTCACCCAAGGTTGCAACATACGATTTGCAGCCAGAGATGAGCGCATACCTTGTGACCGACAAGGTGATAGAGGAGCTTGACACAGGCGATTTTGACGTTGTTATACTCAACTTTGCCAACTGCGACATGGTTGGCCACACGGGCGTTATACCCGCGGCGGAAAAGGCCGTTCATGTGGTTGACGAATGTGTAAAGCGCGTTACCGATAAAATTCTTGAGATGGGCGGCGCGGCGCTTGTTACCGCCGACCACGGCAATGCCGACAAGATGATAGGCGAAGACGGAAAGCCCTTCACCGCGCACACCACCAACCGCGTGCCCGTTATACTCGTTTCTGAAAAGTACAAGGGCGCAAAGCTGCGCGAAGACGGCATACTTGCCGACCTTGCCCCCACTCTTTTAACCATTATGGGCGAGCGCATACCCGAAGAAATGACCGGCAAGAGCCTTATTGCAGAATAAAAAGCATAACATAATATTAAACGTCCCCGACACTTCAACGTGTCGGGGACGTTTCTGTACGGGGAAGATATCGCCCGCACAATATACATTTATTCGCCAAGGATCTGAGCTTTATAAGCATACATTCATACAGATACGAACAGGCGCCGCGCGGCGCCATTTTTTACATTTTTATTACACTTTTACTACACCACCGCCGTTGACAAACATATTCGGGCGTGATATATTTAAATCAGTTCCTTGCAATACAAGTAACACTGAGGTAATTACCATGGCATTCGATTCACAACTTGGCAAGGGCGTGCTTGAAGGCTGTATTTTAAAGTTGCTTGAAAGCGGCTTCCGCTATTCGGGCGAAATAGTAATGCTTATGCGCGAATGCGGATTTGCAGACTTTTCCGAAGGCACGCTGTATCCCATGCTTCTGAGGCTGGAAAAAGCGGGGTGCTTTGTAACGGAAAAGCGGGCAACGAGCAACAGCCCGCCCAAAAAGTACTACAAGCTATCCGCAACGGGACTTGAAAGGCTGAAAACCTTTGAGAACATGTGGAACGAGCTTGTAGGCAGCGTTGAAAAAGTTTTTAAAAGAGAAAACTGAAACATTGACGAGGTTAAAAATGAGACTTAGCAGAGAGAACAGAGCTATTTTGAAATCGCTCGGCGGCGAATACAAAAAATTCGGTAAAAGGCTTAAGTCGGCGGTATTTTCGCACTGCAAGGGCGATGACGAGATAAACGACTGCCTTGGCGACATGCTTGGCGGACTTTCAGAAGCGCAGGAAGCGGGCAGGCCGCTTGCCGACGTTATACCCGACGAGGCAAAGACGATACACGAAACGGTTGTATGCCTGCCGCTGAAAAAGATACCGCACACGGGACTGATATTCGGACTTTTATCTGCAGCGCTTGCCGCCATGTGCATAGCGGCTTTGCTGTGGTACTTTTTGGCGCCGTTGCCCGTGGGCGACATAAACTATATACGCTACAGCAGCGAAGACGGCGGCAGAATATACTGGAACGACCTGCCCAATGCCGCCAGATACGAAGTTGATATAGACTTTGGTGACAAGGTGACGGAGACCGAAGACAGTGAACTGTTTTTAACGCTTGACGCGGGCGGACACCGTGTTAAAGTGACGGCATACGGCGAGGGCAGATATTCTGAGCCCGTGACTTACTACGAGCACATAGATGTAGTCTACCCGGTAATCGAGGGCGGGATAAGCGACTTTATAAGCGTTTCCGCAGATACGCTTGACGATGACAACTACTCCCACTTTTTACAGATATATTCAAGAAACTACTTCAGCGCAACAACAAATAACTACGTTGTGACATTTACGCCCGAAATAACCTTTTACGGCAAATATTTTTTATACAACGGCTGGACGGTGCACTCGCTTACCGTGGGCGGGCTGGCCACCGACGCAGGCGCCGAAAACGGCGAGATGCAGTTTATAGAGGGCCTCACCTACACATTTACGCTGAGCGGAAAGAATGGCCCCGCTCTGCTGATGAACATAGGGCTGCTTAAAGCCTACGGGTTGCCCGGGGAGGACGGCGAATACAACCGCTGCCCGAGCGGAGAAACGCTGTTTTCGCTTTCGGGCACAGAGAGCGGCGCCGTGTATGCCGACTCCCGCCACAACGAAAATCTCCGCTTTGCCGCATACGACAAAAGCGAACTGACAGACAGGTTTGAATCCGGCTTCGGCAAAGAGCTATACCACAACGTAAACACAGCGTTCCGCGAGTGGCACCGCTTTGACGAAACGGGAGGCATAAGCTACAGCCCGGCATATCTGCTTGTTAAAAACGACAGCGACAACGAGCAGTATCTGCACCTTGCCGAGCAGCAGGCGGTTACGGCGGACAGCCGCGGCGTTATCGAGGTCGGGGCGGGCTATACGGTCATAGAACTGAACAATGCCGATTATAAAAACCATGATTTTGTTATGTATGCGGACGATATAAGATATTCTGACGACTTTGTAAAGATAAACGCGCTTGTGCCTGTGACATATACCGACGGCAGCACGGGCGTAAGAGCGCAGGAACTTTTAGCCGTAAATAAAGGCGAATGTTTTATAGCCACAGATTATGTTGCAGGCACAAAAATAGTTGTGCTCAGCCAAACCGACAGAAAGTTTGCGTACGCGGCGATAAACATATTCAACGGCAGCGAAGAAAATTATATTGATGTATACGACTTCTTCGATGACGGCGGCAGCGATACGCTGCAATTCGTTTTAAAACCGGGTATAACCCGAATATACGGCGGGATATGGTATTCCTATGCCGACCAGAAGGTATCACATATAGACTGCATGTTTGTACAGACTGTAAACGAAGGCGATGCGTTTGATTTTATCGGCGGCGGAGACGGCGGCACAACGGCGGCATTAATAATAGACGGCTATCTGATAAACTTAGGCGGCGGTGACATTATGCTTGAGGCAAAGAACGCAAGCTTCTACCCGCGGAGTATATAACCGTGTAAACTGAGACAACCATTTAAAGAGGCCGCGCGGCACAATTGCCGCGCGGCGCCTTGCTTTAAAAGCGATAACATTTAAGCCGGATAATACAAAATTACTTATCCTCTTCCTCTTTTTCAGCCGGCTCTTCTTTGGAGCGGGCAGGGGCCGACGGGGTATCTGCAGGCTTTTGCTCGGTAGCGCCGCCGATGGGGAATATGCCTGCATAGCCGTTCCAGTATTCGTTGAGCTCCTTGCTTTCTATGCCGTACATTTTATTGCGCATGAGCTTTACATCCACCAGGTAAGAGAGCACAAGCGGAACTATAAAGGCATACAGCGCAAGCGTCGCAAGGCTGGTAAACAGCGAGATGAGCCCGCTTATTGCACCCGCGCCTATAAACGTTATTATTACCGTTATAAGGGCGATGACCGCGAGCACGATAAACAGTATAAAGAATACTGTTTTTGCCTTCATTAAAAACTTGTCGTTGTTATTGAACATGATCTGCCTCCACAATATCTTTATTATATGATAGGCCATTTTATGGCAACTTGTCAAATATTTTGCCGATATCGGCGATTTACACGCCGAATACATTTGCAAAAACGGCGGCATATGAATATAATTGATAGCATAATTTTACGTTTGCCGCGCAGGCGGCCGTTTTGTTTTGCATGATAAAGTTTGAAGCAGATAAATTTTTTTCAAAAAACATAGTAGTGGTTTTCGGCGCGCTGATATGCTGCATGCTGTGGGGCAGCGCCTTCCCCTGCGTAAAGCTGGGCTATACGCTGTGGAACGTGGACTCCGCCTCCTACCCCTCGCTGATACTTTTCGCCGGCGTGCGGTTCAGCCTTGCGGGCGTGCTGGTGCTCGCCTTTGGCAGCATTTCCCAGAAAAAACTGCTTTTGCCCAGGCGCGAAAACATATGGCGCGTGGCGGTTGTGGCGATATTTCAGACGGCGCTGCAATACACCTGCTTTTACATTGGACTTGCACACCTTTCAGGCGTGAAGAGTTCGGTACTCAACGGGCTGGGGGTATTTTTTACTATAATAGGCGCCTGCTTTATATTCCGCACCGAAAGGTTTTCGCTTGTAAAACTTTTGGGGTGCGTGCTGGGATTCGGCGGCGTGCTTATAATGAACCTTGACGGACTGGACTTTGAATTTACGTTCACTGGCGAGGGGCTTATAATTTTAAGCGGCCTGTCCGCGGCGATGGCGGCGGGATTCGTAAAGATATTTTCGCGCAAAGAGAACACCACCACGCTGTGCGGCTGGCAGTTTTTTTGCGGCGGGCTGGCGCTTACCGTTATAGGCGCGGCGGCGGGCGGAAGCATACGGCCGCAGTCGGGCGCAAGCTTTGCCATGCTGTTTTACCTTGCCTTTCTTTCGGCGTGCGCGTTCACGCTGCAGGGCTACCTTTTAAAGTACAACCCCGTTTCCAAGGTGGCGGTATTCAAGAGCACAAACCCCCTTTTCGGCGCAATGTTTTCCGCCATGATACTCGGCGAGACCGAGCAACTTTTGCACTACAACACGCTTATAGCGCTGGCGCTGGTGTGCGGAGGCATACTTGTGATAAACCTGCTTGGCGAACGCAGGCTTGTGCCTGTGAGCGAAAGCGACCGCCTGCGCAGGGAAGTTTTAAAATTCCGCACAAGACTGCCGCATGAGCGCCGCCACGAATGACGAATACGGCACACAGACAGGCGGCCATACAGCAATTGCGCGGTGCAAAAAACTAAAACGGCAAAAATGTGGCAGAAATTTTTAAAAGCATGCCTTTTTTTGTTTGTGTAAACGCGCGCTTTGTGTTATAATTCTATTCGCGTAATAAATCAGGCGAGGGAAATTATACTATGAATAATCCCCAATATACACTCTATATAACATTTACACTTATATTTGTGGCACTTTTGTTTATTGCCGCAATAATCGCCATTCTTGTTGTGCTTTTCCAGAAGAGCAATTCAGACGGCATTCAGGGCATTACCGCCACCAGCGAGACCTTTTTCGGCAAGAACAAGGGCCGCAGCATAGAGAGCAAGCTTAAAAAATGGGCTTGGATATCGCTTATAGTGCTGGGCATACTCTCCATAGTAGTTTACATTGTGCAGATAATTGCTCCCTGACGGCAAAACTGAACTTGATTTAAGGCGGCTTTTTTTAAGCCGCTTTTATTTTACCCGACATTTCCGCAAAATAAACAGTGAAAAACTTAACGCATACACAACAAATTTTTAACTGCATATGAATTTACGCGAACAGATAATACAGCTTTTTGAAGACGGAAAGCTGGCATTTAAAACAGAAAAACAGATATTCGCCGCCATGCACATTTCGCCCGCCGAAAGAAAGGCGGCAAAAAAAGTGCTGGACGTGCTTGAAAACGACGGCGTGATATTCGCCGACGGGCACGGGCGCTACTCCACCCCCGCCCAGGCAGGCGTGATAACGGGAACGATAGCCGCCAACGCCCGCGGGTTTGCCTTTCTGATACCCGAAGATAAAGAGGAACACGACGGAGATTACTTTATTTCCAGAAGTTCGCTGCACGGGGCGCTTGACGGCGACAGGGTGCTTGCCTTAAAGGTAAGGGGCACCGAGGACGAGGCGAGCGTTGTGAAGATACTTTCGCGCGGGCGCACGCAGGTTGCGGGCACGTTTGAAAGGATGGGCGGCGCCTGCTACGTTATACCCGATTCGGCAAAATTTGCCCCCAGAATATTTGTGCCCGCCGCCCTTTCGATGAACGCGCAGGCGGGCGACAAGGTGGTTTGCCGCATAACCGCCTACCCCGACGGCAAAGCGCCCAACGGCAAGGTGGTAGAAATACTCGGCCGCGGCGGAGATTTTTATGCCGAGGAACTTTCTGTAATACGCAACTACGGACTTTACGAGGAGTTTCCCAAAGAGGTCGAGCGCGAGGCAGCCGAAGCCGCAAAGCAAGTTATAGCAGTCGGCAGAAGGCGCGACCTGCGCGGGCTTTTTACCGTTACCATAGACGGCGAGGACACGCGTGACATAGACGACGCAGTATCTATAGAGCGGCAGGGCGAAAACTTTGTGCTGGGCGTGCACATTGCCGACGTAAGCCACTACGTTAAGCGCGGGAGCAAACTCGACCGCGAGGCATACGACCGCGGCACGAGCGTATACTTCCCCGACAGAGTGCTGCCCATGCTGCCGCGCTCGCTTTCAAACGGGGCATGCAGCCTTAATCAGGGTGAGGACAGGTACGCTTTGAGCTGCATAATGACAATTTCGCCCGAGGGCGAAAGATTGCACAGCGAGATATGCGAAAGCGTGATAAACAGCGACCGCAGGCTTACGTATACCTATGTAAACGGCATATTGCGCGGCGAAGAGGCCGCCGATGAAAAATTGCAGCGGATGTGCCGCGACATGAGCGCGCTGCGCACCGCACTCGAGGGCCGCCGCGACAGGCTTGGGAACATTGACCTGAGCATAAAAGAGGCGCATATATACGTAAACGAACGGGGCGACATAGTCATACCCGACTACAGCCGCGGCGAGGCGGAAAAGATAATAGAGCAGTTTATGATATGCGCCAACGAGGCCGTTGCCGAGCGCATGCAAAGGGCGGGCGTGCCGTTTATGTACAGGGTGCACGAACAGCCGCTGCCCGAGAAGGTGAACGCCTTTATGGACTTTATAGCCGACATGGGCATAGGCGGCAGGGTAGACGCAGACGAGCCGCAGCCGCGCCAGTTTCAGGCGATAATCAAGAGCGTGAGCGGAAAGCCCTGCGAGGACGCCGTGAACAAGGTGATGCTGCGCACAATGCAGAAGGCACGCTACTGCGAGAGCAATAAAGGACACTTCGGCATAGCCAGCGGGTGCTACTGCCACTTCACCTCCCCCATCCGCCGCTACCCCGACCTGTTCATACACCGCATAATAAAGGGCGTGCTGCACGGAGATGCCGACAGCATGAAGGCGATATACGGGCCGATCGCCGCCGAAGAGGCCGCGCACTGTTCGCTGTGCGAGCGCAACGCAGACGCCGCCGAACGCGACGTGGACAGCCTTTACAAGGTAGTTTACATGAGCGACCACATCGGCGAGGAATACCCCGCCACCGTTTCGGGCGTGACGGCATTCGGCGTGTTTGCCGAACTTGACAACACCATAGAGGGACTTATACGCATTGAAAGGCTGCCCGGCGGCAGCTACGAATTGCTTGAGGACAAGTTCATGCTGCTGGGAGAGCGCACCTTCCGCCTGGGCGACAGGATACGCGTTCGCGTGGACGGCTGCGACTGGGGCAACATGCGCCCCGAATTTTCGCTTGCGGACGAAGAAGGCGAAAAACGGCAGAGCGCCGCCGGCGCCGAAGATACGCCCGCAAAACACGACAGAAAAAAGCAGAGAACGCCCAAAGAGCGCGCAAAGCATGGCAAAAAGCATGCAGGCGCGCATAAAAAGAGCGCGGGCCGCGCCGCCACGGCAAAGTTTGTGCGCAAAAAGGGCAGCCGCAGAAAAAGCCGATAAAAATTGTTTTACAAGGGCGGCGGCTGTGGTATAATAGATTAAATATGAAAAAGACCATTACAGTAAACAGACAGGCTTCTTACGAATATTTTATAGAGGACAAGTTTGAAGCGGGAATAGTGCTTGAGGGCGCGGAAGTAAAATCTTTAAGGCAGGGCAACTGCAACCTTAAAGACAGCTTCTGCTTTTTGCACGGCGGCGAGATATACATTAAAAACATGCACATAGCCGTGTACGACAAGGCGGGCGCATTCAACAGCAAAAATTCCAAGCGCGACAGAAAACTGCTTTTGCATAAATATGAAATTGCCCGCATTGCAGGCAAGGTGAACGCAAAGGGCATGACGGTAGTGCCCCTTTCCCTCTACTTTTCCGACGGGCTTGTAAAGGCGGAGATAGCACTTTGCCGAGGCAAGCAGAACTACGATAAAAAGCGCTCTATAGCCGAAAAAGACAGAAAGCGCGAAATGGAGCGCGAACTTAAAAACTACAGCTGAAACCGAAGATTGGTACCCTGCCGCACGGCGCAAGCGGCCGCGCGGCGCAATTTATACAGGTGATACATTATGCCCATAGTAATTGACAGAGATATACCGGCATTCGGCATACTTACTGCCGAAAGATGCTTTGTAATGGACAAGCAGAGGGCGCACTCGCAGGAGATACGCCCGATAGAGATAGCCATACTAAACCTTATGCCCACAAAGGAGACGACCGAAACGCAGTTCATGCGGCTGCTTTCCAACAGCCCGCTGCAGGTGAACATAACGCTTATAAAGACTGCCACCTACCGCAGCACGCACACCGAGGCGACCCACCTTGAAAGGTTTTACCAGAATTTTGAAGACATAAAGGGCAAGCGGTTCGACGGCATGATAGTTACGGGAGCGCCAGTAGAGAACATGGAGTTTGAAGAGGTTGCATACTGGGACGAGCTGAAGGAGATACTCGACTGGACAAGCGGCCACGTTACCTCCACCCTGTTCATATGCTGGGGCGCGCAGGCGGCGCTGCACTATTTTTACGACATAAAGAAGCACCCGCTGAGAAAGAAGTGCTTCGGCATATTTGCCCACCACCGCATACGCGGCGACAAGCCCGAACCGCTGATGAGAGGCATATCGGACGAGTTCCACATGCCCCACTCCCGCCATACCGTTGTGTACGCAAAGGATATACAGCACATAGACGATTTAGAGATACTTGCATACTCAAAGCGCGCGGGGGCTTCGATAATAAAGAGCAAAGACAACAGGCGGGTGTTTGTTATGGGGCACATGGAGTACGACCGCGACACGCTGAAAAACGAATACGAGCGCGACCTTGCCAAGGGACTTGACATAGACGTGCCCGTAAACTACTTTACCGACTCCACCCACAGCGAAGTGAAGATGAACTGGACATCCACCGCCAATCTGTTCTATATAAACTGGCTGAACTACTATGTATACCAGGTTACGCCTTACGTACTGTAAAGTTGTGTTCCGCACGGCGGGGCGAAAATACACAAAGCCGCGGGCGCGCAGTTTTTTCTGCGCGCACGCGGCTTTTACCTATGAAATTTTTGGTCATTGCTTAAAGATAAGTCATTCTATAGAAATTCTGTTTGAATTGCCCGAAAAAACAAAATATGCGTAATATGTTGCGCCGTCGCGCTCTATTTCAACGCACACGGTGTCGCCCGAGCGCACTGAAAACATTGCATCGCGGATCATATACTCTCTTGTAACGTCGAATTCAAAGTAGTGCTGCGCAACGGTATACGACTGTACTGGCACAGTAAACGACGATTCTGCCTGCGACGACAGAACGCTTCTGCCGAGGTCTGAAGTGCCCACCGCAAACGACTTAATAATGTCGCCCGTCTGAATAATGCCGTTTGCCGCACCCGAAACTTTGCCGACAGTGACCACCTCGGTTATTTCCGTAAGGCCCGTCCGGTCGTCTGTATAGGCATACGAACCCGACACGACGGCATCAATACCTATCTGATATCTGAAAACCCTGCGCGAAGCGCCCGACGTTTCGTAGTTATCTATTATTGACTGCACCACCCTGCGCGCATAGGAAGAGGGAAGCGCAAAGCCGATGTTGTCGGTGCCCTTCTCCTCGTCCTTAGAGTTGACTATGCCGACTATCTGTCCGTCGTAATTGAACAGGCCGCCGCCTGAGTTGCCGCCGTTTATGGCCGTATCGGTGCGCATTACGCGGTATTCGCGGATATCGTCTACCATGACGGAGATATATTCCGAATCGCGGCTGATTATGCCCGTGGTTGCCGAAAGGCCTGCGCCGTCGGGGTTGCCTATGGCGTACACCTCCTCGCCGACGTTGTATACGTCTTCCTGCACGAACTGCGCGGCAACTGCGCGGCTGTTTTTGATCGCGTCGCTGTCGTCCACCCTGAGCACGGCCAGGTCATACGCGAGAGATATACCGATAAGCTGTATGTCTTCCGCCTCCACGCCCGTGTAGTTTATGACCTCGCCAGAGGTAGTAGCGGCATAATCTACGCCCGCAGTATCGGCTCCGTAGAAGTAGATATAGAACCGGTTGCAGTAGCTCATGGTGACTTCGGTATCGTAGGCAACGTGGGCATTGGTGACGATATAGGCGTCGCCTGCCTCTCTGTCGATATCCACTATAACGCCCGAACCTGCGTACACATTGTACTTACTGCCGGATGAATACTGCGAAAGTATGGCTACAGAACTTAAAAGCGAGCGGTTTATTGCCGCCTGGCGGCTGAGAGTCTGTTCAACGTCGGGAGAGATATAATCCATATACATCTCCACGAACTGACTTACGGTGAGCGGCTCTTCGCCGTTGGCCTCGCGCTCGGCGTTCAACGCGTCGAACAGGTCGTAAAAGTCCAGGTCGTCGCCCTTGGGCCCCGCAGGGCCGGGTACAAGCTGAATACAGCCAGCTGAAAATATACACGCCGCAGATACAACTGCGGCCGACACGGCTACGGCGGCGCGCCTTAAAAATTTTTTCATTGCATTTACCTTAAAGATATGTAATATTTATTTACAAGCTGAATAAGTTTATTAACAAAGCCCGGAATATAAAACCTTTGCGCCGCCTGTGCGCATGCGCAGGCGGCGCAGTTTAATACGGTATTATATGCGTTGGTTTGGGCATATATGCGGGGCAATCAAAGCTTTACACCGTTTTTAACAAGCAGGGCGCGGGCGGTATCTACACTGTCTGTGCCCGTTCTGTTCTTTACGGGGGCAAACTCCCTTTCGCGCACCACCTCCACCGCAAGGCAGCTGCCCATCAGCTTTATCATGTCAAGCACAAGGTATTCAAACTTATAGCCGTTTGGCTCTTCCGGCTTTACAAGCACGCCGTCCTCTATGTGCGGTATCTTTTTTAGCGAGAGGTGCACGGGAAGGCGCTTATCCGTAGTTTTATTGAGAAGATCTACCCTGAACAGGTAGTTGAGTATTACCCCATACGGGAACTTCAGCTCGCCGTCGGGGCGGCGGAGCGAAGCCAGCTCGGGGGGCATTTCGTAATATTCGACTATTGCGGGGGCGCCGTCCTCCATGCAGAGCACGCCTACCTTTTCTTCGGGGGCGACTTTTTTTACCACCTTTGCACCGCAGCCGGCGCCGCCGTTTATTGTTGCGCCCACAAATACGGGGTCGCATATGCGCTGAAGAACGTTATCCACGCTGTATACGTTGAGCCACTCTATGCCCTCGCGCGAGAGAATGTCGCCTTCGCCGTTTTTGAGGAGCGAGGCATACCAGCCGCCGTTGCCGTTGGGCGACATGGATATCCTGCCCTTTTCTTCAAGGAATATCTTTCCGTTCAAATCGCACGTGGCGGCCATATCCTGCACAAAGAAATGCACCTTTTCGGAAGGGTATCCGAAGAAATTTTTCTGTCTGAAGAACTGCACGGTGGCGCTGTTGTTGACTTCGCTTGTCATTATAAAGATGTGGAAGTAGGCGCCCGCCTTGCGCGTGACTTCAGAAATGTTTACAAACTGCTGTTCGAATATTGAAAGTTCGCGGGTGATGCCTATGTTGAACATGCCCTTGGGGTTATCGCTGCCAAGGCGCGTGCCCTGGCCGCCCGCAAGCAGCACCGCCGCCACCTTGCCCGCCCTTATTGCGGCAAGGCCGATATCTTCAAACTCAGCGCGGCGAAGCTCTACATCGTGCACGGTGACCGCGGGCACGGGCGAAAGCTTGCCTATCTTGCGCTCTCCGCCCGCGTCAAGCGCATGAAATACAGAAAAATTGATGCCTGCTATCTGATTAAGCAATACTTCGCGCTCCTGCGGAGAGAGCTGGTCGTAATACTTTAAAAGATGTTCCTGTCCGTGTTCGCGCAGAACTGCGCGAGCTTCATCAAGGTTCATACAAAAATACCCCGCTTATATTGTTTTTGGCTACATTTATTATATATTATAGCCAAAAATATGTCAAGCCTGTAAAAATTTACCCGTCAATATGTTGAAAATTTAGAAATTTAGTTTTATAATAATTGTATTGAATAAAATAAAAAGAAAAATTTATGCCGCGGGCACAGACGGGGGCTTACGCCGAAGGAGCGGCAGAATAAGGAGGTAAAACATGTATTGCGTAGAATGTGGCGAAAAACTTTCGCTTGTATTCAACCACAGGGAAGGACTTGTGCCCTTTTGCAAAAAATGCAACGAATACCGCTTTCCGCAGTTTGCAACTGCCGTAAGCATGGTGGTGACAGACAGAAATAAAGAAAAGATACTTTTGGCAAGGCACAAAGACCAGAGCGACTTTATTTTATTTGCGGGCTACATTAAAAAGGGCGAAACGGCAGAAAAGGCCGTAACGCGCGAATTTAAGGAAGAGACAAAGCTGAACACGGTAAAATATAAGTTCATGAGCTCGCGCTATCACGAGCCGAGGAACGTGCTGATGCTGAACTTCCTCTCCATGGCGGAAAACGGCGAGCCGGAGATAGACGCCGAGGAGATAGACGAAATAAAGTGGTTTACGTTTGACGAGGCGCTGCAGGCCATACGCAAGGACAGCACCGCCGAACACTTTTTGAAGAATGCGATAGCCGAACTTAAAAAGGGCGCGTTCTGATAGCGGAAACAAATTTTAAGGCCGCGGGCAATTACAATGCCCGCGGCCCTTTCTTTTTTAAACACATATTCTGCCCGCCTTCAGTTGGGATCGAAGCCGAGGCTTATGAGTATTGCCCTGTCTACCCGGTGCATGGTGCCCTCGCTCAACTCGCCTATGCGCTCCTTTAAACGGCGCTTGTCAAGCGTGCGGATCTGTTCAAGCAGTATAACAGAATCTTTTACAAGGCCGTAGGCGCTTTTTGGCAATTCTATATGCGTGGGCAGTTTAGCCTTGTTTATTTTGCTTGTGACCGCCGCCGCGATTATTGTGGGCGAATACTTGTTGCCCACGTCGTTTTGCACAATGAGTACGGGGCGCACCCCGCCCTGTTCGCTGCCGACAACGGGCGACAGGTCAGCATAGTAAAGTTCTCCGCGCTTGACGTTCATAACAACCTCTTTCCGGCAGTCCGTATGCGGGAACGTTGGATCGTATGCCCTATACTATATTATATGTAACCGCCTGATTATATTGTTGACACAAAGGCGGAAATTATACCTTCAGCCGCGCGCTTTGATAACATTTTTTACGGCAGCGGGTATCTTGTCAAGCCCATCCTTTGCCGTAACGCAGTATTCGGTGAGCTCTGCGGCGGCAAGTTCGGCGGCCGCGCCCATGATATATGCCGCGCATGCCGCTCCGCTGAAAGGAGTAAGGCCGCGCGCTATGCTGCCGCACATGAACCCCGCAAGCATGTCGCCGCTGCCCGCCTTTGCCTGCGCCGAGCTGCCACGCACATTTATGACCGTGCTGACGCCGTCGGCTATTACCGAACCCGCACCCTTTAAAAGCACCGTTACGTCGTATTCGCGCGCAAACTCCTGCGCGGCGCCCACGGGGTCGGCGAGTATATCTGCAACCGTTTTGCCCGTTAGGCGGGAAAATTCTTTGACGTGCGGCGTTACCACCACGCCGCACTTTTTTTCTTTTAAAAGGCTAACGCCGAACTCAGCAAGGCTGTTGAGCCCGTCCGCGTCTATTATCAGCGTGCCTGCATAATTTTTGAGCAAGCCGCCTATCTCTTCATACAGTGCGCGCGATATGCCGCAGCCCATTCCTATGGCGATAGCCTGCGAAGACAGATCGCACCGTTCGCAAAAGATGGCCTGCGGACAATTTTGCACTATTGCCGCTTTTGCCCCCTGCGGGCATACCGCCTTTACGTAGCCGCATCCGCTTTTGAGCGCGGAAGATACTGCCATAACGGCCGCGCCTACATACTGCGGGCTGCCGCACACGAGCGTTGCCGTGCCGAAGGTGCCCTTGTGAGAATTGCGCGGGCGCGCGGGAAAGAGGGCGGCTATGTCCTCATCGTCATACACGGTGGCAAAACCGCCTTCGGCGGGGGATATACCAATATCTTTTAAAACTATGCGACCGCAACAGTCGAGCCCGTCCGACAGCATAAACCCCTGTTTGAGCTGTGCTATGCACACTGTGAGGTCGGCCCTGACGGCCGTGCCGAGCGCAAGCCCGCTGTCAGACGACAGCCCGCTTGGAATATCGGCGGAGACGACGTATGCCCCGCTTGCATTTATTTTATCTATCATATCGGCAAAATTGCCCGTGACCTCGCGTGCAAGCCCCGTGCCGAAGATGCAGTCGACGATGATATCGCCTGCGATCTCCAAAGCATACGGGCCGCCGTAGCGCCCTTTTTCGCGCTGGCAATCGGCCGAGAGCCTGCCTTCTGCGGCATATACCGCGACGTTGAGGCCGCGGGAGAGCAGTTCGCGCGCGCAGACATACCCGTCGCCGCCGTTGTTACCCGTGCCGCACACTACAAGAATGGCAGCGCCCGGTTTTGCCTCCCGTGCGACTTCATCGGCTATCGCCTTGCCCGCGCGGCGCATGAGCTCTTCGGAAGAAACGCCAAGCGCGTCTATAGTGTAACTGTCTGCCGCGCGCATCTGCGCGGCCGTAAGCAAAATGCGCATACCATGCCCCCCTTTGCAATAAAATGATCAGTCGTCGTCTTCGGCGCCCACGGCCCGTTTTGCCGTATCGTAGCTGTAGCCGCGCGAAACGAGGTATTTTACCGCCTTATACAAATTTTCGCGGGTGCGCTCCTTGCCGCGCAGATATTTTTCGGCTACGGCGCGCGCGCCTTCGCCATCCTCTTCTACCTCTTCAAGCGCCCTGTCTATGGCGCTGCGCGAAGCCCCGCGCTTTATCAGGTCGGCCTCTAAAAGGCGCTTGCCGCGGCCGCTGCAGCCCGAGATATACGCCTTGCAGTAGGCGTAGTCGTCTATAAAGCCGTAATATGCCATGCGCTCGAGCACATAGTCGCAGACGGGCTGCGTATAGCCCTTTTTATTTAAAAAGTCGCGTATCTGCTTTTCCGTCTTCATAGAGGCGGATATATGCGTGAGCGCCTTATCGAGGGCGGTATTTTTATCCGTTTCAAGCTGGATCTCGTCCAGAAAGGGCTTTTCGACATGCATGCCTGCCTTTAAGCGGTACTTTACGGCCGCCTGAAGGGTAAGCCCGCAGTAAAACCTGCCGTCTATGAATATGTTGCACCTGTTTTTATCTTTTTTTTGCGGTTCTATGGAAGTTATTTCCGCCACAAGTTTCCTCCTATGGAACGACTGCCCGCCGTTTACAGCAGAATTATAACCGATAAGCTGTGGTTATATGGTATATTTTAACACGCAATATAATTTATTGTCAATCGGCAATTGACAACGTGGCGCGGCGGTTGTATAATTATAGCATATAAAAATTTAAGGCGGCGCGGCGTTTTACCACACCGCGCCGCCATTCGCATAAAAAAGAGAGGTAACAGAATATGAGCGCTGATCTTGACTGGGGCAGCCTTGGATTCGGCTATGTTAAGACGCCCTACCGCTATGTAAGCAAGTTTGAAAACGGAAAATGGGACGAAGGCGTGCTGACCGAGGACGATAAAATAGTGCTTTCTGAATGTGCCGGTGTGCTGCAGTATGCGCAGACATGCTTTGAGGGGCTGAAGGCGTACACCACCGCCGACGGCAGAATAGTTACGTTCCGCCCCGACCTGAACGCCGAGAGAATGGAAGATTCGGCAAGGCGGCTGGAGATGCCCGTATTCCCCAAGGAGCGCTTTTTAGAGGCCGTTGACAAGGTGGTTGCCGCCAACCGCGACTATGTTCCGCCCTACGGCAGCGGGGCTACGCTGTACATAAGGCCGTTTATGTTCGGCTCTTCAGAGGTGATAGGCGTAAAGCCCGCAAGGGACTATCAGTTCAGAATGTTCTGCACGCCCGTAGGCCCCTACTTTAAAGAGGGCGTAAAGCCCATTGTTATACGCGTTTCAGACTTCGACCGCGCCGCACCGCGCGGCACGGGGCACATTAAGGCGGGACTGAACTACGCAATGAGCCTGCACGCGATCGTGGACGCGCACAACAAGGGCTTTGAGGAGAACATGTACCTTGACCCCGCCACGCGCACGTTCGTTGAAGAGACGGGCGGCGCAAACTTTATATTCATAACAAAGGACGGCAAGGTGGTAACTCCCCTTTCAGACTCCATACTCCCCTCCATAACCAGGCGTTCGCTGTGCTATGTGGCAGAGCACTACCTGGGGCTTAAAGTTGAGCACAGAAAGGTGCGCCTTGACGAAGTGAAGGACTTTGCCGAGTGCGGACTGTGCGGCACGGCGGCGGTTATTTCGCCCGTGGGCATAATAAACGACCACGGCAAAGAGATAAAACTGCCCTCCGGCATGGAGAAGATGGGCCCCGTTACGCAGAAGCTTTACGACACGCTCACCGGCATACAGATGGGCAGGATAGAGGCGCCCGAAGGCTGGATAAGAGAGATAAAGTAAATACAATATTTAATATTTTTGAAAATGAGGCGCGGCCGCAAAATGCGGCCGCGCCACTTTGTTTATTTTTGAATTGACATTAGAATTATTTGATTGACCGCAACATATGCCCGAACGACGGCCTTTTTTACAATTTAAAACCGCACACAAATTCGCGCAGTTTTTTTATTGTCACCCTGCCGTTCAATCTGTCGCGCAATGCGGCGTTAAAGTCTTCGGCAAGCTGCTTTTTTACGGCGACGGTGAAGGTGACTTCGGAAAAATACTCCGCTCCCTTTACCTCGCAGTCGCTTTTTTCAAAAAAGCGGTTACAGATATCTATGCTGTCGTAGCCGACGGTATAGGCGCTCTCCACGCAATCGAGATACATGAGCTTTGTGGCGCCTTCAAGGTTTTCTGCCGCACAGCCAGAATAGGCGCGCACCAGCCCGCCCGCGCCCAGCTTTATGCCGCCGAAATAGCGGGTGACCACCACCACCGAACACATAAGCTTTTTATTTTTAAGCACATCTAAAATTGGCATGCCCGCCGTGCCAGAAGGTTCGCCGTCATCTGAAAACCGCGGAAAATTACCCGTTGGATCGGCTATATATGCATAGCAATTGTGTGTGGCGTCGCTGTACTTTGCGCTGACGCGCGCAATAAATTCACGCGCCTGCTCCTCTCCCTCCACGTGCGCGGAAGTTGTTATAAAGCGGGAACGCTCTATTACCTTTTCGGTGACGTGCTCGCCGCCGAGCGAAAGGTAGCCCATTACTTTAAAATTACCTTTATGTGTTGTTTTTTGCCCTTATGAATGATATCTCCGCTGTTTACGGGCGCGTTTATATCGGTCACTTTGCTGTCGCCTATGGAAACGCCGCCCTGCTGTATAAGCCTGCGCGCCTCGCCGTTGGAAGAGCACAGTTTGGCAGCAACAAGCACGGGGATTATTGTGGGCGTTTCGACCGATATCTCCACTTCGGGCAGCTCGCCGCCTCCGCCGAAGGCAGCCTTGGCCTGCGCCATGGCCTTCTGTGCCTTTTCCTCGCCGTGGACAAGCTTTGTAAGTTCGTAGGCAAGTATCTCCTTCTTTTCGTTTATGCGGCCTGAGTCCCACGCCTCCATCTTTTCGATCTCGTCGAGCGGGATGAAGGTGAGCATCTTTATGCACTTCATAACGTCGGCGTCGTCTATGTTGCGCCAGTACTGGTAGAACTCGTAGGGGGTGGTCTTGTTTTCGTCCAGCCATACGGCGCCCTTTGCCGTCTTGCCCATCTTTTTGCCCTCGCTGTTCAAAAGCAGGGTGATGGTCATGGCGTAGGCGTCCTTTCCGCTCTTTTTGCGTATCAGCTCGGTGCCGGCAAGCATGTTGCTCCACTGGTCGTCGCCGCCGAACTGCATGTTGCAGCCGTAGTGGGTGTTCAGGTACCAGAAGTCGTACGCCTGCATTATCATATAGTTGAACTCAAGGAAGGAAAGGCCTTTTTCCATGCGCTGTTTATAGCACTCTGCGCGCAGCATGTTGTTTACGGTGAAGCATGCGCCCACTTCGCGCAGAAGATCGACATAGTTGAGCTTTAACAGCCAGTCGGCATTGTTGACCATTATGGCCTTGCCCTCGCCGAAGTCGATGAAGCGCTCCATCTGTTTTTTAAAGCACTCGCAGTTGTGGTTGATGACTTCGTCCGCCATCATCGTGCGCATGTCGGTGCGGCCGGAGGGGTCGCCTATGTGACCTGTGCCGCCGCCGACGAGCACAACGGGCTTGTTGCCCGCCATCTGCAACCTCTTCATAAGGCAGAGCGCCATAAAGTGGCCTACGTGCAGGCTGTCTGCCGTGGGGTCAAAGCCTATATAAAAGCGGGCGCCGCCGCCGTTGATAAGTTCGCG
The DNA here is from genome assembly GCA_944341075.1 of uncultured Clostridia bacterium. Classification (GTDB taxonomy): domain Bacteria; phylum Bacillota; class Clostridia; order Christensenellales; family Borkfalkiaceae; genus Coproplasma. Next base: position 41,948 of record CALVLV010000015.1, read on the forward strand.
TATCTCCTCTTCGTCGGTTACCTGAGCTATAAGCCCGCGCGCCTTAAGTTCTTCATAAATTCCCATAACTATCTTTCCTTAAATTTATTTTTCATGATTATTTTAACATTGAAAGGCAAAAAATGCAATAAAAAAGCGGTCTGCCCGCAGGCAAACCGCAATATTGCAGCATAAAAATACCCACGGCAAAAGACGTATTACCTTGCAAGGCAATACGAATAGCCGAAGAATATTGCGTTTGAATAAAATGCGCACTTTCTTGCTTCCATATGCCCAGTTTACCACAAACGCCGTGCCATGTCAAGCTCAGTCGGTGAAAAAGTCGTCGCGGCTGAGGTTTTTGCGCGCCCGCTCTATGGCGCGCTTTTCTATGCGCGATATGTATGAACGCGATATGCCGAGCTTTTTTGCCACCTCACGCTGGGGAAGGGGATTGCCGTCTTCAAGGCCGTACCGCATGGAGATGATGGCAAACTCCCGCTCGGAAAGTATGCCGCGCAGAAGCTTTACGAACTTTTCGCGCTGAACGGACTTTTCTACCTGCGCGAATACACTGTCTTCCTTTTCGGCAAGAAGATCGAGCAGGGTAAGCTCGTTGCCGTCCTTATCTACGCCGACGGGCTCGGTGAGTGACAGATTGTTTTTGTGCTTTTTGCTTGCGCGGATGAGCATTAAAATTTCGTTCTCTATACAGCGGGCGGTGTAAGTGGCAAGCTGGGTGCCCTTGCCCTCGCGGTAGGTATTGATGGCCTTGATGAGCCCGATAGAGCCGACGGACATAAGATCGTCGGTTTCCGCCGCTCCGCTGTACTTTTTTACGATGTGCGCCACAAGGCGCATGTTGTGCTTTATGAGGATATTTTTTGCCTCTTTATCGCCTGAGCGGGCGCGGGCAAGGTACAACTTTTCCTCTTCGGGAGGGAGCGGCTTGGGAAAGGAACCCTTGCCCTGGACTGCGCCCGTAAAGAAAAATATTTTGCCGAATAACAGACTTAAAAAATCAAAAAACATAAGCCACCTTTGCGCGGCGCGGACACTCAGCCGCTACGATCCGCCACAGAGATAGCTTATGTTTTGTAAAGGTTGTACTATTCGGTAAATACTTATATCGGTAAGAAAAAATTATTTTTTGAAGACAAAAAGATATTCATGTGCGAGTAGCAGAAAATTATATTTAACACTGTTTGTTTTCCAATACCCTGTAGCTTTACAGTTATGTTGCTCTTTTATAATTATTTCTTTGAGCTTAAAGCCTGCAAGTTTGAAAAGGTTCATGGTTTCAAATGCAAGCGGTTGAACCATACCTTTTTTACGTATATCCCCCATTAAGATAGCACAGAACTTGTCTTTTCTTAAAACCCTATAAAATTGTTGCGCAACAATTCCCATTTCACGCAAAAAATCTCTATATGGAAGTAATGACAAATCACCTTCTATATCTTCACTATAATGAATAATGTCTGCATAAGGTGGGTGAGCACATAACAGGTCTATAGAGCTATCCTCAAGGGGCAATGCCCTCGCATCGGCGACCGCTAATTGTATCGTAGCAGAAGTTTCAAAACTAAACTGGCATTTCTTTTCGGATAACTCTATTGCCGCAGGATTTATATCAAAACCGAAAAAGTTTCTGTGTGTAAGCTTCGCCTCGACAGCTGTTGTGCCGCCTCCAACAAATGGATCGAGCACAACATCTCCTTCATTTGAATATCTTAAAATGATATTACGTGGAATATACGGCGACCAGTTTCCTCTGTACTTTGCATCATGAGTAGCCCACTTCCCTCTATCAGGAAATGCCCACACTGTATTAGTTTCCAATTCAAAATTGTCAGGTTGTAAAGGTATTTTTTTATTTGCCATGTCAGTCTTCTATTAATTCAGTGGGAACGGGAAGGCCCAACCTTTTCAACGGAATATATTCGAAATAATAGTCACAATTAACCGACTGAATATAATCAAGGACATCCTTATATTGGGGTTTACGAAACCATTCGTCCAGCAAATAAATATATTCAACGTCAATATTTGCAGCGGCCATGAGTTTTTTATATTGCTTCCTTTTAAAATCACAGGTCTGTAATTTTTCATCGACAGAGCCAGCAACCTGTTGATGCTTACACTCAATTATGTATAGCGTGTTATTCAATAAAACAAATATGCTATCATCAGGCAATAATTTCTTTGATATATATTTATTCCATTCAATATTTAATTCAGCCAGAAAAATACTGTAAAAGCTATTCTTTTTATATATTTCTGCGACCTTTTCATTATCATAGAAAACATTATGTCCAATGACAGCGTAATGAGGTTGTCCATTAAGAAAAGTTGCCAAATCGGTCTTGCCTTCAAATACTAAACCAGTCCTTGTGTTTCCACCACCCTTGCCACTTTTAATCATATTTGCTCCTTATTGATTACTTATCATAAGTTCGTTTATTTTTCCGCGCTTTTCAGCATTGCTGTTTATCATTCTCGATGCCGAAACTCGCTGTATTTTATATGATTTATACAACTCGTCAAAAAAATTGTCTTCCGGGTTGACATTTTTCGGATCTGAATTGCTCAACACTATCTTTGCCCCTTTATCATTTATTTCATCTATGAATAAAGCCAACCGACGCTGTTCGGAATCATCAAAACAATCGGAATTATACGAATTAAACGCAGAGGTCTGCGATATCGGCCTGTACGGCGGATCGATATATACAAATGTTTTGTCATCGATAAATTCCCTTGACAAAGTATAATCACCGCAAACTATAATAACATTTTGCAATACAGTTGATATATTTCGAAGATTATTCTCATCACATATCTTAGGGTTCTTATATGCTCCCATAGGCACATTAAATTGGCCATGCCTGTTTACACGATAGAGACCGTTGAAACATGTTTTGTTGAGAAAAATGAACAGGGCAGCTTTCTCAACGGCAGTTTGCTCATTCAAGGCTAAACTATTAAAGCGTTCTCTTGCCGTATAATAATGATATTTGCGTCCATTTTCGTCCATAGGAAGGAAAGCAAGTTGCATTTCTGAAAGTCGCGTTATGAGTTCTTCAACATTGTCCCTTATAACCTTATATGCATTGATGAGTTCTGCATTGGTATCACTTATATAATATTCTTCAAAATTATATTTGCCGATAACGCTGAAAAACAGCGCTCCGCCACCGACCATAGGTTCGGCGTATTTTATAAGCCCATTATCTTTTGTGGGAATTTTTTTTTCAAGTTCAGAAACGAGTTGGCTCTTCCCTCCAACCCACTTAACGAAAGGCTTCAATTCAATGTTATGCTCGCTTTCATAACGCGTAGTGCGTTTATCTGCCGGCTTTTCTGCAAATGACGGTATTATCCACATATTTCCAACCATCATAGCGCCAGATATACGATTTTCCGAACATAAAATAGCCACCCTGCGCTGTGATATGCCCCATTTTTCGGCGGCCTCTTTAGCCGAAATATAACTTAACATCTGTATACTCCATATACCGTATTATCATGTATATTATATTCGAAATCACGAATAATAGCAAGAAAAAGATTGTAAAATTCAAATAAAAAATGCCGCGCACGGCCTGCGCGGCATTTTTGTGAACTCACTCTAATTCGAATGCGCCGGTGTACAACTGATAATACACACCCTTCTGCGCGATGAGCTGGTCGTGCGTGCCGCGCTCTATTATGCGGCCGTGATCGAGCACCATTATTGCCTGGCTGTTGCGCACGGTGGACAGGCGGTGCGCTATTACAAACACGGTGCGGCCCTCCATCAGCTTATCCATGCCCTGCTCTATCAGCTTTTCGGTGCGGGTATCTATTGATGACGTGGCCTCGTCCAGAATGAGCACGGGGCACTCCGATACCATGGCGCGCGCTATTGCAAGCAGCTGGCGCTGGCCCTGCGAAAGGTTGCCGCCGTCGCCCTTTATAAGCGTATTGTAACCTTCGGGCAGGTGCGATATAAAGTAGTCGGCGTTGGCAAGTCTGGCGGCGGCTATGCACTCGTCGTCGGTGGCCGTAAGTCTGCCGTAGCGTATGTTATCCATCACAGTGCCGGTGAACAGGTGAGTATCCTGCAGCACTATGCCGAGCGAACGCCTTAAATCGTCCTTGTTTATGCTCTTTATGTCAAGGCCGTCGTAGGTGATGGAGCCCGACTGAATATCGTAGAACCTGTTTATAAGGTTGGTTATCGTTGTCTTGCCCGCGCCCGTGGCGCCTACGAAGGCTATCTTCTGCCCGGGCTTTGCATAGAGCGATATGTCCTTTAAAATTATCTTTTCGGGAGTATAGCCGAAGATGACGTCCCTGAAGCGGATGTCGCCGCGCAGGGGAATATAGGTGAAAGTGCCGTCCTTTTCGGGCCTCTTCCAGCTCCACTTTTCAATTCCGCCCTCGCCGTAGACGAGCGTTATGTCGCCGCCCTTGTCCTCGTGAGGGGTATCGAAAATCTCGAATATGCGCTCGGCGCCCGCAAGGCCCATTATTATGGCGTTGAACTGCTGCGTTACCTGCTGCACGGGCTGGTTGAACGAGCGGATGAGCGTTAAGAAAGCTATGAGCACGCCCACATCGCCCACGCCGAACGAACCGTTGCCGCCCGCCGCCACGCTGTAGAGCGAGAGCGCCGCCACGCTGTGCGTTGCAAAGAACACAGCGCCGACTATGGCGACCACGACATACTGGAAGTAGCTCAGGATATTGGACATGGGGCCGAGCATGTTGGTAAGCTGGTTGGCGCGCGTGCCGCTTATGCGCAGCTCTTCGTTTATGGCTTTGAACTTTTCCCTGGCCTTGTCTTCGTGGCAGAATACCTTTACTACCTTCTGCCCCTCCATCATCTCTTCAACATATCCGTTGACTTTACCGATGGAAACCTGCTGTTTTAAGAACTGCTTTGACGATTCCGCGCCGATAAACCTTATGCAGATTATGTTGATGCTGAGTATGGCAAGCATTACCAGCGTTAAAGTAAAGCTCATGAATATCATGCACAGGAGCACCACAACTATGGTGACGACTGCCGATATCATCTGCGGAACGGACTGCGAAAGCATCTGGCGGAGAGTGTCTACATCGTTGGTGTAGCGGCTCATGAGTTCGCCGTGGGTGTGCGTATCGAAGTAGCGCAGGGAAAGATACTGCATGTTTACGAACATGTCGTCGCGCATGCGCTTGAGCGTGCCCTGGGCTATGAACATCATAAGCCTGTTATATGAGAACGTGCTTACAACGCCCACTACATACACGCACGCCACAGCCACTATCCATGTGACGAGCAGCGAAAATTCGGCCTGGCCGCGGGCGATAGATTCTATTGCCCTTATTACGAACGTGAGAAGAAATGAACCGACTGCGCCAGCCGCAGATGAGAGTATTATCAGCACCACCAGAAGAACTGCGGCAAGCTTGTTGCGGAAAGTGTAATTTAATACGCGCTTTAATACCTTTACGGGATTTTCAGGCCCCGACCCCTTTATTTTTGCCACCCTGTGGCCGTGCTGCGTGCCTTGCTGCTGAACACGCCGCTTTGTGTCGGCGTCAAGGTTTTCAAACTGTTCTGCAAGTGAGGGCTGCTTAGTCTTCTTTGCCATCAGTCTCACCTCCGTCATCTTCGTCCGCCTTGCCCTTTACCTGCGACAGGTAGACTTCCTGATAAATTTCGTTGTTTGCAAGCAGCTCTTCGTGCGTGCCCACGCCGACTATTTTGCCTTCGTCCAGCACGACTATCCTGTCGGCATCTTCCACCGAGGCAACGCGCTGCGCTATTATTATTTTGGTAACTTCGGGCGCGTGTGTTCGGAGCGACTGCCTTATCATGGCGTCCGTCTTTGTATCCACCGCCGAAGTGGAGTCGTCGAAGATTATTACCTTGGGCTTGCGCAGAAGGGCGCGCGCAATGCACAGCCTCTGCTTCTGTCCGCCGGAGACGTTTACGCCGCCCTGGCCGAGGTCGTAGTTGTATCCGCCGGGAAGCTGCTGAATGAACTCGTCGGCGCACGCCTGACGGCATGCCTCCTCTATCTGCTCCTGAGTGGCGTTTTCATCGCCCCAGCGAAGGTTATCTATTATAGAACCGGAGAACAGCACGTTCTTCTGCAATACCATGGCTACCTTTGAGCGGAGCGCGTCGAGGTTGTAGTCGCGCACGTCCACGCCGCCCACCTTGACCGAGCCGGAGGCTACGTCGTAGAGCCTGGGAATGAGCGATACGAGCGATGATTTGCCCGAACCTGTGGCGCCGATTATGCCTATAGTCTCGCCAGATTTAATGTGCAGGTCGATATCCTTGAGCACGGTGACGTCGGCCTTCTGCATGTACGACATGAACACGTCGTTGAAGTCTATGCTGCCGTCCTTTACCTCGTATACCGGTTTTACGGGCTTGGGAAGAGTGGTCTTTTCTTCAAGCACCTCGGCAATACGATCCATGGAACCCTTTGAAAGGGAAATGTATTGCAGGCACATGGCAACCAGCATTACCGCGGTGAGTATCTGCGTCATATATGTGAGCAGCGAAGTGAGGTTACCTGTTGACAGGCCGTGGAATATAAGTTCGCCGTTTACAAATTCGCTGGAACCTATTATCATGTCGCCGCCGATGAGCAGCAGAAGTATCATGGAAACATAGATGGTGCACTGCACCACGGGGGTGAGCCAGTTGAGAAGTTTTTCTGCCTTTACCGAGTAGTTATAAACTTCCTGCGTGGCAAACTTCATCTTCTCCGTTTCGTGATCCTCGCGTACGTACGATTTGACCACCCTTATGGCGGTGAGGTCTTCCTGCACCACCCTGTTCAGGTTATCGTACTTTTTGAACATTATGCGGAAGGGTTTGGCAACGCGCACCATTATAAAGCCGACTATTACCGCAAGCACGAACGCCGCCGCCACGAATATGCCTCCTATGGTGGGCGAGATGACGAAGGACATTATCATTGCCGCTATGAAGAGTATCGGCGCGCGTATGAGCATGCGGATGCACATCTGGTAGGCAAGCTGAACGTTGCTGACATCGGTGGTGATGCGGGTTATAAGGCTGGCCGTTGAAAAGTTATCTATGTTTGCGAATGAATATGTCTGAATATTGTCGTACATATCATAGCGCAGGTTTGCGGCAAAGCCTGCCGAAGCTTTTGAAGCAAGCCGCCCGCCCATTATGCCGCAGAACAGCGCGAACGCCGCGCACGCGAGCATGGCAAGCCCGTACCAGATAACGTTCATGCTGAACGCGTCGGTGGCCTCTATCACGTATATCTCGTCTATGAGGAAGCCCATGAGAAAAGGTATTACAATTTCCATGGCGGCTTCGCCTATCATGACAAGGGGCGTGAGAACGGACACCGTTTTGTACTGCTTGACGCTTTTTAAAAGTGTTTTAACCATTCCGGAAAACTCCTTTTCAGATTGACTTGTCTGAACAAAACTAATTCAGTGCCGATAATGCGGCATATCTATATAAACTCAGCTGTTTATTCGATTAAATATTTTGATTAGCAATTCTTTGAACCTTTCCTGCTCTTCTTCGGTTAGCGCGTCCTGTATCATAGCGTCGCACTTATCCATAAGTTCGCGGTTTATAAGGCAAAGATCTTCCCCTTTTTCTGTAAGCTCTATAAATTTTGTGCGGGCGTCGCCCTCTGCAAAGTTGCGGGTGATGTAGCCTTCTGCGGTGAGATTGGAAAGCATTGTTGAAACGGACGAGGCACGCAGGTTGAGTTCGCGCTCCACATCGCGCTGACACACTTTTTTGCCGCTGAGCGCGCTGCGATGAACAAATACAAGAGTCTGCAACTGGGCGCTGGTCAACCCGACCGCAGCAAGATTTTCGCTGTTGCGGCGCTCCATCTCCCTGTTCACATAACACATTAAACCAAACAACCTCCTGTTTTCCAACGGTGTCCTCCATTGCTCCATTTAAAGATATTGTCACAGCAAAAAGCGGCAATAATCATAAAAAAAGCAAAAACATATATTTTACAGCAAGCAGTTAGACAACTAACTGTTTGTTAACGAACTTATTTTATATTAGATGGCGGCGCATTGTCAAGCACAGCACAAAAAGATTTTTGCCGCGGATAAAATGTTAAAAACCGCATCGGCTCTGTTATTTTTTAGCAACAAAAACAAACGGTGATATGCCGCCACCGGGTATCTGCCGTTTACATTTGGGAGTATCTGCCGCTTCCGGCTTAACCCGGCAAGGCCACCACAAAAAAAACGGACAGCAAACTGCTGTCCGTTTCGTGGTGACCCCTTTGAGGTTAAAGGCGAACTATTTACTTCTTCAAACGTTACCGTTTTGCTCTGGCCTTTGTA
>CALVLV010000016.1 GCA_944341075.1 uncultured Clostridia bacterium
GCGATAGATATTTGATAACAGAAAAGAGAGCGAACTATCGGAAACGATAGTTCGCTCTCTTTTCTCGCTTGAAAGTGCAATTCCTATAAAAATTTTATTTTGATTTTATTCCCTATGGGAATTGCGCTTTTGCCTGTCCCTTTTTCATTTGCCCTGTCGCTCAAAGCAGGTATGCTGCATATAATGTACTATACTGTAATGGATTAATACGAACCCGATTTATTCCCTTACAGTGTAGTGCAAGCGGGAAAACGTTTGCGTTGTTACATTTCTATAAAGGGAAGCGATATACAAATGTGTTCAAATTGCAATAATTGCGGCGGGCAGGGCTATGGCTATTATTATTCGGGCGGCTGCCTCGGGCAGTCTTGCGGCAATAACTGTGCGGGCAACGTAAGTCGCAGCGGCAATTGCGGTTGTAACTGTGGTTGCGGGCAGTCGGCAGGAGCATACAGCTCGTATAGCTCGCAAAACGGCTGCGGTTGCTCAAATTCGCGGTGCGGCTGTTCGGGAAATTTTTTATGTAATTCGTGCTGCTGGCCCGGTCTTTTAAATCTCTATCGTTACTGCTGCGCATCCGCATTCGGCCGCGGAACTTCGCAGTCAAACTGCTGCATGTTCTGTCTATACAACGGAACGGGCTCCTCCGGCTTTTCAGGCAGAGGTTACAGCGGCGGCTGCTGCTGAAGATTGCGGCAAAAAGCATAAAGGCTTAATGTGTCGGGTCGCCTTAACGACTTACCTAAGATAAAACTTTTTTACCTGTCATCATAAAATAGTCCTCCGAAAATATTTTCCGCCCGTGCGCCTTGAAAGCGTGCGGGCGGATTACGTGTGTAAGGCAACTTTATTTGTTTATTGCGGGCGGCGTGCGACAATTGACTAAATGGCGCGGCAGTGGTAAAATAACAGGTATGAAGCAGGTAATACGCGTCGTCGGCGCGGCCTTTATAAAAAACGGCAGGCTGTTTGCCGCGCGCCGTTCGTACGGCAGTGAATATGTAGTGCACAAATTTGAATTTGTGGGCGGCAAAATCGAGGACGGCGAATCCCCCGAAGACGCCATACGGCGAGAGTGCCGCGAGGAGCTCGACCTGGATATCGCCGTTATTCGCGCGCTTGGCAGCGAAAACTACGAATACCCCGACAAAACGGTGAATATCACCGTATTTTTGTGCCGCATGCTCGACGAATATACGGTAAAAGAGCATGAAGAGTGCCGCTGGATACCCGTCTCTGAGCTTGAACCTTCCGATTGGGCGCCCGCCGACCGCGGTATACTCGAGGGTATCAAGGCCGAATTTTCTGCACGGTATTCTTTTGTCACGGGTGCAAGCGGATACATAGGCAAGGCCTTCTGCCGCGAGCTTGCCGCAGACGGACAAGATCTGTTCATAACAGGCCGCAGCGAAGAAAAGCTCAAAGAGCTGCGCGAAGAGCTTGTTTCTTCATACGGCATTAAGGTCAGATATTTTGCGTGCGACCTCACAAGCGAGTTTGACCGCGCCCGCCTTTTTTCAGCCGCTTCGGGCTATACGTTCCGCAGGCTTATAAACGTTGCCGGGGCGGACACGCAGATGGCGTTTTGTGATTACAGCGAAGGCAAAATAATAATGCAGTCGCGCATACTCTTCGAGGCGGCCGTGTCGCTCACAAGGTTCTGCCTGGAAAGCCGCACGCAAAAGTTCAACGTCATAAACATTTCCAGCGTGTCAGGGCTGCAGCCCATGCCTTACTTTGCCATATACAGCGCGCTAAAAGGTGCGCTTACAAGTTTTTCTGTGGCGCTCTCGCGCGAGCTGAAGGGCACGGGCGCCGTTGTTACGGCGGTGCTCCCCGGTGCGGTATATACGCGGCCCGACGTGGCGGATTACATAAAGACGCAGGGCTTATGGGGTAAAATAGCCGCAAAATCGCCTGAATTTGTTGCAAAGCACAGCCTTAAGGCGGCCGGGCGCGGAAAGGTGAAATATATTCCCGGCGTGGCCAATAAGCTCATGCGCGTATTTACGGCGCTCGTTCCGCAGGGTATCAAACAGGCTTTCATAGCAAAAAAGTGGAGCAAAACGCGCAAGGATGCCTTTTAATGGCGACTGTCTTTTAAAATAAAAGTGTGCCGATTATTTGACTGCGCGGCGCCCGAAATGGTAAAATAATTCAGACAGATTATACTTGAGGAGATGCAAGGTGAGTTTAGCTGACGATATATTTATTGCAAACATGCAGGACATAATGGAGCACGGCGTGTGGGATACCAACCTTGAAGTCCGCCCCAAATGGAGCGACGGCACGCCCGCCCATACCGTAAAAAAGTTCGGCATAGTAAACCGCTACGACCTTTCAAAGGAATTTCCCATTCTGACTATACGCCGCACGGCATTCCGTTCGTGCATAGACGAAATTCTGTGGATCTGGCAGAAGAAGAGCAACAACATCCGCGACCTTCATTCCCACATATGGGATCAGTGGGCAGATGAAAACGGAAGCATAGGCAAAGCCTATGGTTATCAGCTCGGCGTAAAGCACAAGTACCGCGAAGGCGAGTTCGACCAGGTGGACAGGGTACTGTATGACCTTAAGCACAACCCTGCCAGCCGCCGCATACTTACAAATATCTACACGTTTGCCGACCTGCACGAAATGAACCTGTACCCCTGCGCATACTCCATGACGTTCAACGTGTCGGGCGATACGCTCAACGGCATACTCAATCAGCGCTCCAACGACATGCTCACGGCAAACAACTGGAACGTAGTTCAGTACGCCGTTCTGCTGATGATGTTTGCCCAGGTTTCAGGCTTAAAGGCGGGGGAACTTGTGCACGTCATTGCCGATGCCCATATATACGACAGGCACATACCCATAGTAAAAGAGATAATCGGCATGCCGCGCTTAAAGGCACCGAAAATAGAGATCGACCCCGATATAAAGAACTTTTACGACTTCACCGTAGACAGTTTCAGGCTTGTAGATTACGAGTGCAACAAAACAAAATATAATATTCCCGTGGCGGAATAAATTATTGATTGTTTTACTCAGTGCCTGAAATGGCGGGCTTAAAAATCGGGCAGTTTTCCGCAGAAAAATGTGGCAGAAACACGCAAATCGGCTTGTTTTTATGTACTATGCGTGGCATAATCTGCTAAAATTATTAAAAATTACAGCCAAATTAATAAAAATAATTTAAAAGTAAAGGTAACATATGAAAGCAATTTTACATGCCGACAGAGAGTGGGGCATAGGCAAGGCAAACGGGCTGATGTTTTCCATTCCCGCCGATATGAAGTTTTTCAGGGAGACCACATCCGGCAACGTAGTGGTGATGGGCTCGAATACGTTAAAATCTTTTCCCGGCGGCAGGCCGCTCAAAAACCGCACCAACATCGTGCTCTGGCCGGGAGGGGAAGACAGGGACGACTGCACCATTGTAAGATCTTTGGACGAGCTGTTTTCTGAAATAAAAAAGTACGATTCAGATAAAGTTTTCGTTATAGGCGGTGCAATGATGTATAAAACGTTATTGCCCTATTGCAGCGAAGTGCTTGTTACAAAGGTAGACGCGGTGGGAGGGGCTGACGCCTATTTTGAAAACCTTGACAAAAACCCTTCGTTTGAGCTGGTATATGCTTCGGATCCTGTGGAGACCAACGGCTATACGATACGTTTTACCACCTATAAAAACAACGATCTGAAAGCATTCTGAATTAACAGTATCAATGCGCGGGCTTCTGCCCGCGCTTTTTTTTGATATTTATATAAAAAACAGCTATTATGCTATGCATAGTACTTAAAATAATTATATTTCTTTGGCTTTTTTGCTCATTGGCTGCTTTTGGCGAGCTCATGCACTATAAATTTTTCTGTTGCGTAAAATGAATTGAAACAGTTTTTTACGGGAGAAATACTTGTGCAATGGTTTTTCGGACTTGAAGGCTGGCTGCAGGCGCTTATAGCCACATCGTTTACATGGCTTCTTACAGCGGCGGGTGCGTCGCTTGTGTTCATATATAAAAAGGTGAGCAGCGGTGCCTTCAGCTTTATGATGAGCAGCGCTGCCGGCATAATGCTTGCCTCAACATTTTTTTCGCTTCTTTTGCCAGCGCTCGAATACGAGCAGGAACTTTCATACCTCATCCTTACGTGCGGTTTTGCCTGCGGCGGGCTTCTCATAATATTTACAGATATTCTCATAGGTAAACTTAACAGGTTTTCTGACGACAGAAAAAAGAAGTGCGCCGTCATGGTTATAGCCGTCACGGCTCACAATGTGCCGGAGGGGCTGGCTATCGGCGTTGCGTTCGGTGCGCTCGGTGCAGGCGGAGCGGTAGAGGGCGTTGCGGCGCTTATGCTTGCCGTGGGCATAGGTATACAGAACTTCCCCGAGGGCATGTGCGTGGCGTTTCCGTTGCGTGCAAACGGCATGTCGCGCATAAAAAGTTTTACGGTGGGCCAGCTTTCCGGCGCGGTGGAAATAATTGCCGGAGTGATAGGGGCGCTCGCGGTAACGCTCATAAACAATATATTGCCGTTTGCGCTCTCCTTTTCGGCGGGGGCCATGCTGGCAGTGGTTTGTTCCGAACTCATTCCCGAAAGTTTTCAAAACGGCAAAGTGCGCGCCACCCTCGGCGTTATATTCGGATTTGTGATCATGATGGCGCTCGATATCGCCTTCGGCTGATTTCGCGCACATTCGCCAATGCACGCCCGCCCATGCATGCCCCCATTGCGCGGCAATGGTAAATATTGCTTTTGGTTGAATATTTTTGCTGTAAGTTATTCAAAATATCGGTATGAACAGCGTTGAAAATATCAGATCGGGCGCCAGCACCGCCATAGTTGTGGGCGGCAGTTCGGGGATAGGTTGCGAAACGGTATTTCGGCTCACCGAAAGCGGGTGGAACGTATATAACATTTCGCGCACGCCGTGCATAAACATAAAGGTCAACAATGTGTGCGCAGATGTCACCGATGAACAGGCGTTCGGGGCAATAAGACGCATTGCAGAAAAAGAAGGCCTTGATCTTCTTGTCTACAGCGCGGGCTGTTCTATGGCGGCCCCCATAGAGCATGCCGCCGAGGGCGACTACCGCTACCTGTTCGAGGTGAACTACTTCGGCGCGTTAAAGGCCGTGCAGACTGCGGTGCCCTATATGCGCAGCCGCGGCGGCAAGATAATTCTGGTTGGTTCACTCGGCGGCGACATCCCCATTATTTTCGACAGCTTTTATTCCTCTTCAAAGGCGGCGCTGGAAATGCTTGCGCGCGGGGCAGGGCAGGAGCTTAAAGACTACAAAATAAAGGTCACGGCGTTTCTTCCCGGCGGCACGGCTACAGGTTTTACGTTCAAGCGCAAGATATATTCCGACGAAGAGAGCGGCGGCTATGCCAAAAATCTCGGCAAGGCAGTGCAGGCACTCGCCAGAATAGAGCAGGGAGGAATGTCTGCCGGGGCCGTTGCGGACGAGCTTATAAAAGTGGTCGAGTCGGACAACCCTCCGCTTATAAAGACATGCGGGGCCATGAATACCGCATACAGATTTTTAAGCAGGGTGCTGCCCGAAAAACTTACGCTGTATATGACCGAAAAGAGGTATGGACAATGAAGAGGGATATCGATCTTACTCGCAGGGACGAGCGTGAGACCTGCTTTAAACCGCGCAGGGAGGGGGAAATAAAGAATGACAGGAAGGAATGCCCGGAACTGCAATAAAAACTACCTTAAGTATGTGCGTGCACTCGACCCGCCCACAAAGCATTTCAAAAACTGCCTTGCGGCATTCGGCGTAGGCGGACTGATATGCACAATTGGGCAATTTTTCAGGTATATGCTGGAGTACGCGGGTCTTTCGGGGGACGAGCTTGCGGGCACCGTATCGGTAATACTTATCTTTTTCGGCTGTCTTCTCACCGGGCTGGGAGTATACGACCGCATAGGCCGCCATGCGGGTGCGGGGTCTATAGTGCCCATTACAGGGTTTGCAAATTCGGTAACTTCGCCCGCCATAGAGTTCAATACCGAAGGTTATATCTATGGCACGGCGGCCAAAATGTTCACTGTTGCGGGTGCTATAATAGTTTACGGCGTGTTTTCGGGCGCCATAGTGGGTATAATTTATTACCTTCTGTAAGCGACCTTGGTCGTTCCGTATCAGCGGTGCGCCGCATTTGCGCGGCTTTGGAGTTATATGAAAAGGGGCAATACTATATTTTTTAAAAAACCGCCGCGGGTGCGCTCGTATGCGGCCATATGCGGCTCAAAGGAGCGCGAAGGCGTAATAGGCGGCTATGCCGACATCACGCTTGCCGACGACATGTACGGCGAAAGCACATACGAAAAGGCCGAGTGCAAAATGCTGTCGGGTGCTATACGCCTTGCCGTGGAAAAGGGGGCGCTGACAGACGGCGATATAGACGTGTTGTTCTCGGGCGATCTTCTCAACCAGATAATTTCGGCAAGTTTTGCCGCAAGGGACTTCCAGTTTCCCTTTCTGGGGCTCTACAGCGCCTGTTCCACAATGAGCGAAAGCATTCTGCTTGCCGCCGCAATGATAGACGGCGGCTTTGCCCGCAACTGCGTGGCGGCTACGGGCAGCCACTTTGCCTCGGCAGAGCGGCAGTACCGCTACCCGCTTGAGCTGGGCTGTACGCGTCCGCCGCAGTCGCAGTGGACTGTGACGGGCGCGGGCGCCTGCGTGATTTCAGGCGAAGGGGGAGGAATACAGGTGGTAAACGCCACTTTGGGCAGGGTGCGCGACTGGGGCATTTCCGACGTGAACAATATGGGCGCGGCAATGGCCCCCGCGGCTGCGGATACCATAATGCGGCACTTCAAAGATACCAATACCCTGCCCGAAGATTACGACATGATAGTTACGGGCGACCTGGGTGCCCTCGGCAGCCGTATACTCAAGGATCTCACATGGGAGAAGGGATATGATATTGCCCCCAACCACGTGGACTGCGGCGAAATAATCTATAAGGTGATAGAGGACGAGTTTCAGGGCGGCAGCGGTGCCGGCTGTTCGGCGGTAGTGATGAACTCGTACGTGTTTACCAAAATGAACGCGGGACTGTATAAAAGGGTGCTGTTTGCCGCAACGGGCGCGCTGCTTTCCACGGTGTCGTCCGGTCAGGGCGAAAGCATCCCGTGCATCAGCCACGCGGTTGAATTTGTGTCCGTCTGACGGGAGGTGTATATGCTTGGTTCAGAGATACTTTCCATACTGCTGATGTATATAAAGGCATTTACCGTGGGCGGCGCCATCTGCGTCATAGCCCAGATAATTATCAATCTTACTTCGCTCACATCGGGCAAGATACTTGTGTTTTTCATGCTTGCAGGCGTGGTTCTCACCGCACTTGGGCTCTATCAGCCGCTCGTAGATTTTGCGGGCGCTGGCGCAACGGTGCCGATATCGGGCTTCGGGTACCTGCTTGCAAACGGCGCTATAAAGGGTGCCGAAAAGGGACTTTTTTATGCCGTGACGGGTTCGCTGTCTGCGGCAAGCGCGGGCGTCACCGCCGCAGTAGTCTTTTCGTTCATCATGTCGCTGCTGTTTCATTCAAAAACTAAACGCAGCTGAACCCGTGCGCACTTTCGCGCGCGGGCTTTTAAATTTTCCTGTATCCATTTTTTTTTATAGTGTTGTAAAAGCGGTGCCTTAAGTGGTATAATATTCCAGTAAATAAAAGCATAAGAGGAAATTATGTCGCTATTTAACGGCATACAGGACTATCGTGGCGAAACTGTAAAGGGAGGACAGGCATGAAAGTTGTTATAATAGGCGGCGTTGCGGGCGGAGCTACCGCGGCCGCAAGGCTGAGAAGGCTGAACGAGCAGGCAGAGATCATAATCTTTGAGCGTAGCGGCTACATTTCGTATGCAAACTGCGGGCTTCCATACTATATCGGCGGGGAGATAGAACGCCGTTCGGCGCTCACTCTGCAGACGCCTGCAAGTTTCAAAGACAGGTTCAACATAGATGTCCGCGTAAACAGCGAGGTCACGGAAATTGACCGCGCGGCAAAACAGGTCACCGTACGCACGGCGGGCGGCACTTATAAAGAGAGCTACGATAAACTTATCTACTGCCCCGGCGCAAAGCCCATTGTGCCCGAGGGTGGAAACGGCGAGCGTTTTTTCACCCTTCGCACTGTGGAAGACACTTTTGCGATAGATGATTTCATCAGGGCAAACGCGCCGCGCACGGCTGTAGTTTGCGGAGGCGGCTTTATAGGGCTGGAGGCGGCCGAAAACCTTGTGCACCGCGGCATTTCGGTAACTTTGGTGCAGGGCATGGATCAGGTGCTTCCGCAGATAGATTACGATATGGCCTGCTTTTTGCATAGCGAACTGAGAAAAAACAGCGTAAAGCTTGCCCTTTCGTCCTTTGTCAGCGGGCTTGAAAGCGTTGAAAAGGGCATTATAGTCCATGCGGGAGGGCGCTCTTTTGCCGCCGATTTTGCCATCGTTGCCCTCGGCGTTATGCCCGAAACGCACCTTGCCGAGCAGGCGGGCCTGCAGCTCGGCATAAAAAAGGCAGTCGTCACCGACGAACACATGCGCACTTCCGACCCCGATATATACGCCGCGGGTGATGCCGTCCAGGTAAAAAACATTATAACCGGGCAGAACGCGCTGTTCTCTCTTGCCGGGCCAGCAAACAAGCAGGGCAGGATAGTCGCCGACAACATATGCGGAAAAAGCAGTTGCTATGCGGGCGGCCAGGGCTCTTCGGTGATAAAAGTGTTCGGCGTCACCTGCGCCTTTACAGGGCTGAACATGGCCGCTGCCGCAAGGGCGGGCATAGAATGCGACAGGGTGGTGCTGTTTGCGGCAAACCATGCTACCTATTACCCGGGCGCGCGCAACATGACGCTCAAAGTCATTTTCGACAAGGATGACGGAAAGATCCTGGGCGCGCAGGCAGTGGGGTATGAGGGCGTGGATAAGCGCATAGACGTGCTTGCCGCCGCAATAAAGGCGGGAATGACGGCCTTCGATCTGCAGGAACTCGACCTATGCTATGCGCCGCCATATTCCTCCGCGAAGGATCCCGTAAATATGGCGGGCTACGTCATAGAAGACGTGCTCGGCGGCATAAAGCAGTTCCATTGGAACGATCTTCCCGCAGTGCTTGCCGATAAAAATGCCTTCCTGCTCGACGTGCGCACGCCGGAAGAGTATGCCGAAGGCCACTTCGAAGGTGCCGTAAATATTCCGGTAGACAGTCTGCGTGTCGGGCTTGAAAAGCTTCCGCGCGATAAAAAAATATATGTCAACTGCCACAGCGGCCTGCGCAGCTATATTGCCTGTCGCATACTAATGGCAAACGGCTTTGAATGTTACAACTTTTCGGGAGGGTACAGGTTGTACGCCGCAGTCAGGGGAGAGGCGGAGGCGGGAGATGTTCCCCGTCATCCCTGCGGCATACCCGTTGAAAAGTAATTTTATAGCCGCATGGCTGCATAATTGCGCGGCTTGCGGCAGAAACTAAAAGTGAGGGGCGGTGTATTCTGTTACGCCGCCCCTATATATACGCCGCCCTTACAGTATACATAATGGCAACGTTCAGGGCAAAATTAAAACGGGCGGCCGAGTATGTTATAACTACATACAGGTATTATTCCGACAGGCGCTTTACCACAGTGGCGGGCACGCTGGTGTACTTCTTTCTCATGAGCCTTGCCCCCTTCCTGTTTTGGCTGACTATGTTCTTCGGCAGCGTCGATTTAGGAATACTGTCGCAGTTCCCTTTGCTCGGCTCCGTTCTGCCGTTTTTGCGCGAGCTGCAGGCCTCGGCGGGCGGCGCTGCAGGCAGTGCGGGTATCGTACTCATAGCAACCACGCTCTATTCGTCTACAAATTTTTTTTATCACCTGCGGCGCGGCGGCGAAATCATTTACGGCAGCAAGTTCAAAAAGGGCGGCATTAAGCTTAGGCTTGCTTCGCTCGGGCTAATAGGCGCCACCATTCTGCTCGTTGCTGCGGCGTTCGGCTTTGTGGTGGTGGGGGAGGAGTTGCTGTACAGGGCGTTCGGCGTTATAATTGCAGAAACCGTTGTTGCCGGTGTTGCCGTTGGCATGATGTTCCTTATAGCGTCTATGCTCAATATATTTATCTGCCCGTATAAAACGACTTTTATCGATGTTGTAACGGGCAGCCTGCTTACAGTGCTGTTATGGCTTGTATGCGCGGCGGGCTTTGCCGTATATATGCAGTTTGCCGACCCTGTGCGTTTATACGGTAAAATTGCCTCTGTCATAGTTTTTCTGCTGTGGTGTTACCTTATGATGAACAGCTTTGTCATAGGTGTCATATACAATGGCCGCCATAATCCTGATCTGCGCCGCAGGCTTGAAAAGTCTTGACTTTTTTTAAAAGAAGCCGCGCGGCATATGCCGCGCGGCTTAAATAATAAAATTCAGATTTTCTGTAATATTTGTCAGTGGCAGGTCTCATAGCAGGCTATTGCAAGCGCGCCCGGGCCAATATGGCAGGAAACGCTCAGCGAAAGGGGGTCTACAAATTCGACGGGCATACCGAATGCTTCTTCGGCTTCCTGTTTGAATATCTGCGCCTGCTCGTCCGTGTCGGTATAGGCCAGAGAGATCTTCATTTTTCCGTCTGCTATTTGCTTTGCAAACCTGTTTTTAAAGTCCTCTTTAACGGCGTCTATCATTATCGTCTTTGCCTTTTTAAAGCTCATCGGCTTTGCAAACTGGTCAAGCTTGGCGCCCTGTATCTGCAATACGGGCTTTATTTTAAGCAGGGTGCCTATCATGGCTACGGCGGGGGTCAGCCTGCCGCCCTTTTTAAGGTACTTCAGCGTGTTTACCATAATATAAATGCTTGAATGCATCGAAGTTTCGGTAAGCCACTCTGCAATCTCTTTTGCCGATTTTCCCTGTTTTGCAAGTTCTATCGCGTCGTAAACCGAGCTTTTCTGCGTTATCGAAATTCGCTTGTTGTCAACAACGTACACTTTGCCTGCAAACTCGCTCTCGGCAAGGTGGGTAAGCGAATGGCAGGTCTCCGAAAGTCCGCTGCTCATGGGTATGCATACAATTTCGTCGTACTCTTTAAGTATCTTTTTCCACAACTCGCCCACGTCGAAGGGGTTGGGCTGCGAGGTGGAAACATTGGTCGAATCGTCCTTCAGTTTTTCATAGAATTGTTCCTGCGTAAGGCTTATATCTTCAAGGAACTGTTCGCCGTTTATAAGAACGGGCATGGGTATGGTAAAGATGCCTAATTTTTCAGAAAGCGCCTGCGTGATACCGCTGTTGCTGTCGGTTACTATGGCTGTTTTCATGGTTTATTCTCCTGTAAATAAAAACTTAAATTTATTATACTTATTTTGTGTATTCAAGTCAAATAAATATAATAAAAAGCGGCAAACGCGCGGTTGCCGCCTTTAAATTAAGTACTTTTGTATGCTTATGTTTCGGATAGCCGAGCGCTTAATGGCTTGAACCTTTAACACTCGGCTATACACTCAATCTCTACCAGCGCGCCCTTGGGTATGTCTTTTACCGCCACACAGCTGCGCGCGGGGCGCGAGGTAAAATACCTTTCATAAACGGAGTTGAATTCGCCAAAGTCTGCAATGTCCGCAAGAAAGCACACCGTTTTTATAACTTTTTCCATGCCGGAGCCTGCCGCCTGTAAAAGCGCGGCAACGTTTTTGCATACCTGTTCGGTCTGCCCTGCAATGTCTGCGGCCTCTATTGCGCCGCTTGCGGGGTTTACGGGTATCTGCCCCGAGGCGAAAACCAGTCCGCCGCTTATTTTTGCCTGCGAATACGGCCCGATGGCCGCGGGCGCGTTCTTTGTTTCAACCGTTTTCATGCAATTTCTCCCTTAAAATTATTTCTGGTCAAGCAGCTTGAAGCCGCTTTCTTTAAGTTTGTTTTCTATCTCTCTTATGTGCGCAAAGTCGCGCGTTTCAATTGTAAGGCGAAGGTAGCACCCGTTTACGTCCGAACCCTCGTTCGAGCGCTCGTGCAGCACTCCTATAACGTTGCCGCCGCAGCCGGCTATTATTGCCGAAACGGCCACAAGCTGACCGGGCTTATCCATAAGCTCTACGGTCAGGGTGGCGGTGCGCCCGCCCATCAAAAGACCGCGGTTTATCACGCGCGAAAGTATGGTAACGTCTATATTGCCGCCAGAAATAAGGCAGACCACCTTTTTACCCTTTACGTTTGGTATCTTTCCGTACATGACCGCCGCCAGCGCAACCGCGCCTGCACCCTCGGCTATCATCTTCTGCTTTTCTATAAGTGCAAGTATGGCGGCGCATACCTGGTCGTCCGTCACCGAAACTACGCCGTCGGCATACTTTCCGCATATTTCAAAGGTATGTACGCCCGGCTCCTTTACGGCGATGCCGTCCGCAATTGTGGAGACAGAGGGCAGCATCTCTATCTTTTTATGTTCAAGCGACTGTATCATGCTGGGCGCGCCCGCCGACTGAACGCCGTATACCTTTATTTTGGGGTTGAGCGATTTTACGGCATACGCCACGCCCGAAAGCAGTCCGCCGCCGCCCACGGGTACGACTATAACGTCTACGTCTTTAAGCTGGTTTATTATTTCAAGGCCTATGGTTGCCTGGCCGGCTATAACGTCCTCGTCGTCGAACGGGTGAATAAAGGTGTAGCCCTTTTCTTCGCGCAGCTTTTCCGAATAGTTGTGCGCATCGTCGTATACGCCGGGCACAAGCACTACTTCTGCGCCGTAGCTCTTTGTCGCCTCTACTTTAGAAATGGGCGCCCCGTCCGGCATGCATATAACAGCCTTTATGCCGAACTTTTTCGAAGCCAGCGCCACGCCCTGTGCGTGGTTGCCGGCAGAGCATGCCACAACGCCGTGGCTCTTTTCTTCGTCGGTCAGCTGTGAAATTTTGTAATACGCGCCCCTCACCTTGAACGAACCGGTTATCTGCAGGTTCTCTGTTTTAAGGTACACTTCGCAGCCGCTTTGGGCAGAAAGGGTGGAGGAGTATATTATATCGGTCTGTCTTACCACGTCTTTCAAAACGTAGTTTGCATGGTACACTTTGTCTAAACTTAGCATAGGCGACCTTCCGGATGGTAAAATTTCTTATAATTATATTCCTAATTATAAAGAATGTCAACATAATTCTTGCCGCCGTTATTGTTGTGCTGGTGTAGGTAAAGGCAGTTTGCTGCCGGAATTTGAGCCTGCAGACATGCACGAAAGTGGGCAGGGCGATTACAGATATCTTAAGAAGTATATCAGTTTCTGCTATCCTGAAAAAATTTTTTGCTGAGCGCAAAAAAATTTTGTTGAATTTAGCGGCCTTCGGCTTTCATGGTGCAGGCTGCTTTTGTAAAAGCGCGGTAAATGTATTTGTTTAAATTGTAATGGCCGGAGTAGTATATAAGAATTCTAATAAATTCAAACATAAATATTTTACAATTACCCCTGGTATATGGCAGAATTAACCGCACAGAATTTGAAATAAAATTATATTGCGGTATGCATAATTATTCATGCGGAAATGCCGGAAAAGAGTATGTATTTTTTTGTTGTCATATGCTGATTCATATTTTAACAAATGAAATTTTTGTTCAATATTTATAATATTTTTGTTTCGTTCTGTCAGTATGCCGATAAAAAATGTTGCAAAAAAAGTGTTGACAAATGAAAAATATCTGTTAAAATAAAATTACTTATCTGATTGCGGCTTTGAAAGTATAATACAGCCTGATTTTTGTGGTAACTTGTCCGATAAGTATATTTTTGTTTAAAATTATTGGAAATAATATGCAAAAGGCAGGCTGCAGTGATCGTATGTTCTGCTGCTTGCTATGAAAGGCGCTTTATTGCGGGTTGCAGGCTTTTCTGTGTTGTCACTGCTGCATATTATAGCCGTTGCGCATTATACATTATAGTAAAAATCTTTGAAAGAGGGGCGCCCCTCTTTCTGTCGTGTCCTGTAGTACACGACAACAAACACCTTTCCGCAAAAGTTTCCGTATTTCGCACTTTTGAGTGCCATAGAATAGTTATGTAAAAATATTGTTGTTATTGTACGTGCAGGTATATGCATACCTGTGCGCGCAAGCATATAAAAAT
The DNA here is from genome assembly GCA_944341075.1 of uncultured Clostridia bacterium. Classification (GTDB taxonomy): domain Bacteria; phylum Bacillota; class Clostridia; order Christensenellales; family Borkfalkiaceae; genus Coproplasma. The sequence continues at coordinate 14,108 of CALVLV010000016.1, forward strand.
TTATTTTGGAGGTTTAACAAAACACTATGACTAATCAGAATAATGAAAAGTCAAAGAACGGCAAGCGCCTTGCGCTCATTTTAATAGCGCTGTTGCTTATCGTTGCAGTGGCCTTCGGCGCCTACACGTATTCTAAGTACGTAACAAGCCAAAAGGCGTCTGGTACGGCTACGGTTGCCGATTGGGGGTATTCTGTATCTATTACACAGACGTCAAACAAAGGAAATGTATTCTTCAAGTACTACGATAAGACAGAAGATAGTGTTGAAGGCGCTACTTCGTCGGGTGAAAATACTATCATTGCTAAAACAGATGCTGATGGCGTAGTTGCGCCCGGTGTTGAAGGCAGCATTGACTTCTCTCTGACAGGTAATGCTGAAGTAAGTGCGCTTGTTAAAGTTACACTTGAAAAAACAGCAGAAGTTTCTGTAGATGTAACTGTAAATGATACTGTGTATGTATTCTATCCTGTACAGTGGACTCTTACGGATAATAAAAAAACATCACCCAATGATGCGGTTACAGGCTCTCTCGATGTTGTTATTGCTGCTCTTAAGGCGCAGCTTAACGATATTGCTGAAGATGGACAAATTATTAAAGCAGGCGACGCGACCACTTTACCTGAAATCAACTACACTCTTAGTTGGAAATGGGCTTTCACTAAAACTGACAATATGACTCTTCCGCTTAAGGAAGGTGAAGGTCAAGGTTTAAGCCTTACCGCGGATGATTTTGATCAGCTTGATACTTTAGTTGGTCAGAAAGCTGCCGGTCATACGTTTAATGAGCCTTATACAATTAAGCTTTCAGAAAGCAGGACGGCAACAGTGGCTATAAATACACTTACTGCGTTTAACGTTGGCTTTAACCTTGAGGTATCTGCAACTCAGGTACAGGAAAATTCCTAAGCTGTAATAAAACATAATACTTAAACATTAACTTTACATAAACTCTCCAAAAAGATAAAAGCGGCTTGCCGCGCAAGTTAAAAAGTTCTTGCGCGGCAGGCATGCCGTATTTTTATGCAGGCATACAGGCGCAGTGGAGGGGGAGGGTGTTTTTTAAAAAACTTTTTTCGGGGATCCACTTTGAAAACAAACGGCGTACTTACACTATCCCCGTTCAAGGGGAAGGTAAAACTTAAAAGAACGTTAAACCGCATTATCGACCCTTCGGGGGCAGTGATAGGCGGTATTTCCGCATACAATATTTACGATCTGAACGGCGCCAAAATCGCCGGGCTTTCGCGTGTGGAAAAAACGCCTTCGGGGGATGTGCGCCGCTACGAAGGATACAGATCGTTTGTTGTAAAAGACGGGCTTTTAATGCTTGAAAACGGCGGCGTTCTGGGCAGGGTAGTTGCCAAAAAGGAACGCAGCGCCTTTGTGCCCGTTGCGGTAATTTTAACGGCATTGATGGCGGCCATACTTGTTATAATGGCTGTGCTCGGCTTTCCCGAGCCTATACCCGTTTCGGGGGAAGAGCGCCCCGTGCTCACCGTAAAAACCGACGGGGAACAGTGGGGTGCCAACCAGGATCTTTCTGTATTCACGGGCAAACTTTACCCGGGCAAAAGTGGCGATTATGCTTTTGAAATAGAAAATCCCACCGAATTTGAACTTGAATATACCCTTACGCTTACAGACGAAAACGACTGGGGCGGAAGGTCGCCGCTGGAATACCGCCTGAGAATGAACAATGTTTATATAGGCGAAACTAACGGCTGGATCGCCATGGCGGATTCGCGCAACACAATCGCCTTCGACGATATCCATTTTACGCCCGATTCTTCGCATATCATAACCATTGAATGGCGCTGGCCGTTTGAAAGCGGCAACGACGACGCCGACACGCAGGCGGGCCAGGCAAGCGGCATTTACTTTTTGAATGTAGACATAACTGCCGCCATTGTGGGGCAGCTTTGATGAACGGCGTGGAGCTGAACGAACCGCTTTCGCCGCCAAAGCAAGTAAGCAGGGCGTGGCAATGGGTAAAGCGCGTGGCGGTAGGCATAGTTTTTGCCGTACTGCTGTTTTTGCTTTATATTTTTACCGTGCTCGCGGCCGACAGGCTTATATTAAAAAGCAGTGTGCCGCAGGTGTTCGGCTTTGCGCCGCTCACCGTGCTCACAGGCAGCATGGAGCCTGAAATTTACCCGGGCGACATGGTGATAATTCACAGGCAGGCAGAATACAATGTCGGCGACGTGGTAACTTACCTCACCGCCGACGGAACCATAGGCACGGGCAGCGGAAACGTGACCGTGACAAGCGGCACCGTTTCGGTGACGCATAAAATAGTAGATAAATATGTAGACGGCGGGGTGACATACTTTATCACCCGCGGCATAAACAACAACACCGATGACCCCAACCCCGTGGCGCAGTCGCAGGTGGTGGGCAAGGTGGTGCTGGTTCTTGAAGGGTGGGGGATCTTTTTTGAATGGCTTAAAACGCCTTCGGGGATCATATTAATAATTCTGTTTGCGTGCATAATCATTGCCGCCGTATACGTAATAAAGGAATAGGTTTCCGCGGCTGCATTGGCGGGCACACAGCGAGATTTCTCCGTGCGTTCCCTTCGGTCACTTACTCGAAATGACAATAGACGGGGCATTGCTGATTTGGCTTAAAATAGCTGTTTTTTCAATAAGTCATTTCGACCGAGCGGTAGCGAGTGGAGAAATCTATTCCTCAATCGTGCCTCCTTTACTAAGGGAGGTGCCGCGACCGCAGGTCGCGGCGGTGGGATTTTTTGAGATTTCTCCGTGCGTTCGCCTTTCGGCTTACTTAGTCGAAATGACATTGCAGAATAAATAACTTTAATTTGCCTACGTTCGCCGACCCTGCCGCATAGCTTTGCGGTGCAGAAAATAAAAAAAATTTAAATTTTGCTTACACTTTTTCTGCATTGCAGGCGGCAGGGCGGTGTTTGCGTTTGCGGCCATTTTATACTCAATAAAAAATACTAAAAAAGGAGGCGCGCGGCTATGCCCGGGTTTTTAAAGGGTAAAAAGTTGATAATCGGCGCGGTGGCATTGATACTTGCCGCCATAGCTGCCGTTGTCGCCGTTTCCTTTACCTACGCCGCTTACCGTAAGTCGCTTTTAAGCGAGGGCGGCGCCACCGTTGCGGGAATGGTGGCTGATTACGTTCGCGGAAACGCATACCGTTTCCCGGGCGAACAAATAGAGTACGACGATAGTTCTTCCGATGGCAGCATAGTCATTTCAGACCTTTCCCCCGGCGACATTCTCGACTACAGCTTTTTTGTAAACGGCTACAGGGAAAGCGTCGACGGCACCACCTCTTTCAACGAGGTGCTTTTGCGCGTCACCTGCGAGTTTTCGTTTACATACGCATACCCTACAGAGTCCGAAGACGGCAAGACGCAAATAATGCAGGTTCCGCTCAGCGCATTGCCGTATGTAGATGAGGAGGGTACGCAAAGAGGGGCAGACCTGCAGTTTTATCCCGTGGCAAATGAAAACGGAGAGATAAACGCTGAAATAATGCCGGCAATTGAGGCAAAAGAAGGTGATCTGCCTGTCTATTATGACCCTTCAAACAATACTGATTGGCAGGTCAGTCAATATCAGGATAACGGCGAACTGACACAGAAATTCGGTTTTTACATACCCCCTGTAAGTTCTGCAGATGCCGAAGGTGCCTCGCAGGGCATGACTTTCCGCGTGCTGTTGCCTGAAAACAATATAGGCGACACTTCCGGCGGGGCAGAGGATTATTCAGATCAGTTCCGCCTTACGGTAAGCTTAGACATAGTGGTGGAACAGGTGTTAAGCACCCAGCCGGGGCAGTCGCAGTAAAGTCCGTGCTACTTTCGGCCGCAGAAAAAACACGGCAACCCAAATGCCGCGGCTAAACGTAAAACAGCAAACAATCTGTGCGCTTGCGCACTTAAATATATGCGCCGCAGGGCGCTTGCGGCATTTGCCGCACATTCACAGGAAGGCGTATGAAAAGAAAGAGCAAAGTTTTAAGCTTAATACTTTTGCTTGTTCTGGCGTTGCTTACGGCGATTGCCGCGGGTACGTCAGTTTCGCGCTACGTCTTCAGGGAGCAGGATCAGATAACCGGCAGCTTTACCGACCTGTATTTTTCGCACGACGGGCAGGGCCGCGTGGTGCTTATGGAGCCGGAAAGTTCGTCTGAAAACAGCAATTATGTCGGCTATTTCACTTTTACCGCCAACAACTACGAGGGCGACAACGTGACCCCTCGCAATATAGAATACAGGCTCCGCCTGCCTACACAAACCGAGCTCAGTAATGGCTACATAATGGACGCGTGGGGCACGGAACAGTCGCTTATCAATAGCGAAGAAGATAGAGTAACTGTAAGCAATACGCAAAAATATGAGTTAGCTTATTACGATGACGGGGTAAATTCTTCCACAATTGCAGCAGTACCCGACGGCGAAAATTTTCTGCCCAACAGCCACAGCGACATGTTCACGCTCACGCGCAATGCGGACGGCGAGCGGCTCGAGGATGAAACTATTTACCTTATCGCAGAAATAACATACCCCTATCAGGAGCTGCACCTCTTCACCGTAAACACGTCTACCAACCTGCTCACGGTAAGCGCCACCCCCGTAAGGGATCCCGAAACACATTTTTCTTACACACAGTATTGGGTAAACGTTCAAACGGCGCGCAGCTTTGAAAACGCTGTGGAGGGCGTATATACCGATTCCCCCGTAAAGGTAGTGCTCACATGGGAAGCTGATGCGCCCGTCATCTTCGATAGCGGCAGGTTCGCCGCCGCAACAGAGGGCAACATGGTGAATAATGTGCCTTACGTCGACGGCAATCAGTGGAGCGAATATCGTTGGCATGCGGATAGCACAAGCGAAAATGGCCGTTATACAAACACCGTAACGCTGTATCTGCCGCAGGGGTCAGATGCAAGGCTGTACTTCTATGTATACGGCCAGAACTCATTCTCGCTTACCGCGCAGGCATGGTTCCAGACGGAAACGGGAGGCACATACGGCGCTGAACAATATTACAATATCGCGGGTGCAGACGCTAAAACAGGAATTGTAATACAGGACGGCGCGGCGGCAGGCAACTGAAGCGCTGCGGCGGGCAACAGAAATCCCGCACGGGCAAGCCTGTTATCGTCATTTCGACCAAGCCCGCCAAGGGTGTGCATTATTGTCATTTCGACCAAGCCCGCCAAGGGCGGGCGCGCGGAGAAATCTCGCAAAAGCTCCGAACGGTGCGGGCAAATGACGGCCGGAAATATTATTCCGCTTATATATTTTTTTGACACATAACATTAAATTTGTTTACAGGAGGAAACAGCATGAAGGCACGGATAAAACATCGGGCGCTGCGCTATGTGGCAATAGCCCTTATGGCCGTGATATGCTTTGTAACGGTGCTATATTCGGCATCGTTCATTTCCCCTGTCACGCTTTCGGCAGACGACGCAATGGTCGCCAATATATCCGCGCAGGGCGTAAACGTATACATCTCGGGCGACGGGGTCACCAGGGACGAAAACGGAAACTATGTTGTTCCAAAAAACATTCAGGCCGAAATAACGGTAGTCAACGATGCCGCCATAAGCAGCGGCATTTCGGTGACAACTTCAGCCGGAACGATAACTGCCGCTTCGCCTAACCATGTGACTGTTGATACAGGCAATGGCGAGCTGAATATTGATGTAACTACTTCCGGTCTTGCAACGGCGCGCGGCACCAGCCTTTCCACGGCATATCAGATCTCCGATTATAACGACCTGATGGCGCTTTCAAAGATACTTGCCTCAATGGATAGCGATATAACCGACGGCTCAAACGACACAAACGATACAAGGGCCGCTTTTGCAGGTTACCTTAACGAATTCGGGCTTGCCGACGAAAGTTGGTTTGACGATGATGGCAAATTTGTTTCTGCCGATACAGGTGCAGTTCAGGAAGCCGTTTCTTCTGCCCGCGATTTGCTCAGCACCGCCTATTTTGTGCTTGCCGACGACGTAATGCTCAACTCCAGCAACGATAAACCCGCCGATTATTCCAGCGGGTATTTCGGCATAGGCTCCCGCCGCGGAGTTCCCTTTCAGGGCGTTTTCGACTTCAATGGCCACGCCGTAACTTTAAACCTTTCGCTCACCGAAACAAGCAATGAAAACTTTTCGGCGGCAGTTTATAAGGACGGGCAGAGCGGCGATGACCGCATTTTAAGCGTGGGCTTTTTTAACTATATCTACGGTAACGGCGACGATGCCTGCGCTATAATCGGCGGCGACGTGCGCGGCACCATAGCCGTCAGCGCCGACCTTGAAAATGCAGATGACCAAGATTATCTGCTGTTTGCGGGCGGGCTTGCCGGTACGATCGGCGATAAGGTTGTGCTCGACGGCGCAAGTTCGGCAACGTCTGTTTCTATTCTCACCGGCACCGGCGGCAATAACACAGAGGCGGTCAGCGTATATGCGGGCGGCCTGTTCGGCCTTTCGGGCGCCGATATAGATTATTGGTCTGACGTTTCTTATACGGGCAATTATTCAGAAATAAGCATCACTTCAGATAACGGCGGCGATGATGACAGAAATATTGCAGGTTCGCTTGCAGGTGTTATACAAAATGCGTACATAAACGGTTTCCATGCAGATCTTCGCGGCGCAAACATACTTGCCGACTCAACCGACAGGGGCAACGCCATAACTGGCGGCCTTGCGGGCATAATATACAGCGGTACGCCGCAGTTTACCGAAATCTCTGTAAGTAAGGCGGTCAGCATACGCGGAATTAATATTTCCGCTTCGGGCAGCACGCTTTCTTCAATAGTTACCTCGCGCGTGTCGGGTTCAGGTTTTGCTGAACTTGATGCGGGAGATATATTTGATAGAAATTTTGCTCAGAATGCCGATATTGCTATTTCAGGCGGCCTTATGGGCCTTGCCTATACCGACGGTGCAAGCGCTTCTACCTTGAACATTTCCGACGTCAGTTTCCTTGAGTCGGGCGCAAACGGCGGTTTTACCGTGCATGCGGCCACATCTGATTCTTCAAGTCTTGGTATACCTTTTGCCGGCGGACTTGTTGGGTATGTTCAGGCAGACGGGCAGTTTGTCAATTTCTCTCCCGTTGCGGGTGACCAATCAGAATCGTTTACCTTATTCGGGTGTGATGTAACGGTAAACTCCGTGCAAAACGGTGCAGGCCCCGCCTATGCGGGCGGTGTGTTCGGCTATAACGCCTTTACCTTGCCTTCAGGGTATACCTTTAACCTAACAGACGAAAAAAGTTCTATAGATGTCATTGCCGAACAGACCGAAACTGCCGGCAACGAAATGGTTGCCGCAGGCACAAAGCCCACTGCGCACGGCGTGTTTGCGGGCTTTTATACCTCTGTGCTGCAAACCGGCTATGAAATAAGTGACTTTACTTTCAATGTAAACGACGGCCATCTTGAAGCCCGCCGCCTTGCCGGGTCAGAGGCAACGGGCGATATTTCCGCGGGTGCTGTAGCCGGCTGGGCAGAGGGAACCTCGAACGGTGATAGTACTATAAGCGGCCTTAATGTAACGCTCACAGATTGCTCTGTGAACGCGCTTGGTTATTCGTTCGATTCTTTCCTCCCGAGTGGAGGTGATAATGATACCACTACCGAACACAACAACGTTTATGTCGGCGGCGTATTCGGTTATATTGCCAACTACGGCGTTTATAATAATAATTCTGATACAGTAGGGCTCTCCAATATCTCGCTTGAATTCCGCCATGTCAATGGCGGCGAACAGTATACCGTGCGCGGCATTCAGAATGCGCAGGCTGCAAATAAGGACTACAAAGGCGAAGGTTACGTTGGCGGCATGTTCGGCATGATGAGCAGCTGCAATGCCCAAAATCTTACCTTAGACGGCAATTCGAGCGGCGATACGCTCATATACTTCAACAGCACTCACGACCCCAACACCGCAAGCGTTGGCGGCCTTATAGGTGCTACAAGGGTAGCGGCAAGTGGTTATTATAGGGGTTACAGGCTCAGTTATGCACAGGTAAAAAATGTGCACGTTGCCGGCAGAGCATATTACAGTGGATCTACAAATGGTGGCGAGTACGAGCTCAATGTAGGTGGCGCAGTCGGCGTATGGGGAAGCTATTACGGAGATACCAGTACAGTGGCGCAGAATATTTTTGTGCAGAATTGTGCTATAGAATCTATTGGTGAGCAGAATATGTTTACCTATGCAGGCGGCGTGTTTGGCGGCGCATGGTATAGGTGTGACGTTGATATAACTAATTGCTATAGCATAGACAATTCCGTGCTTGCCTCTTCGGCTTCAAGCCGCGCTTATGCGGCTGGGCTGGCTGGCCTTATTCAGTCGCAACAAGACGCTGGAGTAACGGTTTCGCAGTGCGGCGTAATAGATACTACCATAGAAGCTATTACATATAACGCAAACTCTTTTGTATATGCTGCAGGTTTGGTTTCTAACATGAAATCTAACTGCACTGTTTCTCATAGTTTTTCTAATGCAACAATCAGTGCACAGTGCGGTGAAAATAATAGTAATCCTGGAAATATCCGTATAGCAGGCATAGCTATTCAGGATGAGTTATCCTCTGGTAATCAAAAATATATAGAAGATAATTTCTTTATAGCTGCCAACGTACAAAATAATCAGACTGATATTGGTAATGTAAATATTTATCGTATCTTTAATCTAAATGATTTTCAACATACTGATGGTTGGTGGAATCCGACTATAATTTCTCATATTAACAACAACTATGCTGTGGCGCTGACGGGTACGTCGTCTGCCAACGACAACAGAACTATGACGACTGAACATACTTTCAGTAGTTATAACAGTAGTGGTATCTCCGTCTATAACTTTGGTTCGGCAGGCGGGCACGATACAGAAATAAATATAGTGGGCACAAGTGTAAGTTTGAACAATAACACCGTCAGCCCCATCAGCGACAGAAGCGGCACAAGCTATGTGCAGCTGCATGTTAAAATACCTGCGTATGACGATAGCAGTAATAATAAAGACTACCTTCTTTGCGCATATCCCGTATATGTTGGCGAAGCCACAAAATCAAGCGGGATAACTATAACTACGCCCGATTTTACGAATACTTCAGGCCAAAATCAGTTTGTTAATTCCGGTAATGCCAAAAATTATTATACAGAACAGGGTTCTACTTATGTAGACTTTACCACCGTTTCAGAGGGGTTCACTCTTAATGGCGAGAATGGTGAAAATTTTGCGGGTAGTATTTTTACGCTTATTGGCGGCGATGATTCTGCGATACGCGATGATAACGGCAAAACAATGCATTTGTATTATACCGGCGGAGTAAAAATAGATAAAGACGATGAAGGAAATATAATTAATGTAACCCGTGCAACTACATTTGCCATAAAAGACAAAGCTACTCTTATTATTGCCGCTGCGCGAAATATAGATGATGATCCTATAGATTTTGTATTGTTGAAGCAAAATGAAAATGGTTTCATTGAGTATATTAAACCCGATAATGGTAGTTGGGTATTAAACAGAACAAGCGCATATAAGTTCAACGCGGATAACTCCGGCGGTTTATTTGAATTTAAGGAAATTAACGGCGTTGAATACATTGAGGACGATGATCTGCAACTTGTAACATATACTTTTAACGATCTAGAAGAGGGAACGTATTACTTTGGTTCTGGAAGCAATGGTTACAGAATATTTGCTTTGGATATTCAGTATGCAGATCAGAACAACCACTACAGGGAGAGCAATACATATTTCCAGATATACACGGGCGACAGCGAAAGCGTTCAGAATGTTATTATAAACAATCTGAATGTGTATATGCCCAATGTGTATCTTGTTAAAAATCCCGCAACAGGCCCTGAGTTGCTCCTCGGGTATAAAGACGATGATGTAGTTGAAGAGGGTGAAGAGAAAAATATTCGAACCATTCAGGAAAGGCAAAAAGCCATGGAGGCAATTATCGGGGCAAGGGGTTCAACTTCGCTTACCTTGCCTGGGGTAAAGGACTACTTTAACGTAACTTCTTCGGCAGACGGCATGCAGCTGGATATTTCCCCCGTGCTCGGCAACACAGACGGCGCGGCGCTCGTGCTTGAATACGAGGCGGAGGACGGCGAATATTTCTACGTTGTTATAGAGGCCGTTCCCAACGCCATAACCAAAATAGATGTACGGCCTGCGGAAGATACTCCGCCCAGGGCGATCACCGAAAACGGCCACTATGTATACTCAAACGGCGATACTGTGCGCCTTGAAGCTGTTGTAAACTACCGCTTTGGCTTTAACCGCTATATAGTAGACGTGCAGTTTGCCGAGGGCGACAATGGCAATGTTAATTGGCAAGACGATTACAATATAGAGGTAAACGGTACTGTTGACATAAATGACTGCGACCCCGGAGATTTGATCGAGGTAGTTTGTACGCCTGTAGTTCCCGGCCTTGCAATATCAAATACTATGTCGGCAAGCATAATATTAGAGGTTGCAAACTCTATAACCGTTACGCCTGAAAATATGAGCGGTGCAAGCTATTCGCCCGTAAACGACAACAATGCCGTTGTCGGGCACGAGTTCTCGTTTACGCTCACTCCCAACCCCGGCTACGGCCTAAATCCCACGCTCAACCTTGGTTTTTATGGTAATAATTCTTTAGGCAATATAGGCAATATAAGTAATATCGGCTTCCCTGAAGAACGTACTGATAAGGAAAATGGTACAATTCAGTGCTCACTGAATGATACAAATTATACTATTAATTATACTTTCAACGCGCAGACGGGCGTATATACCATAACCCTGCCGGCTGAAATGTTCAATATCAGAGGCCTTTCAGAGGTGCGCATAAGCGCAAGCTTTGATAAGGTTTATTCCGTTATGTTCGACCTCGGCGACTGGGTAGAATACAGCCAGGATAGCGGCGGCGTTGGATCGCGCTTCTTTATCTACCAGGTAAAGCAGGGTGAACAAATAAATACCGCACTCAGGGAAGAAATTTTCGACTACTTTGATACGGCGTATGGCGATGCATTTACTTCTATGATAGAAGGCCGCGCGGGCTTTACATTCAAGGGCTTCTACGCAACAGACAGCGCGTCGTCGCTCGCATCTTACGGCACCAGCTTTGTTGATTACTGCGCGCAGGGCAATGATACCATTCGCGGCTCGCTCAACTATTATGCGCGCTGGAACTATACCGCAAAGGTGTTCGCTCCTCAGGGCGTATCTGTGCGTAGTGCGCTCGGTAGCCAGCTTATCGAAACAGTAGTTTCTGATGGTAGCGGCAGTAACCTTATTCCCATAGACACAGCCCACGGCTTCAGCTTTATCATTCAGGGCAACTATATAGGTATTCCCCGCGTAGAATTGTTCACCGCCGTGCAGTCGGAGGGTGGCACTGAACTTGAGCCGCTTACCTTTATGCAGAGCGGTAACGTGTATACCGTGACGGGCGAAATCAAGGGTACTGTATACATATACATTTATGCCGACAATATCTCTTCCGCGGTGGGTGAAACAGATGTTTCATCTGCATTCGGGGAAGCGATCGACCTCAACGAAGACGGCATCTTCACCGTCCGCTATGCGGTAAATCATGGTGATGAGAGTGGTGCTCTCGGCGGCGGCGCAACATTTACGTTCAGCCAGACCCTTCCCGTCGGCACCGATTTAAGGCTGTTTTATCAGGTGAACGGCGTGCCCGTATCTGTCGGCAGAATACCTGACGCGGGAGGCGAAACTAGTGTTAAAGCCTCTGATTTTGACGCTTTGACAGGCGCCCCCGACAATGGCGGCAACATGTCGTTTGCTTATACGGGTACAGTTGTAAGCGAAGTTTATTACCTTGTAATAACCCTGCCCAACAATGAAGCAAACTTTGGCGCAGCAAATGCGACAGGCGGTTATGTTCCGTTCACGGTGACGGTAAATGAATATAGTGCAGCGCTTGTAGAAACAGACTACATCACACACGCCGTATCTGTTTCTGGAACAACGGGACAGTCGCAAAGCGCTCTGCAGAACGTGGAACAGCGTGCCGAAAGTGAAATTTCTACTACCGCCAACCTTTACGGGGCGGTTATACGCAATATTGAGTATAGAGGCAACACCGTTACCTACAGCGTTACGGGCGGCAATAACGTAGTTACAGACGTGCGCCACGCCAACAGCTATTATGTGTTAAAGGTCATTGGCGCAGATATCTCTAATGCGAACGGGAATACTACGGTTACTACAGACGTGGCTACATATGTCATTATTCCCGCCGGCAGTAACTCTGCACAAATTACGTTAAGCGGTAGCGGCATTGTGCAGCTGCTTGAAGTTACCAACATGCAGTACCCCGCCGCGGGCACTGTGATTGCAACACAATATTTAAATTTGAAAAGTGCGGCGGCCGATCCAGTGATCCGTGGTCGGTCGCGTACACAGGTTTACCGCTCTGCCGAAAGCGGCATACGGAGGTTTTTATGGCAGGTATTTTACTCGCCCCCGTCTGGAGTTTGGGGTGGAAGATAGCGCTTATCGTGCTCATTTCAATAGCCATAATCGTGTGTGTTATACTTATAACGTGCGCCGTGCTTTCCTTTCGCCGCGCGCGCAAAAAAATCCCAGAAGATGATTTTCTCGTTCCCGACGACGGCGGATTCAATTCGATAGTCAGGGTAGACGGCCTTGGAATGGTTCCCATTTCAAAAGACGGTGCAAATTTGCAGCCGCAACAGTCCGCTCAATATGCACCTGCATCTTCTGTGTTGTCCGAACAGCCGGCCGTGCAGGTGGAACAGCCGATAGTGGTGGATCCCGCAACGGGCGCCGTTATTTCGGCGCCATCGCAAGAGGCAGCGGCGGCATATGCCCATGCGCTTGAAAACGGCAATATAGCCATTCCCGGGTTTAATGTGATAACCGGCCCCGACGGAAACATTTCAGTAGTAAACGTTCCCTCCGTAGCTCCCGCTACAGAAACGGCAATTCAGACGCAGAGCAGCAACCTTCGCGGCGGCTTTTACGACCCCGCAGATTTTGCCGGCGAAAGTAAGGGAAATAAGGGGAAGGGCCGCAGGTGATGCTTGCTTTTACCGCTACAGTTTAAAAAGCAGAGTTGTTTAAAATATAAAATCTGAATACACTTACACAAACTCCTATAAACTTTTAAGCCGCCATTCCAGCAGGAATGGCGGCTTAAAACTTATAAAAATATTATTTTTTTAAGTACTATGCGTGGCATAAAATGTTAAAAACTGCTGAAATTCAGCTAAAATCTTATTTTATTCGCTGTCGGGCGGCTGGCCAACGTGTGCCTTCCATTTGCATTCGCCTATTTCAAATTCGCTAAAAACTGCCGTAAAAGATGAATTTTCGGGGCTGGCTGCATAGATACCGAATGGAACTTCTCCCGTTGCGGCGGGCATGTGGCATATGCGCATCTGCTTAAAATTTATTCCGTCAAACGAGCACTCTATGCAAAAATCGTCTTCGCGGCGGCTCAGCCTGTACCATATCTCCTTTATGTCGGGGGCAATTTCTGTAGTCGCCCAGTCAGAAAAACCGTCCGCGGTCACCACGCTGCCAAGGTGTTGGAAGCGCTCGTTTTCAAACTCCGCCGAAGCCTTCAGCCAGTTTTGGCTGTCAAAATACACGGCCACGCCGCACTGGTCAAAGCGGCGGCAGCTGGCGCGGAACTGAGTTTTTACCGTAAAAGAAAAATATTTTTCCTCTGTCTCTGTCTGCAGTATGGGCGCGTTGTCGTTGCAAAAGTGGTAGTAGGTGCGCTGCCACAGGTCGGTGTGCGGCGCGGTCGTTATTGCAATGCCGCCTGCGCAGCCTTTTTCTCCGTTCAGAACGGTAAAGTCATGCGGTTGCCTTGTCCATGTCCATTTTCTGCCTGCAAAATATAACTCTGCCATAGCTTTACTCCTTATTTTTTCCTTCTTATTATACCATGCTGCGGCGGCGCGCGCAAGTATATTAAATTTGTTTGCAAGGCCGCGCCTGCGGTGATATACTTAAATAAAAAACGGCAAGGAGCGTGAATTATGAACGACAGAACAAGACGTGCCAAAAGGACTTACGAAGAGGTAAACCGCAGGCTCCGCGCGCTGGTGCTTCCCTTCTTCCTGAACGGCTGGGAGGAGGAGAGCATGCCACCGGCAGCAAAGCCCTACCGCAACAAACAGCTTGTAGAACTTGCCTCTATGGAATACGAGCTGCGCACAGGCAGGCGCTATATGGCCGCCATAGATACCTTATACCGGAACCGCGCCGACCTTTCGCCCGTGTTGCGCCACGAGGCAGAGGTGGCAAAGCTTGCTGCCGAAAAGATAGCAAAGATCCCCAAGGAGGAGTACCTTGCATATCAGAACGTACTTTTGGAATGTTACCCCCAAAAGTTCGTGCTTGCAAAGACGACGGGTAACTTCGGCGAGGTAAAGCCCTATCTTAAAAAGATAATCGAATATAACCGCAAATATGTGGAGTGGGAGCAGACAGAAAGTTTAAAGGGCTACGACGTGCTGTTGGACGAGTATGAAAAGGGCATGACGGCGGCAAAATACGATGAGTTTTTCGGGCTGATAAAGCGCGAACTTGTGCCGTTCATAAGGCGTGCGCTCGCCGCTCAGCAGCCCGTCCACCCCGCATTTTTAACGCGCAGTTTTCCCGTTGAAAAGCAGAAAAAGTTCTGCGAATATCTTGCAGGGGTCATGCTCTTCGATAAAAACAAAACAATGATGGGCGAAAGCGAGCACCCCTACACGAACAACAACGGCAACTGCGACGTGCGTATAACCAATCATTACTACGAAGGCGACCTTGCCAGCGCGATTTTCAGCGCCATACACGAGATGGGGCACGGATTGTATGAATTGCAGGTTGCCGACGACTTGCAGGAAACAATGTCGGGCGGCGGCGCCTCTATGGCCCTGCACGAAAGCCAGTCACGCTTTTTTGAGAACAATGTGGGCAGAAGCAGGCCGTTCTGGGAGCGCCATTTCCCCGTGCTGAAAGATACATTTTCCGAGGAGCTTGAAGGGGTAACGCTCGACGATTTCATGCACTACATAAATCACACGCAGGCCAGCCTCATCCGCACCGATGCAGACGAGCTGACTTATCCGCTGCACGTGCTCATTCGCTACGAGATAGAAAAGGGCATGTTCGACGGAACGGTGAACGAAGAGAACATTGAGGAGGTGTGGAACGGTAAGTATAAGGAATACCTCGGCCTTGACGTGCCCGATGCGGGCAGGGGAGTGGTGCAGGACATGCATTGGTACGGCGGCAATATAGGCTATTTCCCCACTTATGCGCTCGGTTCGGCATATGCCGCCCAAATATTTGCCACCATGGGAAAGGACTTTGACGTGAACGCCGCCATGGGCGAAGAAAATGTCGGCAAAATCGCCGCATGGCTCAAAGAGCATATTCATAAATACGGATCTTCAAAAGACCCTGCAGAAATTTTAGAGCATGCCTGCGGCGCTCCCTTCGATCCCCGTTATTACATTGATTATTTAAAGGACAAGTATTCCGCCCTCTGCGGCATAGAAAAATAAATCTTTGCCGTCCCGTTTTATTGGCGGACGTTATAAAAAGCCTTCCCGTGCCGTTGCAGGGAAGGCTTTTTATATACATATAAATTATCTTGTGTCTGCGGACGGCAAAGCCGGCGTTTAGCTGTTGTCGGGTTGCGAGAAAGAAGTTTTTCTTTGCCTCAGTTCT
Organism: uncultured Clostridia bacterium; assembly: GCA_944341075.1. Taxonomy (GTDB): domain Bacteria; phylum Bacillota; class Clostridia; order Christensenellales; family Borkfalkiaceae; genus Coproplasma. The sequence goes on from CALVLV010000016.1 coordinate 29,851, forward strand.
AACACCCATAAAACGATTGAAGCGCATGTGGTAAGTATTATGCCCGCGATCAATACCCAGTTCAGTTTCAGAACGAATGAAGAAAGCAAAACATTTACAAAGCCGTGGAACAGCATGCACAGCGGCAGACAGTGCGACCGTTCGTATACAGTGCCTAACCAAAAGCAAAGAAATATTCCAAGCGTCGCCTGCAACCAGAAGGGCAATGACTGATTGGGGTGACCTTCAATAAACCAAAGCGGCAGGTGCCACAGTGCCCATATTGCTCCGCAGGCAAGCGCGGCAACGGGGAAGGTGATTTTATTTGACAGATTGGGTTGCAGAATTCCGCGCCAGCCGAGTTCTTCCTCTCCGCCGTATACGAATGTGGAGGCGATAAGGTTAACAAAAAAGTTCAGCGCCGTCATCTGAGGGTTCCATTCCATCGAAGAGAGCCCTACGGTCAGCGTGACAAGGGTGACAAACAGCAGAAAGAACCATATTCCGTATTTTTTATACGAAAACAAAAATTTCTTCAGCGACTTCAGATATGGTTTTCCGCTAATACAGAATAACGCAGCGATCGCTGGGCCGAAGTTGCCGATTATATAAATAATGGTGGGCAATGTGTCGCCGTAGACCAGATCGGTGTAAGCCACAAGCGCGGCTACTCCCCACCAGCAGGCATATGTTATGGCAAACGTAATTATCAGGTACTTTACAACCGCTTTTATATTCATACGACTATTATAGCATAGTAAATAGTATATGTCACCCATATAAGATTAAAAATTAAAAAAGGCACCCCAAAGGGTGCCCGTTGCGTGGCGCAGAGAGAGGGATTTGCGCCTTGGGCGGACGCGCATGGAAAACAGCGGGTGTCCGCTGTTTTGTCGTCGGTAGATCCCTCCGACCTGCGGCAACAAGTTGCCTTGCCTCCCCTCGAATCCCTCATTCTCTTCGCAAAAAATATCCCGCCGAGAGACTTTTGTCTCTCGGCGGGATATGGCGCAGAGAGAGGGATTCGAACCCCCGTACGTGTTCCCACGTAACACGATTTCGAGTCGTGCGCGTTCGACCACTCCGCCATCTCTGCATAGCCATTAGATTTTATAACATTTTCGCATAAATTTCAAGTGTTTTGGCTTGGCTTTTTGACATTTTTTATTATTTTTGCCTTAACTTCTGTTTTTATAAGCTGGTTTATGCTATAATAAATCTGAAATATGTGGGCGTCGGCAGGTCTCGGATTGTGTTTCTAATCTGAATTCAGATAAACCGCACCCCGAGTATGTGTATGCCGCGTGCCTGTGCGAAATTGTAGGTAGACAGCGGCCGCATGAATGCATCGTAGGTATGCGCGGCCAAGAAAATCTCGTTTTGCCTGACTGCCACGACTACGGGGGAGTGGTAAAAGTCGCCCGTCGCCGTGCCAAGCTGTACAATATCGCCGATCTCCAATCTGTTAAGTGGAGCTTCCTCGGCAAACGGGCCTTCGGCCTTGTTGCCGAGAAGAAAATTATACAGGTATTCAACGCCCGTCCAGGCGGGAGCCCTGTCGTTCACATTTCGGTAGTACCACCCGAAAGTAGGAGTATAATTCATTATGCCCGCGCCTGCGTAAATGCATTGCGATGCAAAGTTCGTGCAGTCGCCTCCTGAGGTATCAAAGTTGTAATAGCGTGGGTTTCGCCTGAATGCCCAGTCTCTGGCATAATTGAATGCGGCCGGCCTGTCATAATTTTTTGTCTGCATATCAATATTTTATGTAATTGCCCTTTTGCGTGTTCGTGTACCGGCGGCAGAACAACATCGGGCAGAGGTAGTTTATGAAGATAATAGACGCGCATGCGCATGTTGTGCGCTACATCTCAGGATTTACTTCCCGCGGGGAACTTTGCGGCATAGGCGGCGGAATGGCGCGCTATGCCGACGGCACCGAGCTTTTTATGATCCCGCCCGAAATGGGGGAGTACGGCGCTTCGCCCGAAGCGCTTTTAAAGGTGATGGACGAAAACAATGTTGAAAAAGCCGTGCTTTTACAGGGGCAGTTTTTCGGTTTTCAGAATGAGTACACTGCCGAGGCTGTAAAAAAATACCCGTCGCGCTTTGTCGGCGCGGGAGCGTACGACCCTTTCTGTGCAAAGTCTGAGGAAGTAAGGCGTCATTTGTTCCGTGATCTAGGCTTCAGGGCCGTAAAGTTTGAAATGAGCAACGGTTCGGGTCTGATGGCGTATCACGGGGAAATAGACCTGGACGGTGAGGTGATGAACGGTTGCTACCATTACGCGGCAGAAAACGGGCTTACCGTAGTAATGGATATAGGCCGCCCGCGCAATTGTTGCTGGCAGACGCGCTCGCTTGCAAGCGCAATAAAAAAATACCCCGATGTCACTTTTGTTTTATGTCACCTTCTCTCTCCGCAGCGCGGGGATGGCGAGCTTTTGCATGCCGAACTTGGCAGGCTTGCCCTGCCGAACGTTTACTTCGACCTTTCGTCATTGCCTGGCAATCAGCGCCCCGAAACTTATCCGTATCCGTCGGCTGTTGTGCACCTGGGCATAGCAAAACGGACGGTGGGGGCAGACAGGCTTATGTTCGGTTCCGATATGCCGTCTAACCTCTGTCGCGACAGTTATGTGCACCTTAAAGATTATATAACAGATAGCGGCGTGTTTACCCCTGCCGAGCTTGAAGATATTTTTTACAATACCGCGGAGAAGATTTACTTTTCCCGCTGAGGAGTGTCTGTTGTGTTATGTACAGGTGAAAAATAAGTTAAACTTATACCTTATAGAATTAAAATTTATGCTTAAAACGGGCACTTTTTTGCATAAAAATACTTAAAATCAATGCAAAATGGTATATTATTAGTAAAACTTATACAGTTTATAACTAATCGTTATAATAAAAATGCGGTTCAGAATTTGGCAAAACTCTAAGTATATGTTATAATTGCTTCATTAAAATAAAGTGCGGCGGGGCCGTACAGAGGAGTACTGATCATGACGTATGTTGAGAGAGTTTTAAAAGATCTTAAAAAACGCAATCCCGGCGAACCTGAATTCCATCAGGCTGCGACCGAAATTCTTACCACGCTTGCTCCTGTGGTAGAAAAACATCCCGAATACGAAAAAGCAGGCCTTCTTGAAAGGTTTGTAGAGCCTGAACGTGTTGTTATGTTCCGCGTTCCCTGGGTAGACGATAAGGGCAAGGTGCATGTAAACAAGGGCTACAGGGTGCAGTTCAACAGCGCCATCGGCCCTTACAAGGGCGGCCTCAGGTTCCATCCTTCGGTAAACCTTTCCATAATAAAGTTCCTTGGGCTTGAACAGATCCTTAAAAACAGCCTTACCGGCCTTCCCATCGGCGGCGGCAAGGGCGGCTCCGATTTCGACCCCAAGGGCAAGTCTGACCGCGAAATAATGGCCTTCTGCCAGAGCTTTATGACAGAACTCTATCGCCATATAGGCGCCGATACCGACGTTCCCGCAGGCGATATAGGCGTAGGCGGCAGGGAGATAGGCTTCCTTTTCGGCCAGTATAAAAAGATACGCAACGAACATGTCGGCGTGCTCACCGGCAGGGGGCTTTCTTATGGCGGCAGCCTTGTAAGAACTGAAGCCACCGGTTACGGCCTCATCTATATCACCGAAGAGGCCCTTAAGGTAAGGGGCGAAAGCTTTGAGGGCAAAACGGTAGTCATCTCCGGTTCTGGCAATGTTGCCATCTATGCCTGCCAGAAGGCGCAGAGCCTGGGCGCAAAGGTGGTGGCTATGTACGACTCCAACGGCTATATCTACGATCCCAACGGAATCAACCTCGACGTTGTCAAGGATATCAAGGAAGTTAAGCGCGGCAGGATAAAGGAATATGCCGAGCGCGTTCCCGGTTCTACCTATACAGAAGGTTGCAAGGGCATATGGACTATTCCCTGCGACATAGCTCTTCCCTGCGCTACGCAGAACGAGATAGACGCCCAGGCCGCCCAGACGCTTGTGGACAATGGTTGCAAGTACGTGGGTGAAGGTGCAAACATGCCTTCCACGCTCGAAGCGATAGATATCTTCCAGAAGAACGGCGTTGTGTTCCTTCCCGCAAAGGCTGCCAACGCGGGCGGCGTTGCAACTTCCGCCCTCGAAATGGCTCAGTCCTCCGGCAGGATGTTCTGGTCGTTTGAAGAAGTGGATGCGCAGCTCAAGAACATAATGGTAAATATCTATCACAACATCGACGAAGCCGCCAGGGAGTACGGCTACGAAGGCAACTACGTTATGGGCGCAAACATTGCCGGCTTTAAAAAGGTAGCCGATGCAATGATGGCTCAGGGCATTGTTTAAAACAGATAATAAGCTATCTCGGAGCCGCTTTTTTGCGGCTCCGTTATTATGTACGCTTATTAAATATAAAGAAATCAACTTGTAATATTAAAAATATAAAACGGGGAGGAAAACTCGGTGAAGCTTTGCATTGTTTCTGACGGAATAGTCTTGCATAAATAAATTTAAAGGAGATGATTTGATATGGCTATTCCGTCCAAAAAGATATATCCTCGCGAAGGGGACGATACGATTGTGTATCTTAAAAATGTGATAACAGGCCCGAATATTGAGGTAGGGGACTTTACTTTTTACAACGACTTTGTGAATGACCCTAAAGACTTTGAAAAGAACAACGTTCTCTATCATTATCCGATAAACCATGATAAACTAAAAATAGGGAAGTTTTGTTCGATTGCCTGCGGTGCCAAATTTCTGTTCAACAGCGCCAATCATACAATGCGTTCGCTTTCCACTTACCCGTTCCCCATATTTTACAATGAGTGGGAACACGGACTTTGGGCAGACAAGGCATGGGATAACAAGGGTGACATTGTTATCGGCAATGATGTGTGGATAGGCTATGAGGCGGTTATTCTTGCGGGCGTTACCATTGGCGACGGCGCAATAATCGGTGCCAGGGCGGTGGTAACAAAGGATGTTCCGCCATATACAATAGTAGGCGGGGTTCCTGCAAGGCCGATACGCAAGCGTTTTTCGGATGAAGATATTGCTACCCTTATGGCCTTGAGGTGGTGGGATCTTCCTCCTGCAGAAATTACCCGTGCGATAAGATATATACAATCAGGTGATCTCAAAGCTTTAAAAAGCATAAAGTAAAGCGGAGTCCGCAGCCGTACGGCTGCGGATTTCTTTGTATGAATGTTTACGCTTTATCAATTTATTTGACTAAACCGCGGCAATATTATAAAATATTTAATACATATAATTGTTTTACGGTACAATAGAATGAGAGTTGTGGTAAAAGTTGGCTCGTCCACGTTGTCGCATGCGACGGGCAAGATAAATCTGCGCATAATGGATAGCTTGTGCAGGGTGCTTTCAGACATAAAAAATGCGGGGAACGAGGTGATCTTAGTCTCTTCGGGCGCTATTGCGATGGGCGTAAGCAAGCTCGCGCTTCCGTGCAGGCCTTCGGATATTCCCACAAAGCAGGCCGCTGCGGCCGTGGGCCAGTGCGAGCTGATGTATACCTACGATAAGTTTTTCGGGGAATACAATCAGACCGTCGCGCAGATACTGCTCACTGCCGAAGACGTGGAGAGCGACGAGCGCCGCAATCATTTCCACAATACGCTGGAAAGGCTGATAACGCTCGGCGCCGTGCCCGTCATCAACGAAAACGATACCATAGCCACAAAGGAGATCGCCGTTGGCGACAACGATACGCTCGCCGCGATAGTTGCGGTAAGTTCGGGCGCAGACCTTCTGGTGCTGCTCACCGACACCGACGGGCTGTATACGTGCGATCCCCGCAGGGACAGCGGGGCAAAACTTCTGCCGCTGGTGGAAGAGATAACTCCCGAGCTGTACGCCGCCGCAGGCGGTTCGGGCACGGCGCTCGGCACCGGCGGCATGAGCACAAAGCTCTGCGCCGCAGACATGTGCATGAAGAACGGCATAGATACGGTAATTGCCCGCGGCAGTCAGCCTGCGGTGCTGTACGATATTCTGGAAGGTAAGGGTGCGGGAACGCGCTTTAAGGGTAAAAAGGCATGACAACGCGCGAAATGCTCGTCGAGGCTAACAAATACAAATCTCAGGCGGCAATGCTGTCTACGGAGCAGAAAAATGCCGCTCTCGGGGCTATGGCGGAGGAGCTTTTATCTTCCGTGCCCGATATACTTGCGGCCAACGCGGCCGACGTAAAAGCCGCCGAAGGCAGGATATCCGACGTCATGGTCGACAGGCTGCGGCTTACCGGGGATAGGATAAAGGGCATGGCCGACGGCATGCTGCAGGTCGCTGCGCTTCCCGACCCCGTGGGCAGGGTGCTCGACACGGTAAAGCGCCCTTCGGGCATAGTGGTAAAAAAGGTAAGCGTGCCGCTCGGCGTGGTTGCCATAATATACGAAAGCCGACCCAACGTCACTTCTGACGCCGCTGCGCTCTGCCTTAAGAGCGGCAACGTGTGCGTGCTGCGCATAGGCAGGGAGGCGTATAACTCCGCCGCCGCAATAGTGCGCGCAATGCGCCGCGGACTGCAGCGGGCGGGACTTGCGCCGCAGCTGATAAATCTCGCGGAAGATACTTCCCGCCGGAGTTCCGCCGACATAATGACGGCGGCGGGGCTTGTAGACCTGCTCATTCCCCGCGGCGGCGCGGGGCTGATAAATGCCTGCGTACAGAACGCCAAAGTGCCCTGCATACAGACGGGAACGGGCATCTGCCACGTCTATGTGGATGCTGCCGCCGATCAGCAGATGGCGCTGAACATAATAGAAAACGCCAAGTGCAGCCGCCCTTCGGTGTGCAACGCAATGGAGGTGTGCCTTGTACATGCCGCCATAGCTGAGGAATTTCTGCCCAAGCTGTATAAAAGGCTTGCAGAAGACAGGGCCGAACATAAGGTGACGTTCAGGGTTGACGGGCGCGCCTATGCGATCCTCGGCGACAGACCGTGCTGTGTGCCTGCGGGCGAGGCTGACTTCGATACAGAATTTTTAGACTATGTAATGGCGGTGGGCATAGTTGACGGCGTTGAACAGGCAGTCGCCCACATAGCCGCACACTCGACGGGTCACAGCGACTGCATAGTTACCGAAGACAGCGCCGCTGCCGATTATTTTGCGGGCGCGGTGGACAGCGCCGCCGTGTATGTAAACGCCTCTACGCGCTTTACCGACGGGGGCGAATTCGGGCTCGGTTGCGAAATGGGCATCTCTACGCAAAAACTGCACGCCCGCGGCCCCATGGGGCTGAGCGAGCTGAATACATACAAGTATGTGATAACCGGCGAAGGGCAGATAAGGTAACTTTGTTTATTGCACGGCCGGTTTTATATTTGCATAAGCGGAGGCGTATTTACAAAATATGCCTCCATAATTTATTATGGCTAAAAAATTGACAATGTTCTATACAAAATATATAATATTCTCTGTAAATAAATTTTATAAGGAATATTCTGTTCACTAAATATGTACAAGATTGACGAAGGTATTTTTTATGTAGGCGTCAACGACCACTCGATCGACCTCTTCGAGGGAATGTATAAGGTTCCTGCGGGCATGTCTTACAACTCGTATGTCATCGTCGATGAAAAGATAGCGGTGCTCGACACGGCAGACGCTCATTTCGGCGATGTATGGCTTGCAAACGTGCGCGAAGTTCTCGGCGACAGGCAGCCTAATTATCTTGTGATACATCATATGGAGCCAGACCATTCGGCAAACATCCAGAACTTTTTAAAGGTATATCCCAACGTGCAGGTGGTGGGCAACGCCAAGACTTTCACAATGATAAAGGAGTACTTCGGCTTCGACGTAAACAACGCCGTTACCGTTGGCGAGGGCAGCGTTATCAGTCTCGGCAAGCATTCGCTCAGGTTTGTAATGGCACCGCTCGTGCACTGGCCGGAAGTAATGGTTTCCTTAGACGAGGCCTCGGGAGCGCTCTTCTCCGCAGACGCGTTCGGCAAGTTTGGTGCGCTCGATATTGACCAGCCCTGGGACGACGAGGCACGGCGCTATTATATAGGTATAGTCGGTAAATACGGCGTGCAGGTTCAGGCGTTGCTTAAAAAGGCGGCGGCACTTCCCATAAAGATGATATGCCCGCTGCACGGCCCTGTGCTTAAGGGCGACCTCAGCCATTATATCTCTCTTTACGATACATGGTCTTCATACCGCCCCGAAAAGGACGCCGTAATGGTGGCGTATGCCTCTATATACGGACACACAAAGGCCGTTGCCGAAATGCTTGCCGATATTCTTAAAAAGGCGGGTAAAGAAGTTATTGTTGCAGACCTTGCAAGGGCCGACAGGGCAAAGTGCGTAGCCGATGCTTTCATGTGTAGCAAACTCGTGCTTGCCTCAGTTACATACAATGCGGAAATATTCCCCTGCATGCGCGAATTTATAGACTGCCTTGCAGAGCGCAATTTCCGTTCAAGGACTGTAGCGTTGATAGAAAACGGCACGTGGGCGCCCATCTCGGCAAAGCTCATGCGCGAGCGTCTTTCGGGCTGCAAAGACCTTGTGTTTGCAGACCAGACAGTAAAGATACGTGCGGCATTCAGCGAAGAGAACGCCGCAGAAATAGAAAATCTTGCCAACGAGCTTTTAAAGTGAACTTGACGTGCAATAAGTTCAGCTGTAATTTCACTATATTCTAAATAAAAAATCATATACGCATTTTATAATAATTTAAACTCCGTATGCCGCTGTTTCGGGCGGGGAGTATAAGAGGAGAATATGAAAGCAATAAAAAAACTGTGGGCAGAATTTAAAAAATTCATCACGCGCGGCAACGTGCTCGATCTTGCCGTTGGCGTAGTTATCGGCGCCGCCTTCACAGCGATAGTTACCAGTCTTACTAACGACATTATAATGCCGCTCATCAATTGGGCTGTAGGCGGAGGGGAAAAGGGTCTGGATTCGCTCTGTACGGTACTAAAGGCCGTATATATTGACGACGGAGCGGATGGCAAGGTACTTGATCTTGAAAATTCTCTTGTAATCAATTGGGGTACATTTATTCAGGCGATCCTTGATTTCATTCTCATCGCGCTAGTTATTTTTGCTATAGTCAAAATTATAAATACCATACGCGAAAAGGGCAGCGAGCTAAACGCCCAGGCAAAGAGGGAGAAGGAGCTTAAAAAGCGTACAAAGGCGCTCATAAAGCAGGGCGTTCCCAAGGAGTCCGCCAGGGCAGAAGCCGAAGCTCAGCTCAAGGCAGAACAGGCGCCTGCGCCTGCCGCTCCTGCAAAGCCTACTGTCGAGGAGCTGCTTACCGATATAAGGAACCTGCTTGCCGCAAACAATGCTTCTGTTAAAAATCAAGCCGACGCCGCGGAGGACGCGGCCGAGAAAAAAGCCGATTGACGCTGCGGAACGGCACTACATTTAAGATTTATATTGTATTTTGTTTAGCGCGGAAATGTTTTTCGTGCGGGAGAAGGCGTTATGAAGAGACTGCTTATCAAAAAAACCGTATTTGCAGTCGGATATGTCATTCTTGCAATATTGTTGGAAATTATCACATTCATCTCTATGGGGATGGGTGTTCTTCCGCAGTACTTCGGGCTTGACCTTGCCGTCATCCTTATAATTGCGCTCGTTATTTTTGTCATTCCCAATTCTGCGGCGCAGATTTCGGTTGTTTCGTTTTTTATTGTTCTGCAGATAGTGTTGTCTATCGCAAACGAGGCGCTGTATTCCATGAGCGGCATGGTATTCAGTTTCAGCATGCTTAATCTTGTCTCTGAAGTTACCGGCGTGGTAGACGCAAGCTTTTTAAATTGGTGGCTTGTTGCCGGGTCGATCATTTTGTTCGGCGGCGCGCTTGCCGGTATGATAATTTTTGCGCGCAGGTATGTTGTGCCCAAGGGCCTGTATACGCGCAACACCATTGTTATAATGCTTGTTGCGTTTATTCTTGCTGAGTGCTGTGCCGGCATATTGTATGCCTTTACGGTAGAAAGTTTTTCCGCTGCAGCTGACCAGGAGCAGACGGAGGAGGACAGGCTGAGCATCTTTTACGACGAAAACGAGTTGTACACCGAGCAGAAGTTTACCGCTAAAGCTTTTAAAGAATTTGGCACATACGGCTATTTTGTGGTGAATATAGGCAACTCCATTTCCGGCGAAACATATGTGGACGAGATAACCGAAAGCGATATAGACAGATATTTTGCCGATGGAAGGATGAGCAGGAGCGTGTATGGCGACGATATCTACACCGGTGCCATAAACGGCAAAAACATTGTGCTCATTGTAATTGAATCGGGCGAATGGTACGTTATCAATAAGGAGTATACGCCCACCCTGTATGCCATGGCCGAAGGCGGCATAGCCATGACGGACTTTCATGCAAGGGATAAGACCAATTGTTCAGAGGCGCTATCCATAATGGGGAGTTACCCTTCGGTGACAGCTCTTGAGCCTGCAAACATGGTTGAAAACGATATGCCTTATACGCTTGCCAATATCTTTGGAAACGATGGCTATACAAGCAATTATTTCCATATAAACTACGGCAGCTATTATAACAGGGAAGAGGTGTTTGACAGCCTTTACGGGTACGACAATGCCTATTTCCTTGAAGATCTTACGCTGCTGCCGGGAAGTTCAGATAAGAAGGGCTTTTACGATTTCGATAAAGATTCCAACGTGTTCCGCCATTATATGAATGAGTTTACATATTCGGAAGACGGCGGCCCGTTCTTTACCCAGATGATGACGCTCATTTCCCATGGGTCATATAACGACCTGCTTGTGCACGGCAATTACCCGTTCACCGAGGTGCCGGAAGCCCCCGGCGAAGTATCTTCGGGCGAAATGACCGAAGAGGAAAAGGATGAGTTTGTTGAAAAGTGCCAGATAAAGGGGCTTGAGGAATACTACGAGCTTATAGACAGATTCCCCGAAACATTTGTAAGCGGAACACCCGGCATTGCAGAAGACTTCCTTGCGGAAATGGATATTTATTCCGAAATGTTCCTGCGATATAAACGCTATCAGGCGGGCATAATGGATCTCGACCTCGGCGTCAACATGCTTGTAAAAGACCTTGAAAGCAAGGGCGAGTTAGACGATACCGTATTCATGTTCTATGCCGACCATTCGGCGTATTACGACCAGATGAATTACTTGATGAAGGGTATAGATCCTTCGGAGTTCTACAACACCAACGTGTACTCCGTACCCTGCTTTATGTGGTATGGCGGAAGCATGGATCTTAATGTGGAGCCGCTGCCGCTCGACGAATATTCTGCGATAAACTTCACGGCTACAAAGGACGTGGACGGCCCGCTTGTTCCGGGAAAGATAACCAAGTTCTGTAATACATACGACATTCTGCCCACGCTTTTGCACCTCAGCGGATACAGCTTTAATACAAATATGTATCAGGGTGTGAGCATGTTCAGCAAGCTTGAAAGCGTGTTTGTAAGCCACGAGTCGGGTATATTTATTGACGACATATACTTCTCCACCATTGACGTGTACATAGAAAGCGGAAGTGAGTGGAAGGGTTATGTATTCGACGAAACCTATAAGCAGGGCGGCTTTGGTGATTACATACTTGAATTTTTGTATGACGCGGTAGACTATTACGACAGGCAGGAAATGCTCGACGCCGTGCTGAGCTGCAACTATTTTGGCTCGCGTGACTTCTTCAACGGAAACGGTGCAACCAAATATATTGAAAAAATCGTATAATACAGAAACGCCGCTTGTATTCAGGCGGCGTTTAATATTTTAAACATATTATTTGCGTGCCGTTGGCCGGGCCAACGGCATACCAGAAAGGGACTGATAACATGGATGAGGTAGTTATACGCAACGCTGTAGTGGAAGACGCTGCGGCATTGAGTCGAATATATGAATTTTATGTGCGCCGCACGGTAATAACGTTTGAAGATGACGCCCCTGATGAACGCCTGTTCTCAGAACGCATGAAAAATATCATGCGCTTTTACCCGTATTTTGTTGCTGAGGTCGGCGGCAAAGTTGTGGGATATGCCTATGCCTCACAGTTTAAAAACAGGTCGGCGTATGACTGGTCTGTCGAAACTACGGTATACGTCGCGCCCGGCTGTGGCCGCAATGGGGTGGGTACGCTGTTGTATGCCGCGCTTGAAGATGCGCTTAAGGCGCAGGGCATAAAAAATATGTAAGCATGCATCGCCGTCACTGAAGAAGAGGACGAGTATCTCACTAATGCAAGCTATGAATTTCATAAAAAGCTGGGTTTTGAGCTTATCGGTACGTTTAAAAATTGTGGGAATAAGTTCGGCAGATGGTACACAATGATCTGGATGCAGAAATTTATAGGGAGCCACCCCCAAGACCCTGCAAGGCCGTCGCCGTATAGTAAATGTAAATAAAAGTCCCTGTTCTTGCACTGAACAGGGCTTTTTAGGCTGTTTATATGTATTTTTTTTATTAATACAACGTACTATGTGTGACATAACTGTGTAAAATATGTAATATTATTGGGCCTAAGTAGCTTTGTTTTGTTGCGGAGGCTTGGGAAATGCCCGCTACGCGGTTTAATTGTAGCTCTTATTTTCCAAGGTTTTTAAGCATTGTTTTCAGGTTCTGCTCGTTCTGCTCGTCTGAGATGGTCGGATCTTTTACAAACCTTTCGCAAGGCAGGTTTTTGCATGCAGAGCAATTTTGCTGTCTTTTATTGTTGATACAGCAATCGTAAATCGGACAACAGTCGGCGTCCGTGTATTGCAGCCAGTGAACTTTACCCTTTATTATTCGGCATCCCTTGCATGCCGAAGGGAACAGGGTGCACTGCGAACAAATCGCGCCGCAGGGCGAAGGCGACACAAATTCGTCTTTCCAATACCACCATTTGCATTTTTCAATGTCCGGGTTTGCTGTGTTAACAAAGTATTCCACTGCGCGGTACAGGTACAGCTGACATCTGTCTACAACCGTGCCGCGAAGAGCACATTCCTCGTTATACAGCTCTTCGCCCTTTTTGCCCTTTAATGATTCTATTGTGGTATATCCCATTTCGGTCAGGGCCCGTACGGTCGCCTTGCCTATGTTCGGAATAGTAAAAAGTTCGCCCATAAATTGCCTCCGCAGATATTTTATCATACATGAAACATAATTTCAAGCCGCAGGGCTAAAAACATCCTGTGCCTTTCTTTGCTGATGCAATTTTGTTGCGGAATTGCAAAAACAGACGGAAAATCGTTTGATTTTTTTTGCAATATATTGTATTATATTTGCGTTGTTCAAAGCTCTCTCGCTGATGGGTAAAAATTTAACTCTGTATGCTCCCGTAGTTAAATGGACGTAGCACCATCATATAAAAGGGCCGTTGTTGGTTCGCGCGAGGAGGCACAGCCTACGACACTCTGCCGATGCTCCCGCAGGGAAACGGCAGATACCCGCCGGGAGTAAACTTAAACAATTGAATATGCTTCCGTAGTTAAATGGATATAACAGCCCCCTCCTAAGGTATTGTTCTATCCACAAGATATTGCCCAAAACGCACGTTTTTCGGGAAAAATCGTTTGATTTATGCTTATTTTCACGGGGGCGGAAAAAAGTTGGTATAAATTTTGGTATAAAATTTTTTCCGACAATGATTTCTGCCTCGTGCAATAAAATTTAATATGCTTCCGTAGTTAAATGGATATAACAGCCCCCTCCTAAGGGGCCGTTGTGGGTTCGATTCCCGCCGGGAGTACCACTTTGACCACAAGATATTGTGGTCTTTTTCTTTTCTACCACAATATTTAGGCAAGATTTTCCAAAATTGGTATAAAAATCGGGTTATACCAGAAAATTTTACTATCCAGCAAAAAGGAATGACCGCAAAGGCCATTCCTTTTACTCTGTCAGGCGGTTCAAAGCGTTCACCGCGATGCCCTGCGTATCAGGGATAAAGTGGCTGTACACTTTCAAAGTGACGGTCGAATCGCTGTGTCCCATATATTTGCTCACCGTCTGTATCGGGACGTTCTGCGCCAAAAGCAGGCTACAATAGGTATGTCGCAAGCCGTGACAAGTGACGTGTTTCATGTCCCATTTGCGCTCATAGAAGGTCAGCCATTGCCCAATAGACTGCGGGTACAGCGGCTGCCGATATACATTTACGGCGAGATAGGTTTCGTCAAGACGGCTGTCAAACTCGTCGTCGGCGATCCTGAACCAGTCCATGTACTTCTTCAAATCGTCTATCAGCGCATCCGTCAAAGGAATGTCGCGGACGGACGTCTTTG